>NZ_CP192460.1:2500-1062500 GCF_050626955.1 Acidovorax facilis
CACATTCGTAAAGGTTTAGTGCAGACCGTGCCGCTAGCAACAAGAATTTTTGATTGCGTCAAAACGAATATTCAAACCTAGTTTGAAATTCTTAAGTAATACGATGACAACTCGAAAGAGTTGAAGTTGTTTACGGCATAACGCGTCAGGTGAAAGACCTGGCAAGTCCTTGAAAGATTAGATGGCGATGTTTCGAAAGAAACGTCAAAGTTATAGGGTCAAGTGACTAAGAGCATGTGGTGGATGCCTTGGCGATTACAGGCGACGAAAGACGTGATAGCCTGCGATAAGCTTCGGGGAGCTGGCAAATAAGCTTTGATCCGGAGATTTCTGAATGGGGAAACCCACCTCGCAAGAGGTATCGCATACTGAATACATAGGTATGCGAGGCGAACCGGGTGAACTGAAACATCTCAGTAGCTCGAGGAAAAGACATCAACCGAGATTCCGAAAGTAGTGGCGAGCGAAATCGGAAGAGCCTTCTAGTGATAGCACGACTGTTAGCAAAACGGAATGGAAAGTCCGGCCATAGCAGGTGATAGCCCTGTATGCGAAAACAGACGTGTGGTACTAAGCTAGAGAAAAGTAGGGCGGGACACGAGAAATCCTGTCTGAATATGGGGGGACCATCCTCCAAGGCTAAATACTCGTAATCGACCGATAGTGAACCAGTACCGTGAGGGAAAGGCGAAAAGAACCCCGGGAGGGGAGTGAAATAGATCCTGAAACCGCATGCTTACAAAAAGTAGGAGCCCGCAAGGGTGACTGCGTACCTTTTGTATAATGGGTCAGCGACTTACATTCAGTGGCAAGGTTAACCGAATAGGGAAGCCGTAGAGAAATCGAGTCCGAATAGGGCGAATCAGTCGCTGGGTGTAGACCCGAAACCAAGTGATCTATCCATGGCCAGGATGAAGGTGCCGTAACAGGTACTGGAGGTCCGAACCGACTAGTGTTGCAAAACTAGCGGATGAGCTGTGGATAGGGGTGAAAGGCTAAACAAACTTGGAAATAGCTGGTTCTCTCCGAAAACTATTTAGGTAGTGCCTCAAGTATTACCGTCGGGGGTAGAGCACTGTTTAGGCTAGGGGGTCATGGCGACTTACCAAACCTATGCAAACTCCGAATACCGACGAGTACAGCTTGGGAGACAGAGCACCGGGTGCTAACGTCCGGACTCAAGAGGGAAACAACCCAGACCGCCAGCTAAGGTCCCTAAAATTGGCTAAGTGGGAAACGAAGTGGGAAGGCTAAAACAGTCAGGATGTTGGCTTAGAAGCAGCCATCATTTAAAGAAAGCGTAATAGCTCACTGATCGAGTCGTCCTGCGCGGAAGATGTAACGGGGCTAAGCCAGTTACCGAAGCTGCGGATGTGCAATTTATTGCACGTGGTAGGAGAGCGTTCTGTAGGCCTGTGAAGGTGTCTGGTAACGGATGCTGGAGGTATCAGAAGTGCGAATGCTGACATGAGTAGCGTTAAAGGGGGTGAAAAGCCCCCTCGCCGTAAGCGCAAGGTTTTCTACGCAACGTTCATCGGCGTAGAGTGAGTCGGCCCCTAAGGCGAGGCAGAGATGCGTAGCTGATGGGAAACAGGTCAATATTCCTGTACCGATCAATAGTGCGATGTGGGGACGGAGAAGGTTAGCTCAGCCAACTGTTGGATATGTTGGTTCAAGCCTGTAGTCGTGCCTGGTAGGCAAATCCGCCGGGCTTAGATGAGGGGTGATAACGAGTCTGCTTGCAGACGAAGTGAGTGATACCCTGCTTCCAGGAAAAGCCACTAAGCTTCAGCTATTGACGACCGTACCGCAAACCGACACTGGTGCGCGAGATGAGTATTCTAAGGCGCTTGAGAGAACTCAGGAGAAGGAACTCGGCAAATTGATACCGTAACTTCGGGAGAAGGTATGCCCCAAGTAGGTGAACCTGTACAAGGCGAGCCCAACGGGGTTGCAAAAAATCGGTGGCTGCGACTGTTTAATAAAAACACAGCACTCTGCAAACACGAAAGTGGACGTATAGGGTGTGACGCCTGCCCGGTGCTGGAAGATTAAATGATGGGGTGCAAGCTCTTGATTGAAGTCCCAGTAAACGGCGGCCGTAACTATAACGGTCCTAAGGTAGCGAAATTCCTTGTCGGGTAAGTTCCGACCTGCACGAATGGCGTAACGATGGCCACACTGTCTCCTCCTGAGACTCAGCGAAGTTGAAATGTTTGTGATGATGCAATCTCCCCGCGGAAAGACGGAAAGACCCCATGAACCTTTACTGTAGCTTTGTATTGGACTTTGAACAGATCTGTGTAGGATAGGTGGGAGGCTTTGAAGTGAGGTCGCTAGATCTCATGGAGCCAACGTTGAAATACCACCCTGGTGTGTTTGAGGTTCTAACCTAGGTCCATTATCTGGATCGGGGACAGTGCATGGTAGGCAGTTTGACTGGGGCGGTCTCCTCCCAAAGCGTAACGGAGGAGTTCGAAGGTACGCTAGTTACGGTCGGACATCGTGACGATAGTGCAATGGCATAAGCGTGCTTAACTGCGAGACTGACAAGTCGAGCAGATGCGAAAGCAGGACATAGTGATCCGGTGGTTCTGTATGGAAGGGCCATCGCTCAACGGATAAAAGGTACTCTGGGGATAACAGGCTGATACCGCCCAAGAGTTCATATCGACGGCGGTGTTTGGCACCTCGATGTCGGCTCATCTCATCCTGGGGCTGTAGCCGGTCCCAAGGGTATGGCTGTTCGCCATTTAAAGAGGTACGTGAGCTGGGTTTAAAACGTCGTGAGACAGTTTGGTCCCTATCTTCCGTGGGCGCTGCAGATTTGAGGAAGCCTGCTCCTAGTACGAGAGGACCGGAGTGGACACACCTCTGGTGTATCGGTTGTCACGCCAGTGGCATTGCCGAGTAGCTAAGTGTGGAAGAGATAACCGCTGAAAGCATCTAAGCGGGAAACTCGTTTCAAGATGAGATCTGCCGGGGCCTTGAGCCCCCTAAAGAGTCGTTCAAGACCAGGACGTTGATAGGTCAGGTGTGGAAGCGCAGTAATGCGTTAAGCTAACTGATACTAATTGCTCGTGCGGCTTGACCCTATAACTTTGATAGCCAATATGCAAACCGTAAGGAATGTGTGAAAAGCTCAAAGATTGTTATGCCAAGTTGACGCAGTCAAAAGACACAAAAATCTGATTCCAAACTCTATGAATTCGCTAGGCTGTTCCTCGAACAGCTCAGCACCCAGTTATGCCTGATGACCATAGCAAGTTGGTACCACTCCTTCCCATCCCGAACAGGACAGTGAAACGACTTTGCGCCGATGATAGTGCGGGTTCCCGTGTGAAAGTAGGTCATCGTCAGGCTCTTACAGCCCAGAAAACCCCAGTCAGATATGACTGGGGTTTTTTGCTTTGGGGGATCCCAAAATGCATCAAGTGCAGCGGACTGCTCAATGCGTTCCGGTTCAACAGCCCAACTAGCCCGTCTCAGACTACTTGTGCCGACCAGGCGTGCGCGACATCTCACAAGCCTTGTAGGCCTTGATCAGCATTTATACGCGTGCCGGGTTGGGCTTGGCATTCGTTGGCCACTCAATGAGCGCATGTCGTTGAGGTATTGGATACGTCTATCCACCGTTCGGTGCGCGAAATCTCTGCACCCCGGCTTGGTCGAGAAAGCGCTCCAACTTCCCATCCATCCACAGATGGTGCAGATGCGCCAGTGCCTCACCCATGGCAAAAGTCATCTGATGGGTGTCCAGCTTGCGTTGAAAGAGAATCGGCAAAGTATCTGCAGCGCTCAAGGCACGATCATGGGCTGCTTGCAAGATCTCCGAGAGCCGTTCCCGGTGGTGGTCTTGCAATTGGGCAATGCGTGTGGCCAAGCCTATAAACGGCTTGCCATGCGATGGGAGCACCAATGTGCTTTCCGGCAGATCCAGATACCGCAACAGCGAAGTCAAGAACAACTGCAGTGGATTGGCTTCGGGCTCGCTGGCATGGACGCTGACATTGGTCGAGATGCGCGGTAGCACCATGTCACCGCTGATCAAGGTGGTCAACTCAGCACAAAACAGCGCCATATGCTCGGGCGCGTGTCCGTAGCCGCTGATGCAACGCCACGCCCGGCCCCCGATGTCCAGCGTGTCTCCATCCATGATTCGGCGAAAGCGGAGTGGCAGCGCGGGAACGAGGGTCGGGAAATACGATGCGCGCCCACGTACATGGGCTAAAAAGGATGGGTCTTGTGCGCCATGCAGCGCATAAAAGTCCGCCCCTGCTTCTCCGCCAAACCCTTGCGGGTCATAGACAGCGACCCGAGCCACGTTGTAGTCGGTGGCACTGATCCACAAGCGCACATCCCATCGCTCGCACAGCCGATGGGCCAAGCCGATATGGTCTGGATGCATGTGGGTCACGATGACGCGCAAGATAGGTAAGCCACCCAGGCAGTTCACGAAAATCTGCTCCCACTGCGCACGGGTCGCAGCACTGTCGATACAGCAGTCCACCACGGTCCACCCGTCCAGCATGACACCGCCAGCGCCCAGTTGTCGGTCGCGCAGCAGCCACAGATTGATGTGATCCAGTGCAAAGGGAAGACCCATGCGAATCCAGTGGACTCCCGGCGCGATCTCGATGGAGCCGCCCTCGGAAGGGAGCGCGTCGCCCAGCGGGTAGTGGATCTGGTGTTCGAGTGGGTTCATGGCGAAGGTGTGATGGGTTAGCATTGACGTTAACGTAAACGTCATGCATTCGATGCATTGTAGGGAGCTGCCGCCACCGGGCTGTCTCCTGCGCGAAACCGATACTGCTGTGTGCAGCACCCACCATGGCCAATACTTACACCATCAGCGACCTTGCCAAAGAGTTCGATCTCACCACCCGGGCGATCCGTTTTTATGAAGACATGGGCCTGCTGCAGCCTGAGCGCACTGGATCTGCCGGACGCAACCGCGTGTACAGCGCACGCGACCGCACCCGGCTCCGCCTGACGCTGCGGGCCAAGCGCCTGGGCCTGTCACTGACGGAAGCCAAGGAGATCATTGACCTTTATGACAGCCCCCGTGATACGGGCGTTCAGCTGCGCAAATTCCTCGACGTGTTGGTGGTCCATCGCAAGCAGCTCGAAGAGCAGATGGCCGATTTGCAGGCCAACCTGGAAGAGGTGCGCGAGCACGAAGAAGAGGCGCGCTCGCTGCTGGCCAAGGTAGAAAAGCAAAATTGATTCATAATTGACGTTTACGTAAACGTAAATCAGGAGACTGTTGTGAGCACGCCCCCCCTTGAGCCGCGTTGCGCTGACTTTGCCGACCGCGTGCGCGACAGTTTTGCGCGCCAGGGAGCCATGCAGACCCTTGGCGCCTCGCTGGGCCTTGTGGCGCCAGGTGCTGTGGACATCAAACTCCCTTGGGCGGTCGGGCTGACCCAGCAGCACGGATTTCTCCATGCGGGCATGGTGGCCACAGCGCTGGATTCGGCGTGTGGATATGCCGGTTTCACCCTGATGGCGGCCGACGCTGCCGTGCTCACCATCGAGTTCAAGATCAATTTGCTGGCCCCCGCCAAGGGCGAGCGATTTCGCATGGAAGGGCGGGTGCTGAAGCCCGGCCGCACCATCACCGTGTGCGAAGGCCGCGCTTTCGCCATCGACGGCAGCCAAGAAAAACTCATCGCCACCATGGGGTGCACCCTCATGGCGGTCACAGGACGCGACAACATTCAGGGCTGAATCCGGCCCATTTCCCTACCTTTTACGAGGAGACATCCCCCATGAGCATTCCCGCCAACCTTCCCGGCCTGAACTTCCAACTGGGCGAGGACATCGACGCCCTGCGCGACGCCGTGCGCGACTTCGCACAGGCTGAGATCGCCCCCCGCGCGGCGGAGATTGACCGCAATGACCAGTTCCCCATGGACCTGTGGCGCAAGATGGGCGACTTGGGCGTACTCGGCATCACGGTGCCCGAGCAATACGGCGGCGCAGCCATGGGCTACCTGGCCCACATGGTGGCCATGGAAGAAATCTCGCGCGCTAGCGCCTCGGTGGGCTTGTCTTATGGCGCCCACAGCAACCTGTGCGTGAACCAGATCAACCGCAACGGCAGCGAGGCACAAAAAGCCAAGTACCTGCCCAAGCTCATCAGCGGCGAACACGTGGGCGCGCTGGCCATGAGCGAACCCGGCGCGGGCTCCGACGTGATCAGCATGAAGCTCAAGGCCGAGGACAAGGGCGGCTACTACGTGCTCAATGGCAGCAAGATGTGGATCACTAACGGCCCTGATGCAGACACCCTGGTGGTGTATGCCAAGACCGAGCCTGAGTTGGGCGCGCGCGGTGTGACCGCCTTCCTGATCGAGAAGGGTATGAAGGGCTTTTCGATCGCGCAGAAGCTCGACAAGCTGGGCATGCGCGGCAGCCATACGGGCGAGCTGGTGTTCCAGGACGTCGAGGTGCCCGCAGAGAACGTGCTCGGTGGCCTGAACCAGGGCGCGAAGGTGCTCATGAGTGGCCTGGACTACGAACGTGCGGTGCTGACCGGTGGCCCGCTGGGCATCATGCAGTCCGTGATGGACAACGTGATCCCTTACATTCACGACCGCAAGCAGTTCGGCCAGAGCATTGGCGAGTTCCAGCTCATCCAGGGCAAGGTGGCCGACATGTACACCGTGCTGCAGGCGGGGCGATCGTTTGCCTACACGGTGGCCAAGAACCTCGATATGCTCGGCACCGACCATGTGCGCCAAGTGCGCAAGGATTGCGCCAGCGTGATCCTCTGGTGTGCCGAGAAAGCCACCTGGATGGCGGGCGAAGGCGTGCAGATTTATGGTGGCAACGGTTACATCAACGAATACCCGCTGGGCCGCCTGTGGCGCGATGCCAAGCTGTACGAGATTGGTGCGGGCACGAGCGAAATTCGTCGCATGCTGATCGGCCGTGAGCTGTTTGCTGAAACCTGCTGAGCTTCTATCTAATCATTGAGACCCAAGGACAACATGCCCTCCTCCATCGAAGACCTGTTTGTTCACAACCGCGCCTGGGCGGCCCAGATGGAGCGCGAGCGGCCCGGCTTTTTCACCAGCCTGCTGGCGCAGCAAAAGCCCAAGTACATGTGGATCGGTTGCTCCGACAGCCGGGTGCCTGCCAACCAGATCACCGGCCTGGAGCCCGGTGAAGTGTTTGTGCACCGCAATGTGGCCAACGTTGTTGTGCCTACCGACCTGAACTGCCTGTCCACCATCCAGTACGCGGTGGATCAGTTGCACATCGAGCACCTGATGGTGGTGGGGCACTACGGCTGTGGTGGCGTGCTGGCGGCGTTGGAGGGTACGCGCGTCGGCTTGGCCGACAACTGGATCCGGCATGTGCAGGATGTGCGCGACCGCCACCGTGACCTGATTGCCGCCACCGCCCCAGAGTGGCGCCATGACGTGTTGTGCGAACTCAATGCCATCGAGCAGGTCGTCAACATTGCCCAGACCACGGTGATGCTCGACGCCTGGGGCCGGGGCCAGAAGGTTACGCTGCACGGCTGGTGTTATGGGCTCAAGGATGGTCTCATCAACAACCTGCACATGTCCGTGGGCAGCACCGAAGGCCTGGACTCGCTGTACAAGGCCGCAATCGCCGGTGTGGCTGCCGTCAAAAGGCAATAGCCAACCACCGCATCCCCTCAACGGCAGAGCACCCGCCATGTTCCCGCAACGGCTTGACGCTCCCCAGGCCTACGGCATTGCCAAGGCCATGATGGATGGCTTCAACCGGCACTACCGGTTGTTCCGCACCGAGTCCGCGCGGGCCAAGCACCGCTTTGAAACCGGCGACTGGCACGGCCAGCAGCGGGCCCAGCGCGAGCGTATCGAGTTCTACGACCTGCGCGTGAAAGAGTGTGTGCGCAGGTTAGAGAAAGAGTTCGAGGCGGGTGCACAGCCCATGGACGTGTGGCACCAGGTCAAGCTGCACTACATCGGCCTCTTGGTCAACCACCACCAGCCCGAACTGGCCGAGACCTTCTTCAACTCGGTCACCACCAAGATCCTGCACCGCACGCATTTCCACAACGACTTCATCTTTGTGCGGCCTGCGGTCAGTACCGAATACATCGAAAACGAAGAGCCCGCAGCGCGCCCCACCTACCGCGCCTATTACCCGTCGCGAGACACGCTGGGCGAGACCTTCCAGGTCATCATCGAGAACTTCCAGCTGCAGCGTGAATTTGCGGACTTGGGCCGAGACACCGCCTGCGTGGTGGGCGCTATGCGAGGCCGGCTCGACAAAGTGAGGCTGCGCGCCAACTTCCAGATCCAGGTGCTCACCAGCCTGTTCTTTCGCAACAAAGGCGCCTATGTCGTGGGCAAGATCATCAACGGCTTCAACGAAGTGCCGTTTGCGCTGCCCATCCTGCACGACGACAACGGCAGGCTGTTTATCGACGCGGCCCTGTTTGGCGAAGATGACATGCAGATGCTGTTCAGCTTCGCACGCGCCTACTTCATGGTCGACATGGAGGTGCCCAGCGCCTACGTGCAGTTCCTGCGCAGCCTCATGCCGCGCAAGCCGCGGGCCGAGATCTACAACGCCCTGGGCCTGGCCAAGCAGGGCAAGACGCTGTTCTACCGCGACTTTCTGTACCACCTGAAGCACTCCAGCGACCAGTTCCGCATCGCGCCCGGCATCAAGGGCATGGTGATGCTGGTGTTCGACCTGCCGAGCTTTCCCTTCGTGTTCAAGCTCATCAAGGACTACTTCCCGCACCAGAAGGAAACCACGCGCGAGCAGGTCAAGGCCAAGTACCTGCTGGTCAAGCAGCACGACCGCGTGGGCCGCATGGCCGACACGCTCGAATACAGCGAGGTGGCCTTTCCGCGCAGCCGGTTCGACGATGCCCTCATTGCCGAGATCGAGAAGTTCGCCCCCAGCCAGCTCGAAATCAGCGACCGTGATGGCGACGGCCAGACGGAGGTGATCATCAAGCACCTGTATATCGAGCGGCGCATGATCCCGCTCAACATCTACCTGCAGGAAGCCTTCGACACCGGCCTGTCAGACCCGCGCGCGCGCCAGCAGATGGAGCACAGCGTCATCGAATACGGCAACGCCATCAAGGACCTCGTGGCCGCCAACATCTTCCCGGGCGACATGCTCTGGAAGAACTTTGGCGTCACGCGCAACGGCAAGGTTGTGTTCTACGACTACGACGAAATCGAATACCTCACCGACTGCAACTTCCGCCGCGTGCCCACGCCGCGCAATGAAGAAGAGGAAATGAGCGGCGAGGTCTGGTACAGCGTCGGCCCGCGCGATGTGTTCCCTGAAACCTTCGGCCCCTTCCTGCTCGGCAACGATGCCGTGCGCGAGGTGTTCATGCAGCACCACGCCGATCTGCTCGACGCTGCCTTCTGGCAGTCGCACCAGGAACGCATCCGGGCGGGCCACATGTTTGACGTCTTTCCCTACGACACAGACCGGCGCTTTGCGCATGGCTCAGCAGTCCGGTAGCCCCCAGCATTCACCCCTCCCCAACATTTCATCCGAACCATTTCACAGGAGACCATCACCATGTCTGCATCCACCCAAGACCCCATCGTCATCGTCGGCGCCGCACGCACCCCCATGGGCTCGCTGCAGGGCGACTTTTCCAGCCTGGCCGCGCACGACCTGGGCGGCGCCGCCATCAAGGCCGCCATCGAGCGTGCCGGTGTGTCGCCTGACGCCGTGGGCGAAGTGCTGTTCGGCAACTGCCTGATGGCTGGGCAGGGCCAGGCACCCGCGCGCCAGGCGGCGTTCAAGGGCGGCCTGCCTAAGGGCGCTGGCGCCGTCACGCTCAGCAAGATGTGCGGATCGGGCATGAAGGCCGCGATGATGGCGCATGACATGCTGCTGGCCGACACGCACGACGTCATGGTGGCAGGCGGCATGGAGAGCATGACCAACGCTCCCTACCTGCTGCAAAAAGGCCGGGGCGGCTACCGACTGGGCCATGACCGCATCTTTGATCACATGATGCTCGACGGCCTGGAAGACGCTTACGAAGCGGGCCGCAGCATGGGCACCTTTGGCGAAGACTGCGCCGCCAAGTACCAGTTCACCCGCGAGCAGCAGGACGCGTTTGCCACCGCCAGCGTGCAGCGCGCCAAGGCGGCCACCGAGTCCGGCGCTTTCGCGGCCGAGATCGTCCCAGTGACCGTCAAGACCCGCGCGGGCGAGACCGTGGTGTCGGTGGACGAAGGCCCCGGCAAGGTCAAGCTCGAAAAAATCGCCACACTCAAGCCCGCCTTCAAGAAGGACGGCACCATCACCGCCGCGTCCAGCTCCAGCATCAACGATGGCGCCGCCGCGCTGGTGATGATGCGCGAATCCACCGCGAAGAAGCTGGGTTGCAAGCCCCTGGCCCGCATCGTGAGCCACGCCACGCATGCGCAAGAGCCCGAGTGGTTCGCCACTGCCCCGTTGGGGGCCACGCAGAAGGCGCTGGCCAAGGCCGGCTGGCAGGTTGGCGATGTGCAGCTGTGGGAGATCAATGAAGCCTTCGCGGTGGTGCCCATGGCGCTGATGAAGGAGCTGGACCTGCCCCACGACAAGGTCAATGTGAACGGCGGCGCCTGCGCTTTGGGCCACCCCATCGGCGCCAGCGGTGCACGCATCATGGTGACGCTGATGTACGCGCTCAAGGCGCGCGGCCTGACCAAGGGCCTGGCCACGCTGTGCATCGGCGGCGGCGAGGCCACGGCCGTGGCGCTCGAACTGGTCTGACGATGGAGAGGGATGGGATGATTCCCATCTCTTCACAAGGACCGCGATGACCGCACCATCTCCCGAGATCACCACCTTCTGGCGTGAATTTGTCGATGCCCAGGCATCGCTCCAGGCCCAGCCTCTGCGCGAGCGGGTCGAGTCGGCCAACGTGCTCATCGAGCGTCACCTGAGGGGCCTGGCGCTGGAGATGTCTGGCGGCGACAGCGATGCGGTGGTGGATCTCATCGTCACCGCCCACGGCAGCATAGACAACTTTCCGTTGCTGATGGAGGTGGTGGCTGCCGCACCCGTGCTGCAGAACTACCGGTTGCGCGCGTTTCGCGAGCGCACCTCGCAGCCCGACTTTCCCATCGGCATGGAGGGCTTTGAGCTGTCCACATCGGAGGTGCTGGTCGCCTGCGGACAGGACGATGGCCAGGCCGCGCTGGAGATCCGCTTTGGCCGCGAGATCCCCAGCGACTACCAGGACCACGCGCGCAACATGGCGTTCATCATGCTCGACCATGTTCTGGGCGAATACGACTTCGCCGTCAAGGTGGGCGCGGTGGATTTTGTGGAGGAAGCCTCCGACCCGCTGGCACCCTGGGTGCCCCTGAGCCAGTTTGTGCCGGTGTTCGACCGCTATTGGGTGGACACCCTGGGCCGCACCAGCGACTTCCCTGCGGGCGAGCACGACTGGTCGGGCATGACCTTGTCGTTTGGCGGGCAGGACGATGAGGATGGCAGCGGTGACGAGGCTGAAGACAAGGCCATTGTCATGGTCAACCGCAGTGCCAACCCCGTGGCCATGCGCGCCGATCTGGCCTACGCGCTGACCCTGGACCTGGCCGTGGGCAACCGCGATCAGCTGGCCGCCGTGCAAGACCTGCAGGACCAGGCAGCCACGCTGCTCGCGCTGCCGCAGCTGGGCATCATGGCCTACACACTGACCCGCGCGGGGCGCCGCAAGGCCGTGTATTACGTGGGCGACAAGCAGCTGGCCATGCAGACGCTCGCACCTTTGCTGCTGCGCGACGAGGCCGAATCGCTGGAGCTGACCTTTGCGTTTGATCCCGCGTGGTCAGGCTATTTCGAGTTTGCCGTGCATTGCCCGTGAATTCTTTCAACCCCTTGCAGGCCACACCATGATCGAAACGCTCGAACAATTGCGCACCCTGTACGCAGCCCCCGGCGAGCGGGCCCTGCGCAAGCAACAACCGCAGCTGGATGGGCACTGCCAGCGCTTCATTGCCCTGTCGCCGTTCTGCGTGGTGGCCAGTGGTGGCGCTCATGGTGCTCTGCTGGATGCCTCGCCGCGCGGCGGTGCGCCGGGCTTTGTGAAGTCGCCCGATCCCCACACCCTGCTGCTGCCCGATGCGGGCGGCAACAACCGGCTCGACACCCTGACCAACCTGCTGAGTGACCCGCGCATCGGCCTGCTGTTCATGATCCCGGGTGTGGATGAAACCCTGCGGGTGAATGGCACCGCACGCCTGCGCGACGAAGCGCTGTATACCGACTTCTTCACGGCCGAGCGCCAGCGCCCAAAGATAGTGATCGAAGTGCGCGTCGCCGAGGCCTACCTGCACTGCTCCAAGGCCTACATGCGCTCGCGGCTGTGGTCCGCCGATGCGCAGGTGGATCGCGCGCAACTGCCCACCATGGGCCAGATGATTCACGACCAGATGGGCCTTGCGACCGAGCCCGAGTCGCAAGTGGCGATGCTGCAGCGCTACCGCGCCCAACTGGCGCAAGAGCAGCAACTCGGCGACGCTTGAGGGGATTGATGTTGAATACTTCTGTTTTGATAGCTTTCAGCGCTTGATGGATAAGCGCTAGAGCCCAATTTCACCCAAATTTCTTCTATGAAATCCATATTGGTCATCGGCGCATCGCGCGGCATTGGGCTGGAGCTGGTGCGCCAGTACACCGAGGCGGGTCGCCGCGTCATCGCTACTGTGCGCGACGATGCGGGCCGCGAGCGGGTACAGGCCCTGGGCGCCGAGGTGTTGACCGTGGACGTGGCCAACCCTGCCAGCGTCAGCGGGCTGGCTTGGCAACTGGACGGCGAAAAGATCGAGACCGCCTGGTATGTGGCCGGTGTCATCCGCCGCCCCAATGCGCTCACGCCGCCCACCCAGCAGGACTTCGATGCCGTGATGCACACCAACGTGCTGGGCGCCATGCAGACACTGCCGCAGGTCGCGCCCCTGGTGGCCGACGCGCAGGGCGTGTTCGCTTTCTTGTCCTCGTCCATGTCGCAGATTGGCAGCGTTCCCAACAGCGGCTCCTGGCTGTACCGCACCAGCAAGGCGGCGCTGAACATGGCCATCGCATCCGCCCAACACGACTACCCGAACGCCACCCTCATCACCATCGACCCCGGCTGGGTGCAGACCGACATGGGCGGCGAAGGCGCTGCGCTGACCGTGCAGGACAGCGTGCGCGGCCTGCGCGCCACCGTGGCGGGCGTCACGGCCGCCGACAAAGGCCGCCTGCTGCACCACGACGGGCGCCGCGCCACGCACTGGTAGCCTGGCGGCTATCAGGCTGCCGGATCGATGCAAGATTTGGACTGGCGCCCGGTGGAGTGGATCCGCAAAATTGCGTGGCGCTGGCTGCCTGAAAACGGCTTCCTGCGCGGGCTGGCTAAAGAGAGGGCCAGCTCCATGCAACCCAACCGGGAGTCCAAAAATGTGTGATTGTCTTGCTACCCCGGCGGCGCTTGCGCCGTCCCGCCGCCGCCTTCTGGGCGGTGCCGCAGCCTTGGCTGCCCTGGCCTCCAGCGCCCGTGTGCTGGCTGCTGACACCCCTTTGCCCGACAACCGAATTGGCCCCGACGCAGCGCTTGCGCGGCTGGTGCAGGGCAATGCCCGCTACGTGGCGGGCCGTTCCACGCAGCGCGACTTTTCGGTGGGCCGGGTGGCGCGCACCACCGGGCAGCGGCCCTTTGCGGCCATCCTGAGCTGCGCGGATTCGCGCATTGCACCCGAGCTGGCGTTTGACCAGGGGCCCGGCGATCTGTTCGTGGTGCGGCTGGCGGGCAACTTCCTGAACGACGATGCGCTGGCCAGCATGGAATACGCGATCGAGGTTCTGCAGGTGCCGCTCATCCTCGTGCTCGGGCACAGCAACTGCGGCGCTGTTTCCGCGACCATCAAGGTGGTGCAGGAAGGCACCCAGCTGCCCGGCCATCTGCCGGGGCTGGTCAACGCCATCCGCCCGGCCGTCGAGGCGGCGCAGCGCCGCCAGCCCGCCAACTTGCTGGTGGCCGCCACCGAGCAGAACGTGCGGCTCAATGTGGCCCGGTTGACCACCTCTGAACCCCTCCTGGCCGGGCGCATGGCCAGCGGCGCCATCCGCGCCGTGGGGGGCGTGTACGAGCTGTCCAGCGGCAAGGTCTCGCTGGTCTAGCCCCCGGGTACGCAGGAGCACGTAGTCCGCCCGCCCTTAGCGGGCGCGCCCGCAGACGCGGGCAAAATTGCATGTTGACTCGCCGGTAGGTGCCTGGACATCCAGAGCCTGCTGGCGCCGAACGATCCCAAGGAGACAACATGCTGCTGACCCAAGACCAGGAAATGATCCGCGACGCGGTGCGCGACTTTGCGCAAGAACAGCTGTGGCCCCACGCCGCGCGCTGGGACAAGGAACACCACTTCCCCAAAGAGGCGCACCAGGGCCTGGCTGCACTGGGTGCCTACGGCATCTGCGTGCCCGAAGAGTTCGGCGGTGCCAACCTGGACTACGTGACGCTGGCGCTGGTGCTGGAAGAAATCGCCGCCGGTGATGGTGGCACCAGCACGGCCATCAGCGTGACCAACTGCCCCGTCAACGCCATCCTCATGCGCTATGGCAATGCACAGCAAAAGCGCGACTGGCTCACGCCGCTGGCGCGCGGCGAAATGCTGGGCGCCTTCTGCCTGACCGAGCCGCATGTGGGTTCCGACGCCTCCGCACTGCGCACCACCGCCGTCAAGCAGGGCGACGAATATGTGATCAACGGCGTCAAGCAGTTCATCACCAGTGGCAAGAACGGCCATGTGGCCATCGTCATCGCCGTGACCGACAAGGGCGCGGGCAAGAAGGGCATGAGCGCCTTCCTCGTGCCCACCAACAACCCCGGCTATGTGGTCGCGCGGCTGGAAGACAAGCTGGGCCAGCACAGCAGCGACACGGCGCAGATCAACTTCGACAACTGCCGCATCCCGGCCGAGAACCTCATCGGCGCCGAGGGCGAGGGCTACAAGATCGCCCTGGGCGCGCTCGAAGGCGGGCGCATCGGCATTGCCGCGCAGAGCGTGGGCATGGCGCGCAGCGCGTTCGATGCGGCGCTGGCGTATTCGAAGGAGCGCGAGAGTTTTGGCACGGCCATCTTCAACCACCAGGCCGTGGGCTTTCGCCTGGCCGACTGCGCCACGCAGATCGAAGCCGCGCGCCAGCTCATCTGGCACGCCGCCGCGCTGCGCGACGCAGGCCGCCCGTGCCTGAAGGAAGCCGCCATGGCCAAGCTGTTTGCCAGCGAAATGGCCGAGCGCGTGTGCAGCGCCGCCATCCAGACGCTGGGCGGCTACGGCGTGGTGAACGACTTCCCGGTGGAGCGCATCTACCGCGACGTGCGTGTGTGCCAGATCTACGAAGGCACGAGCGACGTGCAGAAGATCATCATCCAGCGCGCGCTGGCCTGAGCCTGCTGGGCGCCATCGTCGGCGCCGCGACCGCTGCCTCCGTGCCGTGGTGACGGTTGCGCTGTGAGTGGGGCCGCAGCAGATGCGCTCTCAGCCATGCCCTGGTCGCTGCCCGACGTACTCCCAAGCGCTGCCACGCGCCGGCGTCAACACGCAACCCTCCCAAAGTAGGGGGTGTTTGGTACGGGAAGATGCCAACATCGGCCCGATGAACTCCGAACGCGTGCTCTCCTGGGACACCCTGGCACCCGCCGCCCAGCTGCAGTTGTTGGGCAACAGCTTCATGCGGGTGCGCGACGGCTGCACTGTCATGCCGCTGCTGGGGCTGCCGGGCTTGGCCTGGCTGTATTCGCTGGGCTTGTGGCCCCCTGGCCTCACGCTGTGGTGGGGGGCGTCGTTGTTGCTGGTGGGGGCTGTGTGGGGCGTCTGGGGCCTGTGGCAGCGGGCCCTGAAGCAGCGCGACAGCCACGGTGCGGCAACGCTGCTGGCCGTTTGGTTGCCTCGTGTGCAAGCGCTGGCGGCGTTGTACGGCGCGTTGGTGATGAGTTCTGCGGCCTCCGCTGGGCCCGACACGCCCTTTGAACTGCGCGTGGTGTTCATCTGTGGCTCCACGCTGGTGGTGTCGGCGCATGCCGCGCACCAGTCGGCGGCGCTGGTGGTTTTCAAGCGGTTCTTTTTCACCAGCTACGCGGTCAGCCTGTTGTCGGTGCCCTATGTGTTTCCCGATCACTGGCCGTACCTGTTGCCCATGCATCTGGCGTTTGGCGTGTTCTTTCGCAATGCGAGCATCAGCCATCAGTTCTTTCTGAGCAATGTGGACCTGACGGAGCGGTTCCGTGCCGCCAAGGGCGAGGCCGAGCAGGCGCTGGCTGTGAAGAACCAGTTCCTCGCCACCGCCAGCCACGACCTGCGCCAGCCCGTGCATGCCGTGGGGCTGCTGGCCGAATCCATCGCGCTGCGCAACCGGGACCCGGCGCTGGATGCCACGCTGCAGAACCTGCGCCAGGGCGTGCAGTCGCTGCAATGGATGTGCAATGCGCTGCTGGACCTGTCGCGCATCGAAGCGGGGGCCGTGCAGGCAAGGCCCCAGGCGGTGGCCCTGGCGCCGCTGCTGCGCGAAGTCGCCACGCTGCTGGGGGAATCTGCGCGCACCCGGGGCCTGGTGCTGCGCCTGCGCCCGCCACCGGCCAGCGCCCGGGTGCAGGCCGACCCGATGCTGCTGCGCCAGTGCGTGGTGAACCTGGTGCACAACGCGCTGCGGTACACGCAGCGTGGCGGCGTGCTGCTGGCTGTGCGCCGCCGCGCCGGGCACTGGCAGGTGGAGGTGTGGGACACCGGCCCCGGCGTTGCCGCCGAGGAGCGCGAGCGGATCTTCTCGCCCTTCACCCGCAGTGCCTCGGCGCGCGTGGCAGACGATGCAGGCTACGGCCTGGGCCTGGCTGTGGTGGCGCGCTGCGCCGAGCTGATGGATGCGCCCCTGGGCCTGGTGTCGCGCCTGGGGCGTGGCTCGCGGTTCTGGCTGCGGCTGCCGCCTGCCACGTCCAGCGCAGTGGTCGTTGCGCCAACGCCCGCCACCGTGGCGCGCCAGGGCGGCCTGCAGGGCCGCTGCCTGGTGGTGGAGGACGACCCGCAGGTGGCCGCAGGCTGGCAGCAACTGCTGCAGGACTGGGGCGTGCAGGTGCGCTGCGCGGCCGATGGTGCCGAGGCACTGGGTTGGCTGGAACAGGGCTTCACGCCGCAGGCCATCTTCTGCGACCAGCGTTTGCGCTCCGGCGAGAGTGGGTTCGCCTTGCTCCAGCGCCTGCAGGCACTGTGCCCTGACGCCGCGCTGGCCATGGTCAGCGGTGAATGGGATTCGCCCGCGCTGCGCCAGGCGGAAGAAGAGGGCTACCTGGTGCTGCGCAAGCCGGTGGCGCCGGAACAGCTGCACGCCTTGTTGCGGCAATGGCTACCTGATTCGTCTGAAGACTATAAAAAAAAATAGCTGCTAGCGCTTATTGGTAAAGCGCTGAAGGTTGTTTTGATTGATTTTTCTGCGGGCCCAGCCACTGGGCCAGCACCGCGTGCAACTCCACGGGGCTCACCGGCTTGCGCAGTACCAGGTAGCCCTCGTCCTCGGCATCCTGCAAGGCGGGCGCGTTGTGCTCGCCGCTGACCATGGCGCCGCGTGCAGCGGGGCAGCGGGCCAGCAGGGCGCGCAGCACGTCAAAGCCGCTCTCGCCCGTGTGCAGCCGCTGGTCGCAGAAGATGGCATCCGGCTCGAACCCTTCGTCGAGCTGGGCATGTGCCTCGGCCGTGGTGGTGGCGTATGCCGCCGTCACGCCCCAGGCCTCCAGCATGGCGCGCCAGGCCTTGATCACCTGGCGGTCGTCGTCCAGTACTAGGCAGCGGCCTTGCAGCGGGCGCATTGCCGTCTCGTCGCGGTGCAAGGCCACCGGGTCGGGTGGCACGGCCGTCGTAGTAGCCGCAGCGGTGTGGGCCGGCAGCCGCAGCCAGAAGCATGAGCCCCGCCCCGCCTGCGACACCAGGCCGTGGGTGGCGCCCATCTGTTCGGCGCAGCGCGCCACCACGGCCAGCCCCAGGCCGTGTCCGGCGTCGTTCATCTGGTCCGCCCGCTCCCCTCGGTAGTAGGGGCTGAACACCCGGTACTGGTCCGCCACGGCGATGCCGACGCCGGTGTCCCGCACTTCCACCAGCCAGTCGCTGCCGCGCGCCCGCACGCTCACCAGCACCTTGCCTTGGGGCGTGTAGCGGATCGCGTTCTGCACCAGGTTGGCCAGCGCCTGGCGCAGCAGCACCGGTTCTGCCCACACGGTAGCTCCGCCACGCGGCACCCATAGCCGCAGGGCCAGCCCGCCGAGGCTGGCCTGCTCACGGAACAGGCGCACCACGTCCGCGAGCAGTGCGTTCAGGTCCACCACGCCCTTGGCGCCCAGCGGCTGGCCGGATTCCAGGCGGGCCAGGTCCAGCAGTGCGTTGAACAGCTGGTTCATGGCCTGCATGCTGTTGCGCAGGTCGGCAACCATGGGGCGAAGAACCGGGTCGCTGTTGCGCAGGCTGATCGCCTCGACCATCAGCGACATGGCATGCACGGGCTGGCGCAGGTCGTGGCTGGCGGTGGCGAGGAACAGGTTTTTCTCGGTCAGCGCGCTTTCGGCCTGCCGCCGGGCTGCCGCCAGGGCCGCGTTGGCCGTGCGGGTGCGGCGGTACTGCCAGTAGCTGGCGCCCGCCGCCAGCAGGGCCAGCGCCACCGTGGCGGCCAGGCCGATCTGCTGCATGCGGCGCACACGCAGCTCGGCATCCTGCACCCGATTGGCCTGCGCCAGCTGCTCGATCTGGCGCTGCCGTTCAGCGCTGTCAAAGCGCTCCTGCAGCGCGGCCACGGCCTGATCGCGCTCGGTATGGAACAGCTCCTTGGCCAGCGCCTGCTGCTTGCGCGTGGTGGCCATGGCTTCGCGGTACAGGCCGGCTTGCTCGTACATGCGCGAGAGCTCGCCCAGCAGCTGCTCTTCCATGGGCAGGGAGCCTGCTTCATGCACAAACCGAATGCCCGCCTCCACCTCGTGCACGCCAGCCGCAATGCGGCCCTGGCCCATCAGCGCAAAGCCCAGGTTGGCCTGCGCCATTGCGGCCCCGTTCAGCTCGTGCGCGTCGCGGTACGCTGCCAGGGCCTCGCGCATCACGGGCTCGGCTGCGGCATAGGCCTTGCGCTGCAGCAGGACGTCGCCCAGATTGTTCAGCGCCGTGGCCTGGAGCCCGGTGAGCCCGCCGGCGCGGGCGATCTGCAGGGACTGCCGGTAGGCGGCCGCGGCGGTGTCGAGGTTGCCCTGCACGTTTTCCACATTGCCACGGTGCAGGTGCAGCCAGCCCAGCGCCTGCTGGGCGCCCAGCTTTTCGGCCAGCGGCAGCGTCTCGCGAATGGTCTGCAGCGCGCGGTCGGGGTTCTTCATGTCGAAGTGCAGCAGCTCCAGGTGGGTGCGCGACCGCAGCTCGGATGTGGCTGCCTGGCGCGGCAGCGTGCGCGAGAGTTCCAGGCTGCGCAGCAGGTGGGTCATCGCCGCTTCGAACTGGCCGTTGCTGCTGTGCAGGGCACCCAGCGTCAGGTGGTAGAGCCAGCGCACCCAAGGGTCAGGCACCTGCTCCGCCGCGCCCGCTTCGCGCGCCAGGGCGTCCAGCCCGGCGCCTGTCTTGCCCGCCACGGCCCATTGCCGGGCCTCGAAGCAGGTGGCCAGCACCTGCGTCGAGGCATCGCTGTGCGCAGCCGCAAGCGCTTTCAGTTGCGCTATGCCCTCGGTCACCACCGCAGCCTGCCCGGTCTCGAAGGCTGCGTCCGTCAGCGCCGCCAGGTAGGTGCGCCGGGTCGCGACATCGGCCGCGTTGGCAAAGCGGGTGGCGGCGGCCTGCAGCGCCTGCACGGCTTCGGCGCTGTTGCGTTGCGACAGGGTCTGCAGCCGGTCCAGCTCTGCCAGGTCCGGGTTCGGTACCTGTGCCCCTGCGGGCAGTGCCGTCTGCAGGCACAAGGCCGCGACCAGCACCACGGCCCGGACAAGGCGCATCAGGACCGCTCCAGCCGCCGGCCGCGCAACAGCGTGATGGCCTCGATTCGCGTGCGCACCCGTAGCCGCTCCAGGATGCCCGTCACGTGCTCCTTCACGGTGCTCTCGGCAATGTCCAGCTGCAAGGCGATGCGCTTGTTGGGCAGCCCCTGCAGCACCAGCGCGAGGATCTGGCCCTGGCGGGTGGACAACCCCAGCTCGGCCGGAGTCACCGGCAGATCGCGGCTGCGCGGCGGCTGGCTGCCCAGCAGGCCCGGCTCAAACCAGACCAGCCCGCTCAGCAAGGCTTCCACCGCCAGACCAAAGGTCTCAGGCGCTGCTTGTTTGTGGATGAAGCCCTGTGCGCCTGCCTGCCGGGCCTGCTCCATCACGGCGGGGTCATCGTCGCCGCTGATCACGGCGATGGGCATCCCGGGGCAGTGGCTGCGCACCTGGGCGATCAGGCCCACCGCAGCGCCTTCCGCCAGCCAGAAGTCGATGAGCGCGATGGCCGGTGTGCCCCGCATTTCCACCCAGCGCAGGAGATCGTCCGCCCCTGCGGCCTCAACCACCTCCATCTGCGGCAGGCGTGCGCGCAGGAACTCGGCCATGCCGTGCGCCACGAGCGGATGGTCGTCCAGGATGAGCGCGTAAGGGGAAGTAGGGGCCATGTAGTGGGAGAGGGTGGCTGCGCCTTGCGGCGCAGGCGCGCTGACAGCGCGGAGGCAGGGCAAATTCTGCCAAGTGTTGAGCAGGATGGACGGCGCGCAAACCCTACCAGGGTAGGGTTCCGTACCGCAGGAGGTGCTGCACAGAATCCGCCCTTCATTCACGATCAAGAGGTTTCTGTTCATGACACGACAAGCAAGCGCAATGGGTGCTGGGCGCACTGGGCATTCCGTACGGCCCCTCTTCCGCTGGGCACCCCTTGGCTTGGCGGCCGCCTTGCTGGTGGGTTGTGGCGGTAGTGACGATGACAACAATGGCACGCCGCCGCCTACCGCAGGTGCGTTCAGCATTGGCGGTGCGGTCACGGGCCTGGGCGCTGGCAAGACGGTGACGCTGCAAAACACTGGCAAGGACGACCTGACGATCAATGCCAACGGCAACTTCGTCTTCGTGACGCGCCTGGACAGTGGCATTGCCTATGCCGTCACCGTCAAGACCCAGCCCAGCGGCCAGCGTTGCACGGTGACCCAGGGCACGGGCACCGCCACCGCCAACGTCAGCAACGTGCAGGTGCGCTGTGAGAACCTGGCGGCCGCCACCTATACGGTTGGCGGTTCAGTGACCGGTCTGGCGGGTGGCACGCTGGTGCTGCAGAACAACGGGGGCGATGACCTCTCGGTCTCCAGCAACGGCGGCTTCACGTTCGGCACTGCGCTGGCCGGCGGCACGGGCTATGCGGTCACCGTGCGCACGCAGCCTTCCGGCCAGAGCTGCACGGTGCGCAATGGCACCGGCAGCGTGGTCTCTGCCAACGTGGGCTCGGTGGAGGTGAGCTGCGGCACGGTGGTGGCCTTGCCCGAAGGCGACTGGAAGCAGGAGCTGTGCGTAGTGGTGCGGCCCGGCACCTGGGGCCGCTCGCTGTGGCGCATCACCCGCCAGGGGGACAATCGCGTGGCGGGACAGATCGGTGTGGCCACCTATGCTGACGCCAACTGCACGGGCGCTGGCACGGTGGCCGGACCTCTGACCGGTGTGGGCAGTGTGGCGTTCGACCGTAACGGCAGCACGGCTACTATGACCGCGTTCTGGGGCCTGTGGACCCAGCCGTCAGGCCTGACATCGCGTGCCGTCTGGGCCCGCAAGGGGAGCCGCCTGTGCATTTTTGGCGACCAGATACCCACGGCCTTCCCAACGGCGGTCAGTGTGGAGAGCTACGTGGACACCGTTCTGCCCAACAAGACCTGCTACACGCAAAACTGAGCCTAGGACAACGCCGTGCTTTGCAATTGCGCCAGCGTCACGAACTCCAGCGCGCGCGCATGTGTGCATTCCAGGATCACGGGAGGCGCCACACCCGCCTCGTAGGCCTCCTTCCAGCGCAAGACGCACAGACACCAACGGTTGTTGGGCTGCAGCCCTGCAAAGCGGGACTCGGGCCGGGGGGTGATGAGGTCGTTGCCCCGCGACAGCGAAAAGTCCAGAAACGCCTGTGTCATGCGTGCGCAGATCACGTGGGTGCCGTGGTCTTGCTCGTCGGTGTTGCAGCAGCCGTCGCGGTAGTAGCCGGTCAGTGGGTCGTAGGAGCAGGGCATCAGCAAGGTGCCCAGAACGTTCAGTGCAGTCATATCGGGTCGCGTAAGTCGCGTGGGTTGTGAGGGGCGGTGAGTGGGCAGACCGTTGGCGTGGGCGCGGGGCGGGTCAGCCAACCTCGCCACGACGGCGCAGCACTACGGTGATCTGCCCGTTGGTCTCGATGGTGGCGCGTTCTACTTCGTGCGCGTGCAGGCAGCCGCCTGCGCGCAGTGCGGCCTCCACGTCGTCGCGGGTCAGCAGCTCCTTGCGCATCAGCGCCTGGTTCAGTTCGCCCTGCTGGATCAGCACCTGGGCCTTGCCGTCCACCCAGCGCCCGATGCGCGGGAAGTGGAACGCCAACCGCGCCAGCGCCACATGCAGCAGCATGAGCGTGCTGGCCGAGATCAGCCCGCCCACCAGCGAGTTGTCGCCAGCGTTCATCGAGTTCTGCACCGCGTTCGACAGGATCAGCAACAGGATCAGGTCAAACGGCTCGTACTGCCCCGTCTGCCGCTTGCCCGACAGGCGCATGAACACCAGCAAGAACAGGTACACCACCACGCCGCGCAGCACAAACTCCCACCACGGCACGCTCATTTGCCACATTGCAAGGTTCCTTGTTGGATGCTTGGGTGGGGGCAGTCTACGGCCTGCGGCTTGCCCCTCATTCGCTGAGCGAAAATCCCGGCAATTCCCCGCACGGCTCCGGCACAGTGCGCCACTCACTGCAGTGGTGGCCGAGTGGGCATCATCTGCCGTCCCCCACCGAAAGTACCGCACCATGCAACGCCGCCAATTTCACCAAACCAGCCTCGTGGCTGCCCTGCTGTGCGCCACCGGCCAGCGGGCCTGGGCCCTGTCGCTGGGTGACCTTACCAATGCCGATGCCGCCAGCGGCCTCAAAGCCGCGCTGGGCCAGGGCGCCCAGGCGGCGGTCGCCCTGCTGGGGCGGCCTGACGGGTTTCTGGGCAACCCCCAGGTGCGCATCGGCCTGCCGGGCTCCCTGGACGACGCCGCCAAGGTCATGAAGTCGCTGGGCCAGGGGCGGCGCATCGACGAGCTGGTCACTTCCATCAACCGCGCCGCCGAAGCCGCCGTGCCCATGGGCAAAGACCTGCTGGTGGGCGCCGTGCAGAAGATGACGGTGACCGATGCCAAGAACATCCTGACCGGCGGCAGCACCTCGGTCACCGCCTTTTTTGCCGACAAGACACGCACGCCGCTCTCCGAACGCTTCCTGCCCGTGGTGAACCAGGCCACCGAAAAAGTCGGCCTGACCCAGAAGTACAACGCCTTTGCGGGCAAGGCAGCGAGCTTTGGCCTGCTCAAACCCGAGGAGGCCAACCTTGCGCAGTACGTCACCGGCAAGACGCTCGACGGCCTGTACTTCATGATCGGCGAGGAGGAACGCCGCATCCGTCAGAATCCGGCCGGTGCAGGCAGCGCCATCGCCCGCAAGGTCTTTGGTGCGCTGAGATGAAGCTCCCCCTGAGTCGCTTCGCGCCATCCCCCTCTCTCGCTGCGCGGGAGGGGGACGCACCCAGTGGCCTGGCAAAGCCAGTTCCACAGGTGCACTCGCCTCGCGCAGCGCCCGTTTCCATCGGTGGGGCGCGCATCGCCTGCGTGCCTTCCTGCATCCGTCCATGAACCATAACGACCCCTGCCCCTGCGGCCGTACCCAAGCCGCACCCGGCAAAAGCGCCAAGGCTGCGGCCTTGTCCTATGGGGAATGCTGCGGCAGCTACCTCGACCACTGGGACGGCGCTGCCGCGCCCGACGCCGAGAGCCTCATGCGGTCACGCTACACCGCCTTTGTCCTCGAACGTGGCGACTACCTGCAGGCCACCTGGCACCCCGGCACCCGGCCAGCGGCCCTCGATTTCGACCCCGGCACGAAGTGGCTGGGGCTGGAAGTGCGCAGCCACCGCAGCACAGGCGAAGACCGCGCCGAGGTCGAGTTTGTCGCGCGCTACCGCGTGGGCGGCCGCGCCGTGCGCCTGCACGAGACCAGCCGCTTCGTGCGCGAAGACGGGCGCTGGTTCTATGTGGATGGCGATATCCACTCCTAAAAATTGAATAAAAATGACCTCCAGCGCTTTACCAATAAGCGCGAGCAGCTATGAAATTTGAAGCAATCTTGTTTGACTGCGATGGTGTGCTGGTCGACAGCGAACCCATCACCAACGGCGTGCTGCGCGACATGCTCAACGAGGCGGGCTGGGCCCTGAGTGCCGACGAATGCATGCGCATCTTTATCGGCAAAACGGTGCGCAGCGAGGCCGCCCGCATCGAGGCCCACACCGGCCGCCCGCTGACCGATGCGTGGATGGCCGACTTCTATGCGCGGCGCAATGCCGAGCTGGACCAGCGCCTCACGGCCATCGAACACATCCACGGCACCATCGAAAGGGTGCACGCGCACCATGGCGGGCGCATTGCCTGCGCCTCGGGTGCCGACCGGCACAAGGTCGAGATGCAGCTGGCCAAGGTGGGGCTCACGCCATACTTTGCCGGGCGGGTGTTCAGCGGCCACGAGATGCCCGCCACCAAGCCCGCGCCCGACGTCTATCTGGCGGCGGCTGCGGCCCTGCAGGTGGCGCCCGGGCGCTGTGCCGTGGTGGAAGACACCGTTACGGGCGTGACCGCTGGCGTGGCCGCAGGCGCCACGGTATTTGCCTATGCGCCGCTGGACGATGGCGAGCCCCTGCGTGCCGCAGGCGCAGCGCAGGTGTTTCGCAGCATGGCCGAGTTGCCTGCGCTGTTGGGCTGCTGACACAGGCAAGAAGATTCCCAACAGCCCTGTAACCATGGGAGAAGCGCAATGCCGGGACAACGCATGAAGCAGTGGATGCGGCGATGCGCCGTGGTGGCGGCCCTGGCCCTGCTGGCGGGCTGCTCGTCGGTGCGGCCCTGGATCAACGAACCCCTGAAGCCCGAAGACCAGTCCATCCCCGAGCGCAAGTCCGAGCGCGACCCTACCATCCTGGTGGCCGTCACGCTCTCGGGCGGCGGCGCAAGGGCGGCCGCCTTCGGCTTTGGCGTGCTGACCGAAATGCAGGCCACGCGGTTTGACTGGAACGGGCGCCCCACCACGCTGCTCGACGCCACCGATGTGATCAGCGGCGTCTCGGGCGGCAGCATCGTGGCCGCTTACCTGGCGGCACACGGCATCGAGGGGCTGCCCCGCTTCGAGCAGGACTTTCTGCGCCAGAACTTCCAGAACAGTCTGATCACGCAGGCCCTGCGCCCCGGCAACCTGGTGGACCTGACCTCGCCCTGGTTCGGCCGCACGCACCTGCTCGCGCGGCGGCTGGATGAGCTCTATGGCGGGCGCACCTTTGGCGATGTGGCGCGGCGCCCGCGCCACCCGCAGCTGTTCATCACCGCCACCGACATGTCATTGGGCACCGGCTTTGAATTCACGTGGGACCAGTTCGCGCTGATCTGCTCCGACCTGCGCAAGGTGCCGCTGTCGTTCGCGGTGGCGGCATCGTCCGCCGTACCGCTGCTGCTGAGCCCCGTCACCCTCAAGAACTACGCCGACCAGTGCCCCCAGTACCAGACCGTGTCCCGCGCTGCCACCCTGGCCGCGGGCGGCGACTACCGCGCGCGCCTGTACCGCGCGCATGAGTTGAGCTATCTGGACGCGCAGCGCCGCCCCTACATCCACTTGGTGGATGGCGGCCTGGCCGACAACCTGGGCGTGCAGCGCCTGCTCGACCGGGCCCTGGCCGGTGGCGGACTGCGCGAAACCTTCAGCGAAGTGGGCATCCCCCCCGGCACCATCCGCAAGCTGGTGCTTGTCACCGTCAACGCCGAGCGCGACCCATCCGAGAACATCGACATGAGCGACAAGGTGCCCAACATGGCCCAGGTGGTGGACTCGCTGCTGTTTGGCACCGGCGCCCGCGCCACGCGCGAGACGCAGGAGTTCTTGCGCGACATCACCCAGCAGTGGCGCCAGTCGCTGGCGGCGGGCCCCACCGGCAGCAGCGATGCCTTTGCGCCCGGTGCCGAGGTCCACGTCATTTCCGTCAACCTGCGCGATGCCCACGACGACGTGGCGCGCCGCCGCCTGCTGCAGGTGCCCACGGCGTTCTCCATCACGTCGGAAGAAGTCACAGACCTCATCGAGGCGGGTGGCAGCGTGCTGCGCCACTCGCCGGAGTTCCGCGCACTGGTGCAGTCGCTGGCGCGGCAGGCTCCGACGACACCTTCACCCACGCCCGGACCTGCATCTACACCAGCGAAGTCCGAGTAGCCGCGTGAGCCCGGCTAACCCCTAGCGTGCAACACCACACTAGCCCCCACCTCCGCATCACGGTTTGGTGTCGGGAGCCGGGGTGGTGGGCACGTCCTGGTCTTGGGCCGCCTCCTTCTGTGCGGCCATCGCCCGCTGGTAGCCGGGTCGCTGTTGCAGCCGCTGCCAGTAGGCCTGCGTGGCCGGGCCAAATTGTTCGTTCAGCCCCAGGTGCTGCGCCAGCAGCAGCGCATACCCCACGGCCACATCCGCCGCCGTAAAGCGGCCCGCGCACAGATAGTCGCTGCGGCCGTGGGTCATCGCGGTTTCTACCGCGCGCAGCCGGGCCAGGAACCAGCGGCTGTAGTCCTCCACCACCTGCGGTAGCTTGCGCTCTGCGGTCTCAAACCGGCCATAGCGCAGCACCAGTGTCTGCGGAAAGGTCAGCGTCGCATCGCTCATGTGCAGCCAGTTCAGGTACGCGCCATACGCCGGGTGTGTGGGCGCCACATCCAGCCCCGCGTC
The DNA here is from genome assembly GCF_050626955.1 of Acidovorax facilis. Lineage (NCBI taxonomy): Bacteria > Pseudomonadati > Pseudomonadota > Betaproteobacteria > Burkholderiales > Comamonadaceae > Acidovorax > Acidovorax facilis. The sequence continues at coordinate 29,461 of NZ_CP192460.1, forward strand.
GGGGTGCGTGGCGGCCAGGTACTGGCACATGGCCGCCGATTCGGTCATGCGCACATCGCCCTGCACCAGCAGCGGCACCGTGCCCAGCGGGTTCTCGTCCAGAAACCACCGGGCCTTGGCGCGGGGCGGGAAGGGGAGCATGTGGAGCTGGTAGGGCAGTTGCAGCTCTTCGAGCATCCACAGGGGGCGGAATGAGCGGGCGCTGACGCAGTGGTGGAGGTGGAGCATGGGGGGCTAAACGTCGCTGGCTGAGATTTGATTTACACGACTCGCTGACCGTCTAGTTCCGGCTAGGTGCAGCAGGTAGGTGTTATGAAAGCGGATGCTGATGTTTGAATTAGTCGGCGGCCCTTGAGGGCCGTCCGCTTCGTCGAATGGTTTGTCGCCTACTTCGCAGCAAGTGCAATTACTGAAACAACGATTGCAAGGACGGATAGACCAAGGGATACCCAGCCCCTGATCTCATTGCCCCTACTCTGGCGCCGCTTGAACTCCATCTCACACAAAATGTAGTTCCCGCTGTGCTCTTTCCAGCTCGCCATGTACTCGGCTAGCTCTTCGTCTGTCTTGGATCTGAGCTCTTGGGTAGTGGTCGTCATAACCATGGCATGTCTCCCCGTGTTTAGTGTTGCGCTGACCGATCGCGGAGCAATTGGTTACAGCAGAATAAACGCGACTAGAAGAAATTGAACCTGCTGACTGGCATTCAATACAAAGTCCTGCACTCTCTACACACTCACCACCCTCCGAAACTCCGCCGGCGACTGCCCCGTCCACCCCCGGAACGCCCGGATAAAACTCTTCTCGTTCACGAACCCCGCCGCCTCCGCCACCTGCTTGATGGGCCGCTGCGTGCGGTGCAGCAACTCCACCGCGCGGGTGCGGCGAACCTCGTCTTTCAAGCCCTGCAGCGTGGCGCCTTCTTCCTTCAACTGCCGGTGCAGCGTGCGTGGCGAGACATGCAGCAGCGCGGCGAGTGATTCGGCGCTGTGCTGGGGCAGGGCGTGGGCCGGCTGGCCGGGCAGGGGCGCGGCCAGCAGCTGGCGCACGCGCTGCACCAGCAGGCGGTCGCGGCGGTAGTGCAGCACCGTCAGGGGCAGGGCGTGCTGCAGCATCTGGCGCAGGGCCTGCTCGTCGCGGCGCAGGGGCAGGTGCAGGTAGCGGGCGTCGAAGTGAATGGCGGTGCGCGGCGCGTGGAAGGTGACCGGGCCTCGGAACAACACGGCATAGGCATCGGCGTGCGGGGGCGCATCAAAGGCAAATTCTGCGGCAATGAGCGGAATGCGCGAGTCCACCATCCAGCAGGCCAGGCCATGGGCATTGCGCAGCACGGATACCAGGCAAAACTCGCGCAGCGCGCCCAGGTCGCGGACCTCGGTGATGGCCAGGGTGGCGGTGTCGCCTTGGGTGGTGAGGTGCAGGGCAATGTCGTCCGCCAGCAGTCCATGGTGGCGGCACCAGCGGGCCAGAGCCACCTGCAGCGTGGGCGAGCTGATGCTGGCGCGTGCCAGCATGCCGTAGCTGCCCCAGGGCAGGCGGCGGCTGAACCAGCCCAGGGCTTCGTCGTCCAACTCTTGCATGGCGGCGTCGGAGATCTGCTCCATCTGCCAGGCGGTGATGCGGGCGCTGTCGTCGGGCAGCAGCTGCGGCGCAATCTGTGCCTGGGCCAGGGCACGTTCGGGGCTCAGGCCGCGCCGCTCGTACGCCAGAACAATGGCACGCACAAAGGCGATGGGCGTTGCGGCAGGGGCAGATGGAGTGGTTGGGAGACGATGGTCGGTGGGGGCGGTGGTCTTCACGCCACAGAGTGTGCCAGCCGTGGCACGATTTGCAACCATTGTGTCCACCCGCCAGGGGTTCAGGCTTCTATGCTTACGGATCGCCCGCCCGCATGTTCTTGCGGCGCAGGCCGCATGACAGAGCCGAGGAGACAAACCCGTGACGAGTGCAGCCGCAACGAACTTCGCACCGCTGGTGGACAGCCACGCCCGTGGCGCCACCGATGTTCCCCTGATCGAGCAGACCATCGGCGCCTTTTTTGCCGATATGGTGGCCCGCCAGCCCGACCGCGAGGCGCTGGTCAGCGTGCACCAGGGCCGCCGCACCACCTACGCCCAGCTGCAGACCGAGGCGCACCGGCTGGCGAGTGCGCTGCTGGGCATGGGGCTCACGCCCGGCGACCGCGTGGGCATCTGGTCGCACAACAACGCCGAATGGGTGCTGATGCAGCTGGCCACCGCGCAGGTGGGCCTGGTGCTGGTCAACATCAACCCGGCCTACCGCACGTCCGAGGTGGAATACGCGCTCAACAAGGTGGGCTGCAAGCTGCTGGTGACCATGGCCCGCTTCAAGACCAGCGACTACCTGGGCATGCTGCGCGAGCTGGCGCCCGAGTGGCAGCACCAGCAGCCCGGCCAGCTGGGCTCCGTGAAGCTGCCCCACCTGAACACCGTGGTGTGGATCGACGATGCGGGGCAGGGTGCCGATGAGCCCGGCCTGCTGCGTTTTACCGACCTGCTGGCACGCGGCAACGCAGCCGACCCGCGCCTGGCGCAAATCGCAACCACGTTGAAAGCCACCGACCCCATCAACATCCAGTTCACCAGCGGAACCACCGGCTTCCCCAAGGGCGCCACGCTCACGCACCGCAACATCCTGAACAACGGTTTCTTCATTGGCGAGTGCATGAAGCTCACGCCCGAAGACCGCCTGTGCATCCCCGTGCCGCTGTACCACTGCTTCGGCATGGTGCTGGGCAACCTGGCCTGCCTGACGCACGGTGCCACCATCGTGTACCCCAACGACGGGTTTGACCCGCTGACCGTGCTGCAGACGGTGCAGGACGAGCGCTGCACCGGCCTGCACGGCGTGCCCACCATGTTCATTGCCGAGCTGGACCACCCGCGTTTTGCCGAGTTCAACCTCAGCACCCTGCGCACCGGCATCATGGCGGGTTCGCCCTGCCCCACCGAGGTGATGAAGCGTGTGGTGGAGCAGATGAACCTTCGCGAAATCACCATTGCCTACGGCATGACCGAGACCAGCCCCGTGAGCTGCCAGAGCAGTACCGACACGCCGCTGGACAAGCGCGTCTCCACCGTGGGCCAGGTGCAGCCGCACCTGGAGATCAAGATCGTGGATCCCGACAGCGGGGCGGTGGTGCCCATCGGCCAGCGGGGCGAGTTCTGCACCAAAGGCTATTCCGTCATGCACGGCTACTGGGGCGACCCGGCCAAGACCCGCGAGGCGATTGACGAAGGCGGCTGGATGCACACCGGTGACCTTGCCACCATGGACGCCGAGGGCTACGTGAACATCGTTGGCCGCATCAAGGACATGGTGATCCGTGGCGGCGAGAACATCTACCCGCGCGAGATCGAAGAATTTTTGTACCGCCACCCGCAGGTGCAGGATGTGCAGGTGGTGGGCGTGCCCGACCAGAAGTACGGCGAGGAACTCTGCGCCTGGATCATTGCCAAGCCCGGCACCCAGCCCACCGAGGACGATATCCGCGCCTTCTGCAAGGGCCAGATCGCGCACTACAAGGTGCCGCGCTACATCCGCTTTGTCACCAGCTTTCCGATGACGGTGACGGGCAAGATCCAGAAGTTCAAGATCCGCGACGAGATGAAGGATCTGCTGGGCCTGGAAGAACAAAAGACTGCTTGAAGAGCCACACCGTATGACCATTCTCGATACCCAACTCAACGCCCGCTCGGCGGACTTTCTGGCCAACGCCGCCGCCATGCGAACACTGGTGGATGACCTGCGCGCCCAGCTCGACAAGGTTGCCCAGGGCGGCGGCGAAGCGGCCCGCGCCAAGCACACCGCGCGCGGCAAGCTGCTGCCGCGCGAACGCGTGCAGATGCTGCTGGACCCGGGCACGCCGTTCCTCGAACTCGCGCCGCTGGCCGCGCTGAACATGTACAACAACGATGCGCCCAGCGCGGGGCTCATCGCGGGCATTGGCCGCGTGAGTGGTGTGGACTGCATGATCGTGTGCAACGACGCTACGGTGAAGGGCGGCACCTACTACCCCCTCACCGTCAAGAAGCACCTGCGTGCACAAGAGGTGGCCCAGCAGAACCACCTGCCCTGCATCTACCTGGTGGACTCGGGCGGCGCCAACCTGCCCAACCAGGACGAGGTTTTTCCTGATCGCGACCACTTCGGCCGCATCTTCTTCAACCAGGCCAACATGAGCGCCATGGGCATCTCGCAGATCGCCGTGGTCATGGGATCGTGCACGGCGGGCGGCGCCTACGTGCCGGCCATGAGTGACGAGTCCATCATCGTCAAGAACCAGGGCACCATCTTTTTGGGTGGCCCGCCGCTGGTCAAGGCCGCGACGGGCGAGGTCGTGACGGCCGAAGACCTGGGCGGCGGCGACGTGCACACGCGCCTGTCGGGTGTGGCCGACCACCTGGCGCAGAACGACATGCATGCGTTGCAGCTGGCACGCAATGCAGTGCGCAATTTGAATAAAAACAAGCCGCAGGCGCCCGCAGATCATGCGCCGGTAGCTCCTAAATTCGCAGCAGACGAGCTGTACGGCGTGATCCCCGTGGACACGCGCAAGCCGTTTGATGTGCGCGAAATCATTGCGCGCATTGTCGATGGCAGCGAGTTTGACGAGTTCAAGGCACGCTACGGCACCACGCTGGTCACGGGCTTTGCGCGCATTGAAGGGATGATGGTCGGCATCATCGCCAACAACGGCATCCTGTTCAGCGAGTCGGCGCTCAAGGGCGCGCACTTCATCGAGCTGTGCTGCCAGCGCAAGATCCCGCTGGTGTTCCTGCAGAACATCACCGGCTTCATGGTGGGCCGCAAGTACGAGAACGAAGGCATCGCCCGCAACGGCGCCAAGATGGTGACGGCCGTGGCCACGGCCAGCGTGCCCAAGTTCACCATCATCATCGGCGGCAGTTTTGGCGCGGGCAATTACGGCATGTGCGGCCGGGCCTACAGCCCCCGCTTCCTGTGGATGTGGCCCAATGCGCGCATCAGCGTCATGGGCGGCGACCAGGCTGCGGGCGTGCTGGCCACGGTGAAGCGCGACGGCATCGAGGCCAAGGGTGGGCAGTGGAGCATGGAGGAAGAAGAAGCCTTCAAGGCCCCCATCCGCCGCCAGTACGAGGACCAAGGCCACCCCTACTACGCCACCGCCCGCCTGTGGGACGACGGCGTGATCGACCCCGCCGATACGCGCCGCGTGCTGGCGCTGGGCCTGGCGGCCACGCGCAATGCGCCCATCGAAGACACCAAGTTCGGCCTGTTCCGCATGTAGCAGGAGCAGGAGCCACCATGGACGCTGTTGCCCACTTCACCCAGCTTGCGCGCTACAACGTGTGGGCCACGGCGCGCCTGCTTGATGCAGTGCGGGCGCTGCCGGAAGAGGACTACCGGCGCGATGTGGGCCTGTTCTTCAAAAGCATCCACGGCACGCTCAACCACCTGCTGGTGGGCGAACACCATCTGTGGTTTGTGCGGTTTGCCGAGGGCCTTTCGCCCAAGATGGCGCTGGACGCCGAGTTGGAATCTGACCGTGGGCGGCTGGATGCCCGGTTGCGTGAGGGCGCAGCCCGCTGGGCGCCGCTGATCGCGTCGTTGTCTCCAAACCGCTGGAACGGCATGCTCGACTACACCACCATGCGCGGCACAGCGGCATCGCTACCGTTTGCGGCCACGCTGGCGCATGTGTTCAACCACGGCACCCACCACCGGGGCCAGATCACCGCAGCATTGACCGCCCTGGGCCAGCCCAGCCCCGAGCTGGACCTTGTCTACTTCCTGCAAAACCCGTCCACGCCATGAGCCAGAACCTGTCCATCACCCAAACCGGCGCCGTGGCGCGCATCACGCTCACGCAGCCCGAAATCCGCAACGCCTTCAGCGATGAGGTCATTGCCGAGATCACCGCCGCCTTCACCGATGTGGGTGGGCGTGCCGATGTGCGCGCCGTGGTGCTGGCTGCGGAAGGCCCGGCCTTCTGCGCCGGTGCCAACCTCAACTGGATGCGCCGCATGGCCGACTACACGCGCGACGAGAACATCGCCGACGCGGGAAAGCTGGCCGAGATGCTGCGGGTGATCTATGAGTGCCCCAAGCCCACGGTGGCACGTGTGCAGGGCGATGTATATGCAGGCGGCATGGGCCTGGTGGCCGCGTGCGACATGGCCGTGGCCGTGGACACGGCGGGCTTTTGCCTCAGCGAAGTGAAGCTGGGGCTCATCCCCGCCACCATCAGCCCTTATGTGATACGTGCCATGGGCGCACGCGCTGCGCACCGCTACTTCCTCACGGCAGAGCGTTTTGGCGCGGCCGAAGCCTTGCGCATTGGCTTTGTGCACGAGGTCGTGGTCGCTGACCAGCTCGACACCAAGGTGGACGAACTGCTCAAGGCCCTGACCAGCGCCAGCCCCAATGCTGTGCGCGTGTGCAAGAAGCTGGTGATGGATGTGGCAGAGCGGGAGATCAACGCGGGCCTCATCGCCGCCACGGTGCAGGGCATTGCCGACATCCGTGCCAGCGATGAGGGCAAGGAAGGCGTGCAGTCCTTCCTCAACAAGCGCAAACCCGCCTGGTTGGGCTGATCGGTACAAGCAGGCCATGGACACCCTCTGGTTCAACATCGTGCAGTGGCTCCACACGCTGGGGCTGCATGTGGATGGCGGCACCGCGCGCGCCGTGGGCGACGCGGCAGCCACAGCAACTGCAAAGCTCGACATGCCCAGCCTGCTGGCGCTGGCCGCCGCACTGGGCTGGGCCAGCGGCTTTCGGTTGTATGCCGTGGTGTTCCTGGTCGGCATGATGGGCGTGCTGGGCTGGATGCCCCTGCCGCCCGGCCTGGCGATGCTGCAGCACCCGCTGGTGCTGATGGTCAGCGGCTTCATGCTGATGGTGGAGTTCTTTGCCGACAAGGTGCCCTGGGTGGACAGCGCCTGGGATGCTGTGCACGCCTTCATCCGCGTGCCAGCGGGCGCCGCCTTGGCCTATGGCGTGTTTGGCGCCGACAACGCCACCATGGCCGTGGTCGCGGGGCTGCTGGGGGGCTCGCTTTCGGCCACGTCGATGGCCACCAAGATGACCACGCGCGCGGCGGTGAACACCTCGCCCGAGCCGTTTTCCAACTGGGGCCTGTCGTTCCTGGAAGACGGCCTGGTCGTTGCCGTGGTCTGGCTGGCCACGCAGCACCCGGTGGCCTTTGGTGTTGCGTTGGTCGTGATGGTGGTGGTGTCGGTACTGCTGCTGGTGGTGCTGTTCAAGTTTCTGCGCGCCGTGGTGCGGCGCTTGTCTTCATTCTTTTCTGGTTCTGCCAAGGTGGCTTAAAAATGTTCAACAAGATACTCATCGCAAATCGAGGCGAGATCGCTTGCCGTGTGGCCGCCACCGCCAAGCGCCTGGGCGTGAAAACCGTCGCCGTGTATTCCGATGCCGACGCTAACGCCAAACATGTCGCCGTGTGCGACGAGGCAGTGCACATTGGCGGCAGCGCGCCCAAGGACAGCTACTTGCGCTGGGAGCGCATCATCGACGCCGCCAAGGCCACGGGCGCGCAGGCTATCCACCCTGGCTACGGTTTCCTGAGCGAGAACGAAGACTTTGCCAAGGCCTGTGCCGATGCGGGCCTGGTCTTCATCGGCCCGCCTGCCAGCGCCATCAATGCCATGGGGCTGAAGGCCGAGTCCAAGCGCCTGATGGAGCAGGCCCAGGTGCCCCTGGTGCCCGGCTACCACGGTGCGGACCAGGACACGGCACTGCTGCAACGCGAGGCGGACCGCATTGGCTACCCGGTGCTCATCAAGGCCAGCGCGGGTGGTGGTGGCAAGGGCATGCGCGCCGTGGACAAGGCCGAGGATTTTGGCGCCGCGCTCGATTCGTGCAAGCGCGAGGCCATCAACAGCTTCGGCGACGATGCGGTGCTGGTCGAAAAATACGTGCAGCGCCCCCGCCACATCGAGATCCAGGTGTTCGGCGACACGCACGGCAACTGCGTGTACCTGTTTGAGCGCGACTGCTCGGTGCAGCGCCGCCACCAGAAGGTGCTGGAAGAAGCGCCCGCCCCCGGCATGACGCCGGAGCTGCGCGCCCGCATGGGCGAGGCTGCCGTGGCCGCAGCACGGGCGGTGAACTACGTGGGCGCGGGCACGGTGGAATTCATCGTCGAGCAGCCCGGCGGCTACGACGCCCCCGAGCAGATGAAGTTCTACTTCATGGAGATGAACACCCGCCTGCAGGTGGAGCACCCCGTGACCGAGGCGATCACCGGCCTCGACCTGGTGGAGTGGCAGCTGCGTGTAGCGTCGGGCGAGCCCTTGCCGCTCCAGCAGCAAGACCTGCGCATCACAGGCCACGCCATCGAGGCCCGCATCTGTGCCGAGAACCCCGACAACAACTTCCTGCCTGCCACCGGGGCGCTCAACGTGTACGCGCTGCCCGAGTGTGTGACCTTCGAACGGTGCGCGGTGCGCGTGGATTCCGGCGTGCGCCAGGGCGATGCGATCAGCCCGTTCTACGACTCCATGGTGGCCAAGCTCATCGTGCACGGCGACACGCGTGCGCAAGCCCTGGCCCGGCTGGATGAGGCGCTGGCCCAGACCCACATCGTGGGCCTGGCAACCAACGTGCAGTTTTTGCGCCGCGTGGCCCGCACCGAGGCATTTGCCAGCGCCAAGCTGGACACCGCGCTGATCCCGCGCGAGCAGGCGGTGCTGTTCCACCAGGAGCCCGTGGGCTTGCCCCTGGCGGCTGCTGCCGCCGTGGCTCAGACCCTGCTGCGCGAGCGCGCCAGCGAGGGCGTGGACCCCTTCAGCCGCCGCGATGGTTTTCACACCCATGGCGTGGTGCAGCGCCGGTTTGAGTTCGAGTTTGGTGGTGAGCGCGCCAAGGCGCTGCTGACCTACGAGCGTGGTGGCAGCCTGCATCTGGCCGTCGGCGAAGGCGATGCCGCAGTGGCCGGGCCGTTGGTGTTCAGCGCTGTGGGGCAGGGCATCGAATTGCAGTTTGCAGGTCAGCGCACGCGTGCGGCTGTGTATGCCCAGGGCGAGGTGGACCACGTATTCACCCCGCTGGGCGCCACGCAGATCACTGCCATCGACCTGCTGGCCCACGCGGGCGAGGCTGCGGCTGAAGGCGGGCGCCTCACAGCACCGATGCCTGGCAAGGTGGTGTCGTTTGCCGTGGAGGCGGGCGATGCGGTAACCAAGGGTCAACCGCTGGCAGTGATGGAAGCCATGAAGATGGAACACACCATTGCTGCCCCTGCGGATGGTGTGGTGCAGGAGCTGCTGTATGCGCCGGGCGACCAGGTGACCGAGGGAGCAGAACTGCTCAAGCTGGTAGCCGTCGACAAGGCCTGAGCCCACGCAGTGTCCCGAGTCGTCTGCAGGTGACAGCGCAGGGGGCCCAATGCGGCTACGCTTGGGCCCCATGAAAATCACCTTTTGTTGTACCGACACCAAGGCCGAACCCTGGCTGCAGGGCCTGGCCGCCGCGCTGCCCGGCGCTGAGATTTCCGTGTGGCAACCCGGCGCCCCGCAGGCCGACTATGCCGTGGTCTGGGCACCACCCCAGCGGTTCATGGACGAACAGCCAGCGCTCAAAGCCCTGTTCAACATTGGCGCGGGGGTGGATGCCCTGCTCAAACTGCGCCTGCCTCCCGAGGCCCTGGTGGTGCGCCTGGACGACGCAGGCATGGCCGTGCAGATGGCCGAGTACGTGTGCCACGCGGTCATCCGCCACTTCCGCGAGTTTGACGGCTATGAGGCCGACACCCAGGCGGGCCGCTGGGGCTACCGCAAGCCGCGCCTGCGCAGCGATTACCCCATCGGCGTGATGGGCCTGGGCGTGCTGGGCGAGCGGGTTGTCAAGGCGCTGGCGCAGTTTGAATTTCCCATCAACGGCTGGAGCCGCAGCCCCAAGGCCATCGACGGCGTGCGCGCGTTTGCGGGTGCGGACCAGTTCCAAGATTTTCTGGCCGCGAGCCGCGTGCTGGTCAACCTGCTGCCGCTCACGCCCGATACGGCCAACGTGATCAACAAGGACACGCTCGCTCGCCTGCAGCCGGGTGCCTACGTGATCAATGTGGCGCGCGGCGCTCACCTGGTGGACGAAGACCTGCTGGCCGCCATTGACAGCGGCCATGTGGCAGGCGCCACGCTCGATGTGTTCCGCACCGAGCCGTTGCCCGCAGGCCATGCGTTCTGGACGCACCCGCGCATCACCGTCACGCCCCACACCTCGGCGCGCACGCTGCGCGACGAGAGCATTGCCCAGATCGCACGCAAGATGGTGGCGCTGGAGCACGGCGAGACGGTGGCGGGCATCGTGAACCCCGCGCGAGGCTACTGAGGCCGCCGGTCCACGCGCTCGCCAGCGTGGAGAATGGCAGGCATGAGCACCTCCACCTTCCGCCGCTTCTTTGGCCTTTTGGGCTGGATCCTGCTGGTGCCCAGCGCCTTGACCGCGCTGGGTGCGGCGTGGTTATTGGCCTCTGGCATGAACATGCTGGGCGACACGCACACCGCCAAGGGCCGGGTGGTGGCGCATGAAGAAATCATGACAGGCCCATCCCACCGCCGGGGACTTGCCAAGAAAAGCATTGTGGAGTTTGTGGCGGGCGATGGGCGGAGATTCCGGTTCACAGACTCGGTCGCACGCCAGCAGCAGGCCATCCACGAGGTGGGTGAGACCGTCTCGGTGCGCTACTCCGCCCAAGACCCGTCGCAGGCCGAAATCAGCAGCTCCACCGCCGTGAAGATCGTGACCGGTACGGTGATGCTGCTGTCCAGTGCCATTGGCATGGCGCTGGGCTGGCTGTTGCTGCGCTTGCGACCCAGGTCTGTCGCATAGCCCTCTGTGCGCGGGCACAGAGGGTGTGCCTTTTCAATCCACCGTCACGTCGGCATCGCGCACCAGCTTGCCCAGGCGCTGCGCGTCGGCCTTGATGAGCGCCCCGAAATCTGCCGCCGTGCCCCCCACCGCAGGCGTGCCAATGGCTTCCCATTTGGCGCGGAAGGCCGGTTCCTTGAAGATCGCATTCACCGTGGCGTTGAGCTTGTCGACGGTGGCTTGCGGGGTGCCGGCTCGCACCGCAATGCCATGCCAGCCGGTGATCTGGTAGCCCGCAATGCCAGCCTCCGCCATGGTGGGCACATTGGGCAGCACCTTGGCACGTTCGCTGGATGTGACGGCCAGCGGGATGAGCTTGCCCGCCTGAATGTGGGGCAGGGAGCTACCGACTATGTCAAACATCACGTTCACCTGTCCGCCGATCAGGTCGTTGAGCGCGGGGCCAGCGCCCCGGTAGGGGATGTGCCCCATCTTCACGCCCGCCGTGGTGTTGAACAGCTCGCCCGCCAGGTGCTGCGGTGTGCCGTTGCCGGCAGATGCAAAATTCAGCACCGGCTTGCCCGCCTTGGCCATGGCGAGCAGCTCAGCCACCGTTTTCACGCCCAGCGAGGGGTGGACTTCGAGTACCAGCGGGAATGCCGACAGCTGGATCACCGGTGCCAGGTCAGACATCGGGTTGAACGGCATGCTGGCGTACAGCGAGGGGTTGACCGCCATCGGGCCGCTGGCGGCCAGCAGCAGCGTGTGGCCGTCCGCTGGCGCCTGCTTGGCGACCTCGGCGCTGCCCGTGTTGCCACCGGCGCCGCCCTTGTTGTCCACCACCACGGTCACACCCAGGCGGCTTTGCAGCTCGGGCTGCAGCATGCGGGCCATCAGGTCGGTGGGTCCACCGGGCGGGTAGGGCACCACAAAGCGGATGGTCTTGCTGGGGAAGGCGGTGGCCGCTGTTTGCGCCGCTGCGTGACCTGTGATGCCCAGGGCCAGGGGCACGGCAAGGGCTGCGTGCAGCACGGTGCGCCGGGCGCCGCGATGCGTGGATAAGGAAAGGTGGCGGTGGTGCATGTCTGTCTCCTGTGGGGATGGATAAAACCCGTCTGCTGCGGGTTGATGTCAATGAATGGGGAGCGCTGTGGGGCGGGGTAGCTCAGCCTGCGCCAAAACGCTGCCGGATGTCGGCGGCGGTGGCCAGCGGGCGGCCCAGCGCGGCGGCGGCTTCGACGGCCTGGCGCACCAGCGCGGTGTTGTCGGGGGCCACGCTGCCGTCCTTGCACAGCAGGTTGTTTTCAAACCCCACGCGGGCGTGGCCGCCAAACACGGCGGCGGCGGCCACGCAGGCGTTCTCTGCCGCCCCGAAGGCGCACACGGCCCAGGGCTCGTTGCCGTCATGGGAGTTCAGAAAAGGCAACAGGTCGCGCGGGCTGGAGGTCTGGCCCGCGCTGTAGCGGCCCAGCACAAACAGCAGGAACCAAGGCGCATCCGGCACCACGCCACTGGCGCGCAGTGCCTGCCAGCGGCGGAGGTCGGCCACGTCGTACAGGATGACCTGCACCATGGTGCGGCGCTGGGCCAGGCCGGTGAAGAAGCGCTGCAGTCCGGCTTCGCCGATCTCGGGCTTGTCTACTTCGCGCAGTCCGATGGACACGGCCTCGGGTTGCAGGGCCTCCACCATGGCGATCTGCGCGGGGGCCTGGTACACGCCTGCGGCTTCGCTGGTGATCTGGATGACCATCGCGTCGCCCACAGCCTGGCGCACCACGCGCTGCGCCTCGCGGTAGCCCTCCACATCGAGGCTGTGGCGGCCTTGCGCGTCGCGTATGTGCATGTGCAGCATGGCCGCTCCCGCGTCCAGGCAGGCCTTGGCCGTGGTGGCCAGCGTGGCTGGTGTGATGGGCACGGCGGAGTGGTCGGCAGGCTGCTTGTAGGCGCCGTTGGGCGCCACGGTCACGATCAGCGGGTCAACCCACTGGCTGGCAATGGTGGGTGATGCGGGCGATGCACTCATGCGCGGGCTCCGGTGGTCGATGGGGTGTCCGTCGGTGAGGTGGCGGTGGGGGGGCTCGATGGTGGGCAGCTCGCTGGCAAGCAGGGCCAGGCCCTGGCGCAGCAGCGTGTCGTAGCGCGCGCGTTCGGCCTGCTTGCGGTCTTCGGGCCAGTCGAAAAAGCCCTTGCCCGTCTTCATGCCCAAGGTGCCCTGGGCCACCTTGTCGCGCAGGGCCTGGGCGGGTACGTCGGTGTTCGAGAGCGTGGGGTACATGGTGGCGGCGGCGGCGGTGTGCACCTCGATGCCTGCGTGGTCGCGCTGCAGCACCGGCCCGGCCGCCAGAAAGCGGAAGCCAAAACCAAAGCGCACGGCGGCGTCCACGTCTTCGGGCGAGGCAATGCCTTCGTCGATGAGCGCAAACGCCTCGCGCGAGAGCGCATGCTGCATGCGGTTGGCCAGAAAGCCCGGCTTGTCCTTCTTGACCAGCACCGGCACGCTGCCGCAGCCACGCATGAAGGCGTGCAGCCAGGTGCCCAGGGCCGGGTCGCTGCGCTCGCCCAGCACTACCTCCACCAGCGGCACCAGGTGCGCGGGCATGAAGAAGTGCAGGCCCAGCATGCGCTGCGCCGTGGCCAGCCCCTGGGCGATGGCACTGATGGGAAAGCCCGAGCTGTTGCTGGCCAGCACGGCGTTGGGGGGCGCCACGGTTTCCAGCTCGGCAAACAGCTTTTGCTTGGCAGCCAGTTGCTCGGTGATGCATTCCACCACCAGCACCACGCCGCTCCAGTCCACATCCTGCAGGCTGGCGCACACCTGCACCGGGCCGGCGTGGGTGGCCTGGCCTGCGGCGGCCAGCTCCTGGGCGATGTGGGGCAGCAGGTGGTCGCGGCGTGCGGCGTGGGGGTCCACCACCGTGACCTGCGCGCCGCCCCTGGCCAGGACCACGGCCACATCGGCCCCCATGGTGCCTCCGCCTACCACCACGGTGCGTGCGTTGCGCGGCGAACTGTTCTCCATCGTGTCTCCTTGTTGCTCTCAATCTGCTCAAGCGGTGTGCTTGCGTTGAATTCAGTCTAGGGGGCTCGAATTGCGCGGTCCAGACGTCTTTTTCGATAGACTGATCGGTTATGAAGATCAATTGGTCCGCCCGCGAGGTGGATGTGTTCCTCTCCCTGGCCGAGACGCTGAGCTTTCGGCGCACGGCCTTGCAGATGCACCTTTCTCAATCGGCGGTGTCGGGCACGGTGGCGCGGCTGGAGGAGATGCTGGATGTGCGCCTGTTCGAGCGCACCACGCGCACGGTGCAGCTCACGCTGGCGGGCGAGGTGTTTGCGGAGCAGGCGCGGTTTCTGCGCCACCAGATGGAGGAGACCGTGCGCCGCGTGCAGGAGGTGGCGCAGCTGCAGGTGGGCCGCATTGCGCTGGCGGCGCTGCCGTCGCTGGCCGCAGGGGCTGTGCCACGGGCCTTTGCCCGGTTCTCCGCGCAGCACCCGGGCGTGCAGATGGAGCTGATCGACAGCCTGGCCGGCCCGGCCTTTGACATGGTGCGCGCCGGGCGCGTGGACTTTGCACTCACCGCTGCCAACCCCGCCTATGCCGACCTGGACTACACCCCGCTGGTGTCCGACCGCTTTGTGCTGCTGATGGGGCGCACGCACCCGCTGGCCCGAGGGCGCAGCGCCATTGCCTGGGCGGATGTGGCCGAGCTGCCGCACATCTCCATGCCCGCAGGTACCAGCGTGCGGCAGTATGCGGAAGAAGCCTTGCTGACCCACCGCATCCGTTTTGCGCCGCGCTATGAGGTGGAACACCTGGCCACCATCGCGGCCATGGTGGCTGCGGGGCTGGGCGTGAGCGCGCTGCCCGAACTGGCCGCCCAGGTGGTGCGTAGGCCCGAGGTGGTCACGCGAGCGCTCAAGGCGCCCGTGCTGCACCGGCCCATCGGGCTGATCACGCTGCGCGGGCGGCCGCTGTCGCTGGCGGCGCAGGCCATGGTGGCCCTGCTGCGGCAAGAGGTGGCGGGTGATGGCCCCGTACTGGCTGATGGCGCGTCCGGCGAATGGTCTGGCACGATATGGGGTGGCCCTGTGGAGGCGCAGGCGAGACAATGTCGGATTCCTTGATCCACCCTTGGTAGCCCCATGAGCATTCCCTCCCGCGTTCGCCTCATCGACGTTGGCCCCCGCGACGGCCTGCAGAACGAAAAGACCCCAGTCCCAGCCGCCGTCAAGATCGAGCTGGTGCACCGCCTGCAGCAGGCGGGCCTGAAAGAGATCGAAGTCACCAGCTACGTCAGTCCAAAGTGGGTGCCGCAGATGGCCGACAACCATGAGGTGATGGCCGGTATCACCCGCCAGAGCGGTGTCGCGTATTCGGTGCTCACGCCCAACCTCAAGGGCTTTGAGGCTGCCGTGCTGGACAAACCCGACGAGATCGTCGTCTTCGGCTCTGCCAGCGAGGCCTTCAGCCAGCGCAATATCAACTGCAGCATTGCCGAGAGCATCGAGCGTTTTGCCCCCGTGGTGGAGGCCGCACGGGCCGCTGGCATCCGTGTGCGCGGCGCCATGAGCTGCACCGTGGGCTGCCCGTACGAAGGCGACATTGCCCCTGAGCGTGTGGCGTACCTGGCGGGCCTGCTCCAGGGCATTGGTGTGCAGCGTGTGGACGTGGCCGACACCATCGGCGTGGGCACGCCGCGCAAGGTGCAGAAGGCGCTGGAGGCCACGTTGCAGCACTTTGGCATCGACGAGGTGTCGGGCCACTTTCATGACACCTACGGGCAGGCGCTGTCCAACACGCTGGCTGCGCTGGAGCTGGGCGTGTGGAACTTCCAGTCGTCCGTGGCCGGGCTGGGCGGCTGTCCCTATGCCAAGGGCGCCACCGGCAACGTGGCCACCGAAGACGTGGTGTACATGCTGCAGGGCATGGGCATCGAGACGGGCATCGACCTCGACAAGCTCATCGACGCGGGTGCCTACATTAGCGACTTTCTGGGCCGCAAGCCCAACTCCCGCGCTGCCAACGCGCTATTGACCAAACGTGCGGGGTAAGGATGAAGCACCCCCTGAGACGCTGCGCGTCTTAACCCCTCTCTCGCTGCGCGGGAGGGGGACGCACCCGGTGGCCTGGCGAAGCCAGTTCCACGGGTGCACTGGCTGGGGTCGCGCCTGAGCGATCAAAATAGCCCCGACGATTGTGATTTCGGAGTAAGAAACGATGTGTGGAGCTGAACTGAAAAATCTGCCTGAAGGTGTGCAGCGCGTGGCTGCAGCGCTGGAATCCCTGGGCCACCCCCACCGGCCGCAGATGCTGGACGACGCAGCGCGCACCGCGCAGCAGGCGGCCGATGCGCTGGGCATTGCCGTGGGGCAGATTGCCAAGAGCATCATCTTTCGCCGCAAGAGCGATGATGTGGCCGTGCTGGTGGTCACCTCGGGCGACCGGCGGGTGGATGAGAAAAAGGTGGAGGCCCACGTGGGCGGCAAGATCGGCCGCGCCGATGCCGACTTCGTGAAAAGCCGCACGGGCTTTTCCATCGGCGGTGTGTCGCCCGTGGCGCACGCCACGCCGCCCGTCACGCTGATCGATCAGGACCTGCTGCGCTTTGAGGTGGTGTGGGCGGCGGCGGGGCATCCGCATGGTGTGTTTGCGCTGCACCCCAGCGATCTTCAGCGGCTGACGGGTGCACCCGTGGTGGATGTGGTGCAGGTGGTTGCACCTGAGTCTGCGGCATGAATGCTATTGAATTGCTAGCTGTTCGCGCTTTGCAGATAAGCGCTGGTGGCCATTTTGATGCTGAAAACACCGAGGCCGTGCCCTCGCCCTGCATCTCGGTCTGCCGTATGTCGCCCGACCGCAGCCACTGCGAGGGCTGCTTTCGCTCCCTCGACGAGATCCGCATCTGGTCGCGTGCCGACTCGCACCTGCGGCGGGGGATCTGGCGCCAGTTGCTGGACCGGGCGGGCATTGCCGTGCCGGTGCAGCCAGAAAGCGCAGAAGGCTGAGCCATGAAGCACATCACGTTCTACCTCGACTTCATTTCGCCCTACGCCTGGCTGGCCTTTGAGCGCCTGCCCGAGGCGCTGGTGGACCTGAGCTACAGCGTCGAATACCGCCCGGTGCTGCTAGGCGCGTTGCTGCAGCAGCACGCCAACCCGGGGCCCGCGGGCATTGCGCCCAAGCGCGCCTGGACCTACCGCCACGTGACCTGGCTGGGCCACGCGCAGGGCACGCCGCTGCAGATGCCAGCACGCCACCCGTTCAACCCGCTGCCCTTGCTGCGCCAGGCGCTGACCTGCAGCGACGACGGTTGCATCAACCGCTATGTGGCGGGTACCGTGCTGCGCCACGTGTGGCAGGACGGGCACGACGCGCTGGACCCCGAACGCCTGGCCGCACTGGCGGCCGATCTGGCCGAACAAATCCGCCCGGGGCAGGACATGCACAGCGAAGGCCCCAAGGCGCTGCTGCGCGCCAACACCGAGGCCGCGCAGGCGGCGGGGGTGTTTGGCGTGCCTGCGTTTGTGGTGGACGGCAAGGTTTTCTGGGGGCTGGATGGCCTGCCCATGCTGCGCTCCTACCTGGAAGGTGACGACTGGTTTGCCGGGGCTGAAGGCGAGGCACGCTGGGCTGCGCCCGAGCTGCTTCCTTCAGGCCTCAAGCAGGGCTAAGAGGCTGAGAGTTCTTTATCCATGCCCGCCTTGCACGCGAAAACGCCCCGGCTCGTCGTTGCAAATGCTCGCCATAGCCCGAGCTATGGCTGTGCTTTGCGCCTAGATCCGCGGCGTTTTCGCGCGCCTTTCGGGCTTGGCTAAAAACTCTCAGCCTCTGAGGCCCGACGCCGTGCCATCCTCACCCGCTGCCATCCCGGTGGCGGGCCAGCCACCGGTGCTGGGTGGCCAGGCGCTGCACGTCAGCCCAGCTGCTGCACTGCGCAGCCACGCGGGGCCAGATGCGCTGCAGCAGGTCGCATTCCACCAGGGTGTCGGCGGCGGCCTGGTGCCGCACGGCGCAGCGGATGCCGAAGTGCGCCATCCAGTCGTCCAGCGCGCGGGCGCGCACCTGCTCGTGGGTGACGGCGCACAGGTGGTCCACATCC
Organism: Acidovorax facilis; assembly: GCF_050626955.1. Lineage (NCBI taxonomy): Bacteria > Pseudomonadati > Pseudomonadota > Betaproteobacteria > Burkholderiales > Comamonadaceae > Acidovorax > Acidovorax facilis. The sequence continues at coordinate 47,394 of NZ_CP192460.1, forward strand.
ACCCAGGGGTTGGGCAGGCCATGCCCCAGGTGCTGGCGTGCATGGCGGTTGATCATGCTGCGGTCAAAGGCCGCGTGGAAGGCCAGCAGCGGGCTGTCTTGCACATAGTTTTCAAAGGCCTGCAGCGCCTGGGCGGCGGGCATGCCGTTGCGCTGCATCTGCGCGCCAATGCCGTGCAGCAGAATGTTGTCCTTGCTCGATGCCTCGTCCTGCTGCACCACCACCTCAAAGCTGTCGCCCAGCGCCACGCTGAGCGTGCGGCGCTGCCAGTCCACCCGCAGCGCAATGGCGGCAATGGCCAGCAGGCGGTCATGGCGCATGTCCAGGCCACTGGTCTCCACGTCCAGCATCACCCAGCGGCTGCCGGTGTAGGCGGGGGCATGCCCAAGGGCGCGCCTGATCGGCTCCAGCCAGCGCATGGCGGCTACCGGTCGTAGTCCAACTGCAGCCGCTGCTGCAGCTGCCGCGCCACGCGAAAGGATTCGCGCAGGATGCGCCGGTCGATGTCGTTGAGCCCGGCCACCACAATGCGGTTGGGTGGAGCGGCTTCAGCCCCTCCGGCCTCCAGCTGCACCCGCAGGCGCAAGATCTGCAAGAACTCGAAGCCGCCCACCCAGGCGCCGGTTTCCGTATCGGGCAGGCGCCACTGCGCGCCAGCGGCCTCCAGGCGCAGCCGCGTGTTGGTCTCGTGCACTCCCAATGCCAGGCTGTAGATGCGCGCAGCGTCCACAAACAGCGCCGTGCCCTGCAGCTTCAGGTCCAGCGCGCCATGCTCGTCGGTGTCTATGGCGCCGCGCCAGTTCAGCGGCACGCTGCGGCCCAGGGCGTTGTGGGCCAGCATCTTGAGAAAGCGCGGGCTGTTGCGCGCGGCCAGCGTCACGTCGGCGCGCAGCGCCTGGGCCAGCGCCACATCGCCACACAGGGGCCGGAAGTCAAAGTAGATGGAGGCGTTGAGCAGGTCCTGGGGCGAGCCCTGCGCCACCCAGTGCCCGAAGCGCTCGCGCCACTCGTCGAGCTTGAGGCAGCAGGCGCTTTCGCCCGCCATGATGCCGCCCCGGCACAGCGGGTAGCCGCAGGCGTCCAGCGCCAGGTTGACGGCATGCGCAAAGTGCCGAATCGCTTCGCGCGACTCGTCGGACACGTCGTTGTTCAGAATGATCGCGTTGTCCTGGTCGGTGGCAATGGTCTGCTCCGCCCGCCCCTCGGAGCCCAGGCACAGCCAGCACAACCATTTCAGATCGATGCCAAATTCTTCGGCCTTGAGCTGCACCAGTCGTTCGGTCAGCACATCGTTGAGGTGGCTGATCATCGATGTGAGCTGCCGCGCATGCACGCCCTGCGCGAGCAGGCTGCGTGCCAGGCGGCGGATGTCCTGGGCTGAGGCCTGCAATGCCTCCACGTCGGTGGCCGAGCGCAGCGCGGTGCTCACGCTTTTGAGGCTTTGCCGCTGCATGGCGAACAGGTCGCGCTCTGACACCATGCCAATCGCCACTCCATCGCGGGTGATCGGCACGTGGCGGATGCCGTGGCGCGACATCAGCAGCGCTGCGTCTTGCGCCGAGTGTTCACTGGTGAGCGTGCGCACCGGCCGCACCATGACCTCCGCAATGGGCGTGTGCAGCGGCAGCTGGGCCAGCGCCACGCGGCCCAGCACGTCATACCGCGTGAGGATGCCCACAGGGTGCCGGGCCCCATCCACCACCAGCATCGAGCCCAGGCGCTGCTGGTGCATGGTCTGCAGCGCGGTGTGCAGCGGTGTGCTGGCATCGCAGGTCACCAGCTTCTTGCCGATGAGTGTGCCCAAGGGGGTTTCGAGCGACTGCTCGGCCGCGGCGTGGGTGGCATAGGCGGCTTGCAGTGCCTGGCGCGAAAGCGCGAGGAACTGCACCGTGCGCTGGCCCAGGTACTGCGCAAACGCCGTGCTGCGGCTGGCCAGCCGGTGCATGTGGGCTACGGCCAGCACCAGCACAAAGGTGTCGGTGTTGGCGCGGTACGTGGCCGTAACAGCACGGCCTGCCCAGGCGGCGCTGACGGGGAACAGGTCGCCCGCCTCGTACTCGAAAGCGCCCACCGCCTCGGCCAGCCCCCGGGTGCCCGTGACGGCGCCCTGGCGCACGTAATACAGCGACTGCACCGTTCCGCTCTCCGGGCCAATCACCAGCTCGCCGGGGGCGAAATACTGCTGCTCGCAATGCGACAGGAAATCATCCACCTCGGCATCCAGCATTTGGGCAAAAGGGGCGTGCTGCCGGAGGTCCTGGCGGAAGTTGGCCAGCAGGTGGTGCGATGGCTGTAGCGGCGCCTGCGCGCTGGCAACTGGTGGCGGACTGGGCGGCTTTTCCATGGCGGCAGTCTATGCCCGGCCCGGCGACGCGGGAAGTCCTTCCATGTGCATCGCCTTGACCTCGATCAAGGGTTTTGGAGCCCTTGGTGTTTTCCCGCAAGAGCGCCTCAGATTCCACCGATTTATCGCATCGCAAAAAAAAGATGCAGGGTTTTTGCGGGATTTGTAAGTTAGCGATAAGCCCTGTGTCAGCCAGCGGTCAGACACCCTGCGCAGAGTGCGTCCACCTTTCCTTTTCCTTACAGCGAGGCATCGAGTTCACCATGCTCCTGACCGTTGTCATTCTGAAAAGCCTGATCGAGTTGTCCCTGATGTTCATCGTGGGACGGTTTCTGCTGGGACTGTTGGCGGGGGCGAAGCGGCACACCAATGTGTTCTGGCAGATGCTGGACGTGGCCGCCAAGCCCTGCCTGTGGCTGACGCGCAAGGTCAGCCCGCGCCAGGTGCTGGACCAGCACATCCCGCTGGCCACCGCCAGCTGGTTGCTCATGGCCTGGGTGCTGGTCGTCAAGCTCAAGATCGACCTCTGTCTGGAGCTGGGAGCACAGGCATGCCAGTGACCCAGAGCCTTCCCCTTCCCCCCGTCCCCTGGTCGCAGCGGCTGGAGCGTCAGGCGCTGGTCTGGCGTGCCAAAGCATTGCTGTTTGTGGGCCGCAAGGCTGCGGCCAAGGCCGTGTTTGAGCGGATTCTGGAGCGCTGGCCCCAGGACGTTCTGGCGATCAACAGCCTCGCCTACGACGCGCTGCTCAGCGACCACAAGACACAGGCTCTGCAGTACTACGCCCAGGCATTGGCCTTGCAGCCCCAGGTGTGCAATGCCCACTTCAACCATGCCTATGTGGCCGAGCAGCTGGACCAGCTGGCACTGGCCGAAGAGGGGTTCCGGGCGGCCCTGCAGATCGACGAAAAAATGGACCGGGCCTGGTACGGCCTGGGCTTGGTGCTGGTGCGGCAGGGGCGGCTTCAGGAGGCCTTGCAGGCCCTGGATCGCAACACCCGCCTGCAGCCCATGAGCCCCTTTGGCTGGTATCAGATGGCGCGTGTGCACGTCGATCTGCACCAGCCCGAGGAGGCACGCGCCGTAATACGGCATTTGAAAGGATTCGAGCCCAAGGTGGCCGCGCAACTGGAGCGGGAGACCGGTTTGCGTGCAGATTTTTAGCGCTGAAGTCCGAGTGAGTGTTCTTTTAACGACATGGAGGAGCAAGCAATGAAACTGACGGCCAAGCACCAGGAATACTGGCGCAAAAATCTGCAGATAACGGCCCTTTTATTGGGCATATGGTTCTTTGTCACTTTTGTCGTGGTGTTTTTCGCCCGCGACCTCACGTTCCGCTTCTTCGGCTGGCCGTTCTCGTTCTGGGTGGCTGCCCAGGGCGCTCTGGTGGTGTACTGCCTGATCATCTGGTACTACGCCCGCCACATGAACAAGCTCGACATCGAATACGGCGTTGCCGAAGGAGAAGAATGATGGGACTCTTCGGCGGAGACGGACAGTCGCAAGGCGACTTCAAAAAGGGCCTGAACAAGGTCTACACCTGGTACACCGGTGGCTTCATCGGCTTTGTGTTGGTGCTGGCGGTACTCGAACAGATGGGCCTGCCCAAAAACTGGATCGGCTACCTTTTTCTCGCGGCCACCGTGTTGCTGTATGCCGGTATCGGCATCATGAGCCGCACCAACGACGCGGCGGAGTATTACGTGGCCGGGCGCCGCGTGCCGGCCATCTACAACGGCATGGCCACAGGGGCGGACTGGATGTCGGCGGCCTCCTTCATTGGTATGGCGGGCACCCTCTACCTGACGGGCTATGGTGGGCTGGCGTTCATTCTGGGGTGGACGGGCGGTTACTGCCTGGTGGCGCTGTTCCTCGCTCCTTACCTGCGCAAGTTCGGCCAGTTCACCATTCCCGACTTTCTGGGGGCGCGGTTTGAGGGCAACCTTCCCCGGCTGATCGGGGTGGGGGCCGCCATCCTGTGCTCGTTCACCTATGTGGTGGCACAGATCTATGGTGTGGGCCTGATCACTTCGCGCCTTACGGGCCTGGCTTTCGAGATCGGTATCTTTGCCGGCCTGGCCGGTATCCTGGTCTGCTCGTTCCTCGGTGGCATGCGTGCCGTGACCTGGACGCAGGTGGCGCAGTACATCATCCTGATCGTTGCGTACATGCTGCCCGTGGTGTGGCTGTCGGTCAAACACACGGGCGTGCCTGTGCCGCAGGCGGTGTATGGCTACACCCTGGAAAAGGTGACTGCCAAAGAGGCTGAGCTGATCAAGGACCCCAAAGAAATAGAGGTGCGTGGCATCTACAAGGCCCGCTCGGATGCGGCTGTGGAAAAGCTCAAGGATGTGAATGCTTCGCTGGCGGCCGACCGGGCGGCAGCGCAGAAGAAGCTGGATGACCTGAAGGCTGCCAATGCGCCCGCTCCCGACATCGCCGCCGCTGCCGCCGCGCTGGCCGCAGTGCCCAAGAATGAAGCGGACGCCCGCACCGCGTACACGGCGGCGCGCACCTCGAATGCAGCCAAGTCGGCGCCGCCCATCCGCCATGCCGAGCCGTTCCCCGGCAAGGATGAGGCCGCGCAGAACGTTGCACGCAAGAACTTCCTCGCGCTGGTGTTCTGCCTGATGATCGGCACGGCCGCGCTGCCGCACATCCTCATGCGCTACTACACCGTGCCCTCGGTGCGCGAGGCGCGGGAATCGGTGAGCTGGTCGCTGTTCTTTATCTTCCTGCTGTACTTCACGGCGCCTGCGCTGGCAGTGCTGGCCAAGTACGAGGTCTACACCGTGCTGGTGAACACACCGTTCGCCAGCCTTCCGGAGTGGATTGCGCGCTGGTCGGCGGTCGACAAATCGCTGCTGTCGGTGGTGGACATCAACAACGACGGCATCCTGCAGCTGGCGGAGATCTCCATCGGTGGCGACATCATCGTGCTGGCCACGCCTGAAATTGCTGGCCTGCCGTACGTGGTGTCGGGCATGGTGGCGGCGGGTGGGCTGGCTGCGGCGCTGTCTACCGCGGACGGCCTGCTGCTGACCATCGCCAACGCGCTGTCGCATGACCTGTACTACAAGGTTCTGGACCCCAATGCCTCCACGGCACGCCGCGTGATGGTGTCGAAGCTGCTGCTCCTGCTGGTGGCCCTGGCAGCAGCCTACGTGGCGGCGCAGAAACCAGCGGACATCCTGTTCCTGGTGTCGGCGGCCTTCTCGTTTGCGGCGGCGGCGTTCTTCCCGGCGCTGACGCTGGGCATCTTCTGGAAACGTGCCAACAAGTGGGGGGCGTCGCTGGGGATGTTGGCCGGCCTGGGCATCACCTTCTATTACATGGTGACCACCCAGCCCTGGCTGTACAAGCTCACGCACGGAACGGCGATCACGCCGGAAATCGTCAAAGCCAACACTTGGTGGGATATCGCGCCCATCTCGGCAGGTCTGTTCGGTGTGCCGCTGGGCTTTGCTGTGATCATCATCGTCTCGCTGCTCACCAAGGCCCCGGGCAAGGAAATCCAGGAACTGGTGGAGCATGTGCGCTACCCCAGCCTGGATGGCAAGACCTCGGCAGCGAGTGCTGCACACTGACGGGACGGGCTCCTGCGGGCGCCCTGAGAGTTCATAAAAACCCCGCCAGGCCGTGGCGGGGTTTTTTTATGGGCTGGTCTTTGCGTGTTGTTGGGGTTCAGCGGCCCAGCGCAGCGGCCACGAATTCCTCGGCCTTTTTCTCTGAGCGCATGGAGGCCACCACGGGGCGCAACTCCTGGATCTTGGCCTCCAATTCGGCCACCGATTTGCATTTTTCGAGCTGCAGCGCCAGAGGCTCGCATGCCGGGCCCAGCAGGTCTTCAAGGACCTTGGTGGCGCGCCGGGCGCTGGTGCGCAGATCCTGAACCGGTGGGGCCGCGGTGGCCGGGGTGTTGCCCGTTGTGGCGTGCGTGGGCGAGGGCGGCGCCACAGCCCCGGAAACCACCGATGCCAGCCCCAGGTCGACCAGCGCCTGGCCAATGCGCAAGGCCTCATCGAGGCTGCCACAGGCCTGGGCCAGGTCCTGCAGCCGTTTGCTGCCGTCCACCAGGATCAGGGTGGTGCGTTCACGGGGAGGGAGTGCCCGGTCGCGGTGCTTGATCGCCTCGATCCCTTGATCTGTCTTTTTTAGGACGGTGTGCGCGTGCATGGGGCCCCTGCAAAAGTTGACGGTTGTCTCCACAAGCGGGCTGGCAGCGCACGCTCAGGCGCTTGGTGTGCACGGAGTCCGGTGGACTGCATGGGCGCACATGCCCTGATCGGGGTTTTCCCTGCCCAAGGTCCAGTCGCTCCAGTGCGCTTGAAAGCCCGCTCATAAGGACGGCAGGCACTTTGTAAGTATCGGTTCAGTTTAACGCAAGCCTCTGTTGGTTTGGCGTCAGAGCAGAGTCAGTGCCTTCCCGAAGAATGACCTTGCCCGCCACTGTGCGGTCTTAAAAATCACCAGGAGACATAGACACCATGGCAACCATCCATCCCGCACCGCGGCCGATGTCGCCCGAAGAGCGCAAGGTCATCTTCGCATCGTCGCTCGGCACCGTTTTCGAGTGGTACGACTTTTACCTGTACGGCTCGCTCGCAGCCATCATCGCCAAGCAGTTCTTCAGCGGGCTGGATGCCGGATCGGCGTTCATCTTCGCGCTGCTGGCCTTCGCAGCGGGCTTCATCGTCCGCCCGTTCGGCGCGATTTTCTTCGGTCGCCTGGGCGACATGATCGGTCGCAAGTACACGTTCCTGGTCACCATCCTGATCATGGGTCTGTCCACCTTCATCGTGGGTATCTTGCCGACCTATGCCTCCATCGGTGTGGCGGCCCCCGTCATCCTGATCATCCTGCGCCTGCTGCAAGGCCTGGCGCTGGGTGGTGAGTACGGCGGCGCAGCCACCTATGTGGCCGAGCATGCTCCGCACGGCAAACGCGGCGCCTACACCGCCTGGATCCAGACCACGGCCACGCTGGGTCTGTTTCTGTCGCTGATGGTGATTCTGGGCACCCGTACCATGCTGGGCGAAGAAGCCTTTGCGGACTGGGGCTGGCGTGTTCCATTCATCGTGTCGATCCTGCTGCTGGCCATCTCGGTCTGGATCCGTCTGTCGATGAATGAATCGCCTGCCTTCCAGAAGATGAAGGCCGAGGGCAAGACCTCCAAGGCCCCATTGACCGAGTCTTTCGGCCAGTGGAAGAACCTGAAGATCGTGATCCTGGCACTGGTAGGCTTGACCGCCGGCCAGGCCGTGGTGTGGTACTCGGGCCAGTTCTATGCGCTGTTCTTCCTGACACAAGCCCTGAAGGTCGATGGCGCCACCGCCAACATCTTTGTGGCTGTGTCGCTGCTGATCGGCACGCCGTTCTTCATCGTGTTCGGTTCGCTGTCGGACAAGATTGGCCGCAAGCCCATCATCCTGGCAGGCTGTCTGCTGGCCGCGCTGACGTACTTCCCTGTGTTCGGCGCACTGACCAAGGCGGCCAACCCCGCCCTGGCTGAAGCCCAGGCCAAGAACCAGGTGATCGTGACGGCAGACCCCAAGGAATGCTCGTTCCAGTTCAACCCCACCGGCACTTCCAAGTTCACCAGCTCGTGCGACATCGCCAAGCAGGTGCTGGCTGGCGCTTCGGTGAGCTATGACAACGCCGTCGCTGCCGCTGGTACGCCCGCCACGATCAAGATCGGTGAGACAGTCATCGCCTCGTACACCAGCAAGGGCCTGCCCGCTGACGAAGCAAAGAAGAAAGATGGCGAGTTCAAGAAGGCTGTGGCCGATGCACTGAAGGCTGCGGGCTACCCCACCAAGGCAGATCCTGCCCGCATCGACAAGGTCATGGTCACCGTGATCCTGACCTACCTGGTGCTGCTAGTGACCATGGTGTACGGCCCTATTGCCGCCATGCTGGTCGAAATGTTCCCCACCCGCATCCGCTACACGTCGATGTCCCTGCCGTACCACATCGGTAACGGCTGGTTCGGCGGTCTGCTGCCCACTACGGCGTTCGCCATCGTGGCCCAGACCGGCAACATGTACAACGGCCTGTGGTACCCCATCATCATTGCCGGTGCCACGGTGGTGATCGGTGGCTTGTTCATCAAGGAAACCAAGGACGTGGACATCTACGCCAACGACTGATCGGTTCTGACCGGTGAACAGGGCCCGCCCCGCAAGGGTCGGGCCCTGTGTTCCATCAAGGGGCTTGTCCGCGCACCAGTACAACCCATAACCCTGGGGATGCTGTGCATGATTCGAGCGGTAAGCGTGCGCTGCGGATCGGGATGGACTGCAAGGCGCAAAACGCAGCAATAGCCGCAGCTATTGCGAGGTTTTGCAACGCGGCAGACCGCCCGAGCCCGCAGATGCATACGGCGCGACGAATCGTGCACAGCATCCCTAGCCAGGCCCCTTGATTGAACAAACCCATCCCAGGAGATATTGATATGTGGAAGATTGTTGTTGGCTTCGTCTTGTTTGCTGCGTTGTCGATGTACGTGATCATCACGGCGGGCGACAAGGCCGACATGGGTGGTGAAAAACACGGCGCAGATGCCGTGCATGCGCCCGAACCCGCTGCCAGTGCACCCGCAGCGGCGCCTGCGTCGGCACCTGCATCTGCGGCCAGCGCGCAGTAAGCCGCCGGGCTCCATCCCGAGCCCATCAAAAAAGCCTGCAGCCGAAAGGCCGCAGGCTTTTGTTTTGTGCGGGGCCGTCACGGCGGGCCGCACACTCCACGCCCCTACCGCTCCTGGCGCGGCGCAGGGCAAGAGCCCGCACGGCGCCTCAGTTTCTTAGGGTGTCATCGCTTGAAGCGCCCGTCACTCCCGATGATGGAAAGGTCGGCGAACACCAGACCGCTGTGGTCCGTGGGGCTGTAGCTCAGCTCCACGCCACCCAGGTCCCACTTCTTGATGCTCTCCAGGCCTGCGTGCAGTTTGGCGCGGTCCGGCTTGGGGCCCGCGCGTTTGATACCTTCCAGCAGCACCTTGGCGCTGACGAAGCCCTCCACCATCGCGGGCGTGAGATCGGAAATGTTCTTGGCGCGGGCCAGCTCCATGGCTTCCTTGACCACCGGGTAGTTCACCGACCGCTCGGAGGGAAAGACCTGCGTGACCACAACCCCCCGGGCCTGGTCGCCCAGCAGTTTGACAAAGCCGCCCGAGGCATTGTTGGACAGTGTCACGATCTGCCCCGTGACCCCTGCAGCGCGCAGCGCCTTGATGCCGTCGACCACCGCCGCGCCCGTGCCGATGAAGACCACGGCCTGGGGCTGCTTTTGCGCCACACGCGGTGCAATCGCGCTGTAGTCGGGCTTGGCACGGTCAAATTTCTCGACAAAGAGGGCTTCCAGCTGGTTGGCCTTGAAGCCCAGCTGTGCACCTGCCAGGCCATCTGCGCCAAAGGTGTCGTCCACATGCACCACGCCAATGCGCTTGATGCCCAGGGTGTTGAGGTGGGTGATGGCCTTTTCCACCTCGCGCTGGTAGGGCGCGCGCACGTTGAAGATGAACCTGTGTACCGGCTGGTGGAGCACCATGGCGCCGGTGGAGGGGCCGACCAGCGGCACGCCGTGCTGCTCCAGCAGCGGCATGATGCCCTGGGTGTGGGGCGTGCCCCGTGTCATGAACAGCCCGATCACGCCTTTTTCCTCAATCAGGATGCGGGTGTTTTCCAGGGTCAGCTTGGGGTCGAATTTGTCGTCCAGGGATATGACCTCCACCTTCTGCCCCGCGATACCGCCCCGGGCGTTGATGTGTTCAATGTAGAGCGCCGCGCCCTGCATGGATTCGGCCACCGTGGCCGCTGCCGAACCCGTGATGCCCACCGTCTGTCCAATGAGAATCTGTCCGTGGGCTGCGCCCACCATTGCGAAGATGGCGGCCAGGGTAGCGCCCCCGCGAAGCCAGTGTGTCAATCTCATGTTTGTCCCAAGATGCCTGTTTGTTGGAGGCGTCAATATAGATACAAACGGTGACAAATAAACTGTAGAAATACGTAGGCCCGGACGGAGCCGGGCCTGCGCAACCTATGGCCATCCGGGAGATGGCTCCTAGAGCCTGTTTGCGATCCCCTGCGAGATCGTAAACAGGCTCTTAGCGACGGAACCTGCCGTCCGTACCGATGATGGAGAGGTCGGCAAAGTCCAGGCCCGTGTGGTCGTCTGGCCCGTAGCTCACCTCCAGTCCGCCCAAGTCGAATTTCTTGATGCCTTCCAGGGCCGCGTGGATCTTGTCGCGGCTGGGTTTGGGGCCGGCGCGCTTGAGCCCTTCCACCAGGACCTTGGCGGCTGCAAAACCTTCGAGCATGGCGGGGCTGATCTCCTGCAAACCCTTGGCCCGGGCCAGCTCCTGGGCTTCCTTGACCATGGCGTAGGTCACCGCGCGCTCATTGGGGTACACCTGGGTCACGATCACGCCGCGCGCGTTGTTGCCCAGGCTCTTGATGAAGCCGCCCGAGGCATTGTTGGACAGCGTCACGATCTGTGCGGCAGAGCCTGCGGCGCGCAGCGCATTGCTGCCATCGACCACGGCAGAGCCGGAGGCGATCATCAGCACGGCCTGGGTGTCTGCCTTGGCCACCTTGGCCGCAACTGGGGCGAAATCAGGCTTGGCACGGTCAAACTTCTCCAGCACCACGGGTGTGAGCTTGGCCGCCGCCAGGCCTTTTTGTGCCCCCGCCACGCCATCGGCGCCAAAGCTGTCGTCGGCATACACCACGGCAATGCGGGTAATGCCCATGGAGGCCAGGTGGGTCATGGCCTTTTCTGCCTCGCGCTGGTAGGTGGCGCGCACGTTGAAGACGTATTTGCGCACGGGCTGGTGCAGCACCATGGCGCCCGTGGAAGGGCCGACCAGTGCCACGCCGTGCTTTTCCAGCAGGGGAACGATGGCCTCGGTGTGGGGCGTGCCGCGTGTGAGGAACAGCGCTGACACATTGTTTTCTTCGATCAGCTTGCGCGCGTTTTCTGCGGCCAGCTTGGGGTCGAACTTGTCGTCCAGCGAGGTCAGTTCGATCTTCTGGCCGTTGACGCCGCCCTTGGCGTTGACCGCATCGATATAGAGCAAGGCGCCGTCGGTGGTTTCCTTCACGCCTGCCGCCACCTGTCCGGAGAAGCCGGCGGTTTGCCCGATCAGGATCTGGGCATTGCTCGCGCCGCACAGCGCGGCGGCCAGAGCGACTGCGGCTCCCCATTGTGTCCATTTGTACATGGTCGTCTCCTTGGATTGACTGGCTACTCTAGACAAATGTTCCCTGTTTGCGAACCGGCATAACCCGATGTTGTGACAGCACCTGTCAGCAGACCCGCAATCAAAGGGTATTGCGGCAAGGCCGGACGGGCGCCACTGCGGTGCCTAGAATGTTCCGCCTCACCCTCGAAAAAGACTGCCTCCATGACCCAGGGACTGATCCGTATCCGCGGCGCACGCCAGCACAACCTCAAGAACCTGGATCTGGACATCCGCACCGGCGAACTCACGGTGGTCACGGGGCCCAGCGGCTCGGGCAAATCCAGCCTGGTGTTTGACACGCTCTATGCCGAGGGCCAGCGCCGCTACGTGGAGACCTTCAGCGCCTACGCCCGCCAGTTCCTCGACCGCATGGACAAGCCTGCCGTGGACAAGGTCGAGGGCGTGCCGCCGGCCATCGCTATCGACCAGACCAACCCCGTGCGCTCCAGCCGCTCCACCGTGGGCACGATGACGGAGCTGAACGACCACCTGAAGCTGCTGTTCGCCCGTGCGGGCCAGTTGTTCGACAAGCAGACCGCGCAGCCGGTGCGGCATGACACGCCCGAGACCATCTACGCGGAGTTGGCCGCGCGCTGCGCTGCCGCCAGTGACCCCCGCATCGTGTTGACTTTCCCGGTCGAGTTGCCTGCCAACACCAGCGCGGAGCAGGTGGAGCAGTGGCTGTCCGCCAGTGGCTTCACCAAGGTGCAGGCCGAGCGCGAGGTGGCCACGCCCACCGGCCCGCGCAAGGTGCTGGATGTGGTGGCAGACCGGTTCCGTCTGGGCAATGCCGAGAAGGTGCGGGTGATCGAGGCCATCGAGGTCGCGCTCAAACGCGGCACGGGGCGCTTGAATGTCTATCGGCTCTTGGACGAGAGCGAACCAGAACTCTGGCGCTTCTCCACCGGCCTGCACTGCCCCGACAGCGACCTGCGCTACAGCGACCCTATCCCGTCGGCCTTCTCGTTCAACTCCGCCGTGGGCGCGTGCGACAGCTGCCGGGGCTTTGGCCGGGTAATCGGCGTGGACTACGGCCTGGTCATCCCCAACGACAAGCTCACGCTGCGCGCGGGCGCCATCAAGACCATCCAGACCCCCGCGTGGAAAGAAGCGCAGGACGACCTCATGCGCCATGCCGAAACAGCCGGCATCCCGCGCGACACGCCCTGGTACAAGCTGACCGACGACCAGAAAAAGTGGGTGATCGGCGGCGCCCCCGGCTACAAGGACGGGCAATGGAGCAAGCAGTGGTACGGCATCAAGCGCTTTTTTGAGTACCTGGAGAGCAAGGCCTACAAGATGCACATCCGCGTGCTCTTGTCCAAGTACCGCAGCTACACGCCATGCCCCACCTGCGCGGGTGCGCGGCTCAAGACCGAAAGCCTGCTCTGGCGCATCGGCCGCAAGGAGGATGCCGATGCGGTGCTGGAGCCTGGCAAACGCTTCATGCCCGAAGGCGTGCAATGGTCGCGCGAGCAACTGGAGGCCTTGCCCGGCCTGTGCCTGCACGATCTGATGCTGCTGCCCGTTGATCGACTGCGCCAGTTCTTTGATCGCATGCAGCTACCGGTGGGCGACGACGCCAAGGGCGGCGACGCGCAAGCGCTCAAGCTGCTGCACGAAGAAATCACGACCCGCCTGAGGTACCTGTGCGACGTGGGCATTGGCTACCTCACGCTCGACCGGCAAAGCCGCACACTGAGTGGCGGCGAGGTGCAGCGCATCAACCTCACCACGGCGCTGGGTACCAGCCTGGTCAACACGCTGTTCGTGCTGGACGAGCCCAGCATCGGCCTGCACCCGCGCGACATGCACCGCATCACCGAGGCCATGCTGCGCCTGCGCGACGCGGGCAACACGCTGGTGGTGGTGGAGCACGACCCGGCCGTGATGCTGGCGGCCGACCGCATGATCGACATGGGCCCTGGCCCCGGCCGCCTGGGCGGGCAGATCGTGTTTGACGGCACCACGGCCGATTTGCGCAACGCCGACACGCTGACCGGCGCCTACCTGGGTGGGCGCAAGCACGTGGGTTTTGGCTTCAAGCGCATGGTCACCGAATCCACGCCGCGCCTCATCCTCGAAGGCGCGCGCGAGCACAACCTGCAGGATGTGACGGTGGAGTTCCCGCTGCAGCGCCTGGTCACCGTGACCGGCGTCAGTGGCTCGGGCAAGTCCAGCCTGATCCAGGACGTCCTGGCCCCCGCGCTGCTGCGCCACTTTGGCAAGGCCACCGACACGCCGGGCGCGCACGACCGCATGCTGGGCGCCGACCATCTGTCGGATGTTGTGTTTGTCGATCAATCCCCCATCGGAAAAACCGCCCGATCCAACCCCGTGAGCTACGTGGGCGCGTGGGACAGCATCCGCGAACTGTTTGCCGTGGCGCCGCTGTCGAAGCAGCGCAGCTACACGGCCAGCAAGTTCAGCTTCAACAGCGGCGATGGGCGCTGCCCGACCTGCGGCGGCTCGGGCTTTGAGCATGTGGAGATGCAGTTCCTGAGCGACGTATACCTGCGCTGCCCGGACTGCGATGGCAAGCGCTACCGGCCCGAGATCCTGGAGATCACCATCGAGCGTGGTGGTCGGACGTTGAATGTGGCCGATGTGCTGGCTCTCACGGTGGCCGAGGCGGCCGACCTGTTTGCCAATGACCGTGATGTGATCCGCGCGCTGCAGCCCATCGTGGATGTAGGGCTCGAATACGTGGCGTTGGGCCAGCCCGTGCCGACCTTGTCAGGCGGCGAGGCGCAGCGCCTCAAGCTTGCAGGCTTTCTGGCGGAGGCTGCGCGCAGCGCATCCAAATCGCGCCAGTCCGTCGCCCGCAAAGGCACGCTGTTCTTGTTTGACGAGCCCACCACGGGCCTGCACTTTGACGACATTGCCAAGTTGATGCGCGCGCTGCGCAAGCTCATCGATGCGGGGCACTCGCTCATTGTCATCGAGCACAACCTGGACGTGATCCGCGCCAGCGACTGGCTCATCGACCTGGGCCCCGAAGGCGGCTACGCGGGCGGCCTCATCGTGGCCGAGGGCACGCCCGAGGACGTGCGTGCTCACGCCACCTCGCACACAGGCCAGGCGCTGCGCGACTACGAACTGGCGCTGGGCGTGGGCGGCCACTCGGTGCACGAAAAGGCTGCGGCGCTACGAAAATCAGAGCGCCTCGCGCATATGGATCAAGCGCCAGCGGCCAAAAACGCTATACAAATCGTCAACGCCAAGGAGCACAACCTCAAGAACCTGAGCGTGGACATTCCGCGTGGCAAGTTCAACGTGGTGACGGGCGTGAGCGGCTCGGGCAAGTCCACGCTCGCGTTTGACATCCTGTTCAACGAAGGCCAGCGGCGTTACCTCGAATCGCTCAACGCCTATGCCCGCAGCATCGTGCAGCCAGCCGGTCGGCCCGAGGTGGATGCCGTGTACGGCATCCCGCCCACTGTCGCCATCGAGCAGCGCCTCTCGCGCGGCGGTCGCAAGTCCACCGTGGGCACCACCACCGAGGTGTGGCACTTTCTGCGCCTGCTGTACGTCAAGCTGGGCACCCAGCACTGCACCAAAGACGGCGCAGCCGTGCAGCCGCAAACGCCCGAGAGCATCGCCGCGCAGTTGCTCACGCAGTTCCGTGGCCAGCACATCGGACTGCTCGCGCCGCTGGTGATGAACCGCAAGGGCGTCTATACCGAGCTGGCCGACTGGGCGCGCCCGCGCGGCTTTACGCATCTGCGCGTGGATGGCAACTTCCTGCCCACCACCAACTTCCCGCGCATTGACCGCTTCAAGGAGCACACTATTGAGCTGCCTGTTGCCAGCCTGGATGTGTCGCCCGAGAACGAAGCCCAGCTCCGCAAGGCGCTGGCCGACGCGCTCACGCACGGCAAGGGCGTGGTGCATGTGCTGAGCAGCATCGACACGCTGGCTGCGGCCATGGAGGGCGGCTTGCCCACGGCCGGTATTGGCCATCTGCAAGCCTTTTCGACCAAGCGTGCCTGCCCGGTGTGCGCCACCAGCTATGCCGAGCTGGACCCGCGCCTGTTCTCGTACAACAGCAAGCATGGCTGGTGCCCCGACTGCGTGGGCACCGGCGTCAAGCTCACCAAAGACCAGCGCAAGGTGTTCGACGACTCGGTACAAGACGACAAGGAAAAGGGCCGCGAGCAGACCTTTGCCGAGCCCGAGGTGGAAGATTTGCAGGACACCGCTTGCCCCACATGCCACGGCACGCGTCTGAACGCCACGGCCCGCGCGGTGAAGTTTGCGGGAGTGGGCATTACCGACATCGCAGCTTTGTCAGTCACCGATGTGCGCCGATGGATCGAGACCCTGCGCATCGAAGGCGGCATGACCCAGCGTGAAGGCGACATCGCCCGCGATCTGGTGCCCGAGATCCAGAGCCGCCTCGAATTCCTCGAAGAAGTGGGCCTGGGCTACCTCACGCTCGACCGGGGCGCGCCCACGCTCAGCGGTGGCGAGGCGCAGCGCATCCGCCTGGCCGCGCAGCTGGGCAGCAACCTGCAGGGGGTTTGCTACGTGCTCGACGAGCCCACCATTGGCCTGCATGCGCGCGACAACCAGATCCTGCTCAACGCCCTGCACAAGCTGGGTGACAAGGGCAACACGCTGGTGGTGGTGGAGCACGACGAAGACACCATCCGCCGCGCCGACCACATCATCGACATTGGCCCCAGCGCGGGCAAACGCGGCGGGCGCCTGGTGGCGCAGGGCAGCGTGTCCGACATCACGGGCGCCGAAGATTCGCAAACCGGCCGTTACCTGCTGCACGCCATGAAGCATCCGCTGCAGCTGCGCCGCAGCATGTCGGCCAGCAAGGTCAGTGCCGAGGCCACGGCCGCCTTTGCCCGTGCCGAAGCTGCGGCGCCTACCGGTCGGCAGAGTGCGGCCGTCAAGAAGCGTGCGGCGCAGGCGGCATCGCTGGCCGCTGACGCCCTCAATGAAGCCAAGGAGCGCGCTGCCATGCGCTGGCTCACCGTGCATGGCGCGCAGTTGCACAACTTGCAGAACGTGACGGCCACCGTGCCACTGCACCGCCTGGTGGCAGTGACGGGCGTGAGCGGATCGGGCAAGTCCACCCTGGCGCGCGATGTGCTGCTGGCCAATGTGCAGGCCTGGGTGCAGCAGCGCAGTACCAAGGCCGGGCGCGATGCCATGGACGCGGGCAAGGCGCCGCCACTGGTCGGTTGCACCGGCCTGTCGGGCTTTGAGAGCATCGACCGCGTGCTCGAAGTAGACCAGACACCCATCGGCAAGACGCCGCGTTCATGTCCAGCTACCTACATCGGCTTCTGGGACACCATCCGCAAGCTGTTTGCCGAGACGCTGGAGGCCAAGGCACGCGGCTATGCCGCCGGGCGCTTCAGCTTCAACACCGGCGAAGGCCGCTGCCCCAGCTGTGAAGGTGCAGGTGTGCGCACCATCGAGATGAGCTTCTTGCCCGATGTGAAGGTGCCCTGCGAAACCTGCCACGGCGCGCGCTTCAACCCCGAAACGCTGGCCGTGACCTGGCGCGGCAAGAGCATTGGCGATGTGCTGCAGATGGAAGTGGACGAGGCCGTGGGCTTCTTCGCCACCATGCCCAGCATTGCGCACCCGCTGCAGCTCTTGCAGGACGTGGGCCTGGGCTACCTCACGCTGGGCCAACCGTCGCCGACCTTGAGCGGTGGCGAGGCGCAGCGCATCAAGCTCGTCACCGAACTCACCAAGGTGCGCGACGAGGTGGGCCGCCGAGGCCAGAAGGCGCCGCACACGCTGTATGTGCTGGACGAGCCCACCGTGGGCCTGCACATGGCTGATGTGGACAAGCTCATCCGCGTGCTGCACCGCCTGGTCGATGGCGGCCACAGCGTGATCGTGATCGAGCACGACCTGGATGTGATCGCCGAGGCTGACTGGATCCTGGACCTGGGCCCTGAAGGTGGCAACGCAGGCGGGCGCATCGTGGCAGCCGCTACGCCCGAGGATGTGGTGGCGGCGGGCACACATACTGGAAAGGCGCTGGCGGCGGTGCTGGCGCGCTGAGATACGTGAGCGGTGCGGGCGGCAGGGGCAGGGTGGCGCCATGCCAGCCATTGGTTTGGCGCACACCCCTGTCGGCACATGTCCTACGCACAACGCGGAACATGGCGCACGCGCTGCGCGGGGTGGGCTTCCTACGATGGGTTGCAGGGGATCGGCTCCCCACCTTCCATCCACATCTACGGACGCCCATCACCATGAACGCTTTTCATTTCCTCAAGACCTGTACTGCCCTTGCGGCTGCTTCTGTGCTGCTGGTCGCCTGCGGCGGCGGCAATGACGATGACCCAACACCCAGCAACGAACCCGGTGTGCTGACCGTGACCAGCGCTACGGTGGACGGTCTTAACGGTGTGTACGGCAACGGCACGTTGAACCTCACCGGCGTGGACAAGGAAAACCCCATCGGCTCGGTGCCCGAATTGTGTGCTTTCCGCTTTGACGGGGCCAACAAGGTGGGTTCTTCGGCCACCGCCTTTGGCGACATCCGTTATCGCCCCGATGCGACGGGCCTGCACCAGGTCTTCCTGACCTTTGATGGCAAGGAATACGCCAGCGGCGAGCCGACTGACACGGCGGTGGTACGCGAGAGCGACCAGGTGCGCTTCAGCGGAAAAACGCTGACAGCCACGGATGGCTCGAACGCCACCTTGCGCGTCACCGGCATCGTGCCCATGCGCCCGAACCGGCCGTTGGGCTGCTGATCCGGCGGCAGTTTCATTCCCTCTTTACTTGTCTCCCTCCCCGGTCCCTTCGACCGGTTTGGCCCCCGCTGTGATCGCAGCGGGGGCTTTTTTGTTGGGGCCTGCGGTCGTGCAGCCAGTCGCGCGGCGGTAATAGGGCCGCACAATGCACCGTGGAGCGCGGGGGCATTTGCCGCTCGCGCATGTTCCCTTTGCACCCCCATGCCCGAACAACTGCCTGCTCACCCCACCGTGGTGTGGTTGCATCCCGCAGCACCCGCCAAGCCCGCAGAAGGCGCACCCTGCAACGGCTGTGGGCTGTGCTGCCTGGCGGAGCCCTGCCCGCTGGGGATGCTGGTGTCACGGCGCCGCAAGGGGGCCTGCACGGCCCTGCGCTGGAGCGATGCCGACCAGCGCTATTGGTGTGGCATGGTGGCCGACCCCGGTGGTGTCACCGGCCTGTCCCATCCCTGGGCTGTGCGCGCACTGTCTGCGCTGGCCCGGCGCTGGATTGCATCGGGCGTGGGTTGCGATGCGCGGCTGGATGCGCAGGCCCCGCATCCCACGGATTCGTTGTGATGCAGGTGCTATGAGTTTGATAGCGTTTGATGCTTTCTAGACGGGCGCTGCCGGCCTTCCTGATCCAGATTCAGCGTGAGAAGTCGTCCGCGTTGCGCCGGGCGGAAGAAATGCCCGTGCCAGCTTGCAGGGCCACAATGCACAGAAAATTGCCGAACTGCCAGCTATAGAGCCTGCCATGACCAAACTGGACGACACCGACCGCGAAATCCTCAGCATCCTGCGCGCCGACGCGCGCACCCCCGTGGCCACGCTGGCGCAGAAGCTGCGTGTATCGCGCGGCACCGTTCAGAACCGCTTGCACAAGATGGAGGAGGGCGGTGTCATCGTCGGCTATACCGTGCGGCTGCGGCCCGATTCGGAGCCCCAGCGCATCCGTGCGTGGATGAGCATCGCGGTCGAGGGCAATGCGGCGCCCGCTGTCATCCATGCGCTGCGCGGTGAGCCCACGGTGGGCACCCTGCACACCACCAACGGCCGCTGGGACATCGTGGCCGAGGTGCGCGCCGAAAGCCTGGAGGCATTCGATGCGGCGCTGGGCCGCATCCGCCTCACGCCGGGCATTGCCAACACGGAAACCAGCCTGCTGCTGTCCACGTACAAAGTGTGACAAACGCCTGCGGTGTTGCGCGCTACCGGCGCGTTGCGGGAACCATCCTGCCCCAGCCGCGCTGCCGCCTTGGTGACAGAGGCTAGGGGGTTTCCTGCATGCCCCGCGCGAGGGGCTGCAGTCCAATGAGCGAATCTTTTGTCTTTCGTTTTGAGGAGCTTCGCCATGCAACGTCGCCAGATCATCCAATGGGGAGCCGCCAGCCTCGCCGCCCCTGCGTTCCTGGCGCAGGCCCAGAGCTTTCCCAACAAACCCATCAAGCTGATCATCGCCTTCCCGGCCGGCGGCCCCACCGACATCACCATGCGCGCGTTGGCTGACAACGCCAGCAAGATCCTCGGGCAGACCGTGATTGTCGAAAACAAGCCCGGCGCGGGCGGCACCTTGCCTGCCCAGGCGCTGCAGACCTCGCCTGCTGACGGTTACACCGTCGCGCAGATTCCGCTGGGCGTGTTCCGCCTCCCTTACACCACCAAGATCAACTGGGACCCGGTCAAAGACATCAGCTACGTGCTCAACGTCACCGGCTACGCGTTTGGCCTGGTGGTGCCCGCCGACTCGCCCCTCAAGACCTGGACGCACTTCGTGGCCTGGGCCAAGGCCAACCCTGGCAAGCTCAGCTATGGCTCCACAGGCACCATGACCAGCCCGCACCTGACGATGGAACTCATCGCCCAGCAGCTGGGCCTGGAGCTGCTGCACGTGCCCTACAAGGGGAGTGCCGACCTGATGCAATCCATCCTGGGCGGGCAGATCATGGCGGCGGCCGACTCCACCGGCTTTGCGCCGCAGGTGGAAGCGGGCAAGCTGCGCGTGCTCAACACCTGGGGCGCCGAGCGCTTGGCCAAGTTCCCCGACGCGCCCACGCTCAAGGAGCTGGGCCTGAACCTGGTGCAGAACTCGCCCTTTGGCATCGGCGCACCCAAGGGCACACCCGATGCGGTGGTCAAGCGCCTGCACGATGCCTTCAAGCAGGCCATGGAGCAGGAGAGCTATCGCACGGCCCTGGCGCGCTATGACATGGTGCCGATGTACATGAGCACGGCGGCGTACAAGAAGTTTGCGCAGGACACGTTCACGCGCGAGAAGGCGCTGGTAGAGAAACTGGGCTTGGCCAAACCCACCTGAGGCCATCCCTTCGGAGGGCGCAATGCGTTCCGTGTGATGATCCGCAGCATTGAACGGAACTCACACACGATATGGCATCCCCCTCCGACAGCATCAGCATGGCCCTGTTCTGCGACTTTGAAAACGTCGCCCTGGGCGTGCGCGATGCGCAGTACGAAAAGTTCGACATCAAGCCCATCCTGGAGCGCCTGCTGCTCAAGGGCTCCATCGTGGTCAAGAAGGCCTATTGCGACTGGGAGCGCTACAAGGGCTTCAAGGCCACCATGCACGAGGCGAATTTCGAGCTGATCGAAATCCCCCATGTGCGCCAGTCCGGCAAAAATTCGGCCGACATCCGCCTGGTGGTGGACGCGCTGGACCTCTGCTACACCAAGTCGCACGTCAACACCTTCGTCATCATCAGCGGCGACTCGGACTTCTCGCCGCTGGTGTCCAAGCTGCGCGAGAACAACAAGCAGGTGATCGGTGTGGGCGTGAAGCAGTCCACGTCGGACCTGCTCATCGCCAACTGCGACGAGTTCATCTTTTACGACGACCTGGTCCGCGAGAACCAGCGTGCGCAGGCCCGCCGCCAGGCCCCAGGCAGCAACCCACCGCCCGCGCCCCGCCGCAGCCCCGAGGAGGAGCGCAGCCGCAAGGAAAGCCAGGACGCGCGCCGGACCCAGGGCGTGGAGCTGGCGGCCGAGACGTTTGAAGCCCTGCTGTCCGAGCGCGGCGACACCGGCAAGATCTGGGCCTCGGTGCTCAAGGAGGCCATCAAGCGCCGCAAGCCCGATTTCAGCGAAGGCCGGTATGGCTTCCGCACCTTTGGCAACCTGCTGGAGGAAGCGCAGGCGCGCGGGCTGCTGGAGTTTGGGCGCGATGAAAAATCGGGCGCGTATGTGTACCGCAGCCATGGTGGGCCGAGCGCCGCCGCCGCGCCCGCGCGGCCTGAAGGAGCCGGTGAGCGAGCCAGCCAGGGCGGCGCCACGCGGCACGACTTCCATGCGGTGGCGACGGCGCCTGACCTGCGTTCGGACGGCGGCGAAGAGCAGGGCCCATCGGGCCGCAGCCGAGGGCGTCGCGGTGAGGGCCCGGACCGGGCAGACACGCGCTCCCCGCAGCGCCACGAACACCTTGAGGCCGAACAGGCTGATACCCCTGCAGAGCGTCCGGCCAGCCGCTACTTCAGCCAGTCCGTTGCCCCCGAGGCTGCGCCGCCAGAGCCGGTGATCGACTCCACCACGCTGCAAGAAATGCGCTCCGAAGTGGAAGAGGGTGCGGACACGCCGGAAGGCGGTGCATCCACCGAGGACGATGGCCCCGAAGCCGTCACCCCTCGCCGCAGCCGCGCGCGCAGTGGAGACGGCGCAAAGCCCGGCGCTAGCCCCCGCAAGGCCGCCACGCCCCGTGCGCGCAGCGCGCGTGCTGGAGGGAGGGAGGTAAGTGCCGAGTCCTCTACTGCCGCTCCCGAGGCCTCCGCCGCCGAGGCAGAAGGCGCCACACTCCCCATGGCACCCGCTGCCCGTCCTCGCAGCCAAGCTCGTAAACCGGCAGCCAAGCCGGCTGAGTAAGGGCTATCGGCCCGCTGCGGTCGCTCAGCGCCGCAACGCCAGCCTTTCGCGCACTTCCTCGTAACGCGGCGGCGTGCAGCCCGCGCGCTCCACGCAGTGGCCGGCACTGGCCAGCGCGTGGAGCAGCATGGCGCGCAACCGGGCTTCGGTGACCGGAGCCGTCAAGCCCTCCGCACCACGGGCCCGCGCTTCCTCCCCACGCTCAGGCCCTGCCAGCCAGGCGGTGATCAACCCCGCCAGAAAACAGTCACCCGCACCCACGGTGTCCACCACCGTGATCGGTACTTCTTCGCGCGCATGCACGGCCAGGCCGTCGCGTTGCAGCAGCCAGGCACCTTCCGGCCCCAGGGTCAGGGCGAGCCATTGCGCCTGTGTTTGCTGCTGCAAATAGTGGGCGCGTTCCAATGCGTTGGCGCCCGGAACAGCCAGCGCCTCCAGGTCATCGTCGCTCACCTTGATGAGGTGGGAGTGCTGCAGGGCGGCCATCACGTTGGCGCGGTAGGCGTCGGCATCGTCCACGGCCGACAGGCGCAGGTTGGCATCCACCACCACCATGTGGCCTGCTGCGCGCTGCGCTGCCAGCCAGGGCTGGTAGATGGCTGCGTCCTGCGCCACCAGCGCCAGGCAGCCCGTGGCCACCACCTGCAGGTGGGGCTGGGCGGCGCACGCGGCAATGAGCGCATCGGCCGTCACCTGGCGGTCGGCCACCCCATCGCGGTAGAAGCTGTAGCTGGCCTTGCCCTCGGTATCCAGTGCGGCCAGTGCCAGCGCACTGGGCGCACGCACCGGCGCTGGGGCGGCCAGGGCCACGCCCGCCTCCTGCAAGCCGTGGGCCAGTTGGCGGCCCAGCAGGTCGCCCGACAGCGGGTTGAGGTAGAGCGTGCCCACGCCCTGCAGGCCCAGCGCACGCGTGAGGTTGTAGACCGCGCCGCCCGCGCAGGGCTTGAGGCGGCCATCGGGCTCTTCGATCAGGTCAAACAAGGCCTCGCCCGCCGTGGCCACCCGCAGCGGCGGTGCGGTGTGGGCGGGGCTGGAGTCGGCGGACTGGATAGGGAAAACCATAAGTAAATCCACTTGATTTATTAACTCGTCGGCAACTATAGTTCGATCCCATCCACCCGACAAGAGTGGTTCACCTGCCAGCCGCGCAGCACGGGGCCGACAGGAATCTGCCATCCCAAAACCCGGAGACAACACCATGCAACGCACCCCCGCCTTCGCGCTTTCTGCCCTTGCCCTCACCGGCGCCCTGGCCTGTGGCCTGGCCCAGGCGCAGACATCCGAGCCCGTCATCGGCCTCATCACCAAGACCGAGACCAACCCCTTCTTCGTGAAGATGAAAGAGGGCGCCACGGCCGAGGCCAAGAAGCTGGGTGCCAAGCTGGTGTCGGCCGCAGGCAAGACCGATGGCGACAACGCGGGCCAGGTCACGGCCATGGAGAACCTGATCGCCGCAGGTGCCAAGACCATCCTCATCACCCCCAGCGACGCCAAGGCCATCGTGCCCGCGATCAAGAAGGCGCAGGCGCGCGGCGTGATGGTGATTGCGCTCGACAGCCCCACCGAGCCCATGGATGCGACGGACGCGCTGTTTGCCACCGACAACTACAAGGCGGGCGAGCTGATCGGCCAGTACGCCAAGGCCGCCGCTGCAGGCAAGAAGCCTGTGATTGCCACGCTGGACCTGTTCCCCGGCCACCCCGTGGGAGCACAGCGGCACAACGGCTTCCTGAAGGGCTTTGGTCTGCAGGCCAACGATGCCAAGAGCAATGAGTTGTCGCGCCCCGCCGAAGTGGTCTGCATGGCCGACAGCTTTGGCGACCGCGCCAAGGGCCAGACCGGCATGGAAAACTGCTTGCAGAAGAACCCTGACATCAACATCGTCTACACCATCAACGAGCCCGCTGCCGCCGGTGCCTACAACGCGCTCAAGGCCGCAGGCAAGGAGAAGAACGTGCTCGTCGTCTCGGTGGACGGTGGCTGTGCGGGCATTGCCGACGTGGGCAAGGGTGTGATCGCCGCCACCAGCCAGCAGTACCCACTGCGCATGGCCGCCATGGGCGTGGCGGCAGGCGTGGAATACGCCAAGACCGGCAAGAAGGTCAGCGGCTACACCGACACCGGCGTGACGCTGATCGCTGCCAAGTCCATGGCGGGCGTGGACAGCAAGGATGTGAAGACCGGAACCGACCTGTGCTGGGGCGCCAAGTAAGCCGCCTCTGCTGAATTGGCGCCAGGCAAGCCGCAACGGGCCTGCCTGCGCGCCCCCTTTGTCCACCCGCACGGAGCCGCCATGTCCTCGACCGCTTCCAAACTACCGCCGCTGGCCACGCTGGGGCCGTTCATCGCGCTGATCCTGGCGTGCGCCTTTTTTGCCACGCAGAGCGAGCGTTTCCTGTCGGCGCAGAACTTCGCGCTCATCCTGCAGCAGGTCATGGTGGTGGCGGTCATCGCCATTGGCCAGACGCTGGTCATCCTCACCGCAGGCATCGATTTGTCGTGTGGCATGGTCATGGCGCTGGGCGGCATTGTGATGACCAAGATGGCGGCGGACTACGGCCTCTCGGCCCCCGTGGCGATTGCCTGCGGCATGGCGGTGACCATGCTGTTCGGCCTGATCAACGGCCTGCTGGTCACCAAGATCAAGCTGCCACCCTTCATCGTCACGCTGGGTACGCTCAACATCGCGTTTGCCGCCACGCAGCTGTACTCGGGCGCGCAGACCATCACCGACATCCCGGCTGGCATGACCGCACTGGGCAACACCTTCCAGCTGGGGCAGACCGCCATCGTCTGGGGCGCGGTGCTCATGCTGGCGCTGTACCTCGTCACCTGGTTTGCGCTGCGCGAGACCGCGCCGGGCCGCCATGTCTACGCCGTGGGCAACAGCCCCGAGGCCACGCGCCTCACCGGTATTGCCACCGACAAGGTGCTGCTGGGCGTGTATGTGCTGGCGGGCCTGTTCTACGGCATCGCGTCGGTGCTGTCGGTGGCCCGCACCGGCGCGGGCGACCCGAACGCGGGCCAAACCGAAAACCTGGACGCCATCAGCGCCGTGGTGCTGGGCGGCACCAGCCTGTTTGGCGGGCGCGGCATGATTTTGGGCACGCTGGTGGGGGCGCTGATTGTGGGCGTGTTCCGCAACGGGCTCACGCTCATGGGCGTGTCGTCGGTCTACCAGATCTTGGTCACCGGCATCCTCGTGATCCTGGCCGTGGCCACCGACCAACTCTCGCGCAAAGGAGTGCGTTGATCATGACCACCTCCCCACACACCACGAACGCCCCGCTGGTCATGCAGGCCAAGGGGCTGGTCAAGCGCTATGGGCAGGTCACGGCGTTGGATGGTGCCGACTTTGAACTGCGCGCCGGTGAAATCCTGGCCGTGATCGGCGACAACGGCGCGGGCAAGTCGAGTCTCATCAAGGCGCTGTCGGGCGCCACCGTGCCCGACGAAGGCGAGATCCTGCTCGACGGCCAGCGCATCCAGTTCAAGAGCCCCATCGACGCACGCCGCGCGGGCATCGAAACCGTGTACCAAGACCTGGCCGTGGCCCCGGCCATGACGATTGCCGAGAATTTGTTCCTGGGGCGCGAACTGCGCCGCCCCGGACTGCTGGGCAGCGCACTGCGCATGCTCGACAAGAAGAAGATGCTCGAAGAAAGCGTGGCCCGCATGGCCGAGCTGAAGGTCGGCATCCGCTCCATGACGCAGGCGGTGGAAACGCTCTCCGGCGGCCAGCGCCAGTGCGTGGCCGTGGCGCGGGCGGCAGCGTTTGCGCGCCACGTCGTCATCATGGACGAGCCCACCGCCGCCCTCGGCGTGAAGGAGGGCAACATGGTGCTGGAGCTCATCCGCCGCGTGCGCGACAAGGGCCTGCCCGTCATCCTCATCAGCCACAACATGCCCCATGTGTTCGAGATTGCCGACCGCATCCACATCGCCCGCCTGGGCAAGCGCGCCGCCGTGGTCAACCCCAAGAAGATCAGCATGAGCGACACCGTGGCCGTGATGACGGGTGCCATGGCTGCGTCCGACCTGCCCGCTGAATGCCTGGCCTGAACCATGCTGAAAAACATCGACCCCCTGCTGACCCCCGACCTGCTCAAGGTGCTGGCGGAAATGGGCCATGACGACGCCATCGTGCTGGCCGACGCAAACTTCACCGCCATGAGCCTGGGCGCGGGCAAGCCCGTGCTGCGCCTGCCGGGCATTGGGATGGCACGTGCCGTTCAAGCGGTGGCCAGCGTGCTGCCCCTGGCGCAGGACGTGCCGCACCCCGTGGCCTACATGCAGGTGGGCGGTACCGAGGTGCCCTACCGCTCAGCCCTGCAGCGCGAAACCATGGACGTGCTGGCGCGCGAGGGCGTGGCCAGTGAGCAGGCCGAAGGCGTGGAGCGTTTTGCGTTCTACGAGCGCGTCAAAAAGGCCTATGCCATCGTTGTGACGGGAGAGCTGCAGCCCTGGGGCAACTTCCTGCTGCGCAAGGGCGTCATCGGCGACACTCTGAACGCCTGATCGTTTCATCACCATGCTGGACGCCGACGCATCCCTACCCGCCGTTGACAACGCTGCCGCCAGCCCCGCGCTGCTGCGCCAGCGTGGCTCCAACCATGTGGGGCTGCGCCAGTTCAACGAGCGCGTGGTGCTGCAGGCCCTGCGCACACACGGCAGCCTGGCCAAGGCTGAGATGGCGCGGGTCACGGGCCTCACGGCGCAGACCATCGGGCTCATCACTGCGCGGCTCGATGAAGACCAGCTGCTGCGCCGCGAAGCCCCGGTGCGCGGCCGTGTGGGCCAGCCTTCGGTGCCCATTGGTCTCAACCCCGACGGCGCCTTTGCCATCGGCATCAAGATCGGCCGCCGCAGTGCCGACTGGCTGCTGGTGGACTTCACCGGCCATGTGCGCGAGCGCATCGTGCTCGACTACGCCTTCCCTGACATCGACGTGCTGTTGCCTGCGATCCGCACGCACCTGAACCAGCTGCTCGACGGCCTGGGCCCGCTGCGCTCGCGCGTGGTAGGGGTGGGCGTGGCCGCGCCGTTCCAGCTCGGCGGCTGGCACCGCATGCTGGGGCTGACCGAGGCGCAGTCCGAGGCCTGGAACAACATCGACCTGGCCGTGCAGGTGCAGCAGATGACCGAGCTGCCCGTGAGTTTTGCCAAGGACACCTCCGCCGCCTGCGTGGCCGAGCTGCTGCAGGGGCGCGGGCGCGACATCCCGAGTTTTCTGTACCTGTTCATGGACACCTTTGTGGGTGGCGGGCTGGTCATCAATTCGCACCTGCATCGCGGTCTGCATGGCAACGCAGGTGCGGTGGCCTCGCTGCCGCTGTCACCTGCCCAGCCGGGCCAGGCGCCCGCGCAGCTCATCAGCCAGGCCTCCCTGTGGGAGCTGGAGCAGCGCTTTCGCGAACACGGTCTCGACCCCATGGCCGCCTACGACAAGCGCGTGCTGCAGGCCCCGTGGCTGGAACACAGCCGGGGCTGGATCGCACGCGCGGCTGCGGGCTTGGCGCACTGCATCGTCTCGGCCACCGCGTTTTTGGATCTGGACGCCGTGGTGGTCGATGGTGCCGCCGCCCCCGAGCTGCTGCAGGCCCTGTGCGAGAGCGCCCGCCACGCGCTGGCCGACTACAACTGGGAAGGCCTGCACCAGCCGCCCCGGCTGGAGCTGGGCACCATGGGCTCGGACGCCCGCGCGCTGGGTGGGGCGCTGCTGCCGCTGCATGCGTGTTTTGCGCCGGACACGGACATCTTCCTCAAGGCCTGAGAAGGGCGTGGGTTTGTGAAGTTTTGCTATTAAAAATATAGCTATTTGCGCATATCCATCAAGCGCTAGGCCGTATTTTTATTCATATTTCTCGGCCAAGGCTGCTTCAGGCTCAGCTCCCGCTGCGATCCAGACCCGCCAGGATCGCCCGTGCCACTTCGGCAAACCCCGCGCCCCGCTCGCCCTCGGTCACATAACGCGGCAGGTGCTGCAGTTGTGGCACAAAGCGCGCGATGTTGGCCACCCCCACGCTGTGGGGGAAGTGCTCGAACATGAGCTGGTCGTTGGTCGAGTCGCCCACATACACCCAGCGGTCGATCTCCGCGTCGAGGTCGCGTCCCAGCAACTCGCGCACGATCCAGCGCGCGCCCTCCAGCTTGTTGTGCGCCCCGAACCAGCCGTTGATGTGGATGCTGCTCACGGTGGCGTTCATGCCTGCGGCGCGCAGGATCGCCACGCATTGGTCGATCCGCTCTTGGGGCAGGTGTGTGAACTCGCTGTGGTCGATGGCGATGTCCGTTTCGCGTCCGGGCGAGTCGGTCGCGCGGCGGGCGCCGGGCACCCTGGCTTCGATGTCAGCCAGCACTTGCTGCATGCGGGCGAAATGGGCTGAGCGCGTGGCTGCATCCTGTTGATATCGTTTTAACAGCGCATCGCGCTTGTCCAGAGAGCGCTGCAGGGCCACAGCACCATTCTCGGCCACGATGGCATCCACAGGCCAGGCGGCCGCAAAGGGCTCGCTCCAGCCTACGGGGCGACCCGTGATGGGGATCACGGCCAGTCCCCGGGCCTTGAGCGACTCCATCGCCTGCACCACGTACGCAGGCACAACCCCCTCCGTGGTCAGCGTGTCGTCGATGTCAGTGAGCAGGCCGACGAGGCGGGCGGGAGGATTCCAGGTACTCAACGGAAGCATGGGGGAACGAGAAGGCATAGGGATGGCGAAGAGGGGGCGTTGGTGAAAGTCGCGGAGGCTGTCGCTCGGGCTTGCCCCTTTTTCTGTGGACGAAGAGATGGCTGCTTCTAACGGACACTTTGGGCTGGTTGCCCACGCGCCAGGCTCGGGAGTTTCTCGGCGACCCTTTCGGGGGGCATGGGCACCATGTCCCCGCCACGGAACTCGAATAGCTGCAGGGTGGCCAATGGGACCTGTTCCAGGCCACGGCCCTTTTCGTCCACGACGTGCAAATCGCCTGGCTGCGGCTTTGGCGCAAACAGGTCGGCGGTGTTTCTGGCGCGGATCAGTACAGAGCGTTTGTATCCATCATCGGTGCCTCCGAACTCTGGGACTACGAATATGGCCTGCCGCTCTTTGTCGAGCGACAGGGCAAAGCGGTACAGCGTGTCCCAATACGCCAGGTTGGGCCTGAGCGCCTGTTTCTCCTGCGCGTGCACACCTGCCAGGGCCGCAACAAGCGCTGCGCCTCCGACAAGGGCAAAAACCGGGCGCGTCTCTCGCGGCCAGACGACCGCCAGGCAGGCTGAAAACGCCACCCACGGCACGAACAGGTAACGGTCCGGACTGTGAATTCCCGGAAAGGCCGTCAGCGGTATCAGCGGCAGCAGGACGATGCCCAAGGACATGAAGAAAACAGGCGCATGGAGGCGGCGCTTCACGGCCGCAAGGCACAGAAGGCCGAGAAATACAACGGCAAGGATGTTGCCGGGCGGTTTGGAGCCGAGGAGCAATTTGGGAACCCGGAGCAACTGGCGCAGGGCCTCGCTGGCATCGAAAACCCCTTGGCTGTAGCCGCCCACGAGGCGCCCAAGTAGCAGGTAGCGCCACCCTATGTAGAGCAGTGCAATCAGCACAAACGGTATCAGAGCACGCACCCGTTGCTGCCGCGTGCCCACGGGCAGGAAGGGCAAGAGGACGACCAGGGGTACATAGACTTCCTTGCAGGTAGTCGCCAGCAGGTAGGCCAGGGTCGACAGCCCCAGCCAGTATCCGCGCCCGCCTTTGAGATACCGATTCCACCCCAGTATCGACAGCATGGCGAACACGAAGCCGGTCGCATAGTGCCCATGCATCAGTCCCGCCGCGATGTGGGCAGTGGGCTTGCCAAGCAACAGCGCAACGGCGCCGATCAGTGCGGGCAGGGGCTCCACCCACTCTCGCAACACGGCATAGAACAACGCGGCTCCCAGCCCCACGAGCAGCAGCAAGTGCGCGTAGTGGCCCGCGGCGGCCATGCCGAACAAGCTCAGGTTGATGTCGTAGAACAGCAGGTTCCATGGAGCGACATTGGCACTGGAGTGCCCTTGGGCAATGTGGGGCTCCAAGAAATATTGCCAGGGTGTGTATTGGGCGGCGTAGCTCAGGTGAGCGCCGTCATCCCAGCGCCAAGATCCCTGGAGTGATGCGCCATGCACCAGCAGGGTGAGCAGAGACAGAAGCAGTGTGGCGCTGAGACACTCGATCAAGGGGTGGCGGTCGATGTGTGTGCGCAGCGCGAGGCGCGCGGCTTTCAATGCTGGAGCATCCATTGCCAATGACGCAGGAAGTTGAGCGCTGCAGGCGTGTAGTGGCTAGGAGTGTGGGCGGCAGAAGGCGCATCGGCTGCAACGCGCGATAAACCGGTCTCGCGCGGTACCACCTCTTGCGCCCAGGGGCCCACCCTGGGCTTGTCGGTAGCTCCACGCGATCCTCGGTTTTTGCACGGTTCGCTTCGATGCCTTCTGCCGCCCACACTCCCAGGCACATCACGCCCTCTGGTCAAAGTCTTCAGCAGCAGCAAGTCCGCACCGACCAGGGCCAGTGCGGAAATGGTGGAGCCGATGCCAGTCCTGGTGCAAAGCGGCGCCATGGAGAAATTGATCGGCTGACTGCGCAAGAATTTCCCCCTCTTGTGCGGGCTATGCGCCCTGCAGCGCCAACCCCGCATGCTCGCGCAGCGGGTGGAAATGGATCTTCGGAAACCGCTCTTGCGCCAGGCGCACGTCATACGGGCTGGTGCACAGGTAGGCCAGCGTGTCGGCCGCGTCGTGCGCCAGCCGCAGCGGGTAGGCGTCGGTGAACGCGCGCAGGTCGGCCGCGTTGTCGGCGGTGATCCAGCGCGCGCCGGTGTACTGGCAGCCTTCCAGGCGCACGTCGGCGTCGTACTCGGCCTTGAGGCGGTGCTGCACCACTTCAAACTGCAGCTGGCCCACGGCGCCCAGCAGCATGTTGCCGCCTGCGTCGGGCTTGAAGACCTGGATCGCGCCTTCCTCGCCCAGCTGGGCCAGGCCCTGCTGGAGCTGTTTGGTGCGCAGTGGGTTCTTGAGCACCACGGTCATGAACATTTCGGGCGCGAAGAAGGGCAGGCCGGTGAACTGCAGGTTGGCACCATCGGTGATGGTGTCGCCCAGCTGCACGCCGCCGTGGGTGGTAAAGCCAATGATGTCGCCTGCGTAGGCTTCTTCGACGGCCTCGCGGCGTTGCGACATGAAGGTCACCACGCTGGTGGGGCGCAGCTCCTTGGAGGTGCGCTGCACCTTGAGCTTCATGCCCGGCGTGTATTTGCCCGAGGCCACGCGCACAAAGGCGATGCGGTCGCGGTGGTTGGCATCCATGTTGGCCTGCACCTTGAACACCACCCCGGCAAAGCCTTCGTCTTCGGGCTGGATGGTCTTCACCACGGGTTGCTTGTTCACTTCAAGCGTGCTCACGCGCGGGCCGGGGGGAGGGGCCATGTCCACCAGGGCATCGAGCACTTCCATCACCCCGAAGTTGTTCACGCCGGAGCCGAAGAACACGGGGGTGAGCTTGCCAGCCAGGAAGGCTTCATGGTCCCACGCGGGCGATGCGCCCACGGCCAGTTCCATGCTCTCCAGCGCGGCGTCGAACTCGGCGCCAAAGCGTGCGCGCAGAGTCGCCTCGTCCGACAAGGGGATGGCCTCGAAGTCCTGTGGGCGGCGCTCGCTGCCGGACTCGAACACCGTCATGGTCTTGGTGCGCAGGTTGATGATGCCGCCAAAGCTCTTGCCCTGGCCCACGGGCCAGGTCATGGGGCAGCAGGGCATGCCCAGCTCGCGCTCCACCTCGTCCATGATGTCCAGTGGGTCGCGCACTTCGCGGTCCATCTTGTTGACGAAGGTGATGATGGGCGTATCGCGCTGGCGGCAGACCTCGATCAGGCGGCGGGTCTGTGCTTCCACACCGTTGGCCGCGTCGATCACCATCAGCGCCGAATCGACGGCGGTGAGCACGCGGTAGGTGTCTTCCGAGAAGTCCTTGTGGCCGGGCGTGTCGAGCAGGTTGATCACGTGCTCGCGGTACAGCATCTGCATCACCGAGCTGGCCACCGAGATGCCGCGCTGCTTTTCGATTTCCATCCAGTCGGAGGTGGCGTGGCGGCTGGCTTTGCGGCCCTTCACGGCACCGGCGATCTGGATCGCGCCCGAGAACAGCAGTAGCTTTTCCGTCAGCGTTGTCTTACCCGCGTCGGGGTGGGAAATGATGGCAAAGGTACGGCGGCGCCGGGTTTCTGGGGCGTAGGACACAGGGGGTTCCTGAATGGGATGGGTGCGGGGCAGAGCGCCCTGCGCAAGAATCTTCGGGCCGGGACCGGCGTGGGACGCAGGGGCGGCAGTGGCGGGATTTTACTGTTCCGTGCAAGGCCGAGGACGGATTCATCCCGGGGCATGGTGCGGGGAATGCACTTGCTTTTATAATCCGCCGATCCGAGGAGCGTTGCAGCGTCCCCAGCACAGGCGGGGCGTGAGGCTCGGAGTCATCTAGCAACGACGCTCATCCACTTCTCGTGTGGTGAGCTTTTTCACTCCCGCGACCAGTGGTTTTTCAACATGCTTTGGAGCAAGAAACCATCATGAACGCACGCGTCAACGCCCCGGTCAACACCGACTGCATCATTGCCGACATCGGCCTGGCCGCATGGGGCCGCAAAGAAATCCGCATCGCCGAAACCGAGATGCCCGGCCTGATGGCCATCCGCGAGGAGTTCGCGCCCAAGCAGTCGCTCAAGGGCGCCCGCATCACGGGCTCGCTGCACATGACGATCCAGACCGCCGTGCTGATCGAGACGCTGCAGGCCCTGGGCGCTGAGGTGCGCTGGGCTTCTTGCAACATCTTCTCCACGCAAGACCACGCCGCCGCCGCCATTGCTGCCGCCGGTACGCCTGTGTTTGCCATCAAGGGCGAGACCCTGGCCGAGTACTGGGACTACACCCACCGCATTTTTGACTTTGGCCCCGCCGGCACCGAAGGCGAAGGCCCCAACCTGATCCTGGACGACGGCGGCGATGCCACTCTGCTGATGCACCTGGGCAAGCGCGCCGAAAAGGACGCCTCGCTGATCGCCAACCCCACCAGCGAAGAAGAAACCTGCCTGTTCGCCTCCATCAAGGCCAAGCTGGCTGAGGACCCGACCTGGTACAGCCGCAAGAGCGCCCAGATCATCGGCGTGACCGAAGAAACCACCACCGGCGTGCACCGCTTGAAGGAAATGTCGGCCAAGGGCTCGCTGATGTTCCGCGCCATCAACGTGAACGACTCGGTAACCAAGAGCAAGTTCGACAACCTGTACGGTTGCCGTGAATCGCTGGTGGACGGCATCAAGCGCGCTACCGACGTGATGATCGCTGGCAAGGTGGCCGTGGTGGCCGGCTACGGCGACGTGGGCAAGGGCAGCGCCCAGGCCCTGCGTGCACTGAGCGCCCAGGTGTGGGTGACCGAGATCGACCCCATCAACGCCCTGCAGGCCGCGATGGAAGGCTACAAGGTCGTGACCATGGAATACGCTGCCGACAAGGCCGATATCTTCGTGACCACCACCGGCAACAAGGACGTGATCCGCCACGAGCACATGCTGGCCATGAAGGACCAGGCCATCGTCTGCAACATCGGCCACTTCGACAACGAGATCCAGGTGGCGTCGCTGGAGCAGTACGAGTGGGAAGAGATCAAGCCCCAGGTGGACCACGTGATCTTCCCGGACGGCAAGCGCATCATCCTGCTGGCCAAGGGCCGCCTGGTGAACCTGGGCTGCGGCACGGGCCACCCGAGCTTTGTGATGTCGTCGAGCTTTGCCAACCAGACCATTGCCCAGATCGAGCTGTTCACCCATAGCGACTACTACGAAAACGGCAA
Organism: Acidovorax facilis; assembly: GCF_050626955.1. NCBI lineage: Bacteria > Pseudomonadati > Pseudomonadota > Betaproteobacteria > Burkholderiales > Comamonadaceae > Acidovorax > Acidovorax facilis. The sequence continues at coordinate 81,424 of NZ_CP192460.1, forward strand.
GGTCTACGTGTTGCCCAAGCACCTGGACGAAAAGGTGGCCCGTCTGCACCTCAAGAAGGTGGGCGCCATGCTGACGGAGCTGACCGACGAGCAGGCCGCCTACATTGGCGTGCCCAAGCAAGGCCCGTACAAGCCGGACACCTACCGCTATTGATCCCGCGCCCCAGGCGCGTTGCGCGCCTTGGCGGCATGCCGCCGGTGCGCGGGTGGATCACTGCATCGTGGTTGCTAGTATTGTGATAGCTGCTTGCGCTTGATGGATAAGCGCTGGAGGCTGATTTGACTCTTAAAGGATGAGCGCCATGCGTGCAGATGTATTTTTGGTGGAAGCGGGCCATGCGGCCACGCGCTCGCAAGCGCAGCGGCTGATTGCTGCGGGCGTGGAGTGGCGTCTGTCACCCCTGGCGCCCTGGCAGAAGGTGGCCAAGAACGGCGATGACATCCCGTCCGTGGCCGAGGTGAAGCTGCTGGACGATGCTGAGGCCAAGTACATCTCTCGCGGTGGCCTCAAGCTGGAAGGCGCCTTGTTGGCCACGGGGCTGTCCGTGGCCGGGCTGCGCTGCCTGGATGTGGGGCAGAGCACCGGCGGCTTTACCGATTGCCTGCTGCAGCAGGGCGCAGCGCAGGTCATCGGTGTGGACGTGGGCCATGGCCAGCTCCACGAGCGGCTGCGCAGCGATCTGCGTGTGGTCTGCGTGGAGGGCGTGAACGCGCGCTCGCTGACCGCCCAGGCCCTGCAGGAAGCCTGCGAGCTGGCGCTCTCTGAAGTCGTCGAAGCCGACGAAGACAACGAAACCCAGCCCGAGGCGCCCTACAGCTGGATGCGCAACGGCGGCCTAGTGGACGAAGCCTACGACGATAGCGGCGACGCCAAGGACCAGGACATCGAAGCCTTCAAGTCCGAGCGCGCCCTGCGCGCCGAAGCCCGCGCGCAGGGCACACTGCCCGTCCAGCGCAGACGCCGCGCCGAATGCGCGGGGGTGGACACGACACCGGCGTTCGACCTGGTGACGGGGGACCTGTCCTTCATCTCGCTGACCCTGGTGCTGCCCGCCATCGCCGCATTCCTGCGCCCTGACGGCCACCTGCTCATGCTGGTCAAGCCGCAGTTTGAACTGCAGCCCGGCCAGGTGGGCAAGGGCGGTGTGGTGCGGGATGCCGCCCTGTATGCCGTGGTGGAAAAACGCATCCGAGACTGCTGCGCCGAACTGGGTCTGGCCGTGCAGGCCTGGCTCGACAGCCCCATCCAGGGCGGCGACGGCAACCATGAATTTTTTGTTTATGCGAGGAGGGCACCATGATTGCTGCCAATGCCCAGGGCACCGGTTTTCCGGTGAGTTTCGAATTTTTTCCGCCCAAGACGCCCGAAGGTGCGGACAAGCTGCGGGCTGCGCGCCAGCAGCTGTATGCGCTGCACCCGGATTTCTGCTCGGTGACCTACGGCGCCGGTGGCTCCACGCAGGAAGGCACTTTTGGCACGGTGCGTGAAATCCTGGCCGAAGGTGTGAGCGCCGCCTCGCACTTCTCGTGCATTGGTGCCACACGCCAGTCCGTGCGCGAGCAGCTCGCCACGCTCAAGGCCATGGGCGTCAAGCGCCTGGTGGCATTGCGTGGCGATCTGCCCAGCGGCTACGGCGCGGGCGGCGAGTTTCAGTACGCCAGTGACCTGGTGGCCTTCATCCGCGCGGAGACGGGCCGGGATTTCCACATCGAAGTGGCCGCCTACCCCGAGGTGCATCCCCAGGCCAAGTCGCCCGAGGCAGACCTGAACGCCTACATCGCCAAGGTTCAGGCGGGTGCGGACTCGGCCATCACCCAGTATTTCTACAACAGCGATGCGTATTTCCGCTTTGTGGAAGACACACAGCGCCTGGGCGCCAACGTGCCTGTGGTGCCGGGCATCATGCCCATCGGAAGCTCCACGCAGCTGATGCGTTTCTCGGACGCCTGCGGTGCCGAGATTCCTCGTTGGATACGCCTGCGCCTGCAGGCGTTTGGCGACGACACGGCCAGCATCAAGGCCTTTGGGCTGGATGTGGTGACCGACCTGTGTGACCAGCTGCGCAGCGCGGGGGTACCCGCACTGCACTTCTACACCATGAACCAGAGTGCGGCCACTCTGGAAATCTGCCGCCGCCTGGGGATCTGACGGCCACGGCGTGGCTACCATTAGCACTTTGCAACATTTGCAGGGGGATGGTGGTCATGGAACGAGCTGGGGTGGCGGTATGGTGTGCGCTGTGTGTGTGGGTGTTGGGCATGTCGGGCGTTCAGGCGCAGACCCGCTACCACTGCCGGGACGATAGCGGGAACACCTTTGTCCTGTCGCGGCCGTGTCCTGACGGTGCCCGCACCACAGCCGCTGTGGCGGGGCCTGCCCCGGCGCAATATTCATCGCCACGTTATGACAGCTATTCGCCGGTGCGGTCATCGCCCGAAACCCCGGACCACCATCAGTACTTGAGCGCGCGCTGCCGGGCCCTGGATGAAAACATCCGGGGAGCGTATGGCCGGGGCATCAAGGCCGACGTGGTGGAAGGAATGCGGCGCGAATACCGGCGCGATTGCCGGGAGGAGGAGCAGGATGCGTACTCACGGCTTTCGGCGGAGCGCCGCCACCGCGACAAGCAGCGCCGGGAAGACGAAAAGTCTGCCCAGGTCGCAGCACAGGCTTCCAGGGAGCAGCAGGAGCGGCACGCCCAGCAATGCGCCGAGTCTCGCCGCATTCTTACCAACAAACGCGCCAGAACGGATTTGACGGATGGAGAGAAAAACGATCTGCGACGGTTTGAGGAAGCATTTCTGGAGCGCTGCAAGCGCTAGCGCCCACCTGCGGCTGCTGCCCCTGCTGGTTGCGGTCTGCTGTGCGTGGTTGCCTGCTGCGCAGGCAGAGGGGGCCGGTAACACTGCAGAGCCCTCCACCCCGAATGCCGTGGATGCCGCGTTGGCCGAGGCGGGGCTGCTGGATGAGGAGGTGCAACCTCTTGGTGAGCCCGTCGACGCTCCATGGGCTGCGCCTTCGGGGGAGTCTGGCCGGTACGAGGTGGCGCCAGAGACCGGACTCGCGTCCTGGTACGGGCCTGGGTTTCACCGGCGCAAGACGGCCAGTGGCGAGCGGTTTGACATGCACGCAATGACCGCTGCGCACCCCACCCTGGCCTTTGGCACATTCATCTGTGTGCGCAGCCAGATCACGGGCCGAGGGGTTGTGGTGCGCGTGAATGACCGGGGGCCCCATGCGCGGGGCCGGATCGTGGACTTGAGCCGCGCTGCAGCCATTGCCCTGGGGCTACACGGTCTGGGGCTCAAGCCGGTGGAGGTGTTTCCTGTGGCCAATGGAGAATCGACCTGCCCTGAAGAGTGAGGACGTGGGGGCGGATGGGCCGTAAGGACGACCCGCCACTTGGACGCATCAGCCGCCTGATTCCAGGGTGTGCGTGGCGTGTTTGTCCTGGGCCAGCAATTCCACCATTTGTGGCAGTGCGGTTTTGAGCGCGGCTTTCAGGGTGAAGGGCGGGTTGATCAGAAACATGCCACTGGCTGGCAAGCCTGGGCGCTTGACGTCGCCAGCAGCGTTTTCGGTGAGCTTGCTGTTCTTGACGGTCAGCGTGGCATGCAGCCAGCTTTTGCCTGCCTTGGTGGCCAGGGTCTTGAGACGGCGAGGCAGGTCGTGCGCCTCGGGGCGCGGGATGATGGGGTACCAAAAGGCGTACGTGCCGGTGGCAAAGCGCTTGAGCGAATCCGCCGCCATATCGAGCACCTTGGCATAGTCGCTCTTGATTTCATAGCTGGGATCGCACAGCACCAAAGCGCGGCGGGCCGGTGGAGGCAGGAATTTCTTGATCCCTTCGAACCCGTCTTCGTGCAGCACGGCCACTTGGCGGCCTGCTTCGAGCTGGGCCACGTTGCCCGCCAGGGCGCGCAGGTCGGTGGGATGCAGCTCAAAGAGCTTGAGCTTGTCGTGGTCGCGCAACAGGCGCTGGGTGATGAACGGGGAGCCTGGGTAAACCCGCAGCGTGTTGCCCTGGTTGAAGGCACGGACCATGTCCACATAGGCCTGCAGGGCCGGCGTGAGGGTTGGGGCCGTGGGGGCAAACAGGCGGACGATGCCGTCTGCAGCTTCGCCGCTGGTGCTGGCGTAGTCGCCATCGAGCCGGTAGAGGCCCGCGCCCGCATGCGTGTCCAGCACGGTGAGGGCCGCGTCTTTCTCGGTAAGGTGTTGCAAGGCGGCGATCAAGACCGTGTGCTTGAGCACATCGGCATGGTTGCCTGCGTGGAAGGCGTGGCGATAACTGAACATGGCTCTATGGTAACGAGTGCGCCCTGTCGCCTCACTGGGCCGGGTCGAGGGGTGGCTGCACTGGGTGGCGGGCACCAGACGCCGGTTCATGGTTCCATGCGAATTTGTCATGGGCTGGGGGCGGCAATGAACCATGGCGCGGCACAATCGGCGTATCTCTGACCAGGGTGTGTAACTTTTTTGGCAGACGGGAAGCCTTTTGTTTCTGTAGCGCGTGCTGGCATGCTTCATGATTGCGTTTGGAGCGGTGTTGGCACCCGTTCACCCACAATCTCTGTCGAAACAAGCCCGCACGCCACACCCTTTCCACCATGATCGCAAGTTCCAGCCAAGCCCCAGCCAGCGGTGTCAGCCATGTGGATGCGCTGCCGCCAGGCACCCGCCTCGCTGAGTTCGAGATCCTTGCGCTCCTGGGGGTTGGCGGGTTTGGCATGGTCTACAAGGCCTTTGACCACTCCCTGCACCGGGCCGTGGCGATCAAGGAATACATGCCTTCGGCGCTGGCGGGGCGTGCGCAGGGTCAGTCGCTTTGGGTGAGATCCTCGTCGGACCAGCAAACGTTCCAGGCCGGGCTGGCCTCTTTTGTGGGTGAGGCGCGCCTGCTGGCGCAGTTTGACCACCCTTCGCTGGTCAAGGTGTTCCGCTTCTGGGAGGCGAATAACACCGCCTACATGGTCATGCCCCTCTACAGCGGTATGACCTTCAAGCAGGCCCGTGCCCAGATGCGCACCCCGCCGCCCGAGATCTGGCTGCGCAAGGTGCTGTGGTCAGTGCTGGGTGCCCTGCGGGTGCTCCATGACGGTAAGACCCTGCATCGGGATATTTCGCCCGACAACATTTTTCTCCAGGACATCGGCCCCCCGGTGCTGCTCGACCTGGGCGCTGCCCGGCACGCGATCAACGACCAAGACCGCAAACACACCGCCGTCCTCAAGGTCAACTACGCGCCCATAGAGCAATATTCCGATGGCGACGAGGATTTGCGCCAGGGCCCGTGGAGCGACCTGTATTCCCTGGCTGCGGTGGTGCATGGCTGCTTGTGCAACGACACGCCGCTGCCTGCCACGTTGCGCTCCATCCGCGATCGCATGGTGTCGTTCTCCCGCGTGGCCAGAACTGTCAAGCGCCAGTTTGGCGTGGAGTATTCCTCGCCTTTCGTGGCGGCGATCGCGCAGTCGCTGGCGCTCAAGCCGGAGGACCGGCCGCAGAGCATCGACGCGTTCCTGCAGCTCATGGAGATGACGTCCGCGCCGGAGGGGAGCGAGCACTTCGACTTCCGGAACGACCTGGGGGATATCTGGGTGGAGCCTGCCGATCAGCCGGGCCCGGGCTTGGTAACGCCTACGGTGGATGTGACCTCAGCACCCAGCATCGTGGCAGAGATGCACGCCCAGGCGCAACGCGCCACCGGGAACGGAGTGGCCCACGATGCCGGAGGGCGTGCCACTCCCGCGGGCGAAGCGAATGTTGGCGGAGACACCGTGATGCTGGGCGGCCCGGACACTGTGGCTGCCGATGCGGGTGATACGGTCTTCATCGACGCAGGAGACACGGTGGTGGTCGATGACTCCCGCTACGACGATCCCGCGGGCAGCCACAAGCCGGGGAACACCACCCGCCATGCGTCCGACCATCGGCCACAGCCATTGGAGCGGGAGATCGCCCGCCCCCACGGCAAGGCGGTGAAAACCACGCGGCGCTCGCCGGTTCTGGTGTGGCTCGGGGTGGCTGTGGTGGCCGTGGTGGTTTCTGCCGCCGGCCTGCGCTGGGCCCAGAGCAGCAAGGCGCCGCAGGACGACATCATCACCGAGATGGCAGAGCCGCCCGTAGCGCCGCCGCCTGCAGTGATGGAGACGGCGCTGCAGGACCCGGCCGCAGCGGCCTCTGCTGCTGTGGACGGCGCTGCGAGCGATACGGTGGCTGCTGCATCCATGCCTGCGCCAGCACTTGTCCCTGCTTCTGCTCCGCGCGCCCCCACTCGTGCGCGACGGACCGCCCCTGAGCCGGCTCCGACCCCGATCGTGGTGCATGAGGAGCCGCCCCCGCCACCGCCCCCCGTGGTGGCCGAGCCCAAGCCCCGCCCGCCACCACCGCGTGTGCCCAGCCCGCAAGAGGCCTGTGCAGATGCCAATTTCCTCGCACGCCCCATGTGCATCCACCAGGAATGCCAGAAGCCATCCCAGGCCAACCAGCCCATCTGCGTGGAGAACCGCCGCCGCTACGAAGCTGACGAGCAGCGCCGCCGGCAGACCCCCAATTAGCCGTGGGCGAGGGGGCCGTGGGCTGCTTTCCGGCCACGGGCTTGCGCCACAGGCCTGCAAATTCGTATAATGGCAGGCTTCGCAGCGCTTTTGTGGTCCCGCGGCGAAGACTTTACGCCACCTAAGAGGCTTCCTTCAGAGAAGCACCGACCGTGGAAAAGGACCCGCCAAACCCTCTTTTGAAGAGAAAACTCATGACTACTACTTTCAGCGCAAAGCCCGCTGAGGTTGTGCACGAGTGGTTTGTGATTGACGCGACCGACAAGGTCCTCGGACGAGTAGCCAGCGAAGTTGCTCTCCGTTTGCGCGGCAAACACAAGGCCATTTACACGCCTCACGTCGATACCGGTGACTTCATCGTCATCATCAACGCCGCCCAGCTCAAGGTCACCGGCACCAAGTCCCTGGACAAGGTGTACTACCGCCACTCGGGTTACCCCGGCGGTATCACGGCCACGAACTTCCGCGACATGCAAGCCAAGCACCCCGGCCGCGCGCTGGAAAAGGCTGTCAAGGGCATGCTGCCCAAGGGCCCCCTTGGCTACGCGATGATCAAGAAACTCAAGGTGTACGGTGGTGCTGAGCATCCCCACACCGCCCAGCAGCCCAAAGTGCTGGAAATCTAAGGAGCCTTGAGATGATTGGTGAATGGAACAATGGCACCGGCCGTCGCAAGTCCAGCGTCGCCCGCGTGTTTCTGAAAAAAGGCTCCGGCAAGATCACGGTGAACGGCAAGGACATCCAGTCCTACTTCGGCCGCGAAACCTCGATCATGATTGCCAAGCAACCCCTGGCGTTGACCAACCATGTCGAAACCTTCGACATCCAGATCAACGTGCACGGTGGTGGTGAATCCGGCCAGGCTGGCGCTGCCCGCCACGGTATCACCCGTGCTTTGATCGACTACGACGCATCCCTCAAGCCCGTCCTGAGCCAAGCTGGCTTCGTGACGCGTGATGCCCGTGAAGTCGAGCGTAAGAAGGTCGGTCTGCATTCCGCACGCCGCGCCAAGCAGTTCTCCAAGCGTTAAGCTGGTTGGGCTCTGGAGGGATGGCGGCTTTCGGGCTGGCATCCTTCTCCCTGCGAAGCTTTCCTCGGACTGCTTTACAGAACAAAAAACCGCCTTCGGGCGGTTTTTTCGTTTAAGGTGCGCTCTTTTCTCCGAGCCATCCTGATGTTTCACCCCTTCTCACCATGCGCCTTCGCCTTCTGCGCCGCCGACTGACGATCAGCGCCCCAAGGGTGGCCATCCGCAGTGCCTTGCCCTGGCCCCTTCGCTGGCTGGCCCTGGCCGTGGTTTTTGGTTTCTGTGCGGCAGTAGCCCTCTGGGCCTTTGAGTTTGGAAAGTCCATCGCAGGGCTAGATACCGTCTCCCGTGACGAACTCCTGCAATTGCGGGCGGAAGTGGATCGCCTGCGGGCTGAGGGGCAAGAGCAACAGACGGTAGCCCATACGGCCGAGAGTCTTCTGGTGGCCGAGCGGGCTGCCAAGGAAAGCCTGATGGCGCAGGTTCGGCAGCTGGAGACCGATAACCGCACGCTGCGCGAAGACCTGGGGTTCTTTGAAAAGCTGATTCCCGCCGCAAAGGCCGAAGGGCTGGCGATCCGTAGTCTGCAGGCCGAGGTGCTGGGGGGAATGCAGCTGCGCTGGCAGGTCCTGGTGATCCAGGCGACGCGCAATGCCCCCGAATTCAATGGCCGGCTGGAACTGGTGCTGACGGGCACCCAGGATGGCAAGCCCTGGACCCAGACCCAGCCAGCCCAGGGACAGCCGCTGCAGGTCAAGCAGTACCGGCGCATTGAGGGTGTGCTCGATCTGCCCCCCAGCGCCGTGGTAAAAACCGTGACCGCGCGCGTGCTGGAGGGCTCTGCGGTTCGCGCCGTGCAGGCGATGACCATCGACTAGTCCGGCGGCAGGGTTGGGAAGGCCCCTCCGGGGAGCCTCATCCAGCCTGCTGCAAGGCCCCATGCAGCCCTGCGCCGGTCGTTGTGGCAGGCAGGGGTGATGTGTGCGGGGCTTCGCGCCGTAGCCGTTTTCCGTGGGCTTTCTGCCCCGTCGTTTTCCGTTTGTATGCTCCGGGTTGGAGCATGCGCATTGAGGAGTTTTCACCCATGTTTTCCCGCAAGAAGCAGCCGCCGATCAAAAGCCTGATCGCCCAGGGCACCCGGATCGAGGGAGATGTGCACTTTGCCGAAGGCATGCGCATTGATGGCGAGGTGGTGGGGGACATCCGTGCGGGTTCGGAGCAGCCCAGCATCCTGGTGATTTCCGAGACGGCGCGCGTGGAGGGGGCGGTGCATGCCGACCATGTGATCGTCAATGGCCAGGTGGTGGGGCCTGTGCACGCTGCCGAACTGCTGGAGCTGCAGCCCAAGGCGAAGATCACCGGCAATGTGCACTACAAGGCGCTGGAGATGCACCAGGGCGCCGTGATTGCCGGGCAGATGTGCCCGGTGGCTGTGCTGGTGGAGGAAAAGCCCCCACTGAAGTTAGCGTCAAACGGGCAGTGAACTGAATTCCCGAGAAGACTGCAGTACTATTCACCGCAAACTTTGAACCCGGAGTACCCAATGAGCGCTGTTGCCGAAAACATCCAGACCGAAATGCCTGCCCCCATCCTGTTTACGGACAGCGCGGCGGCCAAGGTGGCGGACCTGATTGCCGAAGAGGGCAACCCTGACCTGAAACTGCGCGTTTTTGTGCAAGGTGGCGGTTGCTCGGGTTTTCAGTATGGCTTCACCTTTGATGAAATCACCAATGAAGACGACACCACCATGACGAAGAACGGTGTGTCGCTGTTGATCGATGCCATGAGCTACCAATACCTTGTCGGCGCCGAGATCGACTACAAGGAAGACCTGCAAGGGGCTCAGTTCGTTATCAAGAACCCCAATGCCACAACCACCTGCGGCTGTGGCTCCAGCTTCTCTGCCTGACACGGAGAGGGTAGGGGTCAGGTGGTGCACACCGCTCTGTACCTGACCTCTGACCACGTAGCCGCCCGCATGGGCGGCTTTTGTTTTTTCAGGCTGGGTAAACAGCGCCCAGCACACGGGCTCCCGCAGCGCCGGTCACACTGGCCAGGTTCCCGGGCCGTCCGTGCAGCGCCTGCCGTGCCAGCCAGGCAAAGGCCGCCGCCTCCACCTGTAATGCGGGCAGGCCTAGGGTATCGGTGGCGGTGACCTGCACGCCAGGGCAGGCTGCCTGCAGCCGTGCCATCAAGTAGGCATTGAGTGCGCCACCGCCGCACACTGCCATCGTTTTGCTATTTTTTTTGTAGCTGTTTGCGCCTATTGCACATGCGCGGGCGGTGTATTCGGTCAGGGTCGCCTGTACGTCGGCAGGGTTTGCCTGTGCGAACGGCGCCAGGTGGTGGGCGAGCCATGCGGGGTTGAACAGATCGCGCCCCGTGCTCTTGGGGGGGGGCTTGCGCAAAAAGGGTTCGTCCAGCAACGATGCCAGCAACTCCGGCAGCACCTTTCCGCTGGCAGCCCACGCGCCTCCTGCGTCGAAAGCCTGGCCGGTGTGCCGTTGGCACCAGTAGTCCACCAGCGCGTTGCCGGGGCCGCAGTCAAAGCCCAGCACACTGCCGTCGGCGCCCAGCACGCTGAGGTTGGAGATGCCGCCGATGTTGAGCACCAGCACGGTTTCACCTGCGCGGCCAAAAACCCCCTGGTGAAACGCTGGCACCAGGGGTGCACCCTGTCCACCTGCCGCTACATCGCGGCTGCGGAAATCGGCCACCACGGTGATGCCGGTGCGCTCCGCCAGCAGGGCTGGGTTGCCCAGCTGCAGGGTATAGCCCGTGCCATCAAATTCCTGGGGGCGGTGGCGCACCGTCTGCCCGTGGGCGCCGATGGCGCGGATGGAGGATGCTGGCTGCCCGCTGCGCTTGAGCAGCGTTTGCACAATCTGCGCGTAGGCCCGCGACAGGGCGTTGCCCGCCAGCGCGGCGCGGTGCAGTTCGTCAGTGCCCGACGTATTGAGGGCCATCAGTTCTGCCCGCAGTTCGGGCGCGAAGGGCGCGCTGGCATGGTGGGTGACCACGCAGTGCGAGCCGGAAAAATCGGCCAGCACCCCGTCGATGCCATCGAGCGAGGTGCCCGACATCAGGCCGATGTACAGCTCGGATGCGCTCACAGGAGCCGTGTGGACTGTGAAGGCGTGGACGGAAGAGCCTCAGGTCCAGGGGCACCAAGGCCCAGGCGAGCGGCGCGGCCGAGGCCAATGGCTGCCGCGCATGGGCCGCCGCGCCGCGTATGCGGCGCTTCGCTTGCGTGCGCTTGCGGCATCCCCCCGTGGGGGGACGGCGCGAAGCGACTCAGGGGGGACTTCACTTCACTCTGCGCTGGCTTGTTCGATCTGTGCAGCGGCCGACAGCTGGATGCGCATGTTGGCAGCCAGGCGGTCAAACGCAGGGCGCGAAGCCGCTGAGACTGGCGCTGCGGCCTCGCTCTGGGCCACGATGGTCTGCGGATCCTGGTGTACGCCGTTGACGCGGAACTCAAAGTGCAGGTGCGGGCCGGTGGCCCAGCCTGTGGCACCCACGGCGCCCAGGGTCTGGCCTTGTTCGACCGACTGTCCCTGGCGCACGTCGATGCGGCTCAGGTGGGCATACACGGTGACGTGCTGGTTGCGGTGCTTGACGAAGACCACATTGCCAAAACCGTTCTGCACGCCTGCAAACTCCACCACGCCATCGCCCACGGTGCGCACTGCGGTGCCGGTGGGCGCGGCGAAGTCGGTGCCCAGGTGGGCGCGCCAGGTCTTCAGGATGGGGTGCAGGCGCATCTTGAAGCCACTGGTCACGCGCGAGAACTCCACCGGCGAGGTGAGGTACGCGCGGCGCATGCTTTCGCCGTCCAGCGTGTAGTAGGCGCCCTTGGCGGCACCGGGTTCCTGGAACCAGACGGCCTCATGGGTCTTGCCGTTATTCACGAACTCGGCGCTCAGAACGCGGCCACTGGACAGGGGCTCGCCATCGGCTTCCAGCGTTTCGTACACCACCGAGAAGCGGTCGCCCTTGCGCAGGGAGCGGCGAAAGTCGATGTTGCCCGAGAACAGCTCGGCCATCTGCACGGCCACGGCGTCGGGGATGTTGGACGCATCGGTGGCGGCAAACAGCGAACTGTGGATGATGCCGCCCGCCAGCCGACTGTTGGTCGTCATCTTGGCGGTTTCGATGCGCGTCGCAAACTTGTTGTCGCCCGTGCGCTCGACGATCAGGCGGCGGAAGTTGCCACTGTCGTCCGGCACCCAGCGCACCGTCAGGCGAATCAGGCGGTGGTCGTCCGTGGTTTCTGCCGACACGATGCGGCCGGTGCGGCCCAGCACATTTTGTCGCACAGGAGTGTCACCACGCATGAATGCAGCGGCGGCCGGGTCGGCCACGCCCATGCGCTGCAGCAGCGACTCGGGGGTGTCGCTGCTGCGCACCTGTTCGGAGCGGAACAGCGAAAAGCCCGGAGCTTCCAGCTCGCCCAGCACGAGGTTTTCTGCCAGCGATTCAACGGGGTAGCTCACCATGCGCACCGGCAGCTCGGCCGGGTCCGGCGCAAAGGACGCCACAGCGAATGCGCCGCCACCACCCGTCAGCAGGATGGCTGCGACGGTGGCGGTGATGCGTTTGGGATGTTGTTGGATCGTGCGGGACAGCCGGTCAAGCAAAGCCGAGCTGGCGGTGGTCAAGCCGTGAATCAATGGTCTATCCCCAGGGTGAGAGTGAATCCGTGACACTTCCCCGGCGCTGGCGCGGGGCAAGGCATGGAGCACAGACTGTCAGGCTGCAGCCGTTCGACAGAATGGTCAAAAACAAGTCGAAACAGCGGTCCCACTAGAATCCGCCTCAAGCAATGTGGGCTGAAGTATAGCGGTGCATGCTGTCTAGACATCCCAAAAAACCCTTATGAATCAATCTGCTGTTACAACAACCCCGGTCTCTGATGGTGTAAGACAGGCCCTCGAAATCTCGCTGCGCGGCGTGCAAGAGCTGCTGCCGCAGGACGAATGGGTCAAAAAACTAGCGCGTTCAGAGGCCACTGGCCAGCCGCTGCGCATCAAACTGGGGCTCGACCCCACGGCGCCAGACATCCACATCGGTCACACCGTGGTGTTGAACAAGATGCGGCAATTGCAAGATCTGGGCCACCAGGTGATTTTCCTGATCGGTGACTTCACCAGCCTGATCGGCGACCCCTCGGGCCGCAACAGCACCCGCCCCCCGCTCACGCCCGAGCAGATCAAGGTAAACGCCGAGACTTATTACAAGCAGGCCAGCATGGTGCTGGACCCGGCCAAGACCGAGATTCGCTACAACAGCGAGTGGAGCGAACCCCTGGGCGCCAGCGGCATGATCCAGCTCGCCTCGCGCTACACCGTGGCGCGCATGATGGAGCGCGACGACTTCCACAAGCGCTTCAACTCCGGCCAATCCATTGCGGTGCACGAGTTCCTGTACCCGCTGATGCAGGGCTACGACTCGGTGGCGCTCAAGAGCGACCTGGAGCTGGGCGGCACGGACCAGAAGTTCAACCTGCTCATGGGCCGCCATCTACAGCAGGAATACGGCCAGGAGCCGCAGTGTGTGCTCACCATGCCGCTGCTGGTGGGGCTCGATGGCGTGGACAAGATGTCCAAGTCCAAAAACAACTACATCGGCATTGCCGAAGACGCCAACACCATGTTCGCCAAGGTGCTGTCCATCAGCGACACCCTGATGTGGGACTGGTACACGCTGCTGTCGTTCAAGAGCCTGGCCGAGATCGCCGCACTCAAGGCCGAGGTGGAGGGCGGGCGCAACCCCAAGGATGCCAAGGTGATGCTGGCCAAGGAGATCACCACGCGCTTCCACAGCGCGGCGGCGGCCGATGCGGCCGAGCAGGATTTCATCAACCGCAGCAAGGGCGGCGTGCCCGAAGACATTCCCGAGGTGGCGCTCTCCGGTGCGCCGCTGGGCATCGGCGCCTTGCTCAAGCAGGCCAACCTGGCGCCCTCGGGCAGCGAGGCCAACCGCCTGATCGACGGCGGCGGCGTGCGTGTGGATGGCAGCGTGGTCAGCGACAAGGGCTTGAAGCTGGCTGCGGGCACCTACGTGGTGCAGGTGGGCAAGCGCAAGTTCGCAAGAGTGACTTTGTCCTGATTTTTATATCAGATTGGCCGCCAGCGCTTGTCAAATAAGCGCTGGCAGCTATCAAAATAAAAGCGCTGAAGCCGCAAGGCCCAGCGCTTTCTTCATCAGGCCCCGTCCAGGTTGTCGTTTAAATCCGGGTCGGGCACATCGCCAATTGCCTGGCGGGTGGCCTCGGCCTGCACCTGCAGCCAGGCGCAAAACGCCTTGATTTCCGGCCGCTGCGCGCTGCGTGGCCCCACCATGAGCCAATAGGCCAGCGGCGAGTCGATGCGGTGGCCGGGCAGCACCTCCACCAGGTCGCCAGCGGCCAGCGCATCGGCAATCAGCGGCATGCGTGCCAGCGCCAGGCCCTGGCCGGCCAGCGCGGCCTGCACGATCTGGTGGGCGTAGTTGAAGTACAGCCAACGCTGGGGTTGCAGCATGGTCAGGTCGCGCGTGTCGAACCAGCGGCGCCAGCTCAGGTACTCCAGGTGGTGCGTGCGGTGGGCGTCGCCCGCCTCGATCAGGGTGAACTGCGCCACGTCGGCCGGCGTGCGCAGCGGTTTGCCGCTTTTGAGCAGCCAGGGGCTGGCCACCACGGCCAGTTGTTCGCCAAACAGGCGGATGCCGCCCTGCGTGGCCCCGGCGGGCATGGCGTAGCGCAGGGCCAGGTCCACGTCCGAAGTGTCCAGGTCCACCTGCACATCGCTTGCATCAATGCGGATGTCGATGCCCGGGTTGTCGCGCTGGAACTCCTCCATGCGCGGGATCAGCCACATCGATGCAAAGCTGGCCCACGTGGTGATGGCCACACTGCGTCGCCCGGCGGTCTGGCGCACCAGGCGCACGGCGGCGTCCATGCGCTCCAGCGCCGGGCCCACCGCGCGCTGCAACTGCGCGCCCGCGCTGGTCAGCTCCACCGCGCGGGTGTGGCGCAGAAACAGGGGCACGCCCACTTCTTCCTCCAGCGCCTGGATCTGGCGGCTAACGGCCGACTGAGTGAGCGCCAGTTCGTCGGCGGCGGCGCGGAAGTTGAGGTGTTTGGCCACGGCCAGAAAGGCGCGCCAGTGCCCGGTGGCTACGGGCCGGGTGCGCAAGACGGCGGGAGAGTATTCGGCGGTCATGGTGGCATTCCCGTAAAGGATGATTCATGCGTTGACGGAATGAATAGCGTACCGCGTTTTCATTGGACTGTGTACGGTGCAAGGCGCACCATACAGGCTCCTCAACACGTTTTACTGAAGCCAAGGAGCCTGTCATGTCCGCCCGCAACGTTCTGGAATCGCAACAATCCGTCCACGCCGCCCTGGCTGGCCGTCGTGCGGCCGGTTGCTGGAAACTGGCCACAGGCCGGGCCTTGTCGCTGCGGCCGCACACCCATGGTGTATTGCAGATTGCGCAGGGGCAGGTCTGGCTCACCCTGAGCGGGTCTTTGGCGGATTTGCCGGGTGCGGCGGCCGATCATGTGCTGCGGGCTGGGGAGCAATTGACCATTGCGCCGGGCCAGCATGTGGTGATGGAAGCCTGGAACCCCCGGGGCAACGCTGAGGCCGTGGCTTTCCGTTGGGACAGCGTGGTGGCACCCGCCACGGCGCAGCCCGCCAGCCTGGCCGCCCGCGACTGGGAATGTGGCGTGGTGCAGCCGCTGCGCGACCTGGTGCAGGCACTGGGCCAAAGCGGGCGCGCCCTGGGTGCGGCGCTGGCCGATGTGACGGGTGCAGGCGGCCGGTTCGCCGCCGGTCTGGCCCGGTTTGCTCTGCATCGGATAGCAGCACCGCTACAGCGCAAGCCCGCTTGAAGCGTATATGCAGGAAAAGCATCAATAGGTGCCGTGCTTTTCATTGGACGTTGTTCTGCAAGCCGCGCACCATACGGTCTTATTAGGGTTTACCCGGAGAACACCATGACAACCTCTCACGCTCTTCATCTGTTTGCATCTTCCCGCGCGCTGGGCGCGGTCGCTGGTAGCACCGGCAACGTGGCAGCGGGCGCTGCTGTCACGCTGGCACCCAAGGTTGCAATGACTTTGCGCATTGCCGAAGGCCAGGCCTGGGTCACGCTGGGCAAGGGCCTGGGCGACAGCAGCGACGTGTTCCTGTGCGCAGGGCAGTCGCTGCCCGTGGCTGCGGGCCAGTCTGTGGTGGTCGAGCCGCTGAACGGCCGCCGTCTGCAGTACCGCTGGGTGGATGGCGATGCCGCCAGTGCCCGCCCCGCATCCTGGTGGCGCCGTGCGTCCGTTGGCAACGGGGCTCCCGCCTGGGGCGATGCCTGCTGCGCCTGACCTGATCTGAGGCGCTCGGTCGCCTCGGTTGGGTGTGGGGTTAGAGTCAAAAGAGCTGCTACCGCTTGTCCATCAAGCGGTAGCAGCTCTTTTTTTAATAGCGAACGGGGCAAGCACCAGACCGTCAGCGCGGCTCTTCGCCCAACAGCCCAATCAGCTGGGTCTGCAGCGTCGTCAGCAGTTCATCCGACAACGCGGGCTGCGCCGCAGCGGTGGCTCGGGCCAGCACCAGCCCGCCGACCATGGTGGCCAGCACTTGCATCGCGCGCTCCCGGTCTTGTGACCGCACGGTTGCGCTGCCTGCCTCGGCCCTGCTGTCGACCAACAACTGGGCAAACCGCTGGATGTTGCGCTCGATGCCCTCGGCAAACACTTCCGACAGCCCACCGCCCGCCCGTGCGGCGTCCACCGCCAGCGCGGCGACGGGGCAGCCGGTGCCCGGCGCGTCGCGGTGCTGGGGCGAGAGGTAGCGCTGGATGCGCTCGCCCACGGTGGTGTGGGGTGTGGCGCCTTCCAGCGGGGTCATCGACCAGTCAAACGCCCGCGCACACGCCTCCTGCACCAGCGCGTCCTTGGAGGCGAAATGCCGGTACAGCCCGCCGTGGGTGAGCCCGGCGTCGCGCGTGATGTCGGCCACGCCCACGCCGGTCAGCCCCCGCTCGCGGTACAGGCGGGAGGCTGCATCCAGGATGCCCTGCCGGTTCTCTGCGGCCTGTGCTTTGGAAACCTTCATGGGAGCCTCTTATTGATTGCGAGCGTACGCAAAAAGCGGTTGTGCCTTTATGATGATGACTGCAATCATAAAGGCGCGGGCCCTTTCCGCGCATCGCTGCAGCGCCCCAGAACCGGTTCTTGGTGCTGCGCCCAATTTGTCTGACGAGGTGAATGCATGAAAAAAATGATCCCTGGCGGCCGTGGTGCCCAGGTGTGGAGTGGTTTGTGCCGCGACAAGGCGGTGGCCTGATGCGGCGCGTTGTGGTCACGGGCATGGGCCTGGTGTCGCCGCTGGGCTGCGGCGTGGAACTGGTCTGGCAGCGCCTGCTGGCCGGGCGCTCGGGCCTGTCACGCCTGCCGGACGCGGTCACGGACGGCATTGCCGCCAAGGTGGCGGGGCAGGTGCCGGATGTGGCGCAAGACCCCGAAGGTGGCTGGGATGTGGACGCCATCGTCTCGTCCAAGGACCAGCGCAAGATGGACCGCTTCATTCCCTTTGCGCTGGGCGCGGCGCAGCAGGCGCTGGCGCAGGCCGGCTGGCCGCCCGCCGATGAGCGTGCGCGCGAGCGCACGGCCACGGTGATCGGTTCGGGCATTGGCGGCTTTGGCGCGATTGCCGAGGCGGTGCGCACCACCGACACGCGCGGCCCGCAGCGCCTGTCGCCGTTCACGGTGCCCTCCTTCCTCGTCAATCTGGCCGCAGGGCAGGTGTCGATTCGCCATGGCCTCAAGGGGCCGCTGGGGGCGCCGGTCACCGCCTGCGCCGCCAGCGTGCAGGCGATTGGCGACGCCGCGCGCCTGATCCGCAGCGGCGAGGCCGATGTGGCCCTGTGCGGCGGTAGCGAGGCGGCCATTGACCGCGTGAGCCTGGGCGGCTTTGCAGCGGCCAAGGCGCTCGGCACGGCGTTCAATGACACCCCCGAGCAGGCATCGCGCCCCTTCGATGCGCAGCGCGACGGCTTTGTGATGGGCGAGGGCGCGGGCATGCTGGTGATCGAGGCGCTGGACCATGCCCTCGCGCGCGGAGCCACGCCGCTGGCCGAGCTGGTGGGCTACGGCACGTCGGCCGACGCGTACCACATCACCTCCGGCCCCGAAGACGGTGACGGCGCAGCGCGCAGCATGCTGGCAGCGCTGGCGCAGGCAGGCCTCACGGCGCAGGACGTGCAGCATCTGAACGCCCACGCCACGTCCACCGGGGTGGGCGACCGGGGCGAGCTGGCCGCCATTCGCCGTGTGTTTGGCGCGGGGTCACAGGTGGCCATCAGCTCCACCAAGTCGGCCACGGGCCATCTGCTGGGGGCGGCGGGCGCGGTGGCCGCCATCTTCACGACGTTGGCGCTGCGCGACCAGGTGGTGCCGGGCACGCTGAACCTGCACACGCCCGATGCGTTGGCCGAGGGGCTGGACCTGGTGGCGCTGCGGCCCCGGCCCATGGCGCTCTCCCACGCCATGCTCAACGGGTTTGGTTTTGGCGGCGTGAACGCCACGCTGGTCCTGCGGCGCTGGCCGGTAGCCGCTTGACGTCTGGTGTCTGCCCCGTGCTGTGGGGGGGGCGGTCTCAGTGGACGAGTTCGCCCCGCACGGCTTCGAAGGCGGCCAGGGCTGCATCCCCATCCAATTTCTCCATGCGGGCGAGTGCATCCTCGTCTTCCACGGTGCTGAATGCCAGACTGAAGTGTTGAAAACGCCGGCCCGCCAGCGGGCCGTGGTGCAGCACCTCGACGTTGACATGGCGGGGGTCGTTGCGGATGCGTTCGATGAGTTTGAGCACCGCCTTCTGCGGACCTTCGAGCTGCTGGCAAAAACGCTGGCCGTCAAAAATCAGCAATCCCGTCACGTCCAGCTCCGCGTTGACCTGGCGCGCTCGCCCGGCAATCTCGGCCACCACGCTCAGCGGTTGCTCGGGGGCGAGGGTGCTCACGTAGAGGACCTCGTAAAGGGCGGGGGATACGTTCATAAGTGAGGCCCAATGTAGGGGGCACACGGCGGTTGCACAATGTCAAAAGACATAGATGTAACTGCTGCGCCACCCGGCGCGTTGTGGTGCTGTCGCCAAATGTGAATCGATGAGAATTGCGCCACCATGAACGCCACCCTGCCCGCCCATGTCTGCCCCCCAACGTGCCACGATTGCAGATTGCGCAAGACCGGCGCCTTCACCGCCGTGAAGCCCGAGGTGCTGGACTTCATTGAAGGCTTTCGCACCGACAGCCTGGCCGTGGAAGCAGGCGGCGCGCTGGTGCGCGAAAACCAGACCAACGCCAAGCTGTTCACGCTGTATTCGGGCTGGGCCTTTCGCTACAAGACCATGAGCGACGGGCGCCGCCAGATCCTCAATTTTTTGTTGCCTGGCGACTTGGTGGGCCTGCAGCAGGAGTTTGGCGATGTCTCCACCCATGGCATCGAGGCGCTGACCGATTGTTCGCTGTGTGTGTTCCAGAACGACAGCCTGTGGGCGCTGTTTCGCGAGCACCCGCGCCTGGGCTACGACATCACCTGGCTGTCGGCTCACGAAGAAGGCCATGTGGACGACAACCTGCTTACCGCCGGCCGCCGCAACGCCACCGAGCGCGTGGCCATGCTGCTCATGCACCTGTACCGACGGCTTGACCGCATCGGGCTGGTGGAGGACGGCACAGTGGCGTTCCCGCTCAACCAGCAGCACATTGCCGACGCCCTGGGGCTGTCGCTGGTGCACACCAACAAGACGCTGCGGCGCCTGTCGCTGCTGGGCCTGCACGAGCTGAAGAACGGCCGCCTGCGCCTGCTCAACACCCGGGCTCTTGCGCGCATCGCCGAGTACTACGACACGCCGCCCCGGCTGATGCCGCTGCTGTAAACGCTGTCCGCTGCGGCAGAAATCTGAGAGAAATGGCCTCTAGCGCTTGATAGATAAGCGCGAATAGCTATTGCTTTAATAGCTTTTTGCGCCCAGCTGGCTGCAGCCGATAATCCACGCCATGCCCGCGCGCCGGGCTTTTGCAGCGCCCACCCATCTCCCCTTTCATGACCTCACTCGACATCCTCATCATGGCGGCCGGCAAAGGCACGCGCATGAAAAGCCGCCTGCCCAAGGTCCTGCAGCGCCTTGCTGGCCGCCCGCTGCTGCACCATGTGCTGGACCAGGCCGCGCACCTGCAGGCCCGCAGCGCCATCGTCATCACCGGCCATGGCGCTACAGAAGTAGAAGCGGCTACCGCAGGTGCAGCAGGCGATGGCGCCTCTTTTGACCTCAAATTCGTGCGCCAGGAACCCCAACTGGGCACGGGTCATGCCGTGTTGCAGGCCGTGCCGCACCTGCGCGAAGACGGCACGGTGGTGGTGCTCTCGGGCGATGTGCCCCTGACCCAGGCCGACACCCTGCGCGCCCTGGTGGCTGCCAGCGGTGGCGAGCGGCTGGCGCTGCTCACGGTGACCCTGCCCGATCCCACGGGCTATGGCCGCATCGTGCGCAATACATCGGATGCCGTGCAAGGCATCGTCGAACACAAGGACGCGAGCGACGCCCAGCGCGCCATCACCGAGATCTACAGCGGCATCATGGCCGTGCCCGCGCGGTTGCTCACGCCCTGGCTGGCGCGGCTGACCAACAACAACGCGCAGGGCGAGTACTACCTCACCGACATCGTCGCCATGGCCGTGGCTGACGGCGTGCCGGTGGTGGCCCACCGCATCAGCGATGCGCTGCAGGTGGCAGGCGTCAACAGTCCGCTGCAACTGGCCGAGCTGGAGCGTGCGCACCAACTGCGCCAGGCGCGGGCGCTGATGGAGCAGGGCGTGCGCCTGGCCGACCCGGCCCGGTTCGATGTGCGCGACGACACCCGCACCGGCGTGCGTGGCGAGCTGGTCTGCGGGCAGGATGTGGAGATTGATGTGAACTGCGTCTTCACCGGCCGTGTGGAGCTGGGCGAGGGCGTGAGCATTGGCGCGAACTGCTGCATTGCCAACGCACGCATCGCAGCAGGCGCGGTGATCCACCCCTACACCCACATCGACGGCGAAAAGCTGGGCGCCACCGTGGGCGAGGGCGCGCTGATCGGCCCGTTTGCCCGCCTGCGCCCCGGCGCCCAACTGGGCCGCGAGGTGCACATCGGCAACTTTGTGGAAGTGAAGAATTCCACCCTGGCTGATGGTGCCAAGGCCAACCACCTGGCCTACCTAGGGGACGCCACGGTGGGCGAACGCGTGAACTACGGCGCAGGCAGCATCACCGCCAACTACGACGGCGCCAACAAGCATCGCACGGTGATCGAGGCCGATGTGCATGTGGGCAGCAACTGCGTGCTGGTGGCGCCCGTGACCATTGGTGCGGGCGGCACGGTGGGTGGTGGCAGCACGATTACCAAGAGCACGGCGCCGGGGGCGCTGAGTGTGGCGCGGGGCAAGCAGGTGAGCATTGCCAACTGGGCGAGGCCCGCCAAACAACCCAAGCCATGAGCGCGCCAGACGCCAGCGCCGGGGACGAGCTGCAGCAATTGCAGGGATTGCGCGCCGCGCTGGCCCGCAGCCAGCAGCAGGTGGCCGACATGGCCGCTGCGCAAGAGGAGTTCTTGCGTGCCGTGTCGCACGACCTGCGCGCGCCGCTGCGGCATGTGACGTCGTACGGCACGCTGGTACGCGAGGTGCTGAGCGACCTGCCGCCCGAGGTGGTGCAGGGTGCCGAGGTGCAGGAGGCGCTGGGTTTTCTGGCCACGATGGACCAGTCTGCCCGGCGCATGGGGCTGATGATCGACGGCCTGCAAGCCCTGGTGCGCGCCAGCCGCGCGCCGCTGCGCCTGCAGCCGGTGCCGCTGGGTGGTGCCATCCCCCAGGCGCGCGCCGCGCTGGCCGCTGCGGAGGCCGGGCGGGCGGTGGAGTGGCGCATTGCGTCGGATTTGCCCACTCTGCAGGCCGACCCCACGCTGCTGCAGGAGCTGCTGGTGCAAGTGTTGGGCAATGCCCTGAAGTTCACCCGCCCTGTGGCGCACGCGTGCATCACGGTGTCGGCGGATGCTGCACCCGCAGGCCAGGTGGCTTTTACGGTGCAAGACAACGGCGTGGGCTTTGACCCCGCGCGCGCGGGCAGCTTGTTCGGCGTGTTCCAGCGCCTGCACCGCGAGACGGAGTTTGACGGCGTGGGAGCGGGGCTGGCGCTGTGTCGCGCGGTGGCGCAGCGCCATGGCGCGCAGATCAGTGCCGCGGCGGTGCCGGGCGGTGGCTGCACGGTGCGTGTGTGCTGGCCGGGGTGAGCAAGGATTTGATGATTTGCTATTAAAAATATAGCTGTTTGCGCTTGGTGGGTAAGCGCTGGCGGCAATTATTATGCTGATTCCTGGGGCCCGCGGCGTTGTCAGCGCCCCGGGCTCAGCAGGTGCAGCAAACCCCCTCCGGGTTCAATGGGTCTGCACCACCTGGGTAGGTGGTGCCGCGTGGGATGTCTGCGCTTCATGGTCTGCCACCTGGTTGCGCCCGGCGTTTTTGGCGCGGTACAGGGCGGCGTCGGCGTCGTTGATCCACTCGCGCAGGCCCGCCTGGTGGGGCGCGGCTTGTGCCAGGCCGATGCTGCTGGTGAGGTGCAAACCAGGCTGGTCGCGCAGGTGCAGGGCCGCGATGCGGCTGCGAATGCGCTCGGCGATGGCCAGCGCATCGGCTGCGCGGGTGCCGCTGAGCACCACTGCAAATTCGTCCCCGCCATAGCGGCCTGCGTGGTCGTGTGCGCGCACGCAGTCCAGGATCACCTGGCCCACGGCGTGGATCACTTCGTCCCCCACGGTGTGGCCGTGCAGGTCGTTGATGGACTTGAAGTGGTCGATGTCGATCATCAGCAGGCAGGCGGGGCTGCCGCTGGCGTGAAACCGCTCCAGGCTGAGCTTGGCCTGGTCCTGCCAGTGGCTGCGGGCCACCAGGCCGGTCTGGGCGTCGGTGCGGCGCAGGCTCTCCAGCTCGCGGTTTTGCCGCGCCACCGTGCGGATCAGCCGGTAGCTGGACGTGCTGACCGCCAACCCATGCACGATGAGCAGGGGCAGGGTGCACACCACCACCAGCAGTGAGCTTTCCAGTCGTGGCTCGGGCCGCAGCAGCAAGGTCATCAGCAGGCACATGCCCGCCATGCCGGGCAGGGAGTGCAGCCACAGGCGTTTGATGCCGGTGCTGAACTTGTCGTAGGTGGTGATGAGGACCATCACCACGCAGGGCAGCAGGTTGAAGTGCAGCAGCGGCACCCACATGCCAGCGATGGCCGAGTCGATCAGCAGATTGCGCACTTCGGCCCGGTAGGGATCGGCGCTGTGCCGGGCCAGCAGGTAGGCCAGCTGGGGCCAGACCAGCGCGGTGACCCCCAGCAACCACCACATCCACGCCGGAGACTGGTTGTCGTGCAGAACACTGCCCAGCAACACGGCACCCAGGCCCATGCCCAGCATGCGCAACGGGTAGATGCGGCGGTAGGTCAGCCGCTCCGACGCGGGGCCGATGCCACCGTGGCGGCGGTAAGAAGCAGGCTGCGGATCGTTCGCGGGGGTCATGCTGGCACGGGGCGGCGAATGTGGTGTTCTGGAACCGGTTCTGGGCTGCTACACCGCAGGCGCCAGCGCTGGCTCCATGCACCCCGCCACGCGGTTGCGCCCACCGTTTTTGGCGGCATACAGCGCGGCGTCGGCGGCGTCGATCCAGGCGCGCAGGTTGCTGTGGCGGTGGTCGGCGGGGGCTACGCCGATGCTGCTGGTGATGCGCACGCCGGGCAGGCTGCGCAGGCGCACGCCTTCGGTTTGCTCGCGGATGCGGTGGGCAATGGCCAGCGCGTCCTTGGCGAGCATGCCCGGCAGCACGATGGCAAATTCATCGCCGCCGTAGCGCCCCGCGCAGTCGCCCGCGCGCACGTTGCCGCGCACCACATGGGCCAGCGCGCGGATCACCTCGTCACCCACGGTGTGGCCATGGGCGTCGTTGATTTCCTTGAAATGGTCAATGTCCAGCATCAGCATGCAGGCGGGTTCGTTGCTGGCGTGGTGGCGGCGCAGCGCCGCCTCGGCCTGCTCTTGCCAGTGGCCGCGCCCGAACAGGCCCGTGAGCGCATCCACGCGCCGCAGTTCGTCCAGCATCTGGTTGTGCCGTGCCGACTGGCGGATGAGCTGGTAGCTGACCATGCTGACCGACAGCGTGTGCAGCGCCATCACCGGCAGGCAGGCAACCATGACCCGCATGGAGGTTTCCGGCGCCCAGTGCAGGCCGGCCAGCGCCACGCCCGCCAGCCCTCCGACCAGCATGGCGGGCAGCGCACGCGCCCACAGCCCGCGGATGCCGGTGGTGATCTTGTCCACCATGGTCAGTGTCAGCAGCAACACGCTGGGCAGCAGGTTGAAGTGCATCAACGGCACAAAGCTGGCGGCCAGTGCGGAGTCAATGAGCAGGTTGCGGGTTTCAGCGCGGTAGGGGTCGGCGCTGTGCCGTGTGATCAGGTAGGCCACATGGGGCCACACAAAAGCAGGCAGCACCATGGCCAGCCAGGCGGTGACGCTGGCGTGGCGCTCCCACAGCACCACGCCCACCACCATGCCACCGAGCCCCATGCCCAGAATGCGCAGGGGGTAGATGCGGCGGGGCATCTGGCGGCGGTGTGTGGGCATGGATGGATAGGGTGATGCCGCTCGTGCTGCGCTCTGGTGGGGGCGGGCTCGCGAAAGGGCTGGGGGGAGCTTACATGCCCCTGTGGGGCGATGCCAGCATGAAATGACCAGGTGCTGCGGCGTGGCCCCCCAGTGTTCCGTCGTGCTCAGCCGCGTTCAATGGCCTTTCAGGTGCCGCAGCTGCTGACGCAGGGCGGTGACTTCTTCGATCAGGTCGGCCGTGAGCGCGGCCAGGTGCGGATCGGCGTCGAAGGTGAGTTCCAGGTGGGCAATGCGCCGGGCGCGCACCACGGTGGCCCCGCTGAAGCGCCAGGCCGAGCGGTCGCCTTCGCCTTCGGTGCCAGCCTGCAGCAGCCCCTCCTGCAGCCGCGCTGCCACCCAGTCGGCATCCATGCGGCAGGCGCGGGCCAGGGCGTCCAGCGTGAGGGCGGCGTTGCTATCGTCGAGGAGTTCTGCGGGGGGCGTGGGGGAGTGGGCGCTCATGGCTGGGCTCCTTGCGCAGCGCGCGGGTTGTAGTGGGGAAAGGCCTGGGCCAGCGCGGCGTACGCAGCGCGTTCGGCATCGGTGGTGGCCGGTGGCAGGGCCATGTGCAGTTCCAGATAGAGGTCGCCCGGTGGTGTGCCCGGGATGCCCCGGCCTTTGAGGCGCAGCTTGCGCCCCGCCTTCCAGCCTGCGGGCACCGCCACCTCGATGACCGAGCCGCCCGGCGTGCCCACCTCGACCGAGGCGCCCAGGGCTGCCTCCCAGGGGGCCACTACCAGCGGCTGGTAGACATCGCGGCCCTCCGCGCGCCAGCGCGGGTCGGGCTTGAACAGCACCTCCAGAAACAAATCGCCCGCCGGTGCGCCACCCCAGCCCGGGCTGCCCTGGCCAGCCAGGCGGATGAGCTGGCCTTCGCGCACGCCCTGCGGGATCTTGACGGCCAGGTGGCGCTCGTCGCGTGCCAGCGATCCGTCATCGGCCTGGTGCGCGCTTTGCAGCGTGAGGGTGCGTTCGGCGCCCTGGTAGGCGTCGGTCAGGTCCAGCTCGATGCGGGCGTGGTGGTCTGCGCCGCGCTGGGTGGGGGGCGGTCTTCCGCTGGTGTGTTCGCTGCGCCCGGCGCCACGCGCCCGGGCGGCACGGCCAAACAGCTGTTCAAAAAAGTCGCTGTAGTCGCCCGGCGCACCACCTGGGCCGCCATGGGTGCCCGCGCCGTCCGAAAACTCGAACCCCGCATCCCAGTGCGGGGGCGGGCGGAAGTCCTGCCCCGGCTGCATGCGCGGTTCTTGCGCAAGGCGGTCGTAGGCGGCGCGTTTTTCCGGGTCGGAGAGCACGGCGTTGGCCTCGTTCACCGCCGTCATGCGCGCCACGGCGTCGGGCTCCTTGCTCACGTCGGGGTGGTATTTGCGCGCCAGCTTGCGGTAGGCCTTCTTGATCTCGTCGGCCGTGGCGGTGGGGCTGACCCCCAGCGTCTGGTAGTAGTCCTTGAACTCCATGCGGCGTGGCTCCTGTGTGTCCAACCACTCTATGCCGATGCGGCGGGAAGGCAAGAGGACTGGGACAACGGCATGCAAAGGGGCTGTCAACCATTTGCTATAAATTAAATAGCTGTTTGCGCTTTCTGATCAAGCGCTAGAGGCACTTTTGTGCCAAATTTCGCCCTGCGGGTTGCAAAGAAGGCCTTCACGTTGCGCACATTGGCATCGCCCGTGAACAGGCGCTGCGACAGCGCCAGGTATCCCGGCATGTCCCGTGTGTGCACCACCAGCACAAAGTCCGGCCCGGGCGATACGCGCCAGCATTGCTGCACGGCGTCGTCGGCCACGGCGCGGGCTTCGAACGCGTCAAGCTGTTCGGCGCCTTGGCGGTCCAGCGACACCTCGACGATGCAGGCCAGCCCGTGGCCCTGAATGGCCGCCAGCCGGTCGGGCTGCAGGATGGCCACCTGGCGCTCGATCAGACCGGCATCGTGCAGGCGCTTGACGCGGCGCAGACAGGTGGGCGGGGAGACATGCACCTGTTCGGCCAGGGATTGGTTGCTCTGCGCCGCGTCGGTTTGCAGCAGGTTGAGCAGCTGCAAGTCTGTGCTGTCGAGTGATATGGATTCCATGATTTTCTATAAATTGAATAAAAATTTCATACATTGCGTTTGATGAAATTTAAGTTCAATTTCATTGAAATATCAATCGATAATTTTTCTCGACGCTGCGTACGATCCGCCCATCGAATCCAACCCAAGGGCAAACACCATGTGCGGCATCGTCGGCGCGGTCTCTACGCGCAACATCGTTCCCATCCTCGTCCAGGGCCTGCAGCGGCTTGAATACCGGGGCTATGACTCCTGCGGCGTGGCGGTACATGCCTCCAGCCTCGATGCAGCGCGCCCGGCAGGCCTGCAGCGCGCCCGCAGCACCGCCCGCGTGGCTGAGTTGCTGGAGCAGGTGACCACCGAACACATCGACGGTGCCACCGGCATTGCCCACACCCGCTGGGCCACCCATGGCGCGCCCGCCGTGCACAACGCCCACCCGCACTTCAGCCACGGCACTGGCGCAGACGCGCAGGCCCAAAGCGCAGGCCGAGTAGCCTTGGTGCACAACGGCATCATTGAAAACCACGAAGAACTGCGCAAGGCGCTGCAGGCACGCGGCTATGTGTTTGTGAGCCAGACCGACACCGAAGTCATCGCCCACCTGGTGGACAGCCACTACAGCGGCGACCTGTTTGAAGCCGTGCAGGCCACCGTGGCCGAACTGCACGGCGCCTACGCCATCGCCGTGATGCACAAGGACGAACCGCACCGCGTGGTGGGTGCACGCGCTGGTTCGCCGCTGATCCTGGGGGTTGGAAACGGGGGCGCAGAGCACTTTCTGGCCAGCGATGCCATGGCCCTGGCGGGCGTCACTGACCAGATCGTTTATCTGGAAGAGGGTGACCTGGTGGACCTGCAGCTGGGCCGCTACTGGATCGTGCGCAAGGACGGTGCCGCACTCACGCCCGAACAGCGCCCCGTGCGCACCGTGCTGGCCCACAGCGGCGCGGCCGAGCTGGGCCCCTACCGCCACTACATGCAAAAGGAAATCTTCGAGCAACCGCGTGCCATCGCCGACACGCTCGAAGGTCTGGCAGGCATCGTGCCCGAGCTGTTCGACGGCGCGGGCCAGCATGGCGAACCTGACGCCGCCGCCTGGCGTGTGTTCAAGGAAATCGACAGCGTGTTGATCCTGGCCTGCGGCACCAGCTACTACAGCGGCTGCACCGCCAAATACTGGCTCGAAGACATCGCGGGCATCCCCACGCAAGTCGAAGTGGCCAGCGAATACCGCTACCGCACCAGCGTGCCCAACCCACGCACCCTGGTTGTCACCATCAGCCAGTCTGGCGAGACCGCTGACACCCTGGCCGCGTTGCGCCACGCGCAGAGCCTGGGCATGCAGCACACGCTGACCATCTGCAATGTGGCCACCAGCGCCATGGTGCGCGAATGCAAGCTGGCGTACATCACGCGCGCCGGTGTCGAGATCGGTGTGGCCAGCACCAAGGCCTTCACCACCCAGCTGGCAGGCTTGTTTTTACTGACGCTGGCGCTGGCCCAATCCAAAGGCCGTTTGAGCGACGAGCAAGAAGCCGCCCACCTCAAAACCATGCGCCACCTGCCCGTGGCCTTGCAGGCCGTGCTGGCGCTGGAGCCACAAATCATCAGCTGGGCCGAAGACTTTGCCCGGATGGAAAACGCTCTCTTTTTGGGCCGGGGGCTGCACTACCCCATTGCGCTGGAAGGCGCCTTGAAGCTCAAGGAAATCAGCTACATCCACGCCGAGGCCTACCCGGCCGGTGAACTCAAGCACGGTCCCCTGGCCCTGGTGACCAGTGCCATGCCCGTGGTCACCGTGGCGCCCAATGACACCTTGCTCGAAAAGCTCAAGAGCAACATGCAGGAAGTGCGCGCGCGCGCTGGCGTGCTCTACGTGCTGGCCGACGCCGATACCCGCATCGAAAGCAGCGAGGGCATCCATGTCATCCGCATGCCCGAGCACTACGGCCCCTTGAGCCCGCTGCTGCACGTGGTGCCGCTGCAGCTGCTGGCGTACCACACCGCGTGTGCGCGGGGGACGGATGTGGATAAGCCCAGGAACCTGGCCAAGAGTGTCACAGTGGAGTGACACGCTGGCTGGGGGTGACTCCTTCCTTAATTGACTAAAGTTATGGACTTTTTCATGTATAAAAATTAGATTTCAACAATTATTTTTCGATTGTGGGAATTTTCTACAAATTTGACTCATGCACTGTGGGTCGTAAAGATAGCTCTGCAGCCTGTAGATAAAGCCCCAAGGGTACCTGTCACCGGAAGCGGTTCGGACGGACGCATGAACGACAAGGAGTCGTGAATCCACGCACTACCTCGGGCTCAACAGGCTGGACGTCAAACCACACGTTCCTGAATTTGGCAAGCGTTCGCGCACCGCCATGAAGTCGGCCGAGGTCTTCACCCCCGAAGCAAAGAAGTCAGACCAATCGGTTGGACGCGGGGTCAACACCAGCCTCTCGCCATCGCGGCGGATGAACACCTCACGGACGGAATCGGCAAACCTGAATCCGGGCGGCAACACTACCGTCTGGGAGCCATTGCTCCAGCCGACGCGGGCTATCAGCAAAGGGTTGGTGGTGTGCTTTTTCGGCATGTCATCCTCCAGCAAAAAGACTGCTTATGCGAACAACTGCCCCCTTCGGCAGATCCTCATTGGCCACTGCCTGAAGCACCGATATCTGCGCAGGAGATAGCGGCCCATCGTCGGTATTCTGGGTAATTAAAGTCGTAAACACGCAATTAAAGTCGTAAACAAGCATCTAGGGAAATCCTGCAAAACCCCCCGCAGTGTTTGGTACATGTCAGCATGCAATGGCATCCTCACAGGCCATGAAGCAAAGCAGCCTTGACCTGAATCTGAGCACCAAGAAGACCCGCAAACAGGAACTGCTGGTCCAGATGGATCGGGTGGTTCCCTGGGCTGCATTGATCGATGTCATTGCCCCGTACTACCCCGAGGGCAAGAACGGCCGCCCACCCTTTGCCCTGGAGACCATGCTGCGCATCCACTGCATGCAGCAGTGGTTTACCTTGTCGGATCTGGCGATGGAAGAAGCCCTCTTTGACACCCCGATCTGTTGACGCCGACCGAAAACTGAGCCACTTTTTGGTGTGATGCCGACCTAAAACTGAGCCAGGTGTTTTACCTACCCTGCTGTTTTGTGCAGCAAGGGAATGAAGAGGGTGATCACCATGGACATGATTGGCAAGATACGGCGGATGCACCGCCGGGACAAGAAGACGAAGCGGGAGATATCGAGGGCCACGGGCCTGTCGCGCAACACGGTGGCCAAGTGGCTGGACGAGGCGCAGCCGGTCGAGCCCAAGTACCGCCGGGAGGCGGCGAAGGCGACCAAGCTGTCGGCGCACGAGGCGGAGCTCAAGCAAGCCTTGAAGGCCGATGCCAAGCGGCCCAAGAAGGAGCGGCGCACGGCCAAGGCCTTGTTCACGCAGATCAAGGCAGCGGGCTACGAAGGTGGCTACACGCGGGTGACGGACTTCATCCGCAAGTGGCGCCAAGGTGAAGGCCAACAGGCGGCCTGCAAGGCCTTCGTGCCATTGACTTTCGAGCTTGGCGAGGCCTTCCAGTTCGACTGGAGCGAAGACGGCTTGCTGGTGGGCGGGGTGTACTACCGCATGCAGGTCTCGCACATGAAGCTGTGTGCCAGTGGGGCCTTCTGGCTGGTGGCCTACCCCAGCCAAGGCCACGAGATGCTGTTCGATGCGCACACCCGCAGCTTTGCAGCGCTGGGTGGCGTGGCACGCCGTGGCATCTACGACAACATGAAGACGGCGGTCGACAAAGTCAAGAAGGGCAAAGGCCGCGTGGTCAATGCGCGCTTTGCAGCCATGTGCGCGCACTATCTGTTCGACCCTGATTTTTGCAACCGTGCCAGCGGCTGGGAGAAGGGGCGCGTGGAGAAGGATGTGCAAGACAGCCGCCGTCGCATCTGGGTGGAGGCGGGGCAACGGCGCTTTGGCAGCTTTACCGAGCTCAATGCGTGGCTGGGCGAGCGCTGCCGGGCTCTGTGGCGAGAGCTGCGCCACCCGCAGCACAAAGCGTTCAGCATCGCCGAGATGCTGGAGCTGGAGCAAAGCCACCTGATGCCGATGCCGGTGGCCTTTGATGGCTATGTTGAGAACCCGGCCAAGGTGAGCAGCACCTGCCTGGTGACGGTGGCGCGCAACCGCTACTCGGTGCCCTGCGAATGGGCGGGGCAAATGGTCAGCACACACCTGTACCCGGCGCAGATCGTGGTGGTGGCCGGCGATGCTATGGTGGCCACGCACGAGCGCCTGAGCGATCGCAACCAGACCCGCTACGACTGGCAGCATTACGTGCCGCTGATCGAGCGCAAGCCGGGCGCGCTGCGCAACGGCGCGCCCTTTGCAGACCTGCCCGAGCCATTGCAGCGCATGCGCAAAGGCTTGCTGCACCAGGAGGGGGGCGACAGGGTGATGGCGCAGGTACTGGCCGAGGTGCCCAAGCAAGGGCTGGACGCCGTGCTGGTGGCGGTGGAGTTGGCCCTGGAGAGTGCGCCGCCATCGGGGCGGGTGAGCACCGAGCACGTCATCAACGTGCTCGGCCGCCTGCAAGCGCAGCCCCTGCCCGAGACGGTTGCGACCAACCTGCAAGTGAGCCAGACACCCCTGGCCGACACGGCGCGCTATGACAGCCTGCGCGCTGGCAGCGACATGCAGGAGGCCGATCATGCGTGAGCTGGACAAGGAGTTCAAAGAGCTGCGCCTGTACGGCATGGCCGGGGCCTGGGAGGACCTGGTCAAGCAAGGCGGCCACGCCACGCTGGAGAGCTCGCGCTGGCTGCTGGAGCACCTGCTGCAAGCGGAAGTCACGGACAGAGCCATGCGCTCAGTGAGCTACCAGATGCACACGGCGAAGTTCCCCGTGCACCGCGACCTGGCGGGCTTCGACTTCGAATGCTCGCCCGTGGACAAAAAGCTCATCGAGCAGTTGGCCAGCATGGCGTTCACCGAGCAGGCGCACAACGTGGTGCTGGTGGGTGGCCCCGGCACGGGCAAGACGCATCTGGCCACGGCCATCGGCGTGGCGGGCATCACGCGCCATGGCTCACGCGTGCGGTTTTACTCCACGGTGGACCTGGTCAACGCACTGGAGCAGGAGAAGGCCCAAGGCAAGGCAGGCCGCATCGCAGCGAGCTTGCAGCGCATGGACCTGGTCATCCTTGATGAGCTGGGCTACCTGCCCTTCAGCCAGGCAGGCGGCGCCTTGCTGTTCCACCTGCTGAGCAAGCTCTACGAGCAGACCAGCGTGATGATCACCACCAACCTGGACTTCAAGGAATGGTCCAGCGTGTTCGGCGATGCCAAGATGACCACGGCACTGCTGGATCGACTCACGCACCACTGCCACATCGTCGAGACGGGCAACGAGTCCCACAGGTTCATGCACAGCACAGCCGTGGCCAAGAAACGCATCAAGGCACGCGAACAGGCCAAGAAGGCTGAGCCGTTCTGAGCGGCTCAAGGGCAAGCCGCTACGGGCTTCGCCCTGCGCGGCTTACCCTCAACGGACGACCACCGAGCTCGATCACCAAGGAGACCAAAACCGACCCAAGGCACTACACTTATCCACAGCCGACCTTCACAGGTTGGCCATTAGCCCTGGCTCAAAATTCAATCGGCACGGTGGCTCAATTTTGAATCGGCGCCAACACACTAATTCATTGGGCCATCGCACACGCCTTGAAAGCCGCCTTGGATTCCCGTGTGGGCCGACCAGCTTCTCAGCATCCCATCGTCGAAGCAGAAAGACTCGCATTGGCTGCCTCGAAGAACTCGACCACCTTGCCATCCTGATCAAGCCTGAAGACCTGATTCCAGCACCGGTTTCCGCCATGCACGACGATGTCCGCCAGAATTGCCTCACTGCGAAGAACACAACCGGAAGCCCAAGCCTGTTGCGCCAGATTCACGCTTGACTGGGACGAATACCATGCGCAAGAAAACCGATAAAAATATCGGCCACTTCGTCGCTTCCAAGGCTGCCATCGATATGCATCCATTGGGTAATCGAGCTAACAGCGCCCATGAACCAGAACACCGCCAATTTCACGTTGCACGGGGCAATGGAACCATCCTGAACACCCCCCTCGAGCACTTTGCGCAGCTCTTGATCAAACTTTCGCCGACGCAAAGTGATTTTTTTCTGATCCGCCACAGTCATACCGGAGAAATCCTGGAGGATCGCCGGTGCGCCCATTTCATCCGTTAGCAACGAGATGTAGTTCTTAATGAAGACCGAGATCCGACCGAAACCAGTATTTTCCGAAGCGATCGCGTCTTGCAAGACGCGATCTCCCAAATGCATGGCGAGCTCGTGGCATTCGTAGACAAGTTCCTGCTTGTTCTTGAAGTAGTAGTAGAGGGCAGGCTTGGTGACGTTGAGCGTTTTTGCAATCTCGTCCAAGGACACATTCTTGTACCCATGGCGGCCAAATGCGCGCGAAGCTTCCGCAATGACAGCTTGCTTTTTGAGCTGGTACTGCTCATCCGCGCCGCTGACCGCATTGTTCCATTTTGCGCCCTTGCCCGATCTTTTGGCAGCATTGCGTGTCAGTGACTTGGGCTTTGCCTCAATTGGCGTACTCATTGGTGTTGTTTTCCTTGAGGGCATTCGTATCGCTAACTGAGGCAAAGTGTATCGAACTGCTTTCGCCGATAGGCCTGCGGAGAAAGGCCGTGCTCATCAGCCAGCCAAGATACTGCGCGCAATGATCAACTTTTGAATGTGACTAGTGCCTTCGTAGATCTTTGTAACGCGCACATCGCGATAATAGCGCTCGACCGGGAAGTCGTTGACATACCCGTAGCCACCATGCACTTGCAGCGCCGCAGAGCAAACCTTTTCAGCCATTTCGCTGGCATAGAGTTTAGCAACGGAGGCCTCCTTACTGGTTGGCAGGCCCGCATCCGTAAGACGAGCTGCATACAGCATGTACTGGTGCGCCACCTCAACCTGCATGGCCATTTCCGCCAAATCAAAGCTAATGGCCTGCAGTTCGGTGAGTGGCTTGCCATAGGCCTCGCGCTCTTTGGCGTAGCGGATGGCTGCCTCCAGCGCTGCACGGGCAATGCCGATGGCCAGGGCGGCGATTGCGATGCGCCCATCGGACAACAGCGATAGTGCTTTGCCATACCCGCGCCCTTCCTCACCGATCATGTTCTGAACTGGAACACGCATGTTGTCCAGCTGAATCTGAGCCGTGTGGGCCGTGTGCTGGCCCAGCTTCCTTTCGATACGCAAGCATTGGTAGCCTGGATCTTCGGGGTCCGCGATGAACAGGCTGAAGCGGTGACGGGCACCTGGTTCCGCAGTTGCTGCCACGACGAGCGCAAAGCCCGCTTCACTGCCATTGGAAATCCATTGTTTGCTGCCATTGATCACATAAACGTCGCCGTCCCGCTTAGCCGTGGTCCGGATGGCTGCGGTATCCGAGCCTGCATGGGGCTCTGACAATAAAAAGGCACCAATGCGCTTGCCACTGGCCAGATCCGGCAGATGGCGGGCCATCTGTTGTTCGGTTCCAAAACTACGTAACACGTGCGCAGCTGAGTTGTGGACGTGCATCATGGTGGCGAAGCCACCATCGGCCGCTGCGAATTCTTCAATAGCCAGGCAATACTCCACGAATGAAAGCCCGGAACCGCCGTATGCTGGCGGGGCGAGCATGCCCATGAAGCCTACGTCGGCAACTGCCTTGATTTCGTCGTGTGGCCAAGCCCCCGTGCGATCACGTTCGGCGGCCGTGCTACCCACCACTTCAGTCGCGACACGCCGGGCAGACTCCCGAATAATGACTTCTTGTTCGCTCAGCAATGCATTGGAAACGATGCTCATAAACCCATCCTTGAAAACTTGGAAAACGACTGACCCAATGCGGTCAACCCAGCCAGCGCTTGCGGCGGCGGTAATGTTTCATGTCGCGGAAACTCTTGCGCTCCCCATCGACCGTCAGGCCGAGGTAGAACTCTCGAACGTCCTCGTTGGTCTTTAAGCTGTTGGAGGGGCCCTCTAACACGATCCGTCCGCTCTCCATCACATAGCCGTAGTCGGCTAAATCCAGAGCGACGCGGGTGTTTTGCTCCACGATCAGCAGAGTCAGACCGCTGGTCTTGAGGTCACTCAGCAAACCATAGACCTCATCGACCATCAGCGGAGCCAAGCCGAGCGAAGGCTCGTCGATCATCACCAACTTAGGCTTGGCCATCAGGGCCCGTCCAATTACCAGCAATTGCTGCTCGCCGCCCGACAGGTAACCTGCTGTGCGAGTACGCAAGGCTTTCAGACGCTTGATGCGGCTATACACCTCATCAAGCATTTCCTTGGCATCGCCAGCGCTGCCCATATGACCGCCCACCACCAGGTTCTGCTCCACTGTCATGTGGCGGAGAACCTTGCGCCCTTCCATGACATGTACCAACCCCTTGCGAACGACATCGACGGGGTTGGCACCGGTGATGTCCGCACCATCAAATTGAATACTCCCCGCCGTCACACGACCATCCTCTGTCCTGACCAGGTTGGAGATGGCCTTGAGCGTGGTGCTCTTGCCAGCGCCATTGGCGCCCAGCAAGGTCACGCACTGTCCAGCGGGGACTTTGGCGGTAATGCCTTTGACAGCAAGAATGACGTCGCTGTAGAGGACTTCAACGTTGTTCAGTTCAAGCACGGGTAGCTCCAGATGATGTGGCCTGGGTCTCGGTGGCCCGAGACCCAGGCCGATTTGCAATTACCACTTGTTCAACACAGGAACCGGAACGTTCTGCTCGAGAAGTTTGTACTTTCCCTTTTCGACGGTGCCGATGTTGACGGCTGTGCCCGAGGTCGGGAACGGCGCATCATTGTTGAACTTGATATTGGGCAACAAGCCAAAACTGCGCTCGGTAGGCATGGGGGTGGACAGCAGTGCAGCGCGAACCTCTTCGCCCGTCACACCGCCAGCACCTTTGACCTTGACAACATTTTCAACGGCACGAACCGTCAACATCGCTTGGCTCATGCCCATAATGCAGGCAGAGTTATAGGCGGCTTGCAACTTGTATTGGCTGCGCAGTTTCTCGAAGAAGTCCCGTGCCGGTGTTGCGCCTTCGGCGGCCATGGCCATGCCATAGACCTCATAGTTTCCATCCATTTGGCTCAGGTCACCCAGCGCTTTCCCCGACGAAAGCAACCCGTTATGAGCGCTAACCACTATCGGAATATTGGTTTTTCCAAGGCTTTGCAGGGCGCGCCGTGTCGCCACTACCGATGCTGTATTGTTGAACACCTGCAGTACCGTGGCCCCCTTGCGGACCAGGCGGCTGACCTGCTGGGTAAGGTCGGTCGGCTGTGCTTCGGTATAAATCGTTTCAACGACTTCAATGATCTTCGGATTGTCCTTAGCGAACTTCTCGACACCTTTGTGGATGTCCACGTAGGCCGGCGATACTTCCGATGAAATCACCCCCACCTTGAGAGGAGCAGACGAACCCGACTTCTTCTGCATCCACACATAAAACGCAGCCGCTTCGTGCGGGTAAGTGGCACGGGCATTGAACACCCAGTTATCACCCTTCCAAGCAAATCCATATCCTGCTGTCGACTGGACAAGAGGCACCTTGTCACTAGGCAAGCGCTGCTGCAGCGCATTGGTATCTGCACCGCCCACACCCAGAACAGCCACCGGGTTGAGCTCGGACTTGATGCCTGGCCAGAGGCTGGCCACTTGGGCGACGTCATAGCGGGTGTCGAAATCCTTGATTCGCAATGCGACGCCCTGCGCTTTACCGACCTCTTCGCTCCACCAGTCGAGCACCGCACGGCGGCATCCCGTCATATCTTTCATGATGTCTGCGAAAGGTCCGGTGAAGTCAGCCAGGCCAGCCACGTTGTAAGTAGTCTGAGCTTGTGCCATGCCGCCAAGGCACAAGGCTGACGCCAGTAAAGCGCCGCGTTGCCCCAGTTTGACCATTGCCGACAACTTTGCTCGATTCGTTTTCATAAAAAAAGTCTCCTTTTGTAGTAGCGCTTTGCATTGGAGCAGCCCTTCCCAGCGCCTAAGGTGGCTGCAGAAAACAGGATTGCGGTCAATATGGGTAAGGCCACATGCGATAAGACCGCTTGACGATGTTCCACCGGTGCATCAGACCGCGTGGCTCAAAGATCAGAAAGGCCGCGATGACTCCACCCAGGAAAATATTCATCACTGCGAAAACAACATCTCCGCTCAGGAAGGAAAAGTTCTCGACCAGTGAAGGGCCCACGATGGTGATCGTCTCCTGGGCAGTACGGATAACAAACACGCCGATCAGCGCGCCCGTCACCGACCCCATGCCACCCACAATGATCATCGCGATGAACCATATCGAGTGGATCAGGGTGAACTGGTCAATCGCCACGAACCTGACGTAGTAAGCCCAGAGCCCTCCACCGATGCCCGCGTAAAACGCACCCAGCAAGAAGGCAAGTACCTTGGTGCGCACGACATTGATGCCCATCATTCCTGAGGCCACGTCGTCATCGCGCACTGCCGCAAAAATTCGACCATGGCGGCTGCGTGCGACGCCGTAGGCGCCCGCAATCATGATGAAGGCCACTACCAGACACAGGTAGTAAATGCGGGTATCGGTGTTGAAAACGAAACCAAGGAGCTGTGCTGGTTCCAGAGTGATGCCGTTAGATCCCCCCAGCCACTTGGCAGGCAGGTTGAGCACAAAGAAGTGGAACAAAATCTGCGCAGCAATCGTGGTCAAGGCAAGGTAAAAACCCTTTATGCGCATTGCGGTTAATCCAAACACCAGCCCAAAAAGCGCCGCGCACAGCCCGCCGATGGGCAAAGCCAGCCAGAAAGGCAGGTGGCCTTTCGTCGCTAGGAGCGCTGTTGCATACGCACCAACCCCCATGAACGCAGCTTGACCCAAATTGATCTGACCCGCTAGACCAGTATTGATCTGCAGCCCCATGACCACCACTGCAGTAATCAGCATAGAGGTCATGATCGCCACCCAGCGGACCTCGCTGATCAGGGGCAGCGCAAACAACGCTATAACAAACAGGCCCAATGCCACCGCCTGGCTGCGCGTGCGAATTAGTGCTTGGTCTTTGGCGAAAGAAGTCGCGAATACACCTGCGGGATCCATGCTCATACCCTCTCAATGGTTTTCCACCCGAACATGCCGGTGGGACGAATTAACAACACCACCAGCATGATGATGAAAGGAAAGACGGAGCCCAGCGCTCCCCCCACCAGGGGATCGAGATAGGCCGAAGCCAAACCCTGAATCACACCCACCAAAACACCGGCGATCAGCAAACCTGCGAGGGACTCCAACCCAGCCAGCAAGGCCACCGGCAAGGCAGCCAGGCCGATGTCGGAGCTCATCATGTTGATGGAGCGGCCACTCAAATGCACTATCGCCCCCAGTGTGGAAAGCACGGATCCCAGCACCCACGCAAAGGCAATGGAACGCTGCACCGAGATGCCCATGGACATGGCCACCTGGTGGTCTTCCGCCACGGCCGTCATGGTCAAGCCAGCCCTTGTCCGGTTGAAAAACCAGGAGAGGCCAACGCCGATGAAGATGGTCATAATTCCACCGTAGAGCATCGAACGGGAGACGATGAGATCGCCAACGATGATCGGATCCAGAGGAAAGATGATCGGAAAAGCACGCACCTGTGGACCAAAAAGCACCAACACAACGCCTCGGATCAGAATCAAGAGACCGATCGTCACCATGACCATCGAGAAGACGGATTCCCCAACCAGACGGGCAAAAAATATCCGCTCAATCATGAAACCAAAAATTGCAGCACTAACGAATGCCACGGGCAATCCGACCCACAGCGGTAGACCCATCTGAATAATCGTCCACCACACCATGTAGCCGCCAAAGACCACCAACTCACCTTGTGCAAAGTTGAACACCTTTGACGCGCGATAGATCACGACGAAACCCATGGCGATCAACGCATACAGAAGCCCTGACAGCGCACCGTTTATCAGGTAGTTAATAAAATCGATCATTTCCGTCCTCTGCTTCGGGCTGCGCCCAGGTGGTCTGACCCTGCGGCGTCCGTGTCATGGATGGACACCAGAGCCTCGAAATTGCCGCGCCGACCGTCCTGGTAGGTCACAGGAATATCGATACGCACGGCGTGCAAGCCGTCATATAAACCGTTGATCAGCGTGGCGTATCGCACCTCCAGGAATTCGCGCCGCAGCTTTCTCGAACGTGTTAGTTCGCCCTCGTCCGGATCAAGCTCTTTTGGAAAATTGGCGAATCGCTTGACCCGCGCATGCGCCGGCAAAAACTGATTCACACGGGTAATTTCCTGACTGATCAACTCTGCGACCTCTGGCCGCTGTGACAAATCGGTAAAGGTTGAAAATCCGATCCGCTTGTCTTCTGCCCACCGCGACAGAACAGCCATGTCGATATTGATGAGAGCGGCCACGAAGTCCCTCGTCTCGTCTCCCACCGTCATGATGTCCTTGATGAAGGGACTGAACCGAAGGCGGGTCTCGACGAACTGCGGCGGGAAGGTTTCTCCGCTGCGCAAACGCTTGAGGTCCGACAACCGCTCCAGGAACACGAGCTCGCCTAGCTCAGTTTTCGTTACGGCATCGCCCGTGTAGAACCAGCCATCTTTCACCTTCGACTCTACGGAACCCTCTCTGCGGTAGTAGCCCAGAAACGGGCTTCCGCCACGAATCTGCAGCTCTCCGTCCGCACTCAAGCGCCATTCCAATGGTGGGCCCGCCTCTGGATGCGCCTTCATCCAGTGCCCTACGGTCTCCAGATCAAATCGGTCACCCTGGTGGCATGTCAGCAACCCGGTTTCGGTGGAGCCATAGATGTTGCGCAGAGGTATACCCATGGCATGGAACATGCGAAACACATCCGGTGCCATGGTGGCACCACCGCAGCTGGCACAGCGCAGCCGGGTCAGGCCGAGCAGATCTCGCAACGGGCGCAGAACCAGTGCATTGGCGATAGGAAACAGCAACCGGTCCAGCAGGCCAACGGGTTTTCCATCCAAGCGCCCCACATTAACGGTGTGACCGATCTTCATGCCCCACTCGTAGACACCTCGTCGAATGGGTCCTGCGTCGAGCATGTGCGCCTGCACAGAGGACGCCATGCTTTCCCACTGGCGCGGAGCAAATGTCATACCTTCCACCGCCAATTCCCGAATGTTGGACAACACCTGCTCCGGGCCCTCGGGGAAGTTCACTACCATGGGCAATCCCAATCCCATGGTGATGCCATATATTTGTTCAGTGGCCCAGGATGGCGCGATGTAACTCAGGTATTCCATACCCGGCTTCACATCCATGGAATCGATCAAGCGCTGGGCGTTGTCGATCAAAAAGCGATGCGTGAGGATCACGCCCTTGGGCTGCCCCGTCGTGCCGGAAGTGTAAGAAAGAACCGCTATGTCATCGGGGGCTCCCGCATCCACTAGCGCGTCGTACATCTTTCCGTTACGTTGATGGATTTCACGCCCTTGCCGCTGCATGCCATCGAAGGTTTGCAGGATGGGGTCGTTATACGACCACATACCCGTTTCATCCCAATACACAATGTGGCGCATCTTCAACGTCTTGTTCCGGACATCCAGGCCCTTGTCAACCTGCTCTTGGTCCTGCGCGAACAAGATGACTGCTTCGCTGTCGTCCAAAAGATAGGCCACCTCCTCCGAAGTGAGGTCCGGGTACATGGATACAACTTTGCATCCCAGTGCATGCGCGGCATACTCGGCCCAGTAATGCTGCGGCTCATTCTCACCAATGATGGCAATGGTCTCACCCGCTTTGACGCCTGCTTGGTGCATGCCCAGCGCAATCTCTCGAACGTTGCGCTGCACATCCGCAAAGCTGTACTCCCGCCAAATGCCGCGCTGCTTATGGCGCTGGGAAAGACGGTTGGGGTTAGCATGCGCATGCTTGCGCAGCAACTGGGGAAGGGTCGCGATTTCGAGTTTCATTGGACGCCCTCCCCAAGATAGGCTTTAAGCACTGCGGGATTAGCCTGGATCTCCTTGGGCGTTCCATCGGCGATCTTGCGTCCAAAGTCCAGCACAGCGATGCGGTCAGCCAGGTCCATCACCACACCCATGTCGTGCTCCACCAAAACAATAGGAATGCGCTTTGCCTCGCGCACATCCAGAATGAAACGTGCCAAGTCTTCTTTCTCTTCAGTATTCATACCGGCCATAGGCTCATCCATCAACAGAATCTTCGGGTCTTGGGCCAGTGCGCGCCCCAAGTCCACGCGCTTGCGAAGCCCATAACCGAGGCTGCCCACCGGCGCATGCCGGATGGATTCAATTTCAAGAAATTCAATGATTTCTTCCACCACCTCCCGATGCAAAACTTCTTCCCGTTTTGCCGGGCCGAAATGGAAAAATGACTGCACGAGATTGGCCCGCATGTGCATGTGGCGCCCCACCATCAGGTTCTCGATAACGGTCATGCCCGAAAAAATGTGCGTACCTTGAAAGGTGCGCGCTAGGCCCTGTGCCGCCACGTCGTGAACCGCCATGTCGCGCACGTTGTGCCCGGCCAGGGATATCTCGCCTTTCTTGGGGCGGTAGAACCCGCTCAGGCAGTTCATCAGAGAAGACTTTCCCGCTCCGTTCGGCCCGATGATTGCCAGCAGCTCGTCCTTGCGCACATCAATCGAAACATCATTCAGCGCCACAACTCCACCGAACTGCAGCAGCAGATTCTGGGCTGTCAGCACCACGCCTTCCCGCTGGCTTTGAATGGCTGCATTCATTGGTACCTCCACTCTGAATTCTTGGCTTTGTCCATCGAATTTCC
Organism: Acidovorax facilis; assembly: GCF_050626955.1. Lineage (NCBI taxonomy): Bacteria > Pseudomonadati > Pseudomonadota > Betaproteobacteria > Burkholderiales > Comamonadaceae > Acidovorax > Acidovorax facilis. Next base: position 122,612 of record NZ_CP192460.1, read on the forward strand.
TTCATAAGACCTTTGCAGGGTCTACGCATCCATTTGCGGGAATGCTCGCAGCGATCAATGGACCACGACTAACAACGGACACCCGCATCCAGGCTGATCGTGGTGGCATTCAAATAGGCGTTTTCCACAACGTGCCGAACCAGTCCACCGAACTCTTGTGCCTGCCCCATGCGATGAGGAAAGAGGATGACGTTGTCAATAATGTTTTGCGACACCTTCGTTGGCATGCCTGCAGACATGGCGGTCTCAAACAGACCAGGCGCCACGGCCACCACTCGGATTCCGTGTTGCGCAAGATCCCGCGCCACCGGAAGCGTCATTCCAATGACCGCCGCTTTGCTGGCGCTATATGCGGCCTGGCCCACTTGACCCTGCCACGCAGCACCAGATGACGTGTTCACGATGACCCCCCGTTCACCGTCGACATTGGGCTCGTTCTGCGACATGGCCAACGACGCATAGCGCACCACGTTGAATGTCCCGGTCAGGTTGATGGCGATCACCCGGTTCCAAAGATCCATCGGGAATAACTCGCCCTTTGAAAGCGTCTTGCAGGGACCCAGAATTCCCGCGCAATTTACCGCCACATGCAGCGCACCAAATTCCGCCACTGCCGCGTCTACGCCAGCCTTCACACTGGCCTCGTCCGAAACATCAACCTTCTGGATTCGCACGCGCTCGCCCATCGGCAGCACCTCGCTCGCAAGGCGCTCTTCGTCCAGATCAACCGCCATGACGCTCGCTCCGGCCGCAAGCAATGCCTTGCAAGTGGCGAGCCCCAGGCCTGAAGCAGCTCCTGTGACGAAGGCAATGGTATTTTTGACATCCATACTGTTTCTCTTGTCTCTTATTGAGTGCAGCGCTCAGCGCGCCAAGATGGTGATACAGGCAACAGCTTCTTCAATGCCCTCAAGACCGCCACCGTTTTCTGCCAGCGCAATCCTTGCGTCAGTCACCTGCCGCAGTCCGGCTTCCCCGCGAAGCTGAGTTACCAACTCATGGACTTGGGCAATACCGGTGGCCCCAACAGGGTGCCCCTTAGACTCCAGGCCGCCGGACGGATTAACGGGAATGCGGCCACCAATCCGGGTATCACCCCGCTCGGCAATCACACCGCCCATGCCGAACTCACAGAAACCGAGGTTTTCTGTCTGAATGATTTCACCCATGGCCGTGGCATCGTGCACCTCGGCCACCGAGATATCTGCTGGGCCAACACCTGCCAGTTCATATGCCCTGCGCGAAGCCAGTGCTGTGCAGTGGTTGGTGTAGTCGTCTTCGCTCCGGTCGGAACCGCTTTGCACTACTGCCGCCAACACCTTGATGGCACGCTTTTCATCGATGTTCAAGCGCATAAGCGCCGAGCGTGTGCAAATGATGGCTGCTGCTGCGCCATCAGACACCGGGGAGCACATGGGCAGAGTCAATGGGTAGGTGATCGGCGGCGCGGCGAGCACCTCTTCGATGCTGTAAGCCATCCGGTACTGCGACAGCGGGTTGTGCATGGAGTGCGCGTGGTTCTTGGATGAAACGGCGGCTAACTGGCGCTGCGTCGTCCCGAAAGTGCGCATGTGCGATCGTGCAAACGCCGCATACACGTCCATGAAAACGCTGTACGGCCTGGGTGAGGTACTCCCCTCGGGCACCGCCACGTCGCGCCCCATCTTCATCAACTCCCCACGAATCTCTTCTGCACGCGAGAGATCCCAGGCACTGTCAAACACCGAGAACATCTTGAGCTTGTCGGATGAGAACATCTTCTCTGCACCAACAGCCAAAGCGACATCGCCAGCACCCGACTTGAGGTGATTGCAGGCTAGAACGAACGCCGACGAGCCGCTTGCACAAGCGTTTTCGACGTTCACCACCGGAATGCGCCCAATCCCCATGGCCCGCAGCGCAATTTGCCCACGAATCATGTGCTGGCCATCCATATGCCCCTGGGAAGTGTTCCCAAAAAAGGCCGCTTCCAAGTCTTCTTTTTCCAATCCCGCGTCCGCCAAAGCAGCCGCCGTGGCCTCGCGTGTGAGCGCCTTGATGTCTTTGTCCAGATGCCGTCCGAATGGCGTCATCCCCACACCAACCACATAGATATCTTCCATCGCATTTCTCCGTGGCGGATCTTCTTGATCCATGAAAGTCAAATAAATTACTTTGCGTAAGATGTTTTTACTGTACAGTAAAATTCTCAACTGCTTGCCAGGGATTACCCTTGGTATCACATTCGCGGCTCAGCAAAGCGGCAGGAATCGCATGCCCCGCGCAGTCTCAATATCGCCCTGCTCAGTCACGCTGTACAAACCACGAGCCACGTTGTGGGGATGAGCGGCGGCTTCGGCCATGGTGAGCACCGGCGCAAAGCAACTGTCAGTGCCTTCCATCAGTGCATTCCAGTACGTACTAGGTTGGGAAGCAAAGCGCTGCGCAATCCGCGCCTTGAGAGACGGCCACAAAGTCTTGTCCATTTGCCGTGCGGGGTCGACATCCGTCAGCTGCAATTGCGTCAACAGCAATGCATAGAACTGTGGCTCGATTGCACCGACCGTGATGTATCGCCCATCGCTGCACAGATAGCGGTCGTAGAAGGGTGAGTCATGGAAGACACTGGGTTCGCTGCCTTCCAATCCGCCACCTTGACGAATCAGTTGCACGAGCGGCGACAGCATTGCCAACACATCAATGATGGCGCCGTCAACCACGCAGCCCTGGCCCTTATCCCGCGCGCCTAGCAACGCCGACACCATGCCAAATGCAAACCCGAGGGCGCCGGCAGCATCCCCAACCACTGTGGGTGGAAGCATGGGAGGGTGTCCCGGTTGCTCGGTGATCGACATGAGCCCAGTGAGAGCGACATAGTTCATGTCGTGCCCGGCGGCCTGAGCCAGCGGCCCATCCTGCCCCCAGCCCGTCATGCGCCCATACACAAGCCGCGGGTTGTATTCACCACATACATCGGGACCCAAACCCAGGCGCTCCATCACACCCGGGCGGTTGCCCTCAATCAACCCGTCGCTTTGCGCGACCATGTCCAGCGCCCGCGCCTTGTCCTCGTCGTTCTTGAGATTCAATGTGACGCGTCGTTTGCCGCGCGACAAGAGCGCCCCGTCCTTCGGAGTGAGCTCATCAGGCAATGCGCTCGCACCTGGCCGCCCGACCACAGTAACGTCAGCGCCCATCTGCATCAACATGAACCCAGCTAAGGGCCCTGGGCCGATCCCCTCGAACTCGACGATCTTGATACCCGATAGCGGGAACATGAGCGGGCTGCTCTTACTTCGCATGAAGAACTCCATTTGTTTAATTGTTTTACTTTAGGGTAGAATTTTTAACCTATGGGTAATGGAAAACCCCATGTCCCTCAAAACAGAGGCAAAAGCAGAATCGATCCATGAACACGCAAGCCAGCAAGGAACCCCTGATGTCGACACCGGTTGTGATTACAGACGTACGAAAAGGCACCATGTGGATTCGCCTGAACCGACCTGATGCAATGAACTCGCTGACCCCGGCGGTGCTTCGGGGAATAGACCACGCACTCAACGAAGCACAGAGCCGCGGAGACGTGATATCCGTCGTATTGACGGGCACTGGACGGGCCTTCTGCGCGGGCGCCGACCTCAAGTACGTCAAGACGCAAGCGGGCGAAAGTGGCACCAGTGGCTTTCTGGACAGCGTACTGTCCACCATGAACCGGATTGACCGCTTTCCAAAACCCGTGATCGCCGCCCTGAACGGCATAACTCTGGCGGGCGGGCTCGAACTGGTGCTGTGCTGTGATCTAGTGCTGGCGGCAAGGAGCGCCAAAATTGGCGACGCACATGCCAACTACGGCCTGATCCCCGGAGGGGGGGGGTCGGTGCGCCTGCCGCGGGTCATTGGCCCCACACGCGCCAAGTACCTTCTCTTCACGGGTGACTTCGTGGACGCGGCAGATCTTGTGGAAGCGGGCCTCGTCAACCAAGTGGTGGACGACGACCAGCTCGAAAGCGTTGCACAAGCCGTGGCCGACAAAATTGCCACGAAGAGCCCCCTTGGCCTGCGCCGCATGAAAACGCTGGTCGACGATGGTTTGCAACAGCCTCTAGACACCGCCCTGCGATTGGAGCTTCTGGCCTCTGAAGTGCATTCCCACAGCGCCGATCTCCACGAAGGCCTGGCCGCATTCAACGAAAAACGCACCCCGCGCTTCACGGGCCACTAGGACGGCAACGCCATGCATACGTTACCCACCACCGATCGATTCAGACTACTGCGTGCTTCGCAGCAATTCGCCTACGACCGCGCCCCGGCCATCCGCGCGGTCTATCAGCTTGCAATGATGACGCCGCAGGATCTCCAAGGCCCTGCCGACCTTGCACGGCTCGCCGTCACAAGTAAGGATTCACTGCTTGATAAGCAGCGCCAGTCACCGCCATTCGGTGGGTTTCTCGCTGCCGACGACACATCTATCCGCCGCATTTATGTCTCCCCAGGCCCCGTCTATGAACCCCATTCTTTCGACGAAGACACTGGCAAGGGCTTCTCGCATGTGTTCAGGCAGGCGGGAATCGGCCCCGGTGACCGTGTACTCAACACCTGGTCCTACCATCTTGTTCCAGCCGGCCTATTGCTAGATGCGGGCATTGCTGCCACCGGGGCGACGCTCATTCCCTGCGGGCCCGGCGGCGCCGAGCAACAAGCGCAGCTCATCATGGAACTGGGCATCACCTGCATTTGCTCCTCCACCTCCTTCTTCGTGACCTTGGTCGAAACGCTTGAGCGCATGGGCTACGACCTGCCTTCTCAATGGAAGGTCCGCTCCGCAATGCTGGGCGGCGAACTGGGTGACTGGATGGGCAAGCGCCGCGCATTGGAGCAGAAATACGCAATCCGCACGTTCTCGGCTTATGCCACCGGCGACTTCGGGCTGATTGCTTACGAGGAACTAGGACAACTGGGCTACACGGTCCAGCCTGACCGGCTCGTCCAGATCTGCGACCCGCACACCGGCGCACCCCTTCCGCCGGGCGAACCCGGCCAGATAGTGGTCACCACGCTGGACAGCGGTTGGCCTCTGGTCCGCTTTGGCACAGGCGATGTGGCGCAAGCGCTGGCCCATTCCCCGGATGGTCTCGTCGAACGAATCAGTTTGTTGCAAGGCCGAGTGGGCCAAGGTGTCAAAGTACGCGAAATTTTCATCTATCCACGCAACGTGGAAGAGCTGATCATCCGGATCCCGGCTATAGAACGTGCCCAGATCATCGTTGAAAAAAAGCAGCATCGGGAAACTGCAACCTTGCGCGCGGTGCTAACGCCAGGGGCTTCTCACTACGCCACGCAAAGCGATTTGATCGAAGTGTTCAGGCAATTGACCCGCCTGAGGCTCGACTCAGTCGAGTGGGTAATCCAAGAAGATATGCCCATTGACGCACCCTTGCTGGTTGACAACAAGCAGTGAAATTCTAAAAAGCCATTGGTCTGATGCACCTAGTGGCTATACCGTCGCTTACCTCATGAAACGATAGCAATGATTGAACTCGCAGCCAATCCACTTATTTATCCATTCAAGCCACCATCGTCACGACACTGGGTCGAGATCGCCCCGGGCGTACGCTGGATCCGACTGTCGATGCCATTCCGACTCGACCACATCAATGTATGGGCCATAGATACCCATGATGGCTGGGTGCTGGTAGATACCGGCCTGAATAACCCCGACACCGTGGCCGACTGGCTGGCCCTCATGGCGCACGGGCCGCTGGCACGGCCACTCCAAGGCGTTTTCGCCACACACATGCACCCAGACCACATCGGCTTGGCTGGTTGGTTCACGCGTCGCTTTGGTGTGCCGCTGCACATGAGCCGGCTGGAGTACCTGACCTGCCGCGTGATGCATGCCGACACGAACCGCGAAGCCCCGCCCGACGGCGTGCTCTTCAATAGATGCGCCGGCTGGTCGGAGGCAGCCATTGAAAGCTACCGCAGTCGCTTCGGCAGCTTTGGTAAACATATCCACGCTCTGCCTGACAGCTACCGACGGTTGCAGGACGGCGACCACGTCCAGTTGGGTAAATATGGCTGGCGGATCATCACCACCGGCGGCCACTCACCAGAACATGCCTCTCTGTACTGCCCCGACTTGAAACTGCTGATCTCCGGCGACCAGGTGCTACCGAAGATTTCGTCGAATGTTTCGGTGTTCGCCAGCGAGCCACAGGCCAATCCGCTGAAGGAGTGGTACGAAGGGCTCGACAAACTAATGAGGGATGTTCCCAACGATGTGTTGGTACTCCCCTCTCACAACGAGCCCTTTTATGGACTGCATGAACGCCTTGACTCGCTCAGGTCAGGCCAAAATAGTGCACTGAATCGGTTACGTCAGACATTGACTACCGGGCCTCAACGGATCATCGATACGTTCGCTGCACTCTTTCATCGCTCCATCGGAGAACAGGATGCGCAGCAACTGAGCCTGGCAACAGGTGAGGCAGTTGCTTGCATAAACTTTCTCATCGCACAGGCCACCATAGAAGTCACGATGGACGAAAACGGGGTCGCGTGGCACTCAACAAGATATTGACATTGAAGTGCCGCCCTACGCTCTATGGTGAATCGACCCGGTTGATCTAGACGCCGTCGAGCCTCGAACCGAAGCCCATTGGCAGGTGCAACGGTGTTTCGGCGGCAATCTGCGGAAATCTGACCGAGAAGTCCCCTGAATTTTTATTCGTTTGAGCGACCGTTTTGAGTCGTTATGCACAGTGCGCCGTTATGAGTAGCCCGGTGGGTGTGAACCGCCCCGGGGCGGTTCACCATGCCCATCCGGGATTGGAAAGCTGCCCTGACCCGATTTACCATTCAGTTCGGAGACCGCATCTCCATCAACTGTATGCGTCCGGCCAACCCATCTTGAATCGGATGAATGGGCTGTGATGCAACCAACATAAACTGCTATGTGTCGCATCCCGGACGATCATAGGGTCGCTTGTGGAACAGGTGCGGGTGCTCCTGATACCAATCCTTCATGGCTTGCATCGGCGTCTTGCTCTTGAGTGCTGACTGCGGCAGCTGGTGGTTGTACAAAACCACATAGCGCAGCAAGGTCTGCTCCATGTCCTCGCGGCTGTTGAACCGGTGGGTCTTGAGCACATCGGCAATGCGGCCATTGAATCGTTCGACCATGCCATTGGTTCTCGGTGTTCTGGGCTTGGTCAACCGGTGTTCGATACTCAGTTCTTGGCACAACTGGTCGAACTCATGGTTGCCGCTGGGCTCGCGCTCCCTGCTGGCAAACAGGCGGTCCGTGAACTCCTTGCCGTTGTCGGTCAGCAGCTTGGTGATCCTGATCGGACAGGCCTTGTGCAATGCCCTCAGAAAGGCCCGTGCACTGGCGGCTGTCTTGTTGGCCTTGAGTTGTACGAACACCCATCGCGTGGCCCGGTCGATGGCCACAAACAGGTAGCGCCGTTGCGATTCGTCCTGCATCTGGGGCAGGTACTTCACGTCCATGTGCACATAGCCAGGCTCGTAGCTCTTGAACGCCTTGTGCACAGGCTGTGGCTCCTGGGGCTTGAGGGCGTTGAGGTTGCCCGCCCCATGGCGGCGCAGGCACCGGTCCAGGCCCGAGTGACCTTGCCCCTGTTTCGTGTAGTTCTTAACCCACGATTCACGCGGCCTTTTTACGCTGTGCCTCGTACCAGCGCTGCTCGTATTTCTTGAGCTGCTTCAGCTGTCGCAGCTACACCGTGGTCGGCACCAGTGAAGACCTGCACCGCCTCTTCAGCTTCTACTGGTTCCTGGAAGCCGAGAGCAGGAACACGAGGTCCCGCGAATGGGCTGAATACTTCACGCTCATACGCACTCAAATTGACCTGTTCACCATGGACAAATTCGATGAGGAACTGGTGACCCAGTCCAGAGAGGCCGCCCGCAGCAAGCCTCTGAAATTCTGGAGTCGGTACCGCATCTCGGGAGGCGCACTTGCCTAGCCACGCACAACCATCGATGGCCCCGGCAACCGCCCCTGACGGCGCGCCAGCTGACCTGGTCGTCAGCTCTGCGCCGGGCCCGGCCGGCGCCACCCAAGTCCTGAGCCGTTACCGCGACGACGTGTGGGAGCTGTGGCCCTACTTCGAGCAGTCGAACCTGACCCCCAGCAGCAAGCGCATCGACTGGGCAAACGTTCCTGAGCAATTCAGGCCCGACACCGCAGATCCGGACCGTGTCCGGCCTGCATTGGGCCGGCCGGATGAAAGGCTTTGCCGCCTACGCCGGCGTTGATTGGCGCCTCTCGCCTCACCAACTGCGCCGGGCGTACGCCTGGACCTTCGTGCGGCATCGCCTGGGAAATGTCCTCTTCCTCAAGGAGCAGTTCAAACACTCGAGCATCGAGATGACGCAGCTGTATGCGGCGAACCCTATGCAAGATGACGCGCTGTTTGAAGACCTGTTCACGGAGATCAGTGCCCGAAAAGTCGAGCTGATCGAAGGCTGGCTCCACGCGGATACGCCCCTGGCGGGGCGCGCCGGCCAGCGAATCGTGAGCATGCGGGCCCACGACTTCCCTAGCCGCGAAACTCTCATCGAGGAGACGGCCGATTGGATCAATATCCGCAGCACCGGCCATTCGTACTGCTTGGCCCAGGATGATGGCTGTGGCGGGGCCGGTCTGTATGAGCCGTGGCGGTGCGGCGCCTGCAATGACTCTGTGATCGACAGTTCCCAGCGGATCGCGTGGCAGGCAATACACGCCCACCAACTGGAGCTCCAAGTGGAGGCCCGCGAGTTGGGACCGGCAGCGGTCCAGCGCGTGCAACGAGACCTCCACCGGGTCGAAGACGTCTTGAAGCAGCTGGGGCCGGGGATCGAACCGCTATGAAAGCCAGATGGGACCGACGCCAGGCGCCCGAAGAGGTTCGCGGGCGCAATCGAGACACAACGACCGCCGATCTGTGGGAGGCTCTGGCACGCCTGCAGCGTGCCGAGGCCGTTCCGACGATCACAGCCCTAGCGGTCGAGGTCGGCGTCACTCCAGCGTTGATTCACAACCGCTACCCGGATGTCGCGAAGGAGGTTCGCCGCCTGAGCGGCCGAGAGCCCGGCGCAAGCGAGGACAGCCTCAAGGCGGCGCTCAAACGCGAACAGGAGACTGCCCGTGATTTGCGCGCCGAGAACTTGGACCTGCGCAAGCAGCTTCAGGCCATGGCCTCGGTGAACGAAGCGCTGCGGCAGGAGGTCAGGATTCTGCATGCGACCGGCCACGCGAAGGTCGTGAGCTTCGTGCCCGGGGCACCGACACGCTAGTCGAATAGGGAAGCTGTTTGAGGAACGGCCTTAGCCGGCGCTCGCTCGACCGGCTCGCCGGTGGCTGCCAGGCGCTCAGGCGGACAAGCCTGCATGAAGTCCATCGAGCCTTCGGCGGGCGCGTCCAGCCAGGCGTCGTACTGGGATTCGTCCAGCAGGACGACCATACGCTTCTCTTCGCCTGGGCGGTGATAGTTGCACATGACGGGATGGGAGTCGGCGTTGACCGTCATGAGCGTGAAGGTATGAACGCGCTCTCCTGCAGGCGAATGCCAAGTGTTCCATAGCCCGGCGATCGCCAAGGGGCTGCCGTCGGCCGCGCTGATACGTGTGGGCACGTGCACGTTCGAGCGCCAGTCTGGCTCGTAGATGGCCTCAGCCGGGACAATGCAGTGCTGGGCCTTCTTCCAAGCGGCCTGGAACGGCCTCGCGGTGGCAACTGTTTCGGAGCGGGCGTTGTACGTCAGCTTCACCTTGCGCATATCGGTGGCCCAGAAAGGGATCAGGCCGAACCGCGCGACAACGGCCTCGCGCTCAGGAACCGCCTCGTCGCCCGATTCGAGCTCGGGCGGGCGCCTCACGATGGGCGCAAAGCGTCCTGGAAAGACATCTCGATCGAGAACATCCAAGCCGCTGTCGCGGATGGCTCGAAAGAATTCGCGCAGCCGCGCTGCGTCAAGAACCGAGTGGTAACGAGCGCACATTCTTTGAATTCTGCTTGGCCGCGCGCTCAAGTCCACCCAGGATGCCGCAGTTGACCGCGGCACGGCCAACCGAGCAGCTGCGGTGCAGTGAGCGCAATTCGGCTTCCAACGCCTTCAGCTCCCGGATGCGGACCACGACCTGCTCGATGTGACTTGCAATCAGCTCATCCACGACGCCGCAATTCTCGGAAGGAGCGTCTTTGAAGTGCAGCAGCGTGCGGATCTCAGCCAGCGTCATGTCCAGGCTGCGGCAGTGCCGAATGAAGGCGAGCCGCTGGGCGTGCTCAGCCGTGTAGCTGCGGTAGTTCCCCTCGGTCCGGGCGGGGGACGGCAGCAGTCCCTCGCGCTCGTAGAAGCGGACCGTTTCGGGAAGCGTATTGGTGGCCTTGGCCAGGTCGCCGATCTTCATGGATGAGCCGCCCTTGCAGCGGGCTTGACTTTGTAGTTGCTAGAGGGTTTCCAATTATGCAGTCCGAGGAATACCCATGAGCGCCACCACAAAATTCGAAAGTACCTTTGCCGTTCCGAAGATGGATTGCCCGTCCGAGGAGAACATGATCAAGATGGCCTTGCAAAGCGTCGAAGGCGTGCAGTCGCTCACCTTCGACCTGCCGGGCCGAAAGCTGGTGGCCGTGCATCGCGCGCCGGTCGCCGAGGTGTTGCAGCGTCTCGAACCGCTGGGCTTGGGCGCGAAGCTGGTGCATTCGGCCGCGGTAGACGATAGCGCCGCCGGCAGCTTCAAGAGCACCTTCCATGTCCCGAAGATGGATTGCCCATCGGAAGAGAACATGATCAAGTTGGCCCTGCAAGACGTTCCCGGGGTGAAATCCCTGTCCTTCGACTTGGCCAACCGCAAGCTGACCGCAGTGCATGGCGCTCCGGTGGCGCAGGTCCTGCAACGCCTGGAGCCGTTGGGTCTGGGCGCCAAGCTGCTGGAATCGGACGCGGTCATGGGTGACGACGATGAAATCGACCCGCCTGACAATGCGGCCGAGGCCAGGCTGCTATGGATACTGCTCTCGATCAATGCGGCCATGTTCGTGATCGAGATCGTGATGGGCTTCATCGCTCAATCGACCGGGCTCATCGCCGACTCGCTCGACATGTTCGCCGACGCTGCGGTGTATGGGCTGTCCCTGTTTGCCGTCGGCCGAGCAGCTGCCCTTAAGACGCGTGCGGCTCACACGGCGGGCTGGTTGCAACTGGCGCTTGCGCTCATGGCACTCAGCGAGGTCGTTCGACGCTTCATCGCCGGGAGCGAACCTGTCTCGGGCCTGATGATGGGGATGGGCCTGGTGGCCCTGATCGCCAACGTCATCTGCCTGGTCTTGATATCCAAGAAGCGGGATGCCGGTGCGCACATGAAGGCAAGCTACATCTTCTCGGCCAACGACGTGATCGCCAATGCGGGCGTGATCCTGGCTGGCTTCCTGGTGGCCATGACCGGATCCAACTACCCTGATCTGGTCATCGGCACCGTGGTGGGTCTGATCGTCTTGAACGGTGCCCGGCGCATCCTGAGTCTCAAATGACGAACCTGACAGCCATAGACGATCGGCAGCGCGGGGCAGCATTTGCTCACCTCGTGGAGCGGGCGAGATCCCGAGGACCTGACCGGTGGAAGGTCCTGGAGGCCGCGCACGTGCTTGGCCAAGAGCGCTTCTGGCTTCATCTGCGGAGTCATTGGTACATGCTGGCCCTGGCCGCGCGTGAGCGTGACGTGCGGGAAGCCGCGGGCCAGCTGTTTAGGATCCTGCTGGTGCCGCTTGGCCACCTCTCGGGCAGGCTGCCGCTTGGCAACCCTGGCCGGGCCACGGTCAGTGCCTTCGCGCCAATGCTGTGAGACCGGAACTCGCTGAAATTCTGTCCGCGTCAATAGCACTCACGGCCGAGCACGGTGCGGCAACGCGCTGAATCCAACCACGGCCCTGCGATCTGGTCTAACCAACAAGAACGATGAAGTATGTCAACCGACCAGCTCGCTGGTATTGCCTTGCGCTTGTAGTCTTTGCCGCAGACCAGACTGCCAAGACCTGGATTCATCTGACCACCCTGCTCGGCTGGTCGCGCGAGGTCGCACCGTTCTTCAGCCTGGTCCACGTACTGAACCCCGGCGCGGCCTTCAGCTTCCTGGCCGGCACCGGCGGATGGCAACGCTGGTTCTTCCTGGCCATCGCCCTGGGCGCGTCGGCCTGGCTCGCTTGGCTGCTCGCCAAGCCGGTGCGCAGCCTCGAGGGCTTGGCTTATAGCCTCATCCTGGGCGGCGCCCTGGGCAATGCCTTCGACCGGGCTGTGCGCGGGTCCGTGATTGACTATCTGGACTTCCACCTGCACGGCTGGCACTGGCCGGCATTCAACATCGCCGACATGGCCATCGTTGGTGGCGCCGTTGGTCTCATTGCATCGTCAGTTCTGGGGCACCGCGAGGCAAACACATCCTCTCGAAGGCACACGTAACTGTTGCCGCTTAGCAGTCCCGACAACAAGGGAGCCCCCCAACCCGCGCGTGCAGGCGTGCTCTGCTGTGCGAAACTTCCTGATGACCAAAGGAATCATCGCGCTTGACGCTGACGGAGTCCTCCTGGACTACGGCTTGGCCTATGCCAGCGCTTGGCAGAAGGCGTTCGGCACGTACCCTGGCGAGCGCGATCCGCTCGCCTACTGGCCCATCGACAGATGGGAAGTGGAGCGAGTTGAAGGGGATAGGCTTGATCTGCTTCGGCGGGCCTTCGACAACGAGTTCTGGTCATCGATCCCGCCGGTTCCAGGAGCGATTGAGGCGTGCCACAAGCTCGCCGCGGCGGGCTACGAACTGGTATGCGTCACGGCCTTGCCTGCGGAATTCAGGGCAGCTCGCGAGCACAACCTGAGACTGCACGGATTCCCGATTCACCTGGTCCACGCCACCGACAACGTGGCAACGGCCGCGAGCCCTAAGGCCGACACGCTCAACTCCCTAAAGCCGATCGCCTTCGTCGACGACTACTTGCCGTACTTCGTGGGCGTCGATGCCGCGATCCATCGCGCATTGATTTTGCGTGGGATTACCGGGTCGCCCAACGCGGGCGACCTGTTGGTACACACGGATTCGCATCACGCCGACCTTCTTGCGTTTGCGAATTGGTGGTCGCAGCGCGCTGGTGATAAGTGCCGGTAACAGTTACTGCTGTTGAGAAACCATGATCTCGCAGAACTGCGATGAAGTGCCGGTGCTCAACCTGATGCACAGGCCTGACCCCAAGCGCGCGCCGGACATGCAGGACAAACGTACGGTGGTTCCGCTGGAAAAGGGGGACTGGGACACTTGGCTGCACGGCACCATCGAACGGGCAGAGTCGCTGATCAAGGTGCCACCGGTGGAGCTGTTTGTGCACAGGGCGAAGGATCCGGCGCAGCAAGTCGAGTTACCTGTTGAGTCAGCATGACGCATGCGTGCAACAGCCGGTACTTGCGCCGACTGGACGCAGCGATATAAATTATTGGTTGTCCGGGCTAACGCGAACCCGGCCGCGTCCGGGTTACCTGGCGCATAGCCGAGTGGTGCGATGCCCCGGCGCCCGACCTGTCCGGATATCGGCAACGGGAGTAGCTTCAACACTACCCCTGCTGCCAAATGAACAAGCTGGCCAAACTCCGTATCCAGTCCGCGATCGCCCAACAGGGCTGCTGCTTTTACTGCGGGCTAAAAATGATTGAGCCCACGCTTCCTGAACTTTCGCAATCAAGCGCGCCCACACGGTGGCGTAAGTTCCTTCGGTGCACTGCAGAGCATCTCACTGCGCGCCAACAGCAAGGCCGCGATGTAGCGCCCAACATCGTCGCCGCCTGCTGGTGGTGCAATTCCCGTCGGCACAGGGGACGTGAGGAGAAAGCGCCAGATTCATTGAGATATCGGCAGCGCGTGCAAAGCTTGATGAAAAAGGGGTGCTGGCACCCAGCAGGCAGGCTAGTTGTTGATTTACACGCAAACCATAGCCGGTGAAAATTAACCCAGAATTGCTTATTCAGTTTCAGGCTGATTGCGGCGATCCAAATCAAGGCCATCAGCAACTGCTAGCTGGCTGCACCAGTCACCAGGTGAATCCAACTACTTCCCTGGACGCTTGTTCGCGAGATCTGGCTGGCGCACATGACAGAACTGACCTTGCCCCTGTTTCGTGTAGCTCTTATTGATCCGCCCCCTGTGAACTTGACTCAAGCAGCGTAGCGAACCGGGGCGTGGTCGAAGTACTTTCGAATGCGCTCGGGCTGACGTTGCACGCTGCGCAAGTGTTTGGCCGTGGCCTTCACCAACTGCATCTTCGTGCGCGCCGGGGCCAGCTTGGTCACCGCCTGTTTGATGTCTGCATTGGCCATCTCATCGGGGTTCAACTCCGGGCTGTAGCTCGGTAGGTAGAACACCTCGATGGCGTCAGCGTGCTCTGCCAGCCTGGCCTTGACCGGCTTGGCGTGGTGCACCCGCAGGTTGTCCAGGATCAGGAACAGCTTCCTGCTCTGGCCCTTGATCAGTCGGCGCAGGAAGTCGATCAGAATCGTGGTGTTGAGCGCCCCGTCAAAGCTGCTCCAGCGCATCTGGCCCTTGTTGGTCACGGTGGAGATCACCGACAGGCCATGGCGCTTGTTGTTGACCCGCACCACCGGTGTCTGGCCCTTGGGCGCGAAGCTCCTGCCGCGCACGTCGTCGCTGCGCAGCCCGCTCTCGTCGCCCCAGTGAATCTCGGCTCCTTCAGCCTTGGCGCGTGCGGCGATGACCGGGTAGTCCTCATCGAGCCATTTCTTGACCGCCGCTGGCGACTGCTCGTAAGCCTTCTTCATAGGCTTTTGTGGTGTGAAGCCCCAGCGGGCCAGGTACTTGCCCATGGTGCGCACTTGCAGCCGGATGCCAAAGCGCTGCTCAATGAGTTGGGCCACTGCCGCGCGGGTCCACAGCGCATAGGGCATCTTGAGCTGATCTGGCGTCTTGTCGGCAATGAGCTTTCGCACCAGGGCCTCCTGGTCGGCATCGAGCAAGCGGTTTTCTCCGAACTTGCGTCCGCCAATGGTGTCGTGCAGAGCCTTGGCGCCGTGTGCCGCATGGCGCCTGCAGATGTTGAAGACGCCCGTGCGGCTCAGACCCGTGAGCGCTGCAATCTCGTCGTAGGTATTACCGGCTTTACGCAGTCGGATGACCTGCACGCGGCGCTCGTGCCGCGCTTCGCGGCTCAGCGATCTCATGTCGGTTGCTTGCATGAATCTGAGTTGAGGGCGGTACAGATAATTTCAAATGCACAAAGGCCTGGTCAATAACCCACGGTTCACGCGGCCTTTTTACGCTGTGCCTCGTACCAGCGCTGCTCGTACTGCATCGGGCTGAGGTAAAAACTCCAGTTTTCAGGGGCAACCTCAGTCCAGCAAGTACAGCCTGGGCTGGATTCCATTCAAGGCTCGGGCGTTGCAATACAAGGCTCCAGGAGCTGGATACGGGGCTTGTCCATGGGGATGAGGACGGCGTCGTAATGCATCGCTTTACAGAATCTATAGTTAACTGAATTTTTAGGGCTCATTCTATAGTCTAGTATTCATCGCGAGCGATAGATGGCTATACTTATCTAAAGATTCGTTGTTTTTTCTTTAGTTTACTTATGAAAACCGTTGGTCAGTTCGCTGCTGCACTGTCAGCCGCCAAGCAAGAGCAGGGGGTGACCCTGGCGGCGCTGGCAACCAACACGGGGCTCACGCCACTGGCCGTGCGGCAGATCCTCGATGGCAAAGTCTCCCCGCGCATCAGCAATGCCATGGCGCTGGCGTCCGAGCTGGGCCTTGAGCTGGTTCTGATGCCCAAGACGGCTGCTGCATCGTTCGAATCCAAAGGGGGGGAGCGCACCTTGCTGAGTCCGCTGGAACGGCAGCTGGGAGCGCCATCCATTGGAATCGTGGGTGACCAGAATTCGGA
The DNA here is from genome assembly GCF_050626955.1 of Acidovorax facilis. Taxonomy (NCBI): domain Bacteria; kingdom Pseudomonadati; phylum Pseudomonadota; class Betaproteobacteria; order Burkholderiales; family Comamonadaceae; genus Acidovorax; species Acidovorax facilis. Next base: position 138,530 of record NZ_CP192460.1, read on the forward strand.
AGTGAAGGAGGGCCGATGAAATACCGCGCGCTGGATGTGTACCTTGGGGAGGGTAGACGCCAGTGGCGCAGCGCGGCAGAAAGCGATCAGCCAAGGCGCAATTAAGCTGTATTTAAAAGCAGGCTGTATGTTTATACTGCGCTACTGGTAGTGTATTGACACTGGTTGATACCCATATATAGTGTTTCATAGCACTCGCCATCGCGGAGTGCTAGAAACAACCAGTTATCCCCAATGCCCCACAATGTGCGCAAGCCCTTTCAGATTCTCGCCCTCTCTGGTGGAGGCTTCCGAGGGCTGTACACCGCAAAAGTCATAGCGGATGTCGAGAAAGAGATCGAAGCGCCGCTTGCATCGCGTTTCGATCTGATCACAGGTACTTCAATCGGTGGGATCCTGGCGTTGGCACTTGCCCTTGAGATTCCGGCGCAAGATATCGTAGACCTGTTTGTCGACCACGGGGAGGAGATTTTCGACAAGCGCTGGTCACTCTTCGGATTCTGGCGGTCGCCTTATTCACCGGAGCCGCTGAAGAAGCTACTGTCTGACTCCAAGCTATTTGGCGACCGGCTCTTGGGTGCATGCAAACACCCTGTCATCATCCCGAGTCTGAATTACTCTACCGGTGAACCGGTAGTTTTCAAGACGCCGCATCATGTCGATTTCAAGCGGGATCGCCATTTCACCATCGTAGACGTCGCGATGGCCACCAGCGCAGCCCCGGCGTACTTCCCAAGACACTGCTTCAACAACAGCCAGTATGTCGATGGCGGCTTATACGCCAATGCCCCCGGGCTCCTTGGTTTGCATGAGGCCCACAAGTTCTTCGGCCAGGACATCGACAACGTCCGCCTGATGGCGGTCGGCACGATGTCGTCGCGCTTCACTGTGGACCCCAGACAAGACCGGCAAGGTGGGGTCCGAGACTGGGGCGGCGGGTGGCCGATCAAGATGTCCCGGCGTCTCTTCGGCCTCTCCATTTCGGCGCAGGAGGTCTTGAGCGATTTCATGCTGACGCACCGCCTGGGAAAACACTACTGCCATGTAGACGACGAACTTCACGACGAACGTGCCCGTGCTGTTGCATTGGACATTGCAGACAAAAACGCCCGCGAAGTTCTGCTGAGCGCAGCTACCCAACGCTCCAAAGTTTGCATCAGCAAGCCGGAATTCCAAACCTTTTTGGAGCATTCGCCCTCCAAACCGATCTTCTTCCACGGCGAGAACGCACGCACCTGAGGCCCAAGAAACATGCTCAAACTCAACCGCCTGCTCTTCGCTACTGCCGAAGAAGTGTTCATCAACAGTATCGAACCTACCAAGGACCAGCGCCGGGTGCTGGTTGAAGCCAAGAACGAGATCCGCGATCACTTGAGGCCACGAATCCGAGAAGCGACGATCAAGGCGCTGGGCATGGACAAGGCCGTCACCCCGCGTTTCCGGACACAAGGCTCGTGGTCGTACCAAACCTGCGTGCAGCCAGCCTGGCATCCGCCCCAGGAAATGGACTGGGACTTCGGTGTCTACCTGCCAGTGTCTGTGTGGGAGGAAAGTGGGCCTCCGCACGCCATGGCCCAGCTCTACTTCAAACTGGTCGAAGGCCTCTTGAAGGATCTTTGCAAAGAAAAGGGCTGGAAGCTGTACAGCGGCAAGGACACATGCATTCGGGTGCAGATAAATGCCTGGGCGCATATCGATATCCCGTTGTACGCGGCGCCGGAAGCACAGTTTGCGCAAATCGTCGAGAAACGCGTGTTCGATGCGGCCGCGAAATCGGACGCACGTGAAGCGCTCGCCGCAGAATTTGCAGAAGAGGATTTCACCCTGCAGCAGTGGGAGGACATGGTCGACATCATGATGGCGACGCGCTCGGGCGAATGGAAACCGTCGGACCCCGAAGAGGTATCTCGGTGGTTCCTTGACCGTGTCGAGGAGCACACCGAGCAACTGCAGCGCGTGTGCCGTTACCTGAAGGCCTGGCGTGACCTGCACTGGAAGGCCGGCGACGGCCCCACTTCAGTGTGCATCATGATCGCCGTGGCGCAAGCCTTCGAACCCAAGCGTGGGCGCGACGACGTGGCGCTTGAGAGATCCGCACGGGCGTTGTCGATCGCGCTGAAGGGCAACGTGCACGAGCCCGCTATCGCAGAAGGCAAGGAAGATTTCAACAAGCGCCTGGATGCCAATGGCCGCCAACACGCATCGACCCTTGCTGCAACACTGGCTTCCCAGATCCAGGCAGCCAGAATGAAAGCATCGCACTTGGCCGGTGACGCGATCGATATCCTCCGAGCACAGTTGGGCAGCCGCGTGCCCTACCGGACGGACCTGGTTGAGCCGGACAGCGGCGACGACGTCGTCCGGCTGGTCGGCGCAGATCGGGTATCTCGCCCAGTAGTGAATTCGACAAGCGCAGGCTGAGCAATGCCGGAGGCTGCGGCATCGCTCCTTGGCGAGGCGCTCCGGCTGCTGAGGTCGCGCGGCTTCACGCCCAGCGGCTATCGGCGAGGCACGCGGTCATTCGATGGAGCACTTCCGTGTAAGGGCGGGCCGATCAAGGTCAGGCTCAGCGTCACCGACTGGGACTTTCTGACCTACCCCTCGATCAGGATCCTCGATCACCTCGATGTCCTGCCGCCCCTATCGCCGCACGTGTATGCATCGGGAGGTCTGTGCTACTTTGCCTCTGGCGCAGTGGTGTTGGACCGGTTCGATCCGGCAGAATCGATTGCGCAGTGCCTGGACCAGGCGCAACTCGTGCTGGATCGCATCCGGCATGACCCTGATTTCAGGCACGACGACATCCAGGACGAATTCCTGCAGCACTGGTCGCACGGCGAATCCTCCGCCGTCTATTCGGTGCTGATCGGGAACGTTGACCGAACGACCCAGTCGTCGAACTACTGGTTCTTGGACATTGCAGGTGCTTCGCACGCCGTTGTCGCCGACAACAAGGAGGAAGTCGAAGCGCTTGCCTTGGCGTTAGGGGCCCAGCCTCCCAAAGAGACGAAGTGTCCGTGCTGGCTGTTCGCAACTCAGACGCGGCCTGCGGTACCGAAAGCAATCCCGGCGACCATCAAAGAGCTATTCGCGTGGCTCCAGGCATGGGATCACCGGCTGTACCAGCAACTTCAACGCGTGCTCGAACGCGAGACACAGTATCTCAAGTACTCCATCGCAACGTTCGCCATCCACACACCGCTGGGGTGGCTAGGGTTCGGTTTTGATCTGGATCCGCTACATCGGCTTGGCGCTGCCAGGAAGCCTAGGCTCTATCGCCAATTTCTCCACACGAGAGGGGGAACGAGCAAGATCAGTAGGCTGGCGATCACCGAGTTCGGCCCGGACTTCGTCCACAGCCGCAATCTGACGTTCCCCGACCTGAAAGGAAAGAAGATCACCGTAGTCGGCTGCGGTGCCATCGGCTCGCATGTTGCACCGGGTCTCGTGCGGCTGGGCGCCGGCACGGGTGCAGGATGTCTGGACCTTGTGGACTACGATGACATGAAGCCGGAGAACCTTGGCCGGCATGTGCTGGGCTACCCTGCGCTCTTCAAGAGCAAAGCCGAAGCATTGGCCGAAGAGCTCAAGCGACAGTTCCCATTCGCAAAAATCCGGGCCCGCGTCCGCAGTGTCAAGGGACTCCCAGACCTCTTCGATGCGGATCTGGTGATTGATGCAACTGGCGAGGAGATTGTGAGCGAGATGATCAACGCCATGCGCCTGGACAAAGGCACTGAAGTACCGGTGCTCCACGTACGGATCCGGGGGAACGGGGAATGCGTCCAGACTTTCTGGGCAGAGGGGCGCCGCCTCGGATGCTTCCGATGCCTGTTGCAGGCTGAGCACAATCACTATCGGCAGGAGCGCTTCCCGGTCCTGAAAGAGCTGCCCACGCGCAAACAACTGGGCTGCAATGGCTTCACGCCGTACGCGGTCAGCGCACCGATGGCTGCGGCGGCGCTGTGCTTGGAAGTTGTAGTCGACTGGCTTCAATACGGACGGGCAAGCCCGCGATTCCGAACCAGCGCGATGGCCAATGCGAACGTCTACGGCGTCAAAAATCAGGACGTCTCTCGATTGGCTGCCTGCCCCGCTTGCGGGCCTCGTGATGCTCAAGCCACTGCCATTCGGCCGTAATGGCGCGATGCTGCTCATTGAGCCGCAATTATTGGAGCGGCTATTGGGCCTCAGGCAGCTGACGGCGTCCGCACCCGAGGCTGGCGGCATTCTGATGGGCTACCGCCGCGGCCCCCACACCCACGTGACAGAAGCTACCTTCCCGACGGCGGCAGATGTTCAGCGGCGTTTCGGATTCTTCCGTCATGCCACACATCACCAGCGGGTGTCGCGGCGTCGTTGGAAAGAAAGCGGCGAGACAATAGACTACGTCGGCGAATGGCACACGCACCCTGAAGACGCCCCCTTGCCATCAGGCGTCGACCTCAAGCACTGGCAGGACATCGCGCAGGGGGTTTCTAAACCGATGGTCTTCTTGATCGTCGGCCGAGTTTCTAACTGGTGCGGAGTCGGTATGGGGGCAGAATTGACATGCGTCTCCGACATGTAGGCCTCAATTCAAATCGCCGACCAATCAAAGATTGCCCCCCTCCAAACGGCTCCATATTGGTGATCGTTTTTACAGCGTGCGTCGGAACTCGAAATGACCGCCGGATTCACGACTGGTGAAATAGTTGCCGCTGAGGCGATCATAGGTGGCGACATCGACGACCAAAGACGCGGCTCCCTGGTAAACCATGTTCTGCCCGGGCGATTGATACTTTTCCCTCACCTCGTAGATGTAGTGGAGCAAGGGCCGCGCGGATTCCGGATCTTTCTTGACTGAAAGCGCTATGGTGCGCGACTCAGATCGTGGGGCATCCATCTCAATAGAAAGCGTGAAAAAATTCTGTTTGATCGACACGGTACCCAGTGCAAGACCAGTTTTTCCATCCTTTACCCAGTCAATGGATGCAGCCCAGGTTCCGTTGAGATCGGGATAGAGCCATTGATTGAGACGGGGCACTTTTTCCCATATCCAGCGCCAACCAACGTAGACGAAGAACAGTAGTCCGAGATCGATCACTACCGCACCGCTAAACACGCGAAGGAAGCTGACCTCAATACCTAGCCGTTCCATTCCAAGCGCCACAAGAAAAGCCAGCAGCGCATACAGTCCAGCTAGCATCGAAATCACTTTTGTCATCGGAAGAAGGCTAAACATCACGCCACCTTTCCGTGCTCAAAAACTATCGGGCCATATTGCTTCGACACAACTCCCGTGCAAATCACGCCCTCAAGGCAAGACCCGAAGGCAGCTGCAAGGTAGCGCCCACCGAACCTCAGTCCGTTCGCAGGAGTCTCCACTTGCGCGGAAATCGCGGGTGAAAAATAGACTGACACCTGGATGAGCGCAAGAGCTGTGTCAACGACGTGAAATCCATCGTGAAAAGGGCTCCCCTCCCGCGAGATATTCATCAAGACTTCAAATGTGGTTTTGTCATGGATGCCCCTTGGCTGTTCACTTCGCATAGGGAGGATTGGTATCGTAGACACGCCATCCCACACAATGACCCCCAGTCCAGAGAACGTTGTGTCAACCTGGGTATGAATCCTATGGAGGAGCGCCTTGAGCTTAGTTTTAGGCTCCATGGACTCTGGGGGCTTAGAAATCATGTGATTGGGTGGGCACGAGTTGCGTGGCGTATTGTCCGCCAGTATCTCCCGCATGCTCGTAGCGAACGCCAGTAGGCTTACGCCACATCTCGTGGTAGATCTGATGTTGGCCGGAGCACAGGAACCATTTTTATACCCAGCAACTTTAACCGGCACCATACCCTGGTCTGGTCAAGTAGACACGGAACGCATGGTCACCTTGCAGTGTACTTTGTGGTCAAGTGCATCTAGCTTCCGCAGCAATATACCTCTGCCGTCACATGCCTCCTGTATGGCCACTAAGACAATTGCTTTTAAAACGGTTGGTCCTGTGGGTAATCGTCAATTTAGTCACTTTTGCTGCATCACTTAATTGATGTCTCACTTTTTAGGTTCAGCCGACGAGTGAATTACGCCCTGTCGTCATAATTTATGTGTTTGATGGTGCTGTAAATGCCGTCGTGGCCCCCTCGAAGTTCTAGGCGCTGAGGAGGTCGGGTTCGTCGGGGGCGGAATATCAGCATCGGCGGCAAGCCGCCTCCGCAGAGCAGTTGAAGGATTTTAGTCAGATGATTATTCGCGATATTTGACTAGAAGATGTCGCTTGTATTAATTCAGAGGTTTTAAGTCGACTCGGTTGAGGCGGTGTAATCGGGCTATCTGCTCTGGGTCTGTGTTAAAAGATTCACGAATTGCTTGACGACTTAATCCGCTTGAAAGCAAATCGATTGCAGAGCGCGCGTGTTCCCTGTTACGGGAAGTCGTGTTGAGCCCTGCCGCTAGCAGAACTGTTGTAGGCGTCATATTTGTCTCTGCAAGAGCTAACGCTTGTGCTGCCCACAGTGCCAATCTACGATCTTTGTCGGCGTTGATTTTGCTTATCATCGTGTGCAGCCTACTGCCGGGTGGGGTTGCTCTGGTAATTGAAGAAACTCCTCTTGATGATAGTTGAGAAAGTCTTGATCTGGTGATCTTATGAGGGCGCCGTTCTATGCGAATCGCCTTCATTAATGCGAATACGAGGTCTCTTTCAATGTCATCTATTTTTGGATTTTTATGTTCTTTTTTTCTGTTGGTGGGAGTGCTCAAATTTTTGGAGGCAGGGATTTTTGCTGATGTAAGTTTGGTGATCGGTTTGAGTGGGGGGGCTGTAAAATCTGATGGGCTTAATTTTGCGGTGCTTATCAGCCAGTTCTGGTCCCTTATAATTGCTCTAAAGAGGGGGCGCGATGCACTGGCGAATATTTTTTTAAAATCTCCATTTTTTTTTAATAGTCGACCTAACTTCTTTCTATCGCTCTCAATCGGCGGCAGTGTTTTCAACTTTGGACACCATCTTTTAATCGAATCTGGATGATGGATCCTCAGGAGCCAGTAGAGTCGAGGGTGAGATCTCTGGAATTTCGTAGCCACCTCGCCTGGGTATGCTTTTGAAAAGTTCAGGAGGACTTCTTCGGCGTGCTTCAAACCGTAGACGTACTTCGGACTCCTTTGCTTGATGTGAATGCCGACAGTTCTATTTTTTGAAATTAATAGTGCGGATTCGTCGAAGGTTAGTCCAGCGGCAGTGAAGAGGGATGCAAAGTCCTCAGCTTTAAACCTCCCCAAATCCAGATTGAGTCTGAGATGGCAGTCGCTGCTCGGCGGCGCGATAACGAATTTGTGAGGAGAAATGCTGATTGGCTTACCGTAAACTTTGATAAGAGATTTGATATATCCTGTGGAGAAGTCATGCGGCGATAGTCCAAGAGCTTCGCTGGCGGCGGACTTGACTTGAGCGTGCGACCACAGTGAATTTTTAGAAAAAATTGAATCCGCACAAAATTTACTCAATCGCTTGAAGGCACTGCTTACTGGCGATTTTCTGACCGGCAATGACCGTAGATCCGCGCCGCATTCGCAGACGATGGGCATAGGTCGAAGTACCATTCTGTTAATTGGCACAACAAGCATTTTGCACTTGGGGCATGAAATTCTTAACCATTCTTCATGAACTGTGCATGTCAATGCGGGCTGCATCTGATGAATTCGATGAAGATAGGGCTCACCGTATTTTTTGAAGTCCTCATCAAGACAGGATGGACAGAAACGCACAGCGGGTTGGTGATTGCAAGGAATGAATCCAAGGGACCGAAGTCTCCCACTTCGTGTTCCATACCCCGCTGTCTCTAGGTTCAGCGGTCTCTTGTGAGCCGTGTTGAATACTCGAAAGAATTGACTTGTAGTTAACCTATCGGTGACTTCATTTCCTGGTAGCCCCATTTGATCGGTGATGAATGCTACGACTGCAGGATGAGGCGGGCTTGCCTGATAAATTGAAAGATTGGGACTGAGGTGGGCTACAGAATTTGATATTTTTCGAAAAACACTCTCACCATTGTGAACTACAAATCTTGTGAGAACCGAGCACAGAACTTCGTCTGGGTAAGGGGTGGGAACGTATGGCAGGAATACCATGAAGGGGCTTAGAGAGTTAGTTGGTGCCCAAGACCTTTAGGTGTGCTCGTTGATTCGTCGTTGAGCGTACGCGATAAGGTCCGCAGGCCATATACGAAGGCCTGCAGCACGCTGAATTTTCCATAATTTAATGTCGGACTCTCGTTGCACTAAAAAATCGATTGCGAAGTTAACCCTCCGAATTCTGAACGACTCAGGTGTCTCCGAAAAACGTGATAAGAGCGCCTTAAAGTGGGGTAGTTTGTCGCGGCGCCATTGAGAGGATTGCCCCAGCCCTGAGCAAAGCCGAGCTACTGAGATTCGCATGGGTGGTTCAGCCCTTAATAGCAAGATCATCCTAGTGAGAACTTTCGAGCAGAGCTCCTGATCTCGGGCCGGCCAATTCACCGTACCACGCGTGCTCACCGATTTGCGATATTGCGCATTGGAAGTAAGTAGCCAACTGCGATCATGTCGATAGAGCCAAGCATAGTCAGAAAAGCCCAGAGACCTTGCTTTGGAGATTCCCTCAACGCCAGGCGTTTTTAACACTCCCATCCACCGGTCACGCCGAGACGTTCGTTGTGCCATGAAAAGTGAACGTTGGCGGTGCAGTTTGGTGCCCTTCTCGTACGCTAATTCCCGATATATAGTTTGCACGGAAACCCCATTACGAAGGGCAATAGACTGCAATTCCAAACCTGACAACAAGTCGTGCCCTATCGAAGTTCGAGTTTGGGCGCCGACGAATTTACGACGCTCTTTCACTTCGATTTTTCGCTGTCTACGATACTTGACGATGGTGCCGACACTCTTGCCCGTTTGTTGAGCTATCTGACGGCAGGACAATGACGGGTTGCGTAGGAGATGTTCTATTTCAAGGCCTGGTACTTGTAGGGATTTCTTTGTCTCACCACGAGGAATCGCGTGCGCACTTCCTCGTGTCGCTTCGCGTGAAGACCGCTCTGCGTCAACTGCCAAGCTGAACTCTGCTATGGAGCCAAATAAAAAATCAATCATCAGCAGGTGGCATATCGGATGCAATGAGCGGTCAGGACGCTCAACCAGATCTTCAATCCAGCGCAAAGGACTTCTGGCGGTCTGCAGCAGTCGTGATTGATGCTGAAAGTTAGCGAAGTCGGCAAAGTAGTGCCTCACCTCAGTTGCAACTAATTGGTAGTCGAGGCTTCGACGGCTCGACTGAAAGCCTTTTGCCGACAGGCGGTTTCGATATACGTTGGAGCGATCGGCATTGTTTATCGGCGGTAGTGCTGCCAGCAGGAGATCCGCTGATAGTTGCGCAAATCGGAATTGAAAACCACATTCAGGGGTTATGCATTCCTCGCCGCTAGGAAGGCCTGGATACATTAGGGGTTGGCCAAATAGGCCTTCCTTTGGGACACTTTGTTGTTGCAACTGCAGAGAATGGCGGACGCAGCAGTTCACTCCGGGTAGATGGTGCTGCCGATGCCAGTAGTGGCAGCCGTTCATCTCAATATCTTCGGCTACACATGCGGGGCAAAAGCGGTGTGGCGTGTTGATTCCGAACCGGTTTGCAACGAGACCAAGCCGCAGTTTCAAGTCAAGGGAGTTACTTGAGCGCGAGTCCTCCATTAGTTGTGCATAGCGCTCGTGATCCAAGAACGGCCTGTGATACGGTAGCAGCGTACTGGCTTCCATAAGAGCGGCGAAAGAGTCGTGTGGCAGCGCCCCCGCGTATCGCTCGTTCATGGCATCGAAGTGAGTGGGAAGGGTAAGGCTGGGTGTAACCGTCCTGCCACCAAAAATTTTCCTCACTGCGTCTCGGCCCGTTCCCCACGCATTCAAGATTGCTAACCTGCACAGCCATGAATACAGCAGTTCGTCATGGAGCAGCTCAGGCGTGTAGCAGATAGTTGTTGAAGCGAGGCGAGCGCGGTGCACGTTTGCTAACTCCAGTCAATCAGCAAGTAGTCTCAGCGGGCCAGCGGATCCTCTAAGGGGAGGTCAACCGGCCGAGGCGAGGCCCTTTTTTTGTTCTTTGTCGCAGCGGGACTGGGGGGCACGCTCTCTTCGTGTACATCGTCAAACTCATCGTTTTTTACCCCTTTGGGTCGAGCAGGCTCCTCTGCCCCAAGCAGGGCGCGCATAGCTTTGTACCTAGGACTGAACAGCAGATCGTCAAACATTCGAAGCTTTGCAGGGTTCTTGCTGAGCAAGGCTGCAATTGCCGGTCCAAGAAATGCCATGTCAGTCGCCGCGGTTCGCTGAAACGCAGTAGCGTCGATAATTTCGCGCCCGCCAATCTCATTGTGCTGAGATAGTGTGAACGCGAGCGCCGCGAAGGCCGTATTTCCCGCTGAGGCCGTGTACCAAGCATCAAGGATTTCTTTCGTCAGCTTTGTCTTTGTCTTGACAAACGTATAGTCCCAATACGTATCGCAGAATTCTTCCCACTGAGGGCTATTCCTTGCCATCGGCTCAATTACCAAGCTCCCGAAGGAAGCGAGTTTGCGGGTGTTTCGTACCGCTCCTTCTACGACAGCTTGGACCGCTGGTGTTGCAAGCGCCAACAAGCTAATGCCGAGCCGCTCAATGATTTCACTGAATAGGTTTAGTACAAGCTCCGCATTTTGGGCGCGCGCGCTGCGCAAATTCTGAACTTCATCAACGACAATAAAGCCCAAGGAGACAGCTGTTGCGACTTTGTTCATCAAGTCGACCATGGGCGCAATATTGCGTAGCGCTGCCGCCTTCCGCGAATAGTCGGTTCCTAGCAGTCGGTCGATCTCGTTGAAGAATTGCAGGCACAACGACTTGAGTGTTGCGTCGTGAGGCACTCTGAGAAGAACGTATACGACCTGATGGCATTTCAGATCAGCTCCGTGATAATTCGAGTGGCAAATAACCTGCTTGTATCTCAGCAAAGCTGCAGCTGCGAAAGTAGTCTTGCCTTGCCCGCTAACAGACATCATGAAGTAGCCTTTAGCCGAAGGTTTCCAGTCAGCGGGCATTGGTAGACCATTGGTTCCGGTGGTGGCAATGGCGTGCCTCCTCTGCCGGTCCATCGTAGTCAAAGGGTGGCGCGCTACATAAGTGTCGCGGGCCATCTTGGCCAGGGTGAAGCCAGCCTTTTGATATTCAGGGAAAGGGTAGACGATGTCGTTGATGGTGGACAGCTCCATCAGTCGAACGACCTCGCTACTCCTGCGAAGCGTTGCCGACGGCTTCGCTGGGTAGTGCGCGAGGTTAGTCAGAAAGTCACTTTTGCTTTGCTCCAGAGGCGGCATTGCCTCAATGAACGGATTGCCTGCAAATCGAGAAACTCCTGTATCGTGATACACCGCAGGGAATATCTCAACATCCTTCATCGCTTGCTCCTGTTTAGCTTCACTAGTTCTACCAATCGAGCCTTCTCCTCTCGCTCCACTTCACTCCAGCTTTTCCCAACGGACGCACTGGCCGTGTGCTCTTCGAACTCTGTGTGTGTTTGGGCATGCAACTTGTTTTTGAGTTTTGCGGTTTCTTGATACCTAGCTCGTTGCATATCAACATTAGGTAAACGTTCGGCGGGGGCGCTCTTATGCCGGTTGTTGACAGGCTTGGCCGCCTTTGCGGCAACCCGTACGCGTCGACTTTCATGGTCGGAGCGGGCCCAAAGGCGTGCATTGACAGCCGCGAAGGCCTCCTCCTCGTCAATTGAAATTCCTTCGCTGTCCCTTGCGTCACCAGCGCCCATCACGAAACACGGCCATTCGCCGTGTCTGCTCGCTATCATGATTACCGCTGGCTGCGTCTTGTCGAGTCGGATGTCCAGAGAAGGCCTGTTTCTGGGCGATCGCCTGATGTAGTCGATTGCGGCCTCGTTAGAGGGATGATATGCACGAGTCTTGTAGCGAAGAACACCTCCTGAAATACTCGCTTTATCTGAACTGAGTAACAGTCGGTAATAGTCTTCTTCCGTGTACGGTGCAGACCGAAGTCCCGTTATGTTTTCGAGTCCCCAAACATACGCATTTTTCGGCGTAGGTTCGATGCCGTGTTGTGTAAGGATTTTTCGACGCTTGAGGGCTTGATGGGGACGGTTGTTGTAGTCCTTCACAATTTCGATTAACGCTCGGTACGCATCCGCAAGTGTGTGCACTGCAGCAGCTTCAGCCTTACGTGCGGCCCTTCTTGATTGAGGATCTAAGGGACGGTCTGCGTAAACACCTTTCATCCCCGATGCCGCCATGCGCTGCTTGATAGTGCGGATTAGCCTCTCTACTATTGCTTTGCCGTCTGGGCATAGAGGGGGGAGTGGCGTCAGGTCGATGCGCAGATCATCGACCACGCTTTGCAACATAGATCCACTCATGAAGTCGGATCCACGATCAGGACAGATAACGGCTGGAATGCAGCCTATAGGCCATTGATTGTCAGAAACTTCTATGCCCAATCTCGAGAAGCGTTTTTCGCGAGAGGTAAATGCAATTAAGAGCGTATTGCGAACTTCCTCGTACGAAGGCGCGCGCAAAGAGATGTACGCTGAGACGACAAATCTACTCCACCGGTCAATTAGGAAGTAAATGGTTGGTTTGCCTACCACTACAGGATTTTTTTCGCTGGAGACTAGGTAGAGTCGCCCTCCGGTAGAATCGATCTCATATATTTCACCTGGACCTGCCGAAACTAGCGAGTTGGTGTTGGCAGGGTCACGACGAAGCCTGCGCTCATTTCGTGCTAAGTCTTCCGTAAGCTGCAACTCACCATTTATGTAGTAGCAAAACTGGCGATAGGTTACTGGCTCTGATATCTGTTTTTTTATGTACTGGCGATAAGTATCAGGGTGGCTCTTCTGGAAAAAAGTGCTTAAGTAGGTTTCGTGCGCAGTGGTCTTATTTGTTGGCCCCTTTCTGAGCAATTGCTTATAGCATCTGAGCATGTCGTCGACATCATCCGGAGTGACAACAAAATTATTAGGACCTAGTTCATCGCTCAGAATAGTTTTCCGGCCGCGGCGATTATTGGCCTTATCCGGAATTTCGCCATTTGCATGGTCTTTTTCACCTGACTCTTCACGACCCCTCGTGGTGCGCTTGGGGCCGCGAGGCAGTGCAACCAGTGCTATTTTTGTGCTGCCGAAGTAGTAGTAACGAAGGATGAGACGGTGCAGCGTCTTTTCCGCAACGTCTATGCTTAAAGCTCTCTCTCGAATTAAGGCGGTAAAGTGATGTCTCGATAGGTTCGTCCTATTTTCAAATGCTTGTATTACAGGCGCGATCTGGACCCATGCTGATTGAATTTTTCCTGCCTGAGAACTACCGCTTTCGGCTGGCACGGAGAGCTGTTGTGGAAGTACTATGCGACCCCATTTCGATGTAGGTGAGGTGAGCGCGCTAAGTTGATTCCAAGAATAGAAAATCGGTCGTTTGGCATACCTGGCTTCTTCGGGTGTGCCCACCCACATCGCATATACCCCATCCTCAAAAATATGAGTTAGGCGAAGATACCGACCTGGTCGTTCGGAGTCATGCAGTGCCAAGCCTACATGAAGGGTTGGCTGATTGGGTAGCGCACGAAAATCAGTCATCGCTTCTTCTGATTCAAAAACAGTGGTCGATTGAGCGCCAACGGATGACCAAGCGAGATATCTATTTGACCTGACCAAGCACAGTACCGAAACATGTCCAGCACCTGCGAATTGGGGAGTCGAAGAGTCTTGGTGAGCCTTGCCACTAACTCACTGAGCAACTCGTTGCTTTTGTAGAAGCTCTCGAAAGCAAGTAAGAAGCGTGGATCAAGTTGTGTTTCCGGATTGAAACGATGGCGAAACCACCCACGCATGAAGCGCAGGATTTCAAGTAGTGTCTTATTGAAGCGCGACGTATCTACCAACGTCCAAGGTATGCCTCGTTCTTGACACCATCTGTGCTCCACCTCTAAACGCAATCTCTTTGACGGATCGGCCGCATCTTCAGAAGTCTTAACGCTCGCTGCACGGTAGCTCTTTCCGTCCGCCGTCAGTTCCGTGATCAGAAAGTCGATCGTGAAGGGCTCCGGCAACCCTCTCTTATATATGTGTCGAACCTCAAGTTCCGTACAGAGCTCTAGAGTCCTATCCAAATCCAAGATAGGCCATTGCTCTCGAATGTCCACCACACTCTCACGACGTTCCATAAGGTACAGATAGGTGGCCTCCAGATCGGAAAGACCTTGATGCGGGCGACCCGTAACGATGCCATGCCCACCCAACGAAGTGCCGCGTGAAGGAACGTCGCGTATGTAAAGCCAAGGCAGGTACTCGGCGCCCTGGAGCAGGCCTCGTCCCCTCTTGACGCGTGCTCTTAAATGGCTGGGGTAGAGGAGGGGGTCTGGTTTCCAATGCACGCGTCCATTCTGAGGGAATCACCAAAAAAGTCCATAAAAATTGTTTAAAAAGTCCAAAACATTAGTCGAATAAGGTCCTTAATTATTCCTGGTAATTAAAGTCGTAAACCCGCAAATAAAGTCGTAAACCACGCTCTCGCATCCATGCGGGTTTGGCGCGAAGTGCGTTTTGGAAATAAAGTCGTAAACCCATGGGTGAGGGACCACAGGCTTGGACCGCTTCAGGCTGGTTGCAGTCGCTCAAACTTTGCGGTTAACTGACCGCTAAGGCCGGAACCGGACCTTGATGCCTCGAGCGCATGACGCATGCGCTGCATCAACCCAACGTTCATTTCCCCGCACACCGAAGAGATTGCCTCTCGGTTGCTATTGCTGCCCCAGCTTTGGCATCCACCGCACATAGACCAGTTCAGCCAACAGCTCCACCAAAGTCTGCGTGACGATGACTGCCGGCAGGATGGGTACCGCACCAGGCACCGCCAGAGCAAGTGGCAGTACCACGAGCGAGTTCCGAGTGCTGGCACTGAACGCAACCGAGCGCCTCGCTGGCGCTTCCAACCTGAACAGCTGCGCTACCGACCAACCGAGCAACGGGGCCAGTACGGCAAACGCGATGTAGACCGGAACCACCCGCAGCGCCGCGCCGATTGCGGGGCCTAACTGGGGGACCACCGCGGCAACCACCACAAACAACACAAGGGCGGTCGCGGGCACCGGCAACAAGCCGAGTGCCGTGGAAATGCGTGAACCGAGCTTGCTCTTGGCTGCCCAGAACTGCGTTGCTGCAGCCAGAACCAAAGGCACGGCAATAAGCCAGACGAACGCGTCAATGAAGGGCCCAGCCTGAACTAAGCGTGCCGCGTCCTCACCCAGAAAAACGCGCAGGTATCCGGGCAGCAACACCATTTGCGCGATCAGCAGAACAGGTGTCGCTGCCAGTAGCAATCGCGCATCCGCCCGGCCAAGATGAGCAAACGTGACCACGTAGTCGATGCAAGGCGTCAGCAGCACCAGCAGTACGCCTAGCCGAAGCATAGGATCGGCCGGCAGAAGTTGGATGAGTAGCCCAACCAGCAATGGGATGAGCACAAAGTTGGCAACCAGTAGGCTCCCCAAAAACCTAACTTGGCCAAATGCGCGCTTGAGTTCCGCCATAGGAACCTGAAGAAACGTCACATACAACATCACGGCCAGGGCCGGATTGATCGCACGTTCCAACGCCCCTGTTCCAGAAACACTCAACGCTACAACGCCGGCAACAACAACCGTCCCGAAGTAAATCCAAATCTGCTGCCGTTCCAGCGTGTCTCTCACGTGTTGCATTTGCCAGGGCTCTTGGTGTGTCAGTGATGTAGCGAAGGTTACCCCGCCGGGATGAACAGATTCTTTACCTTATCACCCCACCCATAGTGAATGCTGCAACCATAGGCCTGTGACTTCGGTTTGCTCACAGACTTGCCTGCCATCGATTCATCCAGTGCCTGGGATACATAGTTGGTGGCCGTTTTGATGTCGTCCGGGTTCGTGCTGGCCTTGCTGTCGATTGCGCCTGCATAGATCACCTTGCCCTGCGGATCAATCACGAACATGTGAGGCGTTGCGCGGGCTCCGTAGCTCTTGCCGAGCGTGCCCGCGCCGTCAAGCACTACCGCCGTTGGCGATGCTCCTTTGTCGTTCAGCCACTTGGGGTGCCCTGTTTCTGCTTTTTTGTCTCCGGGCTCCCTCGCGTCAGAGTTGATGGATATCCAAACGACCCCCTTGGACATGGCGGCCTTTTGTGTGGCTGGCATGTTGCCGCTGTTGTAGTGCTTTTGCACGAAAGGGCAGCTCGGGTTAAACCATTCCAGAACAACATGCTTGCCGGCGAAGTCAGCCAGCCGCACCGGTTTGCCCTGCACATCCACCGTCTGGAAGGCTGGGGCAGCTTGCCCGACGACAGCCTGGGCGTGGGCGGCAGGGATTGCGGAAAACGCCAGAAGAATGGCGGTAGTGGTGATGAGGTGCTTCATAGGGACTCCTTGGTGATGGGGGACACGACAGGCCAATGCGCTGTGGCCTCGCGAACTTTGGTAATGGTCAGAATTTCGGGGAGCAGGCTGGCCTGCGCTGCGCCAGGGCTGTACAAGGCATAGACGGGCACGCCGCTGCGGCCCAGTCGAGCCAGCTCTTGAGTGATAACCGGATCGCGGTTCGTCCAATCGGCACGCAAAAGCCGCACGCCTTTGCTGCCAAGCTCTGCCTGCAGGGCTGCATCGTTCAGCGTCGTCCGTTTGTTGACCTGGCAGGTGACGCACCAGGCTGCTGTGAAGTCCACGAACACCGGTTGTCCGGCAGCACGTGCCTCGGCGACTGCCTGCGGCGTCCACTCCTGCCAGGCGGATGCGGCTTTGATCGCACTGCTAGACGCCATTGGCTCTGGTTTGGTGCCCATGAAAGGCCAGGCCAACACTACGGCCGCAGCGACCATCAATCCGCCTGCAAGCTTGTACAAAACCGCGCTGCGGGCACTGACGCCGTTCAGCCCATAGGTCCAAGCTCCAAATGCCACTGCAACCAGTAATGCAAGCAGCGCCGCCGCGCCGTCCACGCCCACTTGCTGAGCCAGCACCCAGACTAGCCACACGACGGTGGAAAACATCGGGAAGGCCATAAGCACCTTGAACCGGACCATCCATGCGCCGGGACGCGGCAGCAGCTGGGATAGCCCCGGCCATGCACTGGCCAGCAGGTACGGCGCGGCCATGCCAAGGCCCAGGGATGCGAATACCGCAAGTGCTTGTGGCAATGGCATGGTGAGTGCGGCCCCCAGCGCCACACCCATGAACGGCGCGGTGCAGGGTGAGGCCACGCCGACAGCCAACACCCCAGTCAATCCATGGTCCAGTAGAGGACTACGCGCCCGCATCAATGCCACCCCACCAGGGAGGAACGACCCGAACTCAAACACGCCCAGCAGGTTGAGCGCGATGAGGGTGAACAAGACCGCCAGTGCCGCCACGACCCAGGGCGACTGAAGCTGGAACCCCCAGCCCAACGCTTCGCCGCCAGCGCGCAGTGCCAGAAGCAAGCCTGCCAGCGCGACGAACGACAGGACAACACCCACCGTGTAGGCCAGGCCACCTGCGATCAGCGCCTTCCGGTCATCGGCATGCTGCGCGAAAGACAGCACCTTGAGCGACAAGATGGGAAACACGCATGGCATCAGGTTGAGCAGTAGTCCTCCGCCGAAGGCCAGCGCCAGCGCCACCGGCAGCCCTGCCGGTGCATCGGGTACGGCTTGTTCCAGCGCGGGGGGCGTCGCATTTGCCGAGCCAGTGTCGCTCCAGCCGGAGACGGCGAAGTTGATGGCTATGCCGGCTACGTTGCCCGGCCGCGTGAGAACGGCGTTCATGGTCTGCGGACTTTCGCTGCGCTGCCCGGACAGCGGCACGCGCAACACGATATCGCTGCCTTGATGCGACACGGCGACGGAGCCTGCCGGTTCAACAACACCGGGCTCTTCGGGGAAAAACTCGACCACATCGCCGGTCCAACTCGCAGGCATGCCGCGCGTGGTAACGGTCAACACATTGCCATCAACCCGGCCTTGTGCTTCAACACCCGCAAGCCGCTGCGGCTGGGAAGCGAGCGCTTTGGCGAACTGAGTGGCATGCCCAATGGACGGTGCATTGGTGGGAACCAGCAATTCAAACTCACCTGATTGCGGGATGCACTCTTGTTTGCACACCAGCCAATCGGCTTTGAGCTTCAGCTTAGCTGTTGAACTGGCTGCGTCGTCCGTGATTGCTAACGGTACGGGCAGCAGCAAGGTGCCGTCGTATCCATAGTTGGCCAACGAACCGATGACCATGCGCTTCGGCGTCGGCCATTGAATGTCGCCCGCAGTGGCACCGACCGTCTCCCAAGTGAGCTGCGTGGGAAGGCCGGAGTCTCCCGAGTTCTTCCAGTAGGTGTGCCATTCACGCTGGTGCTCGATGAGCAACCCGGCCCAGGCCGCCTTGCCTGCGCGCAGCCCGTCAGGTGCATGCACCACCAATTGCGCGCGCACCTGCGGCGTGGTCACCACGGCCTTCGCTGCAGCGGCAATTGGCATGCCCGCCAGCAGCAAGAGCCAGAGCATCACGTGTCGAAATTGAGTCATGGGAGTGAGGGGGTACAAGACGACTACGCGGCGCAACCGCACCCGCTTCCGGCGCAGCCTCTGGCCGGGGCTAAAGACGCTGCACCCCTGAAATGCTTGTGGAGCAAGGCGGCGGAGTCGGCTGAAGCCTGCGGTGCGGTGATTGCAAGTTCTACGTGGGCAGCTGCTTCGTTCAGGTCGAAGGTGAGGAACGGGCAGCACTGGCTTTCCTGCGCCACGATGTCCCGGAGTTCGGCCGCTGCCTTTGGCGCGTATCGCAGCCGAAGGGTGGGCCCGTCTTGCCGCTCGGACAACAAGTAGCGTTCAGCCAAGAGGGAAATGCGTGCAAGCCTGGCCGTGAGGCTGTCTGTGTTCAGCGTGCAGGCAAGGAGACCGTTAGATGCGCTTGTCATCACCGGGTCTCGCCTGTCGAGGCCTTCGGCGTGCCGCTGCAGCCGCATGAGCCGGAAGCTTGGAGCGCGTTGCTCGGGGAGATCACGTCAGGGGCGCAAGCCTTTCCAGTGCGCTGCCGCCGGAAGAGCCAAAGCCCGAGCGCCACTGCAAACGCGGCGGCGACACCTAGCACTGGAGCCATGTATTCGCGGCTCGAGGTCAATCGTTCCCAATCCAGACCGACGACGCCAGCCACTGACAGACCCGAGATGATGGGTACGAGCAGGGGAACGGCACAGCATGCCGCACACGCGCCCGCCAGGCCGATGGTGGTCAGAAGAGGCTTCTTCATTGCGATTCCTTTGCGAGAGCAGTTCAGATAGACTGACTCTAGAACCTCAAGCGGCTTGAGATGCAAGGACTTTCGATGAATACCCCTTCCGCGCAATTGACCATCGGGGCGCTGGCGGAGCGCACCGGGCTAAATGTTTCCGCGATCCGGTACTACGAGGAAGTCGGCCTGATCCCCGAAGCGATGCGTCGCCCTAGCGGCCACCGGGTGTACGGCGCAGACGCTCAGGAACTGCTAACGCTAATCCGACATTGCCGTGACTTTGGTTTTTCCGTCGAGGACACCAGAGCCTTGGTAAACCTCGCATCCAGCGACGATACGGACTGCGTGGAGGCCAGGGAAATCGCGCAGGTGCACCTTGATACCGTGCGCGACAAACTGGCCGAACTGCTGGCGCTAGAGCGCAGCCTGAGCAAGTTTGTGACTGCCTGCACTGCTCAGTGTGTTGGGGGTCCGGCACCGAAATGCACAATTCTCAAGGACTTGAGCCTCAGTGATTCCGCGCTAGAGGCTAAGCGAGCGCTGGACGCTGCAACATCAACTCGTTGCTGTGGTTAGTAGTAAGGCAACGTATTCAGAGGATGGTAGATCGGGCTGCAGCTTCGCTCCTGGAGAGTGCGGGCGGATGGTCACCTGCCCAACTAGGAGAGAGATCGGCAACGACTGCTATGGGCTAACACCGTGAATTCGGTGTGCCACTTCCACTGACTGCAATCGCTGCAAAACGATCGTTGGGTCCATCCTGTGTTTCGCGATGTGCGTGAAAGTCGCTTCTAAACAGGGGCCGTAGCGCCCTCCTAAAAATGGGCTCCGCCTGCTCCAGCCCCTGTGTCGGGTGATTCAACACACCCAGCCAGACCTGAATCACATCGGTCACCATCCGCCTGAAGCAACTCCCCAACTCCCAAGCAACCTTTGCCATTTGGAAACCATACGCACCAGAACTCGGCATCTTTGCTGTTTTGATTTTCAGGGTACAGAGTTGATTCTCACGATCAAGATGCTGAAAACAGCCCGTCGCGAGCGCCCGGGTTCCACGCAGCGTTGCTATTTGCCTCTCCACAGCTGTTGCATGGTCCCTGGCGCAATGATTGGTTAGGGCAATTGAACCCAGTTCTGGTTGTTGCCGCCGTTGCAGGTCCAGGTCAGAAGGGGAGTGTCCTGCGCCGTCGCATTGTTGGGCACGTCCAGGCAAGCGCCTGAGGCGCGGTTGCGTAGAGTAGAGCTCACTAGCGACCACTGCGCCGTGTTGCCCGCGCTGCAGGCCAGCTGCACCACGCTGGCGCCGCTCGCTGCGGCGCTGTCCTGCGCCAGACACAGGTTGCTGTGCCGCGCCACCAACTGCACATAGCCGCCTGCCCCGCTGCGCACCGTGAAGGTTTCGTTGTTGGCCGTGCCGCAGGGCCATTGGATGGCCACTGCACCAGCATTGGCCGAGGCCCCACGGATGTTGACGCACAGGTTGCTGTGGTTGGAGCGCAGGCGGGTGGTGTACTCGGCCGTGGCGTCCAGCGAACGCACGTAGGCAGCCAGTGCCTGCTGGTCGGCGGCGGGCAAGCCGGCGGCGTTGCCGTGCCCATCGGTGATCACATCCAGCACGCTGGCCTTCTGCCCGTTGTGGAGGTAGGACTTGGCCGTCCAGCTGCCCAGCAGGGTGGGCGTGTCAAAGCCCACACCGGGCAGTGGCTGGTTAGCCCCTTTGCCGGACGAGGGCTGGATGCTGCCCACATCGTGCCGAAGTCCATCCTGGAAAGTCCCGCCCGCATGGCAACTGGCGCAGTTGGCGTTTGCGAACAGGGTCTGCCCGCGCGCAGCCTCCACCGTGAGGCTGCCATCGGCGGCGCGCGCCGGGCTGCGCAGGTACTTGTTGAGCGATGCCAGGTAGGCGGCCAGGTCATCGAGCTGCGCATTGCGGCCGGCCTTGGGTGTGCCCAGTGGGTCGCTGGTCGCGGCAAAGTCCGCGTCGCTCAAGAAGCCGGTGCCGCCGAAGGCGCTGCGCATGTCGTTCTCGAAGTCCTGCACCTCGTCGAAGTTGGCGCTCCAGTGCAGCTTGCCGTGGCCGGTGCCGCGCCGGCCTTGCAGGCTTATGGTGCGGCGCAGGCCCTCGCCGCGTTGGGTGAAATCCCAGACCATGCCGTCGTCGCCACCGTCGGCGTGGCAGCTCGCGCAAGACATGTAGTTGTCCTTGCTCATGCGCCGGTCGGCGGCGTTATAAAACACCAGCTTGCCGCGCAGAGCGGCCGCTGCCATGGGCTCCTGCGCCACCGTGGCGATGTTCTGCAGGAACACGGCTGCCGCGCTGCGCGAGGCCAGCACGTCAGCCACATCGTGCACGGTGACCGAGCGCGCGAGGAAGTTGTTCACGAACAATCGCTTGCGTGTGGCGTCCAGGTACAGGCCGTGCGGCGCGCTGCTGGCCTTTATCTCGCCGCGCACAGCGCGGGTGTAGGCATCGACGATGGCGATGTTGTTACCCTCCATCTGCGCGACGAACAGGTAGTCGCCCGCAGGGGAGAAGAGGGCGGCGCGCGCGGGGGCCCGGTCGTCGAAGTCGATCTGCTCTGGCAGCAGGTGCGTGGCCTGGGTCAGATCCACCTGCGAGAGGATGGAGCGCACCGTCTGGTCGTGCAGCAGGTCGTTGCCGTCGCGGAAGCGCCCGCGCACAATGTTGTCCTTCTTGCCCGGCAGCACTGCGCGCGAGCCATCGGGCGAGATCACCACCTGGCTCAGGTAGTTGGCCACGCCGCGCGCGCTGTTCTCGGTGTCCACTGTAGTCGTGTCCACAGGCAGAGCGATGGTGGACAGCAGTTGCATGCCATTGAGATTCACCTTGTGCAACTGGCCGCCCGTCATCGTCGACTTGAAGCGTGTGATGTAGGCAGTTTGAGAGTCTGCCGCCACTGCAATGCCGCGCAGGTCGCCTTCGAGCGCCAGTGTTCCCGTGATGCTGCCGTTGGCCGGATCGAAGGTGAGCAGGGTAGATTTGCTTTCCAGCGAGAGCAGTCCCTTGCCGCCGTTGGGGGTGAACGCCACGCCATAGGGGCCGCTGCCATAGGCCAGCGCAATGGTCGCGGAGATGCTGCCATCGGCTGGGTTCAAGGCCACGAGCTTGTCCTCGCCCTGCACGGTGACCCAGAGACGGCCGTCCGGCCCGCGTGCCAAGGTCTTGGGCTCGTCGCCCACGCGGGTTTCCCAGCGCTTGGTCAGGGCCGTGGCGTCGATGGCCGCGACCGTGCCGCTGTCCGGGTTCACCGTGTAGATGCTGTTGGCGTCGCCGACGATGTTGCTTGAATGCGTGGGTGCCGTGGCCGTGGTCGGGAAGGTCACCGTCACGTTGTAGGTGTAGAAGGTCTCCAGGCCCGCTGCGTCGCGCACCGTCAGGGTCACGGTGTAGTGGCCGGGGCGGTTGTAGCTGTAGGTGGTGTTGGCCTGGGACGAGAAGGCGGTCTGCGTGCCGTTGCCGAAGTTCCAGCGGTAGGTGACGCCCGTGCCACCGCCCAGCCGGGTGGGGGCGAAGTTCATCTGCCCGTTCACCAGCTGCGGCCCGCCGCTCACGCCCGCATCGCCTATGATGGCCTGCGAGCGCAGCTGCGCGACATCGGCATCGCTGAGAACACGCCCGTAGATGCGCACATCGGCCAGGCTTCCGCGGAAGAAGTCGGCGTTGCCCTGGATCTGCCCGAGCAGCGCGAACTTGTTGGACAGGCCCTTGGTGCCGGTGAGGCCTGTCGAGCTGGTCTTGGCGCCGTCGATGTACAGCGTCTGTGCGCCTGAGGCCGCGTCGCGCGTCATCACCACGTGGTGCCAGTTGCCATCGTTCACCGCAGCAGTGGAGCGGGTGCCGGGGTTGTTGCCCGCCGCGTTGCCCACCGAGAGGTTCATGCGGCCGGTGTTGTCGATCCAGCCCCAGAACACGTCGTCCGCGCCGCCGGACTGGTCGCGCCCGAAGATGCCGGGCGCAGTCCAGGCGGTGGCCGAACCGTTCTGCGTGGTCTTCATGTAGAACGCCAGCGAGGCTGTGCCACCCAGGGCGGTGGCCACACCATCGTTCTTGAGCTGCACGCCGCCGGTGCGCTGCGCAAAATTCAGGCCGATGCTGCCGAACTGGTCGGCTGCCGAGGCCGTGCCATTGTTGGCGCTGATCTCATCGGCAAGCCCGCTGGTCAGAGGCCAGTGGTTCATCAGGCTGATGTCGGTGGCGTTGCCGGTGTGGAACACGGAACGGTACTGACTGGCGATGGCATTGCCTGCATAGTCTTTCACGCCGCCTGCGGGGAGCAGGATTTCATAGGTGGTGCCTGCTGCCAGGGGTTGCGCGGGGTGGAAATTGATGATGCCCAGTTGCACGCTGTAGGTACCTTGCAGAGTGTTGCCATTGACAGGGCGCACGATGAAGGTGCTCGCGTTCACGCTCTCGGGCAGGATGCTGTCCGTCAGACCTACGCCGATGCGCGAGGTCAGCGCCTGCTGCTTGGCGCCTTGGGTGGGCGATGTTTGCTTGACCGCAGGCGGTGTGGTGTCGCGTGTTGTCTCGTGCACGATGAAGCCGCTGCCCGAGCCGTGGTCGTTGCCGATGAACAGCAGGTTGCCCATGGGCGCCACCTGGCCGTGGTCGGAGTGCGAGTACTCGGGGTCGTTGGTGGCGAACAGGCTGCCCTGGCCCACCTCGACATGGTTGAGTGGGTTGCTCACGTCCACCTTGTGCACCTTGAACTGCGCGCCCTGGAACACGTAGTGGTCCTGCATGCCGCAGTACAGCTGCTCGTCGATGACCAGGCGGTTGTCCTCCACCACGAACTGCGTGCGGTCGGACAGGTCGTAGCTGTACATCTTGGCGCCGCCACCGCGCGCCGAAGCATGCAGATTCTTGCCGTCGAAGCAGGTGGCGTAGTAGTTGGGGTTGGAGCCCACGTTGTCCAGCACCTTGGGGTTGAGCGGGTCGGAGATGTCCAGGCTCGCAAAACCATCGGTGTTGTCCATCGAGGTCAGCACCATGTGGTTGCCCATGGTGAAGATGGGCCCGACGCGAAAGCCCCCGAGCTCGCCGGTGGGCACGGGGTTGGGTTTGCCCGCACCGCGATTTGCGATCACGGCGTTGGCCGGGTCGCTGGCATCGACGATGTAGACGCCGTCGTTGGCCGAGGCCACGTAGACGTAAGGGGCCTGCCACCACAGCTGCCAGGCCACGTTGGCGTAGTCGCCGCCATTGACGGTGGGCAGCGCCAGCTTCTTGACCTGCTGGATGTTGTTGATGTCGGTGAAGTCCCAGAACTCGATGCCCTTGATGCTGGGCACCACCACGTACTGGCGACCATTGATCTTGGCCGTGCCGAAGGCGTGCGCCTCGCGGAACTCCTTTGTACGGCCCTCGGGCTCGTAGATCTTCTTGACGAGCACGATGGCGCGCGGGTTGGACACGTCGTAGAGCAAAAATCCGCCGGGGCCTAAGCCGCTGTCGGGTGCGAAGGAGGTCAGGAAATAGCCGTTGAGCATGATGCCCACGTTCAGCCCGTAGTCCTTGCGGCCGGGGTAGGTGGCCGGCACGTCGCCCGAGGCGCGGGTGATCATGGAGACCGGCTTGAACAGCTCGGTCGAGGTGTAGGTGAGATTGCCCAGGCCCGGCCCCTGCAGCGGCAGCGGAACCTCGGCGGCCTGTGTGACCGCAGCCGCCATGGTGGTGAGGGTGGTCATGGGGTTGACCCCCGTGATCGCCGCATGCGTGAGCAAGGTGGCGAACGGCAACAGCAGTGCCATCAGGTAATACCGGATTTTCATCGTCGTCTCCTGTGTGTGGTTCTTGGTGAACCTTCTTCCTCGATCTTTCCGACAGCCTTTCGAAGGCGCGCGCAGGCACGCCGGCCGGTGGCATCACCCCCACCGGCCGCAGGGCTCTTTCTCCTGGGCTCCCTCTCTGTTTTTCTTTTCTGTTCTCTTCAGCGCGCAGCCTCCTGCGCGTGGTGCTTTCGCTGCGTCAGGATGCGTGCGTTCCCGTGCTGTAGATGTCCCAGGCGGCGGCCGCGCTGGCGCCGCGGTGGATCATGGCCATCAGCGCATCGACCACGGCCGATGGTTTCGCGTGCTGGTACACGTTGCGGCCGTAGACCATGCCCACGGCCCCCTGGTCCAGCAGCACGCGCGAGCGCGCGAACACCTGTTGCAGGTCCTCGCGGCCGCCGCCGCGCACCAGCACCGGACAGCGCGCGGCCTGCACTACGCGGTGGAATTCGGCGGGGTCGGTGGTCGGGTCGGCCTTCACGATGTCGGCGCCCATCTCGCGCGCCAGGCGCACCAGGGTGACGATCTTCTCTGCGTCGCCGTCGACCATGTAGCCGCCCTGGTCGCTGTGCGGGCGCATCACCAGCGGCTCGATCATCAGCGGCATGCCGTAGCGGTCGCAGTCGGCGCGCACGCGCGCGATGTTCTGCACGCACTGGCGGAACAGGTCGGGTTCATTGGGCAGCATGAACAGGTTGACCACCACGCAGGCTGCATCGCGCTGCACGGCCGGCAGCACCGGGTCGTGCTCGTTCTGCAGCAGGGCCCACATCACGCGGTGGGCGGTGGCGTTGTAGGGGTTGCCCATGTCGATGCGCATCACCAGCGCCGGCTTGTTGCGGCCCGGGCGGTCCTGCAGCAGGTCGGCCTGTCCGTAGTTGAGCTGGATGGCATCGGGCGCGGCGGCCACGAGCTTGTCCATCACCTGGGGCATGTCTTCCAGGCCGTTGAGGAAGCTGGGCTCGTTGCACACGCCATGGTCGAGCGCGATGTCCAGGCAGCGGCCGTTGGTGAGCAGGCGGTTCAGGCGTGCGGTCTTGTCTTTCGACATACGAAGAAGTCCTTGGGTTGGGGGATGGATACGGGTCAGGCCAGGGCCTTCAGGTGGGCGCTTACGGCGTCGTCGATGCGCTGCACGGCCTCCTCGGGCAGCTCCAGTGCACCGGCGGTCGCGTTCTCGGTGGCCTGCGCCCGCGTGCGCGCACCGCACAGCGCCACCGACACGCTGCCATTGGCCAGCGTCCAGGCAATCATCAACTGGCCAAACGAGCAGCCGAACTGCCGGCGCAGGGGCTCCAGCTCGTCGAAGAAGGCCTTGAGCCGGGCGCGGTTGGCCGCGCTGAAGCGCGGATTGCTGGCGCGCTGGTCATCGCCCGTGAACTGGCGAGCCGGGTCGATGGGGCCGGCCAGCAGGCCCAGCGCCAGCGAGGAATACCCCAGGATGGCGACATTGTTGCGGCCGCACAGCGGCAGCAGGGTCTGCTCGATCTCGCGGTCGATCAGGCTGTAGCGCTCCTGCGCGGCATCCACGGGGCCATGGCGCAGGTACTCGGCCAGGGTCGGCGCATCCACGTTGCTCACGCCGATGGCGCGGATCTTGCCCTGCTTCTTGAGGTCGAGCAGGGCGTCCATGGTCTCTTCGACCGGCGTGGTGCTGTCCTGCCAATGGGTGATGTACAGGTCGATGTAGTCCGTCTGCAGGCGTTTCAGGCTCTCCTCGGCCTCGTGGAAGATCGATGCGCGGCCCAGGTGCCGGTGCACGGGGTGGCCATCCTCGTCGAAGAAGTGCGTGCCCTGCTGCGTATGCCAGACCAGGCCGCACTTGGTGGCGATCACCGCCTCGTGGCGGCGGCCCTTGAGCGCCGCGCCGACGAGCTGCTCGGAGGCGCCCAGGCCATAAGCCGGCGCGGTGTCGATCAGCGTGACCCCGGCATCGAGCGAGGCGGCAATGGCTTCGGTGGCGGCGGCACTGTCCTGGCCGCCCCACATCCAGCCGCCCATGGCCCAGGTACCGAGGCCGATGGCCGAGCACTGGATGCTCGAAGGGCCCAGGGTGGTGGTCTTCATCGCTGCGTTCATCATCACGGCATTCATCGCTTGGTCTTTCGGGTGTTCATGAGGTGGTCGATGGTCACGGCGGCTAGCAGGATCAGGCCCTTGATAACGTCCTGCCAGTACGGCGACACGTCCAGCAGGATCAGCGAGCTGGTCACCACCGAGAGCAGGGCCAGGCCCAGCACGGCACCGAGCACCGTGCCCGAGCCGCCCTTGAGGCTAGCGCCGCCGATCACGGCTGCGGCAATCACGTTGAGTTCCATGCCCACGCCGAAGGTCGGCGTGGCTGCGCCGAAGCGCGCGGTGTAGATCACCCCGGCCAGGCCGGCCGAGGCCGCGCACAGCACCGTGACCCAGAACTTCACGTGGCCCACGCGGATGCCCGAGTACAGCGCCGCCTTCTCGTTGCTGCCGGTGTAGAACACGCGGCGCAGCAGGCTGGCTCGGCGCAGCACGAAGTCGCTGACCACCACGATGAAAAGGAAGATCAGGATCACCGCCGGAATGCCTAACAGCGTGCCCTGGCCGATGAACTTGAACGAGGCCGGCAGCGAGAACAGCGACTGCGGCGTGCCCTGGGTGAGCGCCAGGCACAGGCCGCGCACGATGACCATGAAAGCCAGCGAGGCGATGAAGTGGTTGAGCCCGATGCGCACCACGCAGCCGCCGATCATGGCCCCGATGAGGGCGCTGGCAGCGATCGCGATGAGCCCGGCCGTCCAGGGGTCGAACCCCATCAGGAACAGCTTGCCCGTGACCACCATCGCAAAGCACACCACCGAACCCACCGACAGGTCGATGCCGCCCACGATGAGCAGGATGGTCATCCCCACCACCACGATGCCCTCGATGGAAAACGAGAGCAGCATGGCGCGGATGTTGTCCCAGGTCAGGAAGTAGGGCGAGGCGAAGCTCATGCCGATGCACAGCACCAGGATGATGACCAGAAGGCCCATCTCGCGCATGCTGGTCAGCCTGGTTCCGCCCGGCTTGCCGGGCCCTCCCTGGGGTTTCTCGCGCAGGGGCTGCAGGCCGGCCACGCTGCCGGCATCCAGTTGTGCGGGGTGATTCATACCATCTCCTCTTGTTGTCGTTCCAGTCCCGAGGCCAGCCGCAGCAGGGCCTCTTCCGTCATGTCCTCGCCTTGCACCTCGCCCGCGACGCGGCCATCGCGGATCACCAGGGCCCGGTCGCACAGCCCGATGATCTCGGGCAGCTCCGAGGAGATCACCACCACGCCCACGCCCTGGCCGGCCAGGTCGCGCAGGATGTGGTGGATCTCCGACTTGGCACCCACGTCCACGCCGCGCGTGGGCTCGTCCATCAGCAGCACCGCGGGGTTGGTGGCCAGCAGCTTGGCGATGGCCACCTTCTGCTGGTTGCCGCCCGAGAGGCTGGCCACCTCAATCTGCACGCCGTCGGACTTGAGCTTCAGGCACGCGCTCAGCTCCTGCGCCAGCCGGTGCTCGGCCGCACGCTGTAGCAGGCCGAAGCGCGAGCTCACGCGCGCCAGCGCCATGGAGGCGATGTTCTGCGCGATCGGCAGGTCCAGGTACACGCCTGCGGCCTTGCGGTCCTCGCTGAGGTAGGCAATGCCTTCGCGCAGCGCATCGCTGTATTTGCGGATGGCGAGCTGCTTGCCGTTGAGGCGCACGCTGCCGCCGGTGGCGGGGCGCAGGCCGCACAGCGTCTGCGCCAGCTCGCTGCGCCCGGCGCCCATGAGCCCGGCGATGCCCAGGATCTCGCCGCGCTGCACGGTGAACGAGACGCCGTGCACGCGCTCGCCGTCGGCCAGGTCGCCCACTTCGAGCACATGCTCGCCGCGGTCTGCGTCCTTCTGCTTGGGCGGGTAGTAGTTGCCCAGGTCGCGCCCGACCATGCGGCGCACCAGGCCATCGGCATCGAGCTCGGCCAGCGGCCCCGAATGCACGTTGCGGCCATCGCGCAGTACGGTCACGCGCGTGCAGTGCGCAAAGATCTCGGCCATGCGGTGGCTGATGTAGATGATGGCTATGCCCTGGTCCTTGAGGTCGTGCAGCACCCGGAAGAGGGCGGCCGACTCGTTGTCGGTGAGGGCGGCGGTCGGCTCGTCGAGGATCAGCACCTTGCAGTCGAGCGTGAGCGCCTTGGCGATCTCGATCAGCTGCTGGCTGGAGATGGGCAGGTCCCCCACGCAGGCGGCGGGGTCGATGTCCTGGCCCAGGCGCCTGAGCACCTGGGCGGCGCGCGCGTTCAGGCCGGCGTAGTCCATCCAGGCCTGCCGGCCGGCATTGATCTCGGGCATGAAAATGTTCTCGGCCACGGTGGCATCGGCACACAGGGCGATTTCCTGGTGCACCAGGCCGATACCCAGGCGCATGGCCTGGGCCGGACCATCGATGGCCACCACGCGGCCGTCGAGCAGGATCTCGCCCGCGTCCGGCTGGTGGATGCCATCGATGATGTTCATCAGCGTGGACTTGCCCGCGCCGTTCTCGCCGCACAGAGCGTGGATCTCGCCCGCCTGCAGCGAGAAGTCCACGCCCGAGAGCGCATGCGAAGCGCCGAAGCGCTTGCAGATGCCACGCAGCGCGAGCAGGGGAGCGCCCATGGTGGTGGTGCTCACTCGCTGATGCCCTTGGTGCCGCGGCGGGCGAGGTACTTGTCCCAGTAGAAGTCGTCGGCGTTGGCCTTGCTGACCACGGCCAGGCCGTTGTCCAGGAAGGGCACGGCCATGGGGTTGGTGCCGTTGCGCTTGGCGTCGTTCATCGGGTCGATGAGGCCGGGGTTCTTGGCCAGGAACAGCATCATCATGCCCATGTAGCCCTGCATGCCCTGGTTGGGGTTGATGGCGCCGAACACGTCGCCGGACTTGATCATGTCCAGGATCTTGGCGTTCACGTCGCAGCACATCACCTTGATGTTCTTCTTGGTCTCCACCTTGGCCTGTGCCGCACCCAGGGCCGAGTTGGCTTCGGGCATGAACAGCGCGCCCAGGTTGGGGTTGGCTTGCGCCAGGCTCTGCACGGCCTGGTAGGCCTTGTTCGGGTCCTGGTTGCTCGCGGCGCGGCCCACCAGCTTCATGCCGGGGTGCTTGGTCTTCATGCGGTTGATGAAGGCGGCGATGCGGCGGTCGTGGTTGTCCTGGCCGGGGTTCTCCAGCACGGCGAACTCGCCCTTGCCGTTCAGCGATGCCGCGATCGCATCGGCCGCCTGCGCACCTTCGCGCTCGTTGTCTGAGGTGATGAACGACGTGCGCTTGGAGTTGGGCGAGTCGGCTGCGAAGGTGACCACCGGGATCCCCATCGCCGCGGCGCGGTTGATGGGTTCGATGAACGGGTCCGGGTTCATGGGGTGCAGCAGGATGCCGGCGGGCTTGCGGGCCAGCTCCTGCTCGAACGACGCCAGCTGCTTGTTCACGTCGTATTCCGGCGTGCCGGTGTAGCGGGTGCGCACGCCCAGGGTGCGGCCCAGCTGCTTCATCATTTCGTAGACCGGAAACCAGTACTCCACGCCCGAGACCATAACGTTCATCACGTAGACGTCGCTGGGGTTGCCGCGCAGGCCGCCCGCTGCGGCGGGGGCCGCTGCAGGCTGCTGTGCGAATGCGCTGGTGCCGGCCAAGCCGATACCGGCGGCGGCTGCGGACTTCAGGAAATTACGCCTCATTTTTTGTCTCCTCTTGTTGAACGGTGCAGCATGGGATGCTGCTTTATCCAGGGCTGCGATGGGGTGCTTGGTGTCACGACAGTTGTTATGACAGGTAGAATGTAAGCGTGGATCGAATCTCCAGATAGTTAGGGGAAACACTACTGGATATATCCGCTGGTTCGGTGGAAGCTGTTATGACATGAAGACCCAACTACTGATCGGCATCGACCTCGGGTCGAGCAGCCTCAAAGCCCTGGCCCTGGAGGCCGCGAGCGGCCGCACCGTCGCCCTGTCCCGCATGCCCCTGCAGCACGACCGCCTGCCAGGCGGTGGTTGCGAAGTGGGCGAGCCCATGCTCCGTTCGGCCCTGTCCGCCGTGCTGCGCGATGTGGCCCACCAACTGGGCCGCCGCGTGGCCGATGTGCGCGCCATCGGCTGCACGGGGCATGGCGCAGGCCTGTACGCGCTGGATGCGCGCGGTGAACTCGCAGGCGGGCGCGCCGTGGCCTCGACCGACCAGCGCGCCGGCGCACGCGCCCAGTCCCTGGCCGCGAGCCACGGGCCGCAGCTGCTGGCAGACGTCGGCTGCCAGCCCTGGCCCGGCCAGCCCACCGTGATTGCCGCCGAGCTGCTGGGCAGCGATGCCGTGCGCAGCGGCGCGCTGCAGCGCCTGATGTTCGCCAAGGACTACGTGGGCTTTCTGCTCACGGGCCAGATCGCCACCGATGCCAGCGACGCGAGCACGGCAGGCCTGCTGTCCGTGGCCAGTGGTGACTGGTCGCCGCTGGCCTTTTCCGCCCCTGGCATCGCCGGCCTGGGGCCGCAGGCCTTCGGGCCACTGGTGCGCAGTGGCGAGGTTATCGGCACGCTGCAGTCATCGGCGGCATCCGCGCATGGCCTGCCCGCAGGCATTCCCGTGGCCATGGGCGCCATCGACCTGCTGGCCGCGATGACGGCCGTGCGAGCCGAAGAGCGGGGCCGTGCGGTGTCGGTGCTGGGCACCTGGTGCGTGAATGCCGTGATCGGGCCGGTTCTCGAACCCTTGCCAGACGTGGCGTCCACCGTGAACTACGGTTCCCGCGACCGGCGCCTGTACATGGAGAACAGCCCCTCGTCGATGGCCAACATCGCCTGGCTGGCCGGCGTGCTGGGCTTGCCCGATGCGCGTGCGGTGGTCGACCTGGCGATGTCCGTGCCCCTGGGGGCCGGCGGACTGCGCTTTTTGCCCTTCGTGAACGGCGGAGGCGGCGTCACGGCGGGCTTCGTGGGCCTCAAGAGCCACCACACGCGCGGCGACATGGCGCGTGCCGTGGTCGATGCGGTGGCGGCCCTGCATGCACGCCACACGGCGCGGCTGGCGGCGGGGGACTTGCCGGTCTCGGCTTCCACCGTGCTGGGCGGCGGCGCCAGCGATACCCGCCTGGTGCGCCTGCTGGCGGGCCTGCTGGGGCACCCGGTGGAGCGCTGTGCAGACGACGAAACCGGTGCCCGTGGCGCGGCGATCTATGCCGCCCGGTCCCAGGGCATCGACCCCCATCCCTTGCACGCGAACTGCGACACGGTCGAGCCCGATGCCAGCCAGGCGCGTGCCCACGCGGATTTCAACGCCTCCTTCAACGAACTGATCGCCACCATGTCCCCTGTCTTCGGCCATCTGGCCGGCCACGCGCCCGAGCGCGCGCCACAGCCCCCTGCGGCGACGGCGGCCCCCGTCCCGCCGCAGCGCGTGGAGGCCTTGCCATGAGCGCCTCCACCCCCCTGCCATTCGTGCGCCCGGCCGCCGTGGCGGGTCGCCATTTCTCCACCGTGATCGTGGGCGCCGGTATCAACGGCGTGGGCGTGTTCCGCGACCTCTCGCTGCAGGGCGTGGACTGCCTCATCGTCGACAAGGGCGACTTCAGCGCCGGTGCCAGCAGCGCGCCTTCGCGCATGATCCACGGCGGCCTGCGCTACCTGGAAAGCGGCAGCTTCTCGCTGGTGGCCGAGGCCACGCGCGAGCGCAACCTGCTCTTGCGCAACGCGCCGCACCTGGTGCAGCCGCTCAAGACCGTGGTGCCGCTGTCAAGCTTCTTCGGCGGGCTGATGAGCAGCGCGCTCAAGTTCCTGGGCCGCACGCCGCCCCAGCGCACGCGCGGCCTGCTCGCCGTGGCCGCTGGGCTGCGCCTGTACGACCTGCTGGGCCGTCGCCAGCGCGTGATGCCCAACCACCACATCAGCCGTGTGCAGCCGGCGGACCGCCTGCTATTTCGCGCGGCCGTGCGCTGGACGGCGACCTTCTTCGACGCCTGGATCAGCCACCCCGAATGGCTGGTGCTGGAGCTGGTGCGCGACGCCTGCCGCGACCAGCCGCGTTCGGCGGCCAGCAACCACTGCCGTGTGATGGGTTGTGCGGGCAAGACCCTCACGCTGCGCGACGAAGTCACGGGCGAAGTGGTGCAGGTGACGGCCGATGCCGTGGTCAATGCCAGCGGCGCCTGGCTCGACCGCAGCACCGAGTTGCTGGGCGGCGCGGGGCCGCGCGTGATGGGCACCAAGGGCTCGCACCTGGTGCTCGACCACCCCCTGCTGCGCGACGCGCTGGGCGGGCGCATGGCTTACTTTGAGGCGCTGGACGGGCGCGTATGCATCGTCTACCCGTTTCTGGATCGGGTGCTGGTGGGCTCCACCGACATCCCGGTGGACGACCCCGACCAGATCGCCACCGAGCCGGCCGAGGTGGACTACCTGCTGGACGTGCTGGGCGAGGTGTTCCCCAACCTGGCCTTCGGCCGCCGCGACGTGGTCTACACCTATGTGGGCGTGCGGCCGCTGGCACGCTCGGACGCCGACAAACCAGGGCAGATCTCGCGCGACCATTCGGTGGTGATCGACGCACCCTCGCCATCGCGCGACATCCCGGTGGTGGGGTTGGTGGGTGGCAAATGGACCACCTTCCGCGCGCTGGCCGAGGAGGCCACCGACGAGGTGCTGCGCCTGCTGGGGCGAGCGCGCACCGCCTCGACCCGGCAGTTGCCCATTGGCGGCGGCACCGACATGCCACAGGGCGCGCAGGCGACCGAGCGCTTCATCGACCGCATTGCCAAGGATGCTGGCCTGGCGCGTGCCCGCGCCCAGGCGCTGCTGCGCCGCTACGGCTCCCAGGCCTTGCGCATGGCCCAGCATTTCAAGGTGGCGGGTGACGAGCCGCTGCAGCATGCCCCCGATTACTCGGTGGCGGAAGTGGCCTGGCTGTGCACCGAAACCGGTGTGATCCACCTCGACGACCTGGTGATCCGCCGCACGCTGCTGGCCATCCGTGGCCTCGTCACGGACGCGGCGCTGGCCGAAATGGCCGGCATTGCCGGGCAGGCATTGGGCTGGGATGCCGGGCGCGAACGGCAGGAGTTGCACAATTGCGCCAGCGCGCTGCGCGAACGCCATGGCGTGCGCCTGGCCACGGCAGCGCCCGATACCAATGCGGCAGCGCCGGCCTTCCATGCACCATTGACCATCCATCCGGCCCTGAGCCCGTCCTGACGTGAATGCACCGACCGAACTCCAGCCCCTGCTCGACCGCAACTCCGAATCGCCCCTGTGGGCGCAGTTCCGCGATGCCCTGCGCCTGCAGATACTGCAGGGCGAACTGGCCATCGGCGCCAAGCTGCCCTCCGAGGCCGAGCTCGGCGAGCAATTCGGCATCTCGCGCATCGTTGTGCGCGAGGCACTGGCCGACCTGGTGCGCAACAACCTGATCTACAAGATCAAGGGCCGCGGAGCCTTCGTCGCGGCGCGCGAACGCGACGAGGATTTCGTCTCCACCGTTCTCGGCTTCTCCGATGAGATGGAGCGCAAGGGCCGCTCGGTGCGCACCCAAGTCCTCCTGCAGCAGCTGCGCGACCCCACGCCGCAGGAGATCAGCGCGCTGGGCCTCACCGACGACACCCAGGTGGTGGCATTGAAGCGGCTGCGCAGCGTGGACGGCGAGCTGCGCCTGCTGGTCGAGACGGTGGTGCCCGCCGACCTGGCACCCGGCCTGCACCGCATGCGCCTGGACGACCGCTCGCTGTACGACGTGCTGCGCCGCCAGTACGGTGTGCGTCTGGTGCGCGCCGAGCGCTGGATTGACGCCGTGCTGCCCGATGCTGAGACCTGCGGGCTGCTGCAGCTGGAGACCCCAGAGCCGCTCTTGCGCATCGAATCCATCGCCTATGGCGCCAACGGCCGGCGCCTGGAGTACTACAACGCCTTGCACCGCTGTAAGTCCAGTCGCCTGCATGTGCAGACCACGACTTAGAAGGGCGCATTGACTCTACGTGAATCGTCCCTGGTTTGAACTGACCCCCAGAAGTTGGACAAACTTCAAGGGGTTACATGAAGAAGTACAAAACGGAGTTCAAGCTGGAAGTGGTCCAAAGCTTCTTGGCAGGCGAAGGCGGCGCGAAGCTCTTGGCTCGGCGGTGGTCAGTTCCCGAGGAGAAGGTTCGCACGTGGGTGAGCCACTACCGCCTGCACGGCATCGATGGTTTGCGCCCCAAGCGCAGCGCGTACAGTGTGCAGTTCAAGTTGCAGGTGCTGGCTCATCAGGATCGCGAGCAGCTTTCCAGTCGTCAGGTCGCGGCGCTGTATGACATCCGCAATCCCAACCAGATTGTGGTCTGGCGGCGCAATCTCGATCAAGGCCGCCTGCAGGCGTGCGAGACCAGGAATGAAGAACAGCCCAAGATGAAGCCAGAACGACGCTCTGCCGCACCGTCGAGCACGGTCGTCGCCGATGCGGAGAAAGCCCTGCGGGAAGAGAACGACCGACTGCGCGCGGAGGTCGCGTACTTAAAAAAATTGCAGGCCTTGATCCGGTCGAAGAGATCAGCTGCGCCGACAAAGCGCGACTGATTGCCGGGTTGAGGCAACACCATAACTTGGCGGATCTGTTGCAGGTAGCAGGCTTGGCGCGCAGCACGTTCTACTACCAATGCCAGGCGAGCCAGCGCGCCGACCAGCAAAGCGCCATGGAAGCCAGAATCCGCACTGTCTATGACGAGCACAAGGGCCGCTACGGATACCGGCGGATCACGGCAGCGCTGTGCAATTCAATGGCACAACCGGTCAACCACAAGTGCGTGCAGCGTCTGATGCAAAAGATGGGGCTACGTGCGTTGATCCGGGCGAAGAAGCGCTCCTGGCATGTCCCGGGCACCAGCGATGCGCACGTACCCAACGTTCTGCAGCGCGACTTCTGCGCGACCGCGCCGAACCAGAAATGGGCGACCGATGTCACCGAGTTCAATGTAAGCGGCCAAAAGCTCTACCTGTCGGCCTGCATGGACCTGTACAACGGCGAGATCGTCGCGTACCGCATGGCAAGGCGGCCGGTCTTCGAGATGGTTTCCAGCATGCTTGAGGCCGCGCTATCGCGGACCAATTGCGTCGCAGGCCTGATCGTGCATTCCGACCAAGGTTGGCACTACAAGATGCAGCCCTACCGAGCGATGCTCGTGCGACGCGGAGTCGAGCAAAGCATGAGCCGCAAGGGCAACTGCTTTGACAACGCGGCGATTGAAAGCTTCTTCGGCACACTGAAAGCCGAGTACTTCCATCTCGAAAGGCCCGATAGCATTGATACGCTCGAAGCGGGCGTGCATGATTACGTCCACTACTACAACCACGAGCGCATCAAGCTCAGATTGAACGGACTCAGCCCGGTGGGATACCGGCTGAGAAACACCGCCTGATTGGCGGCGAGGCAACCGTCCAACTTCTGGGGGTCAGTTCAGTTCTGAGGAGACTCAACACTCTGAGAGGATTGAGCCATGAAGAAGACGCACAAGTTCTCGCCTGAGGTGCGTGAGCGTGCAGTGAGATGGATCAGGAGCGCCGCAGGGGTAGCTGCCACTGTGGGCCACAATTGAGACTGTCGAACGGAAAGCGCTGACTTATCGAACCCGTATTTGAGTGATTGCTGCAGCGCTCTTGGAAGGGCTTGCGACTTTAGGTTGACAGCCACTTGGTTGAGCAGGGCGCCTGGGCTGCAAGGATGCTTGGCAGTGGGTTACGACTTTAGTTGCCCAGAATAATTGCGTTGCGATTCGGAGATGCTGGCAAGAGCAAAGAAGGAAGCCCCGTGGGAACCGCCTTCATCCTCGGTCCCCGCGCCGGATGCGCAAAACGCGCAGGGAGAGACAGCTGCTTGCCGAGGCATAGGTGTAGCAACAAAAAGGGCTCCCAGTGGGAGCCCAGTTTGCTTGCCTGACAGTGAGGAAAACACTCCCCATGGCAGCAGCACCCGCGAAGTGCCACCGCCATGGGAAGGCCCGCAACTGCGTCAATTACATGGCGCTGAATTCGCCGTGGGGAATCTTGCCGGTGCGCAGGGCTTCGGCTGCCTGGGCACGCACTGCAGCGCGATCAGCCGTGGAGGTGTATGTCACCACGCGCGAGCCCGCGGGTTCCTGGCTGCGGGTCTGGGCCACCGTGGCGGCTTCCGCTTGCACTTCAGCACGGGTGCGGTTGGTGTCGAACTGGAGCGCAAATTGCGAGCCATCGGCTTCGTCAGCGTGGACGCCGAAAGAGGCGAAAGCAGCAACAGCGGCGATAGAGAGGAAACGGGCAGTCGTGTTCATGGTGCAAATCCTTGGATAAAAGCGTCTCAAAAAAAGCCGGAACAAAGCGCCAAAAGCGGATGCTGAAAACTACTTCAAACCGGGTTCGGTGAGTCGCCTTGCGGGTTCGGCTCATCGATGGATTGAACTGTACGCCGGTGCTGTTCAGAGAAAAACTACCCAGTCGCAAACTAACTGTTCCAGTATTGGAAACAATTGATCTGCTGCGCCAAGAAGCGCTTCGCAGGGAGGGGTATGCAGGGATTGGAGGCCCATGGGCGTATTTCACCCACTGGGTATTACGGGGAGAAACTCTGGTGCCCGGGCCTGCGACGTCGGGAAAGCGTGGAGCTGTCGAACTGCTCCGCGTCAGTCAGAGCCTGGGCGATGCAGACCATCCGCCGGTGGCGGTGCAGGTGACCTTGCACGGGGCGTCAGCCCTTCGGCAGCCTGTTGTGCGCAGGTGGTGGTCCGGCTTGAGATGTGTGGGGCCAAATTGTCGAAGCGTCTGTTCACGATCTCCGGCTAGAACGTAGACAAGTGCTCAGTGCTGCACGTACGGGAAATGCCTGAACCGCACGCGCAGCGTTTGCCGCGTCGGGCTACTTTTTCAAGGGGCAGGTGTTGATGCCCAGCAGTGTGTAGGCGGGGCAGAAGCGGAACAGGCCGGTGGCCAAGGGGACAACGCCCAACCAGCCCCACCATCCCACAGTGTTGGTGGCGGCCAAGGCAATCAGCACCAAGCCTGCCACGATGCGCAGCACGCGATCAATGGTTCCAACGTTGACGTTCATGACAATTCCTTTGGGTTACGCATGGGCCCCGGGGGCGGGACCTTTCTTGCACAGGAGGTGGCGCATGGCTGATGCACCACCGAATCAGTCGAAAGACGGTGGCTCGGGAGACGCCACGGGTTTGCCCGCCGCAGCCCAGGCGTCAAAGCCGCCTGCGATGGACTGCACCTGCAGGTAGCCCATGTCGCGCATGGCGCAGGCTGCCAAGGCGGCCCTCCCGCTGGTCTTGCAGTACAGCACCACCTTCAGATCGCGCGAGGTGAGTGCAGGCGTGCTGCTGAGCTTGAACTCCAGAACGCCGCGCGAGGCGTGGATGGCACCGGGTATGTGTCCGGCCTGATACTCATCGGCCTCACGCACGTCGATGAGCACATCTGCCAGTCGGATGGCTTCATCGGCTTGGTCGATGGGGACTTCATGGACCTGAGCTTTCGCCGCAGCCACGAGATCGTGGGCTGTTTTCATCGGGTGTTTCCTTTAGTTGTGTGACGGTGGATATGCCGTGGTGTCATTTGAGGACGGCGTTGTTGGCGTCCAGCACTTTCAGCGCGATGGGAATGCCCTGCCCCACGCTCTGGGTTACCGTGCAATAGCTTTCGAACTGGCCCAGCACGCGGTCCAGGTGTTCCAGTTGTGCGGCAGGTACGCCCAGTTGCAAGGTGGCGTCCATGCGCAGCACACGCAGGCGTCCCTCTGGGTTGCGGCCCACCTGGGCCACCACGGTGGCGCGCAAGGGCTCCGGTGACTGTTTGAATTTGCGCAGCGCAAACAACAGGGAGTCACTCAGGCAGTTGCCCACCGCTGCGCAAAGCAGCTGCACCGGCGATGGGCCCTTGCCCGAGCCCAACGGGACGGGTTCATCGCCGATCAGGTGGGGGACGGTGCCGCCAAAATGGATGTCAAAGCGGTAGTCCTCTTGCTGGACCAGCTCAACGGTGACTTGTTCGTTGCTCATGGAAATCTCCGGGATCTTCTGAGGGGGCTCGTGGATAGCGTGTCACAGCGCGTTCACGGGAATCTTGAGATAGGTCATGCCGTTGTCTTCTGCCGGGGGCATCGCCCCGGCCCTGATGTTGACCTGCACCGACGGCAGGATGAGAACGGGCATGTCCAGCGTTGCATCGCGCCGGGTGCGCAGTTCGACGAATGCCGCTTCGGTCATGCCGTCGTGCACATGGATGTTGTGGGTGCGCTGATCGGCGACCGTGGTCTGCCAGGCCGGGGCGCGCTCTGCGGGGGGGTAGTCGTGGCACATGAAAAGGCGGGTCTGTGCGGGCAGGCTGAGCAGCTTGCGCACCGACCGGTACAGCGTGTGCGCATTGCCACCCGGGAAGTCGCAGCGCGCGGTGCCGACGTCGGGCATGAACAGGGTGTCGCCCACCAACACGGCGTCTGCGATCTGGTACGCCATGCACGCAGGGGTGTGGCCCGGCACGGCCAGCGCCTTGGCTTCGAGCTGGCCAATAGAAAACACTTCTTCGTCGTGCAGCAGGTGGTCGAACTGACGGCCATCCGGGTGGAACTCTGGCTCCAGGTGGAAGATGGCTTTGAACACCTCTTGCACCTGGGTGATGGCGGCTCCGATGGCGATTTTTCCTCCCAGCTTGCCGCGAAGGTAGTGCGCGGCGGACAGGTGGTCGGCATGGGCATGGGTTTCCAGAATCCATTGCACGGTCAAACCCTTGCTCTG
The DNA here is from genome assembly GCF_050626955.1 of Acidovorax facilis. NCBI lineage: Bacteria > Pseudomonadati > Pseudomonadota > Betaproteobacteria > Burkholderiales > Comamonadaceae > Acidovorax > Acidovorax facilis. The sequence goes on from NZ_CP192460.1 coordinate 178,353, forward strand.
GACGAACGCTACCAGGCGATCCGCAGAATGCGTGCGGGTGCGTCCTGATTTTGCGTCGTAGTCCAGCACCGAATCCACCAGTGCGCAGTGGCCCCCGGGTTCGTCAAACACCACGTAGCTCACGGTCCAGGTCGCGTCGTCAAAGAAGGCTTCTATCTGGGGCTTCACGGGGGTCTCCTGTTGCAGGTTCGATGGACTCAATGCTCCGAGTGTGGCGGTGGCAAGAGTCTGATTTCATCAGTCGCGTTCGATGGGGCGGCCCAGCTGCAGGGCCACGCTGCTCACACCGCCGCCATTGGACACCTGGCTATAGCCTTGCGTGCGCAACCACTGGACTGCCATGCCCGAGCGAGCGCCCGAAAGGCAGCAAAGCACCATCGGTTGGTCGCGGTGCGGCAGCGCTGCAGCGGCTTGCTGGGCCAGGCTGTCCAGCGGCAGGTTGATGGAGCCAGCCACATGGCCTGCGGCGAATTCGCCGGGCGAACGGACATCGACGACCAGGGGAAGCGTGGGGGCGGGGTGGGGGGTCATGGCGCTGGCGGGGTGAGGGTGTGGGATGAGGGCATGGTTGGATGCGTTCAAGGTGTGGGCGGGGCCAGCATGTGCGCTGTGTCGGTGGCCGCTTGCAACGCGGCCTCATCCAGTTGGCCCGCCAACGCCATCAGCTGCAGGCGTTCTTGCGCCATGCGGGTCTGGTGCCCCAGCAGGTTGGATTGCGACTGCATGGCGTCATTGTGTGCCTGCAGCAAATCCAGTGTGGTGCGGTCGCCCACCTGGCGACCCAGTTGGGTCGCCTCCAGCCGAACCTGGGCCGCCCTGAGCGCCGACTCCAGGGCTTGGGTCCGGGCGGTCCCGGCCTGCAGGTGCAGCCAGCTGGTGCGTACCTGCTGGGCGACGGCAAGCCGGGCGCTGTCGAGGTCGGCCTGGGCCTTGTCTTGAAGGCGCAGCAGTTCCTGATGGCGCGCATCAAGTTGGCCACCGGTGTACAGCGGCACCTGGATCTGCACACCCACCATGTACTGGCGTGCGGAGTTGCTGGCAGAGCCCCACCGGCCAGATCCTGACAGGTGGTCGCCTCCCGTCTGGGCCACCAGGTCCACCTTGGTGCTGGCAAAACGCGCCGCCTTGGTTGCCTCTTGCTCGGCCAGTGCGAGGGCCTGCGCCTGGGTGCGCACCCGGAGGTTGTCGCGCGCGGCGAGATCCAGCCAGTGAGACAGGGGCGCGAGGGGCTTGCCATCGCGCAAGACGGTGGTTTCGTTGCCCGACGAGGCGGGCAGGTGTAGGGGGGGCAGTTGCGCAGGACTCCAGCCTGTGGTCTGGGCCAGAGCCTGGCGCGCAATCTGCATCTCAACATCGGCAGCCTGCACCAGTGCAGCGTTGGCCTGCGCGCGCGCCTCGGCTTCGCGCACATCCGTGATCGGCGAGTCCCCCAATGCAAAGCGGTCCTGCGCCTCTTTGAGAGCCTGATCGGTTGCCTCCTGCTGGCGCAGTAGCAACGCGCGCTGCTGCTGCGCCAGCACGGCCGAGAAGTATTGCTGGGCCGTTCGCAGCATCAGCTGTTGCTGCACCGAGGCGGCCTGCAGTTCTGCCAGATCGGCGGACAGCAGCAGCTGGCGCCCCTGTGCGCTGCGCTCGGGGTTGTACAGCGGCATGCGCGCCTCCACACCCCAGCGTGTACCCGGGCCGCTGCGGACTGAGGTGTCAAAACCCACCCCAGAGGTCTGTGGTGTCCCCGGCATGGAAAACGCAGCCCCCTGGGCGGAGGTCTGTGAGCCCATCGCGCCTGCCGCAGCCTGGGCCGTCACAGAGGGGTTCCACAAGCGGCTGGCCTGCACGCGGCGGGCCTCGCCTGCGGCGCGTGTGGCCGCCGCTGCTGCCATGTCCGGGTGTTGCTGCCGTGCGGCCAGCCAAGCCTCGTGCAAATCTGCCGCCTGGGCTGAACCCATGCCGCAGGCCAGCAAGGCAGCGCTCAGGAGGAGTTTGCGCATGGCGTGGTCCTCCTTAGCAGCCTGGGCGCACGCCCAGCTTGCGCAAGATGGTCTCCATCAGGCACCACTTGGTGAGCCCGCTCTGCAGCAGGTTCACACCCACAAACGCCGTGAAGGCCAGCCGCCACTGGCTGGCAAAAACAGGGCTGCCGGGAATGCCCAACGCCAGAGAAAGCAGGATGAAGGTGCCTGCGACCAAACGAACGATTTGCCAGGTTGTCATGATGAACTCCTTGTTAAGAAACGATAGAAAATGGGGGTGGGTGCGTGGTCCCGCGCCGGTCAATGGGGCTTTTGCTCGTGCAAGCGGGTGATGCCCAGGAGCTTGAGCACGTACTTCTCGTAGATGGGCTCGGAATTGCCCGACTTCATCTTGTTCAGGAAGTACTTCTCGAAAGCAATCTTGCCCAAGTGCACCCATTTGCCCTTCTTGAACCAGTTGACGTTGCGCGGTGGCATCTGGGGCAGGGCCACAAAGGCCGCGCCGGTGTCCCCCATGTCGGCCAGGCAGATGGCGTTCCATGTGGCGGTGGCAGTGGCGGGCTGGCCCGCAATGTCGGCGGCAATGTTGTGCACGATGGCCGAGACCATGGTCTCGATCATGTAGCCCGTCTTGGGTGCGCCGGTGGGCACGGGTGTCACCTCGACGGGCGGAATCGCAACGCAGACCCCGGCCGAGAAGATATGGGGGTAGGCCTTGCTGCGCTGGTGCTCGTCGATCAACACGAACCCGCGCGGGTTGCACAGCCCGGGTACGGACGCCACGGCATCGACCCCTTTGAAGGCAGGCAGCATCATCGACAGCTTGAAGCCCAGCTCGTGTTGCTGGTGCACCTGGCCCTTGTCGTCCAGCTGCTCGACAAACATCTTGCCCGCTTCGACCCGCGTGGTGCGCGCGTTGTGAATCCACTTGATGTCCTGGCTGCGCAGCTCGCTCTCCAGCATGCTTTTGCTGTCGCCCACGCCGCCCAGGCCCAGGTGGCCGATATAGGGCTCGCTGGTGACAAAGGTGATCGGCACCTTGTGGCGCAGCTTGCGCTTGCGCAGGTCCGCTGCAACGATGAATGCGAACTCGTAGGCCGGGCCAAAACAGCTCGCGCCTGGCATGGCGCCAATGACGATGGGGCCGGGGGCTTCCAGAAACTTTTGGTAGTCGCGCCAGAAGTGCTCGGCGTGGTCCACGGAGCACACCGAATGTGTGTGCCCGTTCAGAGGGCCAGAACCAGGCACTTCCTCAAACGCCAGCCGGGGGCCGGTGGTGATCACCAGGTAGTCATAGGCCACGGTGCTTCCGTCTTCCAGCATGACGGTTTTGCCCGGAGCATCGATGGATTTCACCGGTTGGGCGATGAAATCAATGCCCTTGCGCTCCAGTAAGGGGCGGATCTGCAGGACGATGTCATCGCGCTTTCGCCAGCCCACGGCGATCCAGGGGTTGGAGGGCACGAACTGGAAGTAGTCCACCGCGCTGATCACTGTGATCCGATCCTCGCGTGCCAGCTTGCTGCGCATTTCGTACGCAGCCGGCATGCCCCCGATACCCGCTCCAATAATCACTACATGTGCCATGGTTGTCTCCTGTGGTTGAAGGATGGTTGCCCGATCGTTCGTTCAGTGCGTTCGGCGCGTTGTTCACTGCGCTCCGTGGTGAACGGCAGCCTCTGAGGGGCTGTTGTCAGGTGGGTTGGCGGGACCGGCACCGTTGGTGCCGCTACCCGCGCTGCGGTCCCGGTACGCTGCGTAGTACAGGGTGGGGATCACCACGAGCGTGAGCACGGTGGAAACAAAGATGCCGAAGATCAGTGAAATGGCCAAGCCATTGAAAATCGGGTCGTCCAGGATGAAGAACGCGCCGATCATGGCCGCCAGCCCCGTCAGCACAATGGGCTGTGCACGGGTGATGGCCGAGTGGACGATGGCCGTCTTCAGGGGTACGCCCTCGCGCACCTGCAGGTTGATGAAGTCCACCAGCAGGATGGAGTTGCGCACGATGATGCCCGCCAGGGCAATCATTCCGATCATGCTGGTGGCCGTGTACTGCGCGCCCAGCAAGGCATGGCCGGGCATCACGCCGATGATGGTCAGCGGGATGGGCGCCATGATGATGAGTGGCGTGAGGTAGGAGCCAAACTGCGCCACCACCAGCAGGTAGATCAGGATGAGGCCCACCGCGTAGGCAGCGCCCATGTCGCGGAAGGTCTCAAACGTGATCTGCCACTCACCATCCCATTTGATGGCGTAGCCCCGCAGGGCATCCGCAGGCTGGCGCACAAAGTATTCCTGCACCGATCCGCCGTCAGGCGCCACGATGCGGGCAATCGCGCTGCGCGCCTGGAACATGCCGTACAGCGGGCTGTCGACACGGCCCGCCATGTCGGCCACCACAAAATTCACCGGCAACAGGTCCTTGTGATACACGGGCTGTTCGCGCAGGGTGTCGCTCACCGTGACCAGCTCGCGGATGGGGACCAACTGGCCTTGAGAACCCCGGACCGTCAGGCGCAACAGTGCCTCCAGGTCGCCGTGGCTTTCTGCGGGCAATTGCAAAAGCACGGGCGCCGGGTATTTGCTGGCGTCGCGCAGCCAGGTGGTGGCTTCGCCGCTCAGCCCCGCATGCAGCGTGCTCACGATGGCCTGCTGGGGAATGCCCAGCAGGGCCGCCTTGCGCCGGTCCACGATGAGCAGCTTGCGAGGGGCGTCGGCAATGCTGCTGTCGTCGGCGTCCACAATGCCTTCGGTAGCGGCCAGCGCGGCGCGCACAGCACGCGCCACTTCGCGCCTGCCATCGGCCTCGGGGCCATACACCTCGGCCACGATGGGCGATAGCACAGGCGGGCCGGGAGGCACTTCCACCACCTTCACATTGGCGCCATGGCGCTTGCCGATCTCTTGCAAGGCGGGGCGCACCCGCATGGCAATGGCGTGGCTTTGGTCCTTGCGGTGTTGCTTGTCCACCAGATTGACCTGGATGTCACCGACCTCGCCCCCCGTGCGCAGGTAGTACTGGCGCACTAGACCGTTGAAGTTGATGGGGCCAGACAGGCCTGCGTAGGCCTGGTAGTCGGTCACCTCGGGCACGGTCGCAAGGTGTGCGCCCAGCTCATGCAGCACGGCGGCCGTGCGCTCTACCGGGGTGCTCGCAGGCATGTCCACCACCACCTGGAACTCGGACTTGTTGTCGAACGGCAGCATCTTCAGCTGCACCCATCCGAGCACCGGCAAAGCGACCGACAAGGCAATGAGTGCCGCCACGCCCAGCCCCAGCCAGCGGCGATTGCGCCGGCCTTGGGTGTCATCCAGCAAGGGGCTGAAAACCCGCTCGAAGGTGGGCGCGATGCGAGCGCTGAGCCCACTGTGCACCGGACTGGTATGCCCTGGTGGATGGCCAGTGTGCTCCTTCATCCACAGCCGGGCCAGCCAGGGGGTGATGACGAACGCCACGGCCAGCGACAGCAGCATGCCCATGCTGGCGTTGATGGGGATGGGGCTCATGTAGGGGCCCATGAGGCCGCTCACAAACGCCATGGGCAGCAGGGCAGCAATCACGGTGAACGTGGCCAAAATGGTGGGGCCACCCACCTCGTCCACCGCGTGGGGGATGATGTCCTTGAGGCTGCGTCCGGGGTGCAGCAGCTGGTGGCGGTGGATGTTCTCCACCACCACAATGGCGTCGTCCACCAAGATGCCGATCGAGAAAATCAGCGCAAACAGCGATACCCGGTTGAGGGTGAAGCCCCAAGCCCAGGACGCAAACAACGTCACCGTGAGCGTCAGCACCACGGCCACGCCCACGATGGCGGCCTCGCGGCGGCCCAGGGCCAGGAAGACGAGTGCCACCACCGACGCTGTTGCGAACAGCAGCTTCTGGATGAGCTTTTGGGCCTTGTCGTTGGCGGTGGCGCCGTAGTTGCGGGTTTCCGTCACCTCCACGCCGTCGGGAATCACGGTGTTGTGCAGTTGTTCGACCCGCTGCATCACCGCATTGGCGACGTCGATGGCGTTCTCTCCCGCCTTCTTGGTCACCGTGAGGGTCACGGCCGGGTATTCGTCCACGGCGCTCTGCGGGGCTTCGCCGCTGGTACTGGCGGTGCTGGCGGTGCGCCGTGGAACCCCATGCCAGACGTAGCGGCTGGCGGGCAAGGCACCGTCCTGAACATCGGCCACATCTTTCAGGAACACCGGCTTGCCCGAGCGCACGCCCACCATGAGGTCGGCCACCTCATCGGCGCGTGCCAGAACGGGGCCGCTGTCCAGCTGAATGGTTCGGTCGCCGCCCAGCAGCTCGCCCACGGGTAGCCCCATGTTGGCCGACTGCAAGGCGCGGCGCAGGTCGTCCACTGTGGTGCCGGTGGCTGCCATGCGGTTGGTGTCCATGCGCACCAGCACGGCGCGGCCCGGGCCGCCCAGAGTCTGCACTTCGCGGGTGCCGGGCACGCGCTTGATCTCGGCCTCCAGGCTGTGGGCCACTCGCTCCAGCGCAAAGGCACCGGAGGTTTCGTCGCGGCTGTGCAGGGTGAGCGTTACCACGGGCACGTCGTCGATGCCCTTGGGCTTGATGATCGGGTCCATGGCCCCCAGCCCTTTGGGCAGCCAGTCGGCATTGCTGCGCAAGGTGTCGTGCAGGCGCACCAGCGCCTCGGTGCGTGGCACGCCCACCTTGAACTGCACCGTCATCACCGCGACGCCGGGCCGGGACACCGAGGTCACGTGCTCGGTGCCTTGCATCTGCGACAGCACCTGTTCGGCGGGCGTCGCAATCATTTGCTCCACATCTGCCACGGAGGCACCGGGGAACGGCACGATGACATTGGCCATGGTGACGTCGATTTGGGGCTCTTCCTCGCGGGGGGTGACCAGCACGGCAAACACGCCGAGCAAAAACGCCACCACAGCCAGCAAGGGTGTGATTTGCGCGCCCTGAAACAAGGCGGCGATGCGCCCGGAGATTCCGAGCGGAGAAGGATTTTTGGGGGTGCTCATGTCAGCGCACCTTGGCAGCAGCTTGGGGCTGGAGTGCAATGCGGTCGCCTGCGCGCACGCCGCTCAACACCTCCACCATGTCGCCAGCGGGCCGCCCCAGGCGCACCTGCCGCAGCAGCGGCCGGCCCTGGCCGTCCAGCACGTAGACGCCCGTCATTTCCGCGCGCCGCACCACCACACTGGCGGGTACCAGCAGCGGCCCTGAGGCAGCTGCTGCCGGTGCGGCGGCGCCCTTGCCAGCGTCCAGCCACAGGCGGGCGAACATGCCGGGCGCCACGCCCACCACGCTGGTTGGAAGCTCTACGCGCACTTGCACCGTGTGGCTTTGTGCATCTACGGTGGGCAGCACCTGCACTTTGGATGCCGGGACCGCGATGCGCGAAGCGGAGACCCCCGGAATGTCCACCTGCAGCTCGCCAGTGCCTCCATCGCGCAGCGTGGCGGCCTGTTGCTGCCCCACATAGGCGGTAACGCGCATCAGCGAAGGGTCGTACACGGTCATCAGGGGTTTGCCCGGCATGGCCATGTCGCCCAGGGTGGCTGGCACATGGCCCACCACGCCCGCAAATGGCGCCTTGATGACGTAGAAGCCCGACTGCGTGGCGGCCGCACCTGCCTGCGCCAGCAGGGCCTGCACCTGCGACTGGCTGGCGCGCCACTGGGCCTCTGCCCGGTCCAGTGCGGCCTGGCTGATGTATTGCTTCTGGAACAGCTGCTTCTGGCGCTCGTATTCCTTGGTCGCGACGTTTTGGGCGGCGCGCGCCGCGTCCACCTGGGCCGCGCTGGCGGCGGCGCTCTGTTGCGCTGCGCGCGCATCAATGCGTGCCAGCTCCTGGCCCGCCGTGACGCGGTCGCCCGCCTTGACAGAGAGGCTGATCACTGCACCCTGTACCTGGGCGGAGAGGGTGGCGTCCCGCACGGCCTCGACCTGGGCGTCCACACTGCTCGCCAGCTGGGAGGCAGCGGGCTTGACGGTAAAGGTTGCGACCGGCTGCGCAGCGGTGTCGCCAGCCGCCCAGGCGCCGGACACGGCCAGGGAAAGCGCTGCGGTCAACAGGGTCAGGGACTTCATGGCGGCTCCAGGGAATCTTTGTGAGATTGATTATTTAACTAATCAGCTAATTAGTCAATAATGTATCATGTGTTCCCAATGCACGGAGATCCCGCGATGAAAGAAATGCCCCCCGAAGCCCTTGAGCAGGTCGCTGCCTACTTCCAGGTTCTTGCCGAACCCACGCGGCTGCGCATCCTTAATTTGCTGCGGGACGGAGAGAAAAACGTGGGAGACCTGGCGCAGCAATGTGGCTACACGGCGGCCAATGTCTCCAGGCATCTGTCGTTGATGACCAAACACGGCCTTGTGGCCCGCGAGGGGCGCGGGACCAGCGTGTACTACCGGCTGACCGATGAGTCGGTCGATGCCTTGTGTGATCTGGTCTGCGGCAATATTGCACGCCAGCTGGAGCGGGACTCGGCGGCGCGTGCCGCGTTTCAGGTGGTGCGCTGAGCCTAGCCCACCTGGTTTCTGGGCGCAGTGGCCCGCCTAAAAAACGCCCAGCGCCAAACCCTGCGCCATCGCTTCGCCCAAGGCTCGGCAGCGTTCCAGTTCATCGCTGCCGATGCTCTTCCTGGCCAGAATCGCTTCCGGCGTCTGCGCGTGGGTGCAGACAATGAGGGGCTCTGCGATGGCCCGCAGGCGCCAGCCGGTCGCAATGCGTTCCATCTGCCGGGCCGCGTTGTGCCCATCGCTGCCCGCGCAGACCAGGCATGCATAGGGGCGGCCATTGACGTGGTCGAGCACGGCGTAGTAGCTGCGGTCAAAAAAATCCTTGAGTTGTCCGCTGATGGCTGCAAGGTTTTCCGGAGTGGCAAAAATGAACCCATCCGCGCCCAGCACGTCTGCGGCGCCAGCCTGTGAGGCATGCAGCAGTCGCACTTGAACGGCCCCATCCTTGTCGGAGCAAGCGCCTGCCCGTGCTGCATCTGCCATCTGGCGCGTGCCATCCGTCATCGAGTGGTAAACGATCAACAAGGTCTTGCGGGAGCTCATGGGTAAAGCATAGCCCCTCGCCCTGTGACCCCTGAAGACCCGCTTGCCGCCATGCAGGGGCGGCCCCATTGACCCGCATTCGAGAAGCGCGTTCAATCCGCCAAGATGCCCGGTTGGTTGCAAATTGTCGCAATTGGCAGGAAGCCCAGGGGGCAGTGCTAGAGCGCCGCCGCAACGCAGATTTCTTCCTTGCAGAGGTGACACCATGAGCATTGCCAGACGTCTTCATGCCATTTCCTTCCTGCTGATTGCAGGACTGGCCGGGATCGCCGTACTGGCCTGGATCTATCTGGGTGAGGTCAATCACCAGACCGAACTGGTGGCTCGGGAAGAGGTGCCGCGCCAGCTTCAGGCCAGTGCCATGGAGTTGAACGTCACGCGGGTTTCCTTGCAGGTTCGCCATGCCATCCTGGTCCGCACACCCGAAGACCTGGCCGCCACGCTCGCAGATATCGGCGAGAAAAGGCGCCTGATTGACAAAGACCTTGCGGGCTTCCAGCAAGCAGTAAATTCGGCATCGGAAAAGGCACTGAGTGCCGAATTGACCCAAGGACTGGAAGCTTTCTGGCGGGTTGCCGAACAGAACCTGCAGTTGATCAAGGAAGGAAAGAAGGAGCCAGCGTTTGACTTCCTGGTCGCGTCCACGATACCTACGCGCAATGTGGTGCTGGCCGTTCTTGCCAAGGAGAAGGAACACCAGTCCAAGCTGCTCGATGCCAGCCTTGCCGAGATTGGGCGGGACGTCAAGCTGACCTTGCGTGCGCTGGTGAGCTCCGTCGTGGTGGTGGCTATCGGGTTGCTGCTGTTTTCGTGGCACATCGGCGCTACCCTCCTGCGCCGGGTTGCCGAGTCACAAGCCGTGGCTGACCGCGTGCGCAATGGCGACCTCACCACGGCGGTGGTGGATACGTCGCAGGATGAATTCAGCCCCCTGCTGGCAGCTCTGGCCGTGATGCAGGACTCGCTGACCCGCATCGTCAGCCAGGTGCGCAGTGGTTCGGAAACCGTGGCGGCGGCCAGCGCGGAGATATCCATCGGCAACAGCGACCTTTCCACCCGGACGGAGAACCAGGCCAGTGCGCTGGAGCAGACCGCTGCCGCCATGGAGGAACTCAATTCCACGGTGCAAAACAATGCGCAGAATGCACGCCAGGCCAATGCCCTCGCCCAGAGTGCATCCACGGTGGCCAAGCAAGGGGGCGATGTGGTGTCGAAAGTGGTGGACACCATGAGCGGCATCAACGAAAGCTCCAAGAAGATTTCCGAAATCATCGGTGTCATTGACGGGATCGCGTTCCAGACCAACATCCTGGCCCTGAATGCGGCCGTGGAGGCTGCCCGGGCGGGTGAGCAGGGACGGGGTTTTGCCGTGGTGGCCTCGGAGGTGCGCAGCCTCGCGGCACGCTCTGCGGAGGCCGCCAAGGAGATCAAAACGCTCATTGCCACGAGTGTCGAGCGGGTTGAGGCTGGCACCGTGCTGGTCGGCACCGCCGGGCAGACCATGAAAGAGGTGGTCTCGTCCATTGAGCGGGTGACGGAGACGGTGGCGCAAATCAGCGCGGCCGGAACCGAGCAAAGCGAAGGGGTGAATCAGGTCAATGTGGCGGTGAACCAGATGGACCAGGCCACCCAGCAAAACGCAGCACTGGTGGAGGAGATGGCCGCAGCAGCCTCCAGCCTGAGCACCCAGTCGAGGAAGTTGGTGGAAACGGTCGCAACGTTCAAGCTCTCCGGCGTTGCCCAGCCACTGGAATCGGGGCAGCATGCGGGCCAGCGCCTGATGCTGGCCTGAACGTCAGCGCCCTGACAACAGGCCTCGTGCGGAGTGCTGCACATCAGAGGCGGCGAGCCGCTCCTTGCGCAGGGCCAGCTTGCGGTACAGCGTCTGGCGGCTGATGCCCAGGGTGCGCGCTGCGTGGCTCATGTTGCCCCGGCAGCTCTCCAGCGCCTGCTGGATGGCCGATTGGGACAGTTCATCCAGGTTTTGCGGAGGGCGCTCCGGGGTGGTTGGCGTGGCAAAACGATCCACGTTTTGCAGTTCTTCCAGAAAGTCATCCGACAGGTGGTGCCATTCCACCACCTCCTCGTGCGCGTCCAGCATGGCGCAGGCGGTGCGCAGCACGCTGGCGCATTGGCGCAGATTGCCCGGCCAACGGTATTTTTCCAGCGCTGCCGTCAACGAAGGGTCCAGGCGCAGGGGGCGGGCAGGTTCAATGTCCTGGAGCATGCGCTGGCTCAGCGCTTCGAAGTCGGTGCGCTCGCGCAGGGGGGGCAGCTCGACCGCCAGACCGTTGATCCGGTAGTACAGGTCGGTGCGAAACCGTCCCTGTTCCGCCTCTTCGCGCAGCTTGCGGTTGGAGGCGCAGATGAGGGCAAAGTCCACGGCAACCGGCTGCGCGCTGCCCAGTGGAACCACCTGCCGCTCCTGCAGCACGCGCAGCAGCCGCGTCTGGAGGGCCAGCGGCATGTCGCCAATCTCATCCAGAAACAGCGTGCCGCCATGGGCTTCGCGCAGCAGGCCCAGGCGCCCCTCCCGACGGCCGCCGGTAAACGCCCCGGGGCTGTAGCCAAACAGTTCGGACTCGATCAGCGACTCGGGCATTGCGGCGCAGTTGATGGCGATAAAGGGGCCGTCGCGGCGCGGTCCACTTTGGTGTGCACTGCGCGCAAACCACTCCTTGCCCACCCCGGATTCGCCCTGGATGAGCAGGGCGATGGGCTTGCCCAGAATGCGCCGTGTTTTGGCGGCCGCTGCGCGCCAGCGGGCATCGCCAGTGTCCAGCTGGGCCAGCGCATCCTCTGGCGGGCGGGCGGGCGCGGATGGCGCCAGGGTCCGCACCGTGCGCTTGTCGGGCACTGGCAGCCCAAAAAGCGGGGCGCCATCGTGCCGCCGCAAGGACAGCGGTGCGTCGGGCCGGCGGTGGTGGCGCGCCAGAAGCTCTTGCAGGCCCACGTTCAGGATCTGGTCCAGCGAGATGCTGCCCAGCTGCGCCACCGAAATGCGCAGCAGCGCCAGCGCACTTCGGTTGCCGCCCACCACCCAGCCGTCTTCCGACACCAGCGCGATGCCTTCGGCCACGGTGCCAATGCCCTCGGGGTGCGTGTGCAGGTGCAGGCGGACATGGCGCTGGCTGCCCGACACCAGCAGCCGGTTTTCGATCATGTGGGCGGCGGTGCTGACCAGCCCCAGCGTGTGCGGATTGCCCCGGCTGTGTTCGCTGGAGATGTCCAGAATGCCCAGTATCTGCCCGGTGGCAGATAGGATGGGTGCGGCGGCGCAGGTCAGAAAGCCGTTGCGCTCCAGAAAATGTTCTGCGCCGTGCACTTCCACGGGCGCCATTTCGGCCAGCGCGGTGCCGATGGCGTTGGTGCCGCGCTGCTTTTCGTGCCACGAGGCGCCGCTGGTCAGGGCCACCCGTTCGGCCTTGCCCAGAAAGTAGGCGTCACCACAGGTGTCCACCAGCGTGCCGCAGGGGCTGGCCAGCACCACCACGCTCTGGCTGTCGCGTACCTGCTCAAACAGGTACTCCATCACGGGGCGCGAATGCGCCAGCAACTCCTGGTGGTGGCCGCGCAACTGCCGCAAGGCCTGATGTTCCAGGTTGTCGGGGTTGCCCAGCCGCCCGGTGGGCAGCAGGCCGCTGTCCAGGCTGCGCTGCCACGACCGTGCCAGGCGCTCGTCCACGAGGCCGATGGGGCATTGGCCTGATTCCAGCAGGTGCTGGCGGGCTTGCCGCAGTGCCACAGATGTGGAAGTGGATCGCATGGTGTTTGTCTCCTGCCCGGGCGTCATGAACGCGCCCTGTTTGAAAGCCAGTATGGCGGTGGCCAGAGGCCAGGGCAATAGCAAGCGCTGAGGGGCCGCTTCAACTGTTCCATTTCGTGACAGGTGTCGCGTTCTGGAGCGGACACCTTAACGGCCGATGGGTTGTGCATTGTTGCGGACGCGCAAACAAAGCCATAAAAATCAAACACTTAGCAGGTGGGGCAGGCTGGCACGGGTTTTGAGTCATGTCCTCTATCTGGCGGCGCGGTGTGTCGACCAGATGTCCACAAATCCACCGGAGACAGACAACATGACCGTTTACGCAGCCCCCGGCGCCGCTGGCGCCAAGATCGCCTACAAGCCCCAGTACAACAACTTCATCGGCGGCCAATTTGTGCCCCCGGTCAAGGGCCAATACTTCGATGTGATCTCGCCCGTCAACGGCAAGATCTACACCCAGGCCGCCCGCTCCACCGCCGAAGACATCGAGCTGGCGCTGGACGCCGCCCACGCCGCTGCCGACGCCTGGGGCAAGACCGACGCCGCCACGCGCAGCAACATCCTGCTGAAGATTGCCGACCGCATCGAGCAGAACCTGGAGCTGCTGGCCTATGCGGAAACCGTGGACAACGGCAAGGCCATCCGCGAAACGCTGAACGCCGACATCCCACTCACCGTGGACCACTTCCGCTACTTTGCGGGTTGCGTGCGTGCGCAGGAAGGCGCCCTCTCCAACATCGACGAGAACACCGTGGCATACCACATCCAGGAACCACTGGGCGTGGTGGGCCAGATCATTCCGTGGAACTTCCCCATCCTGATGGCGGCGTGGAAACTGGCGCCTGCCCTGGGCGCGGGCAACTGCGTGGTGCTCAAGCCTGCAGAGTCCACCCCCATTTCCATCCTCATCCTGGCCGAGCTGATTGCCGACCTGCTGCCGCCCGGCGTGCTCAACATCGTCAACGGCTATGGCCGTGAGGCGGGCATGCCGCTGGCCACCAGCAAGCGCATTGCCAAGATCGCCTTCACCGGTTCCACCAGCACCGGCCGCGTGATTGCGCAGGCCGCCGCCAACAACCTGATTCCCGCCACGCTGGAGCTGGGCGGCAAGAGCCCCAACGTGTTCTTCGCCGACATCATGGACAAGGACGATGCCTTCCTCGACAAGTGTGTGGAAGGCTTGGTGCTGTTCGCGTTCAACCAGGGCGAAGTCTGCACCTGCCCCAGCCGAGCGCTGATCCAGGAAAGCATCTACGACAAATTCATGGAGCGTGTCTTGAAGCGCGTGACGGCCATCAAACATGCGAACCCGCTGGACTCCGACAGCATGATGGGCGCGCAGGCTTCCAAGGAGCAGCTCACCAAGATCCTGTCGTACCTGGAACTGGGCAAGGCCGAAGGCGCCGAAGTCCTGGCTGGCGGTGGCCAAGCCCACCTGGGTGGCGACCTGGAAGGCGGCTACTACGTGCAGCCCACGCTGTTCAAGGGCCACAACAAGATGCGCATCTTCCAGGAAGAAATCTTTGGTCCCGTGCTGGCCGTGACCACCTTCAAGGACGAAGCCGAAGCGCTGGCCATTGCCAACGACACGCTGTACGGCCTGGGGGCGGGCGTGTGGAGCCGCAACGGCAATGTGGCCTACCGCATGGGCCGCGCCATCAAGGCCGGGCGGGTGTGGACCAACTGCTACCACGCCTACCCTGCGCACGCGGCGTTTGGCGGCTACAAGGAATCGGGCATTGGGCGCGAAACGCACAAGATGATGCTGGACCACTACCAACAAACCAAGAACCTCTTGGTTTCGTACTCGGAAAACAAGCTCGGCTTCTTCTGATGGTGGTGGCGGTCCACAGACCGTCCCTGGCGTCGTTGCTCTCCCTTGCCGTAGCGTCGCTACTGTCTGCGGGAGAGACGCCTAGCCAGGAACGGCCTGTGAACCGCTGGTGACGCTGCGGCAGAGTCGTTCTGCGGCAGCTTTTTGCATTGGCGCACCAGGAGATCACCATGGTCGAGAGAGTCATTGCCACCGACGCAGCCCTTGCGCTGATTGCGCAGTTGCAGGCGCAGCATGGCAGCGTGATGTTCCACCAGTCGGGCGGGTGTTGCGACAACAGTGCCGCCAACTGCTACTTGCCCACCGACCTGACCATTGGGGCGGGGGATGTCTTGCTGGGGCATGTGGGCGGCGCGCCGTTTTACATCGGTAAATCGCAGTACGAATACTGGAAGCACACGCAGCTCATTCTGGATGTGATTGACGGGCACGGCGGCACGTTTTCGCTGGAGGGCAGCACCGGCAAGGCTTTCCACACCCGCTCGCGCCTGTTCACGGACGAGGAGTGGGCTGGGATTGAACCGCTGGTCGCCCGCGATCTGGCGTGATGTGAGGCGGTGCTCTCTTCACGCGCCGTCGCCGGCGTTGCCCGTGATCGGCAGCACCGTGCCGGTGATGTAGCTGGAGCAGCACGGCGCTGCAAGAAACACGTAGGCGGGTGAAATCTCCTCGGGCTGCGCCGGGCGGCCCAGGTGGGTCTTTGCACCAAATTTTTCGATGTCGTCTGGCGCCTTGTCCGCTGGGTTGAGCGGGGTCCATACCGGCCCGGGGGCGACAGCGTTCACTCGGATGCCTTGGTCGGCAAGGTTGTGGGCCAGGGCCTTGGTGAACGCATGGATGGCCCCCTTGGTGGCCGAGTAGTCGATCAGTTCCTTGCTGCCGCGCAGCCCGGTGACGGAGCCGGTGTTGATGATCGAGTCACCCCGGTGCAGGTGGGGCAGGGCTGCCTTGGCCATGTGGAAGTAGCCGTAGATATTGGTCTGGAACGTTTCGTCAAAACGCTCGGCCGTCAGATCTTCCAGGGATGCCGCATGCTCCTGGAATGCCGCGTTGTTGACCAGCACATTGAGCTTGCCAAAAGCGGTGACCACCTGCCGCACGGCATCCGCGCAGTACGCAGCGTCTTTAACGTCGCCGGGGATCAGAATGCACCGGCCGCCTTCGGCCTCCACCAGCTGGCGAGTCTGCTCGGCATCTTCATGTTCCGCCAGGTACGCAATGGCAACGTCCGCGCCCTCGCGGGCAAACAGCACGGCCACCGCGCGGCCAATGCCCGAGTCACCGCCAGTGACCAGGGTAGAGAACCCTTTGAGTTTGTCGCTACCCCGGTAATGGGCTGCCTCGAACTGGGGCTTGAGTTCCATGTCCGCCTCCAGGCCCGGTTTGGTGAGGTGCTGGTCGGGCAGCGGAGGTGCCGATTCCGCGTGACCCGGCCCCGGTGCCGCTGGACTGCCTTTGCCCTGCGTGGGTCGTGCCTTGCTCTTTGGAGGCTGGTGTGTGTCGTGGCGGTCCTGCTCGGTCTGGATCCGCCTCTGCTTCTGGACCGTTGCATGGACCGCTTTGTCGGAAGGGGGCGTTTTGGATGTGTTCATGGCAGAGGGTGCTGGCTCAATGAATGAAAGAAAAACGAAGCGCAGTGGTGTGGCGCGCTGAATGAAGGCCGCAACAGAGGCAAAAAGTAAGGCCGCGCTGCTTCCGAGGTGGAGGCAGCGCGGCCCGAGGTCACAAGGCGGACGCCCCACCGCCGGCTTGCGGCTTGGCGTGCGCCCGTTTGGCCTGTATCAGTCTCACGGCAAGGCGCCGCTCGACGGATCAGCGCTGGTTCTGGGGTGTGCGGCGGGAAGAGTCGCCATGTTGCTCACGGCTTCCCTGATTGCCGCTGGAGCCCGAAGGGTCGTTCTGCCCCTGCTGGCGGTTGCCAGATGGGTCGTTGCTTTGCTCGGCCTGCCGGCTGCCCTGGTTCTTGCGCTGGGAGTCGTTGTTGTCGGTGTGCTGGTTCTGGCCTTGAGGGTTGTTGCTGGACATTGATATCTCCTGGTGAAAGAAAAGAAAAATTGCACACGGGGGCCGTGTGTGAATTCATTCTCAAAATGCACCAGGGCAATTTCTGTAGTCCCTGTCCTATAGGCGGGTCGTCCTTTTTCCATCTGCCGTAAGCAAACGCGCACCAGTCCACTGAAACCGAGAAATCGGCTGTGCGTGAGGGTCTGGCAGGGCCGTCCTCTAGGCGGCGGGCGCAGGCGGGTTGCACACCCGGCGAGCACGGCAACGACGAGGGCGGCCCTGCCAGGCCCTCACACTTCGGGCCGGGGTGGCAGCAGGCGCATCGCGGCGTTGCGGGCTTTGCCAAGGCGGCCAGCCTTGGCCGCAGCCCGCGCCTTGCGCTGCACCCGCTACCACCTCGGCGCACAGCCGATTTCTCGATTTCAGTGGACTCGGTTTCTGCATCTTGCGAGGCGCGCAAAGGTGCGTGGGATTCTTCTGGATAGTGCAGCGTGGCGCTTTGGCTGTGCTGGCGGGAAGGGCGGGGCGCGTGCGCGAAACTGCGCCGTTCATTTCTCGCCTGACTATGCGCAACTGCTGCGAGCGTGGTGGATGGCTTAAATGCTATAAAAATGATAGCTTTTTGCGTTTATCCATCAAGCGCTAGGGCCCTATTGAACTCAAAATTTGATGCGCAATCCGACCAACCTGGAGGCGCACCACCACCAGCGCACTTCCCGTGCCGCCGGCCTACGGACCGGCGGCGATGCAGCTCAGTAGGTCTCCAGGTGCAACCGTCCTTCGCGCTGGAGTGCGGCGCCCACAGCGTCCCACTCCAGGCCGGCTTCGCTGGCGATGTCGCGCAGGGCCATCACCACGCCTTCTTCCATGCTCTTCAGGCCACAGACATAGAAGTGGCTGTTGCCGTCGCGCAGCAGCGCAGCCAGGTCAGCGGCGCGCTCGCGCATCAGGTCTTGCACATAGCGCTTGGGCTGCCCGGCGGTGCGGGAGAACGCCAGGTTGATGTCGATGAAATCCTTGGGGAGGTTTTGCAGCGGGCCAAAGTACGGCAGCTCCTGCTGCGTGCGTGCGCCGAAGAACAGCATGAGCTTGCCGCCTTCAAACTTGCCGCTGCTGCGCAGGCGCCGACGCCATTCGGTCATCGCGCGCATGGGGGCGCTGCCGGTGCCGGTGCAGATCATCACGATGTGCGAGCGCGGGTGGTTGGGCATCAGGAAGGAGCTTCCAAACGGCCCCACCACCTGGACCTTATCGCCCACTTTCAGGTCGCACACGAAGTTGGAAGCGATGCCGCGCACGGCGTTGCCGTCGTGGTCGGTGGTCACGCGCTTTACCGTGAGCGCCAGGTTGTTATAGCCGGGCCGCTCGCCATTGCGCGGGCTGGCGATGGAGTACTGGCGCGCGTGGTGCGCCTTGCCCAGCGCGTCGGTGCCGGGCGGGATGATGCCGATGGACTGCCCCTCCAGCACCGGGAACGGCATGCTGCCGAAGTCGAGCACCACGTGGTGCGTCTCGCTCTCAAAGCCCGCCTCGGTGCAGTTGAAGTTGCCAACCACGGTGGCGGTGGTGGGGCTCCTCGGGGGGAACAGGTTGGTGTAGGGGTGTGCGGCCGACCAGGGCGGCACCGTGGCGCCGTACTGCGCCGAGCGGAACGCCTGCGTGCCCGGCTCCATGGGCGTGGTCGGTGCAGCCGGTGCGGACGGCAGCTTTGTATCGCCGGTCGACGTTGCCACACCCTCGGCAGCCAGTTCATCGGGCGTGAGTTCGGACGGCAGTTCTTCCCAGGTGAGCTGTTCTTCGATGCTGTAGGCGCGCGCCAGCGGCATGGTGCGCCAGTTGTCGATGGAGCCGGTGGGGCAGGGCGAGATGCAGGCCATGCAGCCGTTGCACACATCGGCGCGCACCACGTAGTTGTTGTCGTCGTGTGTGATGGCACCCACCGGGCAGGTGGCCTCGCAGGTGTTGCAGCGGATGCAGATCTCGGGGTCGATCAGGTGCTGCTTCAGGATGCCGTTGTCGATCAGCGTGGTGGTGGTCATGCCCATATTCTTCTTCCAACAGTTGTTCCGGTGCCATGTCCCTGCGCCATTGCGCGCAGCGGTAACCAGTGGCGCGACCTGATGCCAGTGCCACCACGGAACCGGCTTTGCCGGGCCGCTGGAGGCGTCCCCTTCAGGGGGAAAACGCGCAGCGGCTCAGGGGGATCAACCAAACCGCACGTATTCGAAATCGACGGGCTGGCGGTTGATGCCCATGACCGGCGGCGCGATCCAGCCCGCAAACTTGCCGGGCTCCACCACGCGCCCCATCAGCGAGGCAACGAAGGCAAAGTCCTCGGGCGTGGGCAGCCACTCGGCCTTGCGGGCTGTCCATTCGGCTTCGCTCACCACGCGGCCGTCGGGTGACATCTTGATGCCCGCCAGCGCCCCGATCTGGCGGTTGAAGGCCTTGTGTGGCACCGCCAGGCGCGTGGGGATGCCGGCCTTTTCCAGCACCTTGTTCCAGCGGCCTACGCCTGCCATCGAGTCCTTGATGAAGTCGTCGCGCAGCACCTCGTTCAAGGCGTTGAGCATGGGCACTTCCTTCTCCTGCAACTGGCCGTTGACAACTTCCAGCACCTTGTAGGTCTGGCCCTTGAGGATGTGGTCGTCACTCCGCTTGCCCTCTTCGTAGCGGCCCTTGAGGCCGGAGCTATAGAACGTGGCGGCGTTGCTGGACTGGTCGGCACCGAACAGGTCGATGGTCACGCTGTAGTGGAAGTTCAGGTAACGCTGGATGGTAGGCAGGTCGATGGCGCCGGCCGCGCGCACCCGGGCGGGGTCGTCGGTCTTGAGGTCGTTCATCACCTGCGCGGTGCGGCTGAGCACGCGCGAGATGCCGCTTTCGCCCACAAACATGTGGTGCGCCTCTTCGGTCAGCATGAACTTGGTGGTGCGCGCCAGCGGGTCGAAGGCACTCTCGGCCAGCGCTGCCAGCTGGAACTTGCCGTCACGGTCGGTGAAGTAGGTGAACATGAAGAACGCCAGCCAGTCGGGCGTCTTCTCGTTGAACGCGCCCAGGATGCGTGGGTTGTCCACGTCGCCCGAGGTGCGCTGCAGCAGTGCCTCGGCCTCTTCGCGGCCATCGCGGCCAAAGTGCTTGTGCAGCAGGTAGACCATGGCCCACAGGTGGCGGCCTTCTTCCACATTGATCTGGAACAGGTTGCGCAGGTCGTACATGCTGGGCGCCGTCAGGCCCAGGTGGCGCTGCTGCTCGACCGAGGCGGGCTCGGTGTCGCCCTGCGTCACGATGATGCGGCGCAGGTTGGCGCGGTGCTCGCCGGGCACGTCTTGCCAGGCCTTTTCGCCCTTGTGGTCGCCAAAGTGGATTTCGCGGTTGGCGTCACCGGGGTTCAAAAAGATGCCCCAGCGGTAGTCGCGCATCTTCACGTGGCCGAACTGCGCCCAGCCGTTGGGGTCCACGCTCACGGCGGTGCGCAGGTACACCTCGTGGTTGGTGGAGCCCTCGGGGCCCACGTCGTCCCACCAGTTGATGAAGTTGGGCTGCCAGCCTTCGAGCGCGCGCTGCAGCGTGCGGTCTTCGCCGAGGTTGACGTTGTTGGGGATCTTCTCGCTGTAGTTGATGGTGCTCATGGATGTCTCCTCGTTGGATGGAAAACCGGACGGTCGGGGTTGGGGCTAGACGCGATTCAAGTCGAAACCGGCTTTCTGGCCCGTGCCATAGACCTTGAGCGCGCCTTTGTCGCCCACGGCGTTCGGGCGGTTGAAGATCCAGTTCTGCCACGCGGTCAGGCGGCCGAAGATGCGGGTGTTCATGTTCTCCTTGCTGGCAAAGCGCAGATTGGCCTCCAGCCCGGTGAGCGAGTCGGGCGACATGGCCGCGCGTTCTTCGATGGCGATGCGGATCTCGTCGTCCCAGTCGATGTCATCCGGGGCGGCGGTGACCAGGCCGAGTGCCAGAGCGGCATCGGCGTCCAGTGGCTTGCCGGCGGCCGAGCGGGCTGCCTCCATGGGCGTGGCTTCTTCGTAAAAGCGGCGTTGCAGGCGGCTTTGGTCGTTCACCATCGGCAGCAGGCCGAAGTTGAATTCGTTGAGCGTGAGCTTGGGTGCGCGCTCGGCATCGTCGGGCAGGGCGAGCATGTAGGTGCGGTCGGACGCAAACGCCAGTTCTGCCAAGGAGCCTGCGAAGGCCGAGCCGGATTCGACCAGCGCAAACAGGCTGCGCGACGACACATCCAGCCGCGCAAAGGTGCGGCGCAGTGCGCCAATGGTTTCGCGCACGAGCCAGTGGTCCTGGTGCGCGATCAGCGTGGCATCGCTGGCCAGCACGGCCTGGGCATCACCTTCGGTCTTGAGCAGCCAGGTGCCGATATCGAGCTCGTTGGTACGCAGGTTCAGGATGGCATCGTCCAGCTGACGCGCCAGGGCCAGCGGCCACCAGGCAGCGCCTGCGGCTTCGATGCCAGCGATGTCCGTCGGTTGCGCGCCGGTGGGGGCCTTCAGCGTGAGCGTGGCGGTGCGGCGGGTGCGGTCGATGTCCACGCTGACATGTGCGTAGCGCAGGCTGTCGGCACTTTCTTCGCGCTCCACGCGGGTCAGGGGCACGCCCTGTGCGTTGGCAGGGCGGGGGCTGCCTTCGGCCAGGCGTGCGGCGGTTTCATCGACGGCGGCGGCAAATTGCGCGGGCTTGGCGATGCGGTCCACCAGGCGCCAATCCACCGCGCGCTGGCCGCGCACACCTTCCACGCTGGTGCAGAAGATGTCGGCCAGGTCGTGGCGCACATGGCGCTTGTCGGTCACGCGGGTCAGGCCGCCGGTGCCGGGCAGCACGCCCAGGAGCGGCACTTCAGGCAAAGACACGGCCGACGAGCGATCGTCCACCAGCACGATCTCGTCGCAGGCCAGGGCCAGCTCGTAGCCACCGCCCGCGCATGCGCCATTCACGGCGGCGACGAACTTCAGGCCCGAGTGTTTGGACGAATCCTCGATGCCGTTGCGCGTCTCGTTCGTGAACTTGCAGAAATTCACCTTCCAGGCGTGGCTGGAGACACCCAGCATGAAGATGTTGGCGCCCGAGCAAAAGATGCGGTCTTTGGCGCTGGTGACGATGACGGTGCGCACCGTGGGGTGTTCGAAGCGGATGCGGTTGAGTGCGTCGTGTAGCTCGATGTCCACACCCAGGTCATAGCTGTTGAGCTTGAGCTTGTAGCCGGGGCGGATGCCACCGTCTTCGGCGATGTCGAGCGACAGGCGCGCCACCGGGCCGTCTACGGCCAGCGCCCAGTGGCGGTATTGGGTGGGATCGGTGCGGTAGTCCACGCGGGTGGGGGCGGGTGTGGTCATGGGGTCTCCATCCATCTGCTAACAGGAATAATAGTGCATTGAATGCATCGTTGATGTGCATCATCGTGCATATAAATAGACAAGTCAATGCATGTCGCTGTTTTCTGCGGATTTTTCTGAAACCACGCGGCGGCAGCCCCAGAGAGCTTCGAGGCTGTGGGCTGGTGGTGGGGAGGAGGTCAGCCTGGCCGGGCGGTCATCAGCTTGCGCACTCCGGTGCGCAGTTGCTGCAGGCTGTCTTCCAGGCTGCTCCCGGAGGTGTCGATGGTGAGGTCGGCTTTGGAATAGAAGGCCGCGCGCCCTTCCAGGATGCGGCGCAGGTCGTCCATGGCCTCCTTGCTGGCGGCCATGGGGCGCATATCGCCCTGGGCCAGCACGCGGCCCATGTGTTCCTCGGGTGCGGCGCGCAGCCACACGGTGGTGCAGTGCGCGAGCAGCTCGTTGAAGGTGGCGGGGTCCGAGACGATGCCACCGGGCGTGGCGATAACCACTTCGCTGTGGATCTGCACGGTTTCTTCGAGGGCGCGGCGTTCGTAGCGGCGGTAGGCCGTGGTGCCGTACAGGTCGTGGATCTCCCGCACGCTGCAGCCCGCCAGGGTTTCGATCTCGCGGCTCAGCTCAATAAAGGGCACGTCCAGGTCGCGCGCCAGCAGGGGGCCCAGGGTGGATTTGCCCGCGCCCCGCAAGCCAATGAGTGCGATGCGCCTGTGGCGTGCCGTGTCGCTGCCACCGCCGCTCAACAGTTCGTGCAGCGCCAGCCGCGCACGGCGCAGCTCGGGCTCGCTGCGGTGCTCCAGCAGCTCCCGGATCAGCAGCCATTCCGGCGAGCGTGTGGTGAAGTCGCCCACCAGCTCGGCCAGCGAGCAGTGCAGGGCGCCTGCCACTTGCTGAAGCACCAGGATGGACGCGTTGCCGGTGCCGTATTCGAGGTTGGCCAGGTGCCGCTCGGACACGTCGGCCGCCACCGCCACGGCCTTGCGCGTGAGGCCGCGCTGTGCGCGCAGGTTGCGCACGCGCTCGCCCAGCGCGACCAGCAGGGGGTTCTTGGCCTCTTCCGCAGCCCCCGGCATGTTGTCGGCAGGCGTGGAGAGCGCGGTTTCTGCGTCTTCTTGTTCGGTCATGCCCATCTTTCTTGGAACAGGTTCTTACAGCCCATTGGCGGGTATTGGTGGGTAGTGGCAGGTCGAGCGCGCTCAGGGACGCCTCACCACGGCGCGTTTCCACCCCGTCGGAGAAAACAATTTATGCACTATAGTGCTTGACATTCGGTCATGCATTACCTATCGTTCATGTGCAAGCAAAATACTGCACATCTGAAAAATCCACAAGGATACAGATCAAAAAGGTGTACGGGCCCCCATTTTCCTAGCCCCCGAGAAGCCATGCCCCACAAAGCCGCATTTCATCAAGCCCTGGTGGATCTGACCGCGCAGATCGCCGGGCGACCTCTGGATTCCGAACTGCAGGACTGGCTCAACCAGACCCATGGGCCTGACAGCGCTGCCTATGCAGGGCTCAAAGCGGCCTGCCTGGTGGGCGTGGAAGAGGGGTGGCTGTGCGACCGCGAAGGTGGCGGCATCCGCTACGGCCGCGTCTTCAAGGCTGACGATGCATTGCACCGCTTTTCCGTCGATGTGGTGGACATGCAGGACATTGCGGGCCCTCACCACAGCCACCCTCTGGGGGAAATCGATTTGATCCTGCCGCTCACGGCCGGTGCCACCTTCGACGGGCACCCCGCTGGGTGGTGCGTCTATCCACCGGCCAGCGCCCACCGCCCCACGGTGGCCCAGGGGCGTGCGCTGGTGCTCTATCTGCTGCCGGAGGGGCAGATCCAGTTCACACGTTAAAGCGGTCCCTCCTTTCTGGCGCTTCTCGCCATACCGATCCCTTTTTTTGAAAGACCTGCATGACTGAACTCCTGGCCAACTTTGCCGCTGGACGCTGGCAAACCGGAAACGGCCCGGGCACCGTGCTCAGCGACCCGGTGTTGGGCGACGCGCTGGTGCGCGTCGATTGCACGGGGCTGGATCTGCCGGAAGCCTTTGCCTTTGCACGGGATCGCGGCGGCGCCGCCTTGCGCGCCATGACCTACCGTGAGCGGGCCGCGCTACTGGCGGCGGTGGTGAAGGTACTGCAGGCACACCGTGAGAGTTACTACGACATTGCAACCGCCAACTCTGGCACGGTGAAGAACGATTCGGCGGTGGACATCGACGGCGGCATCTTCACCCTGGGCCAGTATGCGCGGTGGGGCGATGCGCTGGGTGATGTGCGGGTGCTGCGCGATGGCGACGCGGTCAAGCTGGGCAAGGAGCCGGTCTTTTTGTCGCAGCACCTGCAGGTGCCCACGCGGGGTGTGGCGCTGTTCATCAACGCCTTCAACTTTCCCGCCTGGGGGCTGTGGGAGAAGGCGGCGCCTGCGCTGCTGTCTGGCGTCCCGGTGATCGTCAAGCCCGCCACCGCCACGGCCTGGCTCACGCAGCGCATGGTCAAGGATGTGATCGATGCGGGTGTGCTGCCCGTGGGCGCGCTGTCGGTCATCGCGGGCAGCTCTGCGGGTTTGATGGACCAGCTGCAGCCTTTCGATGTGGTCTCCTTCACGGGCTCGGCGGAAACTGCGGCTGTCATCCGGTCGCACCCGGCCGTGGCGCACCGCTCGGTGCGGGCCAATATCGAGGCCGACAGCCTGAACTCTGCCATCCTGCTGCCCGATGCCACCGTGGGCAGCGATGCCTTCAACCTGCTGGTGCGTGAAGTGGTGCGCGAGATGACGGTCAAGTCCGGGCAGAAGTGCACGGCGATCCGCCGCATTTTGGTGCCCGCTGCGGTATACGACGCTGCGGCCGAGGCCATCGGTGCCAAGCTCGCAGGCATCAGCGTGGGCAACCCGCGCAACGAGAGCGTGCGCATGGGTTCCCTGGTCAGCGCCGCGCAATTGCACGCGGTGCGCGAAGGTCTGGCCGCTTTGAGCGCCCACACCGACCTGCTGCACGATGGCCGCGCACGCCCGCTGGTGGATGCCGACCCTGCCGTAGCGGCCTGCATGGGGCCGGTGCTGCTGGGTGCGCGCGATGCCGATGCGGCATCTGCGGTGCATGACATGGAAGTATTCGGCCCTGTCGCCACGCTACTGCCCTACCGTGACCTGGACCATGCCCTGGCGCTGGCGCACAGGGGCCAAGGATCGCTGGTGACCTCGCTGTTTGGTGCTGACGAGGCAGCCTTGGCAGCTGCGGCCGTGCAGCTGGCAGCGAGCCACGGGCGTGTGCATGTCGTCACACCCGATGTGGCGCAGGCTCACACAGGGCACGGCAATGTGATGCCCATGTCGCAGCACGGGGGGCCGGGGCGCGCTGGTGGAGGTGCAGAGCTGGGCGGCTTGCGTGCGCTCGACTTTTACCACCAGCGCAGTGCGGTGCAAGCCAGCCCAGGTGTGTTGGCATCGCTCGGTCTATGAGGCCTGCCAAGGCCTGTGAATTGCCCAGAACAATACGGAGACATCCCCATGACCAGCCTGCCAGAGCGATTCAATTTCGCCGAACATCTGTTCGACCTGAACCGGGCGCATGCCGAGCGCACGGCCTACATCGACGACCGGGGGCGCCTGAGCTATGGCGATCTGGAAGACCGCGCCCGGCGGCTGGCCAGCGTGCTGGCTGAGGCGGGGGTGCGGCGCGAAGAGCGGGTGCTGCTGCTGATGCACGACACCAGCGACTGGCCCGTGTGCTTTCTGGGCTGCCTGTATGCAGGGGTGGTGCCGGTGGCGGTCAACACCCTGCTGACCGCAGACGACTATGCCTACATGCTGGCGCACAGCCGGGCGCAGGCGGCGCTGGTATCGGGGGCCTTGCTGCCTGTATTGTCCGAGGCCATGGCGCGCGGTCCTCATGAAGTGGGCACGCTGCTGGTATCGCTGCCGGTGGGCAAGCTGCATGCGGGCGCCCGCGATCTGGAGGCGGCCTTGAACAGTGCGTCTCCGTTGGCCGCACCAGCGCCCACCGGCGCGGACGACCCGGGCTTCTGGCTTTATTCGTCGGGCTCTACGGGCAAGCCCAAGGGCACGGTGCACACCCACGGCAACCTGTGGTGGACGGCCGAGCTGTATGGCAAGCCGGTGCTCGGCCTCACCCAGCAGGACGTCTGTTTCTCAGCCGCAAAGCTGTACTTCGCA
The DNA here is from genome assembly GCF_050626955.1 of Acidovorax facilis. Taxonomy (NCBI): domain Bacteria; kingdom Pseudomonadati; phylum Pseudomonadota; class Betaproteobacteria; order Burkholderiales; family Comamonadaceae; genus Acidovorax; species Acidovorax facilis. The sequence continues at coordinate 204,491 of NZ_CP192460.1, forward strand.
TACGGCCTGGGCAATGCGCTCACCTTCCCGCTGTCCGTGGGCGCCACCGTGGTGCTGATGGCCGAGCGGCCCACGCCCGATGCCACCTTCAAACGCTGGGTGGACCACCAGCCTACGGTGTTTTTTGGCGCCCCCACAGGCTTCGCGGGCATGCTCGCATCACCCCGGTTGCCAGCGCGTGCTGCGGTGGCGTTGCGCATGTGCTCCTCGGCGGGCGAGGCGCTGCCCGCAGAGATCGCGCAGCGCTTCAAGGCGCACTTTGGCTGCGACATCATCGATGGCATTGGCTCCACCGAGATGCTGCACATCTTTTTGTCCAACCGCCCGGGCGACATCCGCTATGGCACCACCGGCAAGCCCGTGCCGGGCTACGAGGTGCAACTGCGTGGCGAGGACGGCCAGAGCGTGCCCGATGGCGAGGTGGGCGACCTCTACATCCGGGGCCCCAGCGCTGCTTTGATGTACTGGAACAACCGCGAGAAGACGCGCGACACCTTCCAGGGCGGGTGGACCAAAAGCGGCGACAAGTATGTGCGCGACGCGGACGGCTATTACACCTACGCAGGCCGCAGCGACGACATGCTCAAGGTCAGCGGCATCTACGTATCGCCGTTTGAGGTGGAGGCCACGCTGATGCAGCACACCGCCGTGCTGGAGGCCGCCGTGATCGGCAAGCAGGACGCAGACGGCCTTACCAAGACGAAGGCGTTTGTGGTGCTCAAGGATGGCAAGGCCGCGACGCAGGACGAGCTCAAAGCCTTCGTGAAGGAGAAACTCGCGCCCTACAAGTACCCGCGTTTCATCGAGTTCGTACCGGAGCTGCCCAAGACCGCCACGGGCAAGATCCAGCGTTTCAGGCTGCGCGAGCTGGAGTCCCGGGCGTGAACGGGGGCATGCGCGGTAGTACCAGCGGGGGCAGCGAATGGGCCGCCATTGACTGGCGAGGTCGGCCAGTGCGGGTGGAATACCAGTGGATTGCGCCAGAGCGCCGGTCTGCACCTTTGGTGGTGTTCCTGCACGAGGGGCTGGGGTCGCTGGCGATGTGGAAGGACTTCCCGCAGCAGCTGTGCGAGGCGGGAGGCTTTCGGGGTCTGGTGTTCTCGCGGCCGGGGTATGGGCGTTCCACCCCACGGGCGCCCGATGAAGCCTGGGGTGTGGACTTCATGCACCGGCAGGCGCGGGAGGTATTGCCTGCTTTTTTGAAGGCTGTGGGCGTTAACGAGCCGCCTTGGTTTTTTGGCCACAGTGATGGCGCATCCATTGCCTTGCTGTACGCATCGATGTTCCCGCAGAGGGTCAGCGGTCTGGTGGTGTTGGCGCCCCACCTCTTTGTGGAGGATGTGACCATCCAGAACATCGAGCAGGCGCGGGACGCCTACCAGACCACCGACCTGCCCCGCACGCTGGGCCGTTACCACGACGACCCGGACTCCGCTTTCTGGGGCTGGAACCGCATCTGGCTCGACCCGACATTTCGCGCATGGAACATCGAAAAAGAGCTGGGCACCGTGCGTGTGCCCGTACTGGCTGTGCAGGGGCTCAATGACGAGTACGGCACGCTGGCCCAGATCCACGGCATTGCTGCCCGCGTGCCCGGAACACAGCTGCTGGAACTGTCCGATTGCGCGCATTCACCCCACCGCGATCGTTCCGACGATGTGATCGCTGCGACCTTGGCGTTCGTGATGGCAGCAGGCCGAAATCCGTGAACACCCGATAGGCCTGCACACCTGCGCCCGTCGAACGCCGCGCCGGCCCTCATTCCACTCTGCGGCGCAGTTCTTGCAGGTTCACCACAGTGATACCGCCGTACTCGATCTGCAGCACACCCTCGGCCTCCAGGCGCTTGAGTGCAGCGTTGCAGCGCTGGCGCGAGACACCGGACAGATTGGCGATTTCCTCCTGCGATACCTGCAGGTGAGGGTCGCTGCCAGGGTGCAGCCAGGGATGGAAAAGACCTGCCAGCGCCCGCGCCACCTGGCTGTCCGTGTCCAGCAGGTGGTGGGCCGTGAAATTGCCCAGAAACCAGTGCATGCGCTCGTTGATCTGGCGCAGCAGAAAGTGGTCAAAACTGCGCTGGGTGGCGTGCAGCCATTCAAAGGTGTCCACGGGTAAAAGCGCAACCCGGCTGGGGCGCAGCGCAATGATGTCCGCCGTGCGCGGCACGCCACGCAGCAGGGTTCCTTCACCAAACCAGCTGCCTGCAGAAAGACCGCCGAGGGTCACCGAGCGCCCGTTGTCCGAGGTCACCGTCCACTTGAGCAGTCCTTCAACGGCACCGTACCAGTGCAGGGGTACGTCGCCGCGCCGGCACAGGGCGCTGCCCTGGGCCACTTCGACTTCACGCAGGTCGTCCAGGACGCGTCGCTGTGCGCTCTCGTCCAGCAAGGGAAACCAGGCTGAGTTTTTCAGGAGATCGGCGACCGTCGGCGGCGCCAGTTTGACCAGCATGGTGTGAGGCTCCAGAGTGAAGGAGAAAGGCGTCCTCGTATACCCTGAGTCCAAATGTCATCGCGATGACTGAGTATGCAGACGCTAAAAAAAATAATGGGTGCATTACCATTTTCCACCAGTCCATGTCATGACAAAGCGCAAAGTCATCGTCACCATCGCTCCCACCGGTGGCATGGCCCACAAGTCGCAGAACCCGCACCTGCCCACCCAGCCCGGTGAAATTGCCGACGATGTGCAGCGGTGCTGGAACGCAGGGGCCAGCGTGGTGGCCATCCATGCGCGGCGCCCGGATGACGGCGCCACTTGCAACGCAGATATCTACCGCGACATCAACACCCGCATCCGGGCCAAAGGCTGCGACATCGTCATCAACAACTCTACCGGCGGTGGTGTGCATGGCGACATGGTGCGGCCGCTGTCCGGTGACCGCTGGGAGATCGCCTGGGAAGAGCGCATCAAGGGCATGGATGCGGGGGCCGAGATGTGCACCCTGGATGCCACCACGCTCAATCTGAGCTTTGACGGCCGCGAGATCCTCATGGACACCCCGCTCAGCAAAGGGCGCGAACTGGCACTGGGCATGAAGGCACGCGGCATCAAGCCCGAGTGGGAGGTGTTCAGCCCCACACACATCCTGCAGGATGCCACCACCTTGATCGATGAGGGGCACGACGAGGGCCCGCATTTCATCAACCTCGTGATGAACGTGCACCGCAGCTTCCAGAACGCCATGCCGTATTCGCCGCGCTACCTGCAGATGATGGTGGACACCCTGCCGCGCAACAGCATCTTTTGCGTGAGTGGCATCGGCCCCTCGCAGCTCGAAGCCAATGTGGCGGCGCTGCTGCTGGGTGGGCATACCCGCGTGGGGCTGGAGGACAACCTGTATTTCCGCCAGGGCGAACTGGCCACCAATGTGCAGCTGACGGAGCGCATCGTGCGCATCATTCGGGAGCTGGACATGGAGCCCGCTTCGCCGGCAGAGGCCCGCGCCCTCATGGGTCTGCCCCGCGCAGGCGGCGTTCGCCCCGCCTTTGCGATCGATTGAGTTGTTGCGATTTCACCCACCAAGAAAGAGGAGACAGATGATGCAGACACGCCGCCAATTCATGAACCACCTGGGCTATGCAACCGCGCTGGGGACACTGACTCCCTGGAGCGCGATTGCCCAGACGCTGGAGCAGGTGAAGATTTTCTACGGCTTCCCGGCGGGCAGCGCGGGTGACAGCGTGGCGCGCAGGGTGGGTGAGAAGCTGGCGGGTTCGTCCTATACCCGCAATGCCGCCGTGGTGGAGAACAAGCCCGGTGCCGGCGGGCGCATTGCGCTGGAGGCGCTCAAGGGCGCCCCCACCGATGGCAGCGTGCTCACGCTGTCGCCGTTTTCCTGCACGTCCATCTATCCGCACATCTACAGCAAACTCAGTTACGACCCCACGAAAGACTTCGTGCCGGTGTCCATCGCCGCCGTTATGCACCATGGGCTGGCCGTGGGGCCGCTGGTGCCAGCCTCGGTGAAGAACGTGAAGGACTTCCTGGCCTGGGCCAAGGCGAACCCGGGGCAGGCCAACTACGGCTCGCCAGCGGCGGGCTCCACCCCCCATTTCATCGGTGCGCTGCTGGGGCTGAACAACGGTGTGGACCTCAAGCATGTGCCCTACCGGGGCTCCATTCCCGGTGTGACCGATGTGGTGGGTGGGCAGATTGCCTCCATGGTGACGCCCAGCGGCGACTTCATTCCCAACCACAAGGCGGGCAAGCTGCGGTTGATCGCCACCTCTGGCCAGGCGCGTTCGCCGTTTTCGCCCGAGGTGCCCACCTTTGCAGAGCAGGGCTTCCCCGAGCTGACGACCGAGGAGTGGTTTGGCTTCTACGCACCCGCCAAGACACCGGCCAGCGTGGTTGCAGCCGCCAACGCTGCCATCAACATGGCGATCAAGGAAAAGTCGGTGATCGACAGCCTGGCTGTGGTGGGCCTGATTGCCAAGGGCTCCACCGCCGCAGAGATGGCCGCATCGCAACAGGCGGAGGCAGATCGCTGGGGGCCTCTGGTCAAGAAGATCGGCTTCACGGCCGAGTCCTGAAGGGCACGGACATGGATGCTTCCGTGAACCGGGTGGCGGTGGTCGCCACTGGCGTCATTGGTGCAAGCTGGGCTGCGTATTTTCTCGCCCGGGGGCTGAACGTGGATGCCACAGATCCTTCTCCGGGGGCCGAGCAGCGCCTGCACGATGCCGTGGCGCTGCACTGGCCGGTGCTCCAGCGGCAAGGGCTTGCGCCGGGCGCCAGCACGGCAAGGCTGTGCTTTCATGCTCGGCTCGAGGACGCCGTGGGGCAGGCGGACTTCGTGCAGGAAAACGGGCCGGAGCGGCTTGACTTCAAGGTGGATCTGCTGCGCGGCATAGACGAAGCCGCCCCGTCGCATGCCATCCTGGCTTCCAGCTCTTCAGGGCTCTCTGTTACGGCCATGCAGGCCCAGTGCAAACACCCGGAGCGCGTGGTGCTGGGCCATCCGTTCAACCCCCCGCACATGATCCCGCTGGTGGAGGTGGGCGGAGGCGAAAAGACATCGGCCCAGGCGATCACTACCGCGATGGATTTCTACACCGCCATCGGTAAGCGCCCCATCCATGTTCGGCGCGAAATCAAGGGGCACATTGCCAACCGCCTGCAGGCGGCGCTGTGGCGGGAGGCGTTTCATCTGGTCCACGAGGGGGTTGCCAGTGTGAGCGACATCGACACCGCCATTGCCCATGGCCCGGGGCTGCGCTGGGCGCTGATGGGGCCTTTCATGAACCTGCACCTCTCCGGTGGCGAAGGTGGAATCGCCCATTTGCTCGCGCACCTCGGCGGCCCCATCGAAGACTGGTGGCAGGACCTGGGGGCTCCGCAGATGACGCCAGCGCTGCAAAGCCGTGTCGCTGACGGCGTTACGCAGGCGCTTGGAGGGAGAACCAGTGCGGAACTGGTGGCTGCACGCGACGCCTTGCTGGTAGACCTTCTGCGTGCCAAGCAAGACGCCCGCGTCCTGGACTGAGAGCGGCTAACAGAACCCTTCTGGCGTTGTTGCCGCGTCTTGCCGTACTACCCGTACTGCCTGCGACGCAGCGCCCGGCCAGAACCGCTTCGCTGAGTTTTGTTCGCCGGTCTGAATCCGCTATTGCACCGTGCGGTCCTGCCGCATGGGTTTATTCGACGGGTTCAACCAAGCGCTTCCAGCAGTGGTGCTGCGCGCCGCCGCGCCGCTGGTTAGCGCTGTTTTGCCCATTTTTGTTGCTGCCCCAAGAACACGAGAGATCACCCACACCATGCACCCCGAATTTCTTGGCGATGAAAACCAAATCGCACCGCCCGCCACGGTGTTGGTCCATCAGGACGACGGCTCGTTCGTATTGCGTTCCCCCGTGGCGCTGGGCGCGTATGCGCGCTGCGTCGGTGAATGGGTGGAGCAGTGGGCGCGCGAGACACCCCACGCGCTGGCCTTGGCGGAGCGTGACGAGACGGCCGAGCACTGGCGCACCCTGACCTATGGCGAATTGCGCCAGGCTGTGGGCGCCGTTGCGCAGTCATTGCTGGACCTGAAGCTGCCGGCGGGCCGCCCCATCGCCATTCTTTCCGACAACGCGGCAGACCACGCGGTGCTCATGCTGGCGGCGATGCATGTGGGCATCACGCCCTGTTCCTTGTCGAGCGCCTATGCACGATCCCGAGACCCGGGCCGCCTGCACAGCATGCTTGCGGTGCTGGAGCCTTCGCTGGTTTATGCATCGGACGCCTCGGTCTACGCGCCCGCCCTGGCGGGGTACGCGTCCGATGCCGTCAAGGTCTTCAGTCGCCATGCCGAGGCCGTGCCTGGCGCCTTGCCTTTTACTCAACTGCTCGCGGGCGTGGAAAGCCCGGCCGTGTCGCAGGCGTTTGAGGCCATCCAGCCCGACGACCCTGCCAAGTACCTTCTGACGTCGGGCTCCACGGGCCATCCCAAGGTGGTCATCAACACCCACCGCATGCTGTGCGCCAACCAGCAGATGATGGCCCAGACCTGGCGGTTCCTGGCCCACGAAAAGCCTGTGCTGGTGGACTGGCTGCCGTGGAGCCACACCTTTGGCGGCAACCACAACCTCAACATGGTGCTGTGCCATGGGGGCGCGCTCTACATCGATGAAGGGCGGCCCGTGCCAGGGCTTATCGAGAAGACGGTGCGCAACCTGTGCGATGTGAAGCCGACGATGCTCTTCAATGTTCCGCGTGGTTTCGACATGCTGTTGCCGTTTCTGGAGGCAGACGCCGCGCTGGCCGCTGAAATCCTCTCGCGCATGCGCCTGGCGTTCTATGCCGCGGCAGCGCTGGCCCCTTCCACCTGGCAGCGGCTGGAGGCCGTGGCAGCACGCGTGCGGCCCGCGTCGCCGCTGTGGCTGACCACGTCCTGGGGTTCCACGGAGACATCGCCCGCAGTGACCAGCGCCCACTGGCGCATGGAGGGCGCTGGCTGTATCGGTGCGCCGTTGCCCGGGCTTGAGCTCAAGCTGGTGCCCAACGGCAGCAAGCTCGAAATGCGGGTCAAGGGTGTGTCGGTGTTTCCGGGCTACCGCAATGCACCCTCCGAGACGGCCGCCGCGTTTGACAGCGATGGCTTCTACCGCATCGGTGACGCAGGCTACCTGGTGGACCCCGCGCGGCCGGAGTGTGGCGTGGTCTTCAACGGCCGGGTGGCTGAGGATTTCAAGCTCTCCAGTGGGAGCTGGGTGTCAGTGGGCACGCTGCGGGTGGAACTGGTGTCCGAGTTGGCACCCCTGGTGCAGGACATCGTGCTTACGGGCCACAACCGGGACGAAGTGGGCATGCTGGTGTTTCCCTCTGCCGCCGGTGCAGCGGACCGTGCGCGGCTGGACGACGCCCTGCGCGGTGTCATGCAGGCCCGCCGCACTGCTGGCGCGGGTTCATCGCAGTGCCCCGCGCGTGCACTGGTGATGGCGGCGCCGCCCGACCCCGATGCTGGAGAAATCACCGACAAGGGCTACATCAACCAGGGCGCTGTGCTCTCGCGCCGTGCAGCACAGGTCGAGCTGCTGCATGCCAGCCCTGCTGCCCCCAACGTGATCTCAATCTGACGGGGTGCCGTGGCAGCGCCTTCTGCGGCTTTTCGAGTCCACCCGTAAAAAAGGACCCGCTGCCTTGGGCAACAGGTCCTTTTTTTGCGGAGAAGGAATGATGGGGCATCACCCCGTCACGCCCTTCGCAGCGGCTGAGATCAGACCGTGGCGTCCTTGAGCTTCTTCAGCGCGCGGGTCTTGATCTTCACGGCTGCAGGCTTGGCGGGGAACCAGCGCTCTTCACCGGTGAAGGGGTCTTTGCCGAAGCGCTTCTTCTTGGCGGGGATTTGCTGCAGGCCGATTTTCATGAGGCCGGGCAGCGTGAATTCGCCGGAGCCCTTCTTGTGCACCGAACCCAGGATGGTGGCTTCGAGTGCGGCCAGCACGGCCTTGGTGGCCTTGGGTTCCACACCAGCCTGCTCGGCCAGATGGGCGATCAGCGTGGTCTTGTTGAAGGCAGTCTTGATCGGCTTGATGCCTGCAGCCACAGGCTTGGCCACTGGTGCGGCGGCCTTCTTCGCTGCGGGGGCTGCAGCCTTCTTGGCGGCAGGTGCCGCCTTCTTTGCAGCAGCAGGTGCTGCCGCCTTGACGGCCTTCTTCGCGGGCGCTGGAGTCTTTTTTGCAGTTGCCATGATGGTGATTCTTCTTTGTTCAGAGTTGCAATATGCCTCCCCCCAATGAAGGGAAGGTGCGCAATTTTAGGTGCGACTGCGGCATACCGTGCAAAAACGAAGACCCGCCAGCATTAGAGGCTTCTGAGAAGGGCTGTAGAAAGACGCTGCGAGTGAGGGGCCGTGCGCAGTTGGCGTCTGCTGAAGGCCGTGTGTGCTGCGTGCGATCACGCGCTCGCATAAATGCATGCGCGCATGTGTCCGTCTTGCTGCTGCGTCAGCGGTGCGCAGGGGTCTCGTGGCGTTGGCGCCACTGGTGGTAGCGCTGGCGCTGCAGCGCCAGCAACTCCACCAGACCCCAGGCCAGCGCACACCCGAGGGTGCCGCACAGCAGGACGATGCGGTGCACCTCAGTCCTGCGCTGCAGCTGCGGCGTCTTCATAGTGGGTCCATCCGTCGGGGCTGGGCAAATCGAAGCTGGGCCAGCCCGGGGCATCGAAGAGTTCATCCAGCAGCCGCTGCAGTCCGAGCAATCTCCAGAGCATGATCGTGTGCCTCTTCGAAGGGTTGTGTCTGCGGGCAAGTTAACGCGCTTGTGTGACAGTTCCGAGTCGTTTCGCCGAATTCACACAGATGCGTCATGGCGCTGTTGGCGCGTGCGGGCCGGGGCTATGCTTGCTGCCTATCGCCTTGCTGCACGGTCCCACGCCTCCATCGCCATCCACCATGAACACGCTGCCCGAGTTGCTGGCGCTCGAAAAAATCATCGAGCTGGGGGCACCCCATCTGCAGGTGCAGGTGGTTCGGCAGGTGCAGCTGGCGTCGGGCCACAGCTTTCCGATCCATGCCATCGGCGTGGGCAACCCGTCGCTGGACGTGCCTGCCATCGGCTTTTTCGGAGGCGTGCATGGGCTGGAGCGCATCGGCGCCGAGGTGGTCATCGCCTACTTGCAGAACGTGGTCATGCGGCTGCAGTGGGACACCACGCTGCACCGCCAGCTGGAGCAGATGCGCCTGGTTTTCATGCCGGTGGTCAACCCGGGTGGCATGTGGGCCGCCACACGCGCCAATCCGCGCGGGGTGGACCTCATGCGCAATGCACCGGTCGATGCCACGGACCGCGTGCCGCCCTGGATCGGCGGGCAACGCATCAGCGCGGGGCTGCCTTGGTACCGGGGGCGCGCGGGCGATGCCATGGAGGCCGAAAGCCAGGCGCTGTGCGAGGTGGTGGCCCAGGAGTTGCTGGCGCGGCCCTTCAGCATGGCCATCGACTGCCATTCGGGGTTTGGCGTGCGTGACCGCCTGTGGTTTCCGTTTGCCCACACGCGCAAGCCCATTGCGCACCTGGCCGAGTTGCATGCGCTGCAGGAGATCTTTCTGCAGGCCCACAGCCACCACCAGTACGTCATCGAGCCGCAAAGCGCCCAGTACCTGGCGCACGGCGACCTGTGGGACCACCTGTACCTGCAGGCCTGCCGCGAGGCGCCCACACACACCTTCCTGCCGCTCACGCTGGAGATGGGGTCGTGGCTGTGGATCAAGAAGAACCCGCGCCAGCTGTTTTCGCGCAACGGCATCTTCAACCCGCTCATCAACCACCGCCAGCAGCGGGTGCTGCGGCGCCATCTGTCACTGCTCGATTTTCTGGCCCGCGCGGCCTGTAGCCACGAGCGCTGGGTGCCAGCTCCCGAAGCGCGGGCGCAGCGCAGGGCGGATGCCCTGGCCGCGTGGTACTGAAGAGGTGTTCCCCATGCACCATCCATGGATTCTGCTCAGAGGCCTCACGCGCGAGGCCGCGCACTGGGGCTCGTTTGTCGAAGCGTTCGAGCACGCCCTGCCGGGTGCCCGCGTTGTGGTGCAAGACTTGCCTGGCAATGGCCTGCTGCACCGGGCCGTGTCGCCCGCCACGGTGCGGGGCATGGTGGACGCCTGCCGTGCCCAGCTGGCCGCGCAAGGTGTGCGGCCACCTTTTCGGGTGCTGGCCATGTCGCTGGGCGCCATGGTGGCGACCGAGTGGGCGCGGGTGGCGCCTGAGGAGCTGGTGGGCTGTGTGTTGATCAACACCAGCCTGTGGCCTTTTAGCCCCTTCTACCAACGGCTGCGGCCACGCAATTACGCCGCATTGCTGCGCCTCGCTTTCGGAGGGAGTCCGTCGGAACAGGTGGAGCAGGAGGTCTTGCGCCTGACCAGCAACCGCGCGCTGCACCGACAGCAGGTGGTGCCAGGCTGGGTTGCGATACGCAGGCAGCGCCCGGTGTCGGTTGCCAACACATTGCGCCAGTTAGCGGCTGCGGCCCGCTACCGCGCTCCAAAGAAGCCCCCCTTGGCCAACATGCTGCTGCTGGCAAGCCGCGAGGATGGGTTGGTGCATGGCCAGTGCTCGCAAGCCATCGCCAATGCCTGGCATGTGCCCGTGGCGGTCCATCCTTGGGCCGGGCATGATCTGCCGCTGGACGACCCTGGCTGGGTGATTGAAAAGATCCTGGGCTGGGTGGCAGCAGACTCCAGGAGTTGATGAAGGCAGGGCCGCGCGCCCCTATGCACCCGAGAGGGGGCCGCTCAGTCCATCAAGCCTGGCGAGAACTGCGAAGTCTCCAGCCCGCAACGCCGACCAATGCTGCCAGAACCGCCATCGCCCATGGGTTGTTGACGGGAATGGACGACGCGGCACCGCCTGTTCCGTCCAGGGAATACGTAACCGGGCCGCAGTTCACCCCGGGGGCATTGGCCACGCCAGAAAGAACCATGGTCATGGCGGTGTTCGCCGGGACCGAGAAGGTTTGGTCAAAGGCCTGCGAAGAGCCGAAGGACCACTGATACCCGCTACAGATGCTGGATGGATTGAAGGCGCCGACGTGGAACGTTACAAAAACGCCTGTGCCGCAGGTTTGCGGATCGACGATAGCCCGCAATGAACCGCTGCCATTGGTCTGGAAGGGAACGGTCGTGTATTGAAAGTTACCCGAACTGAACGTTGAGCAGGCATCACCCGGCGTACCTGAGCGGAAAAAACGGGGTGACATGGTGGATTCTCCGCCTGTCAGGGACAGGGAGCCCGCGCTGATGGCCGCTGCGACCATAGGGCTCGGCATGGACACGCTTCCACCGGATGCGATACCCCCCACATCGTCGACCTGTGCGCCAGCCACCATGATCGGTGCCAAAACCCCTACTGCCAACACTTTGGAAAGCGACTTCGCGAAAGACATGCGTGACCCCTGATTTGGAATGTGAAGATAACCTGCTGTTACATATGTTATGAGTTTCCTATCGAATGGAACAGCGAATTTTTACCAATCAGGCGCTGCACGAAGAGGGAAGCAGGCACCGCGCAGCCGCTACCTCCAAAGAGCTCAAGGTACGCGGTACCCATCTCATTGCTTGAAAACCACAGCTTCCAGCGCCATCGCCCGGATCGACGCGGCTGCAGCCTCTGCCTTCGCCCGGCTTTCATAGGGCCCCACGCGCACGCGGATGCGGCGGCCCTTGGCGTTGTTCAGCTCCTGGCGAAAGGCGGGTAGCCCTTCGTTGAGCAAGCGAGCCTGGGCCTTGCGGGCGTTGGCCTCGTCGGCAAACAGGCCCACGTTGATGTAGTAGCCCGCCGCCGTGCCCACGGTGGGGAGAGGGGCTGAGGATGCTGGCGCAGCGGCCGAAGCGGAGGCTTTGGGCGTTTTGGCCTTGGCTGCAGAGGCCGCGCGGCTGGCGGGCTCGGCGGGGGGCGTTGTCTTTGCAGAGGGCTTGGGGGCTGCCGTGGCGGGCGCTGAAGAGGGCGTTTTGGACACCGTGGAGGCTGCAGAGAGCGTAGCCGGAGCGGGGCGGTTGGCCTCAGAGGATCGCGCTGGCGTGCTGGCTGGTGTTGCGGCCTTTGGCGCGGGGGTTGCCGGGGCCGCAGACTTGGCGGTGGGCGGGGCCGCTGCCGGTTTCGCTGGGTCAGGAGCCGAGGCGGTGGTGGCGGGAAGGGCTGGGGTAGGGGGCTCTTGCGCAGGAACCGGAACAGGTACGGGTGAAGGCGCCGCCGTAATAGCAGCGGCTGGTGCAGAAGCCGCAGCGCTGGGCCGGGACGCCGCCGCCGTGGCTTGCGCCACCGTTACGGCAGGCTCCAGGGCCAGCGGCTTGGTGTCTGAAGGGGCCCATACCAGGTATGCCAGCGCGGCTGCGGCCACCAGCACCAGGTTGGCCAGCACCAGTGCCTGCAGCCGCTTGCGTGAGCTGGCCTGCTTCTCCAGCAGCACACAGGCCTCGGGCAGCGTGCGTGAGGCTGCCAGCGCGCGGGCCACCCGTTTGCGGATGTCGGCATACAGGATGGCGTTGCCATACAGGCCCGGCACCGCAAAGGCCAGCATTGCAAAGGCGCCCAGCACGCCCAGTTCCACGCCCGGCGGCCATTGCAGGAACGTCCGGCCGATGCCATACACGATGAGCGCCAGCCCTTCGGCCGCCGCCAGGTAGACCAGCGCGGGGGTCCACAACTGCCGGAACAGCATCCAGTTGAGGGTGGCCAGGCAGGCCGCCCAGTTCCAGGTGGTGGTGGTGCGGCCCGTGTTGTCAAAGCGCTCGAAAACGGCCATGTAGTAGGCCGTGTTCACGGGCCCCAGTGCCAGCCGGGACAGCGCCGTCATGGCGTTGTCGGACGGTGAGTCGAGCGACATGGCCGGGATGATGGAGGCGACAGGGTCCGTGTGGTCGAGCATGGGCCGATTCTGTCATGGGCCGATGTTTGCGCCACCTGGTTTGCGCGCGGGTCAGCGCGGGCGCAACGCTCTGGCCTGATTGCGTTTGGCCCACGCGGGCCTCGCCACTGGATTATGATTAAAAATGGCATCTGGCGCTTATCTGTTAAGCGCTGGTAGCTATTAATAATATAGCGTTTGCCGCAGTGGCTGTGGCGTGTCAGGCACCGCGCACCATCGCCATGATCTTCCCCGCGTCCAGCGTGGCGGCCTTTTGCTGGATCTGCGGTAGGTACTGCGACTGCATCTGCTTGGCGGGGCCCAGCAGGTTCTGGAAGGTCTCGCGCAGCATGGCCGTGCTCATGACCCGGCCCCCGGCGTAGTAGCGCTTGGCCACCTGCCCCAGCGCGTAGGTGGTGGCAAACGAAAACGCCATGCCGGTGGCGGCGCTGCCCAGCCCGCCGATGGTCCGGCCCGCCGCTTTGCCCAGCAAGCCGCCGAGCAGCTTGCGGCCAAACTGCTCCAGGTACTGGGACGTCATGCCCACGCCCGCAGCGGCGATGAACTCCTTGATGTGGCCCTGGTCCAGCTCTACGCCATGGGCCTTGCCAATGCCGTACACCATCTTCACCTGCATGGGAATGATGGCCATTGACGCCCAGGACTGCGGCAGCAGCTCCAGCGCACCGTTGAGCAGCGCGTAGTTGAGGATGGATTTGTCCAGCTCGGCATCCAAAGCACTGCTGGGGGCTGCGGCGGCTGCTGCCACTGGGATCGCGATGGGCGCGGACACAGGCACGGATAAAGGCACGGCCTTTTCGGCCACATCCACGATCGCATCGGCTTCCCGGTCAAACGCGTCGGTCTGCGGTGCGCCCAGCTGCAGCGCCGCCTTCAGGCTGCTCAGAAACTCGCGTTCTGCCGCCGTCTGGCGGCCATCCACGTCGCACACACACACGGCCATCTCGTAGGCCAGCTGGCGGTGCATGGGGTCGCTCAAGGCCTGCACCGCCGCCTGCACGCTGGTGCGCCGCAGCAGCACGTCCTGGTAGATGCGTGGAAGGTCCGCCATGCCTGCGTCGCCCGCGAGCGACTGGGCAATGCGGCGGATCTCTTCGCGCTCGGCGTCGTCCTTGTTGCCGTCCGCAAACGCGGCCAGGAGGGCGATGCTGAGAATGGATTTTTGCTGGTCCAGGTTCATGGGGTGTTGCCTGCAAGGCGTTGGGTAAAAACGGTGGTGCGCTCGCCTGGGTGGGCTGGCCGCGCGCATGGGATCAGATGCAGTCTAGGCAACGGAGTTTCAACGCCACAGCCTGTGGGGATTTGGACGCGCGTGGTAACTGGGTGTTTCGGGGGCGGGCCGGGTTATCCCTTGGGTATTTTGGCGACTGTGCGCCAGCGCCCGGCGTGCCTACAGTGCCTGCAGTGCCAACAGGTCTCCACGGCTGTGGAGGCGGCTGACCCTGAAAAATCCCCTTGTTGTGGAGTGCACACTATGAACATCGCCCACCTGCTGCGCCGCAGTGCTTTGCTGCATGCCCACCAGCCCGCTGTACTCCAGGGGAGTGACGTGCTGTGGTCCTACGGCGACCTGGGCGCACGCGCTGCCGCCTTGGCCGCCTATCTGCACACGCAATGCGGCGTTGCCCCCGGTGACCGAGTGGCCATCTACGCCGCCAATGCGCCCGAGTACCTGGAGGCCCTGCACGCCATCGTGTGGGCCGGGGCCGTGTCGCTGCCGGTCAACTACAAGCTGCATGCCAAAGAACTGGCCTACGTGCTGGCCGACTCCGGCGCGCGTGTGGTGCTGGCATCGCAGGCGTTGGCACCGGCCGCGCGCGAGGCCGGGGCGGCGGATGCCGGTCTGCTGGTGTTCGGCTCCGAAGCGTACCGCGCCGCCGTCACGCACGCGCTCATGGACGTTTGCGACCGCGCACCCGAGGATGTCGCCTCACTGTTCTACACCTCCGGCACCACTGGCCGCCCGAAGGGGGTGATGCAGACCCACCGCAATCTGCTGGCCATGACGGCCTGCTACTTCACCGACGTGGACGATGTGCTGCCCGGCGACGCCATGGTCTACGCCGCGCCCATGTCGCACGGCGCTGGCCTCTACAACTACGCCCAGGTGCTGCGCGGCGGGCGGCATGTGGTTCCGCTGTCGGGTGGCTTCGAGCCTGCGGAGCTGGTGCAGCTTGCGGCCAGCGTGGGCCAGCTCACGTTGTTCGCTGCGCCCACCATGGTGCACCGCCTGGTGGACCATGTGCGCGCCACGGGTGCCGACGTGAGCGGCTTCAAGACCATCGTCTACGGTGGCGGTCCCATGTATGCCGACGACCTGCGCAACGCGCTGGCCGTGATCGGCAACCGCTTCGTGCAGATCTACGGCCAGGGCGAAAGCCCCATGACGATCACGGCCCTGTCGCGCGCCCAGCTGGCCGACCGCAACCACCCGCGCTGGGCCGAGCGCATGGTATCGGTCGGCGTGGCGCAGTCGCTGGTGGAGGTGCGTGTGGTCGATGCTGCAGGCCAGCCGATGCCCACAGGCGAGACCGGGGAGGTGGTGGTGCGCGGCGACACCGTCATGCCCGGCTACTGGAACAACCCCGAAGCCACGGCGCAGACGCTGCGCGATGGCTGGCTCTACACCGGCGACATGGGCGCGCTGGATGCCGATGGTTTCCTCACCCTCAAGGACCGCTCCAAGGACGTGATCATCTCTGGCGGCTCCAACATCTACCCGCGCGAGGTGGAGGAGGTGCTTCTGCTGCACCCCCAGGTGCGCGAGGTGGCCGTGGTGGGGCAGCTCGATGCGGAATGGGGCGAGGTGCCTGTGGCCTTTGTGGTGGCGGAGGAGGGCGTGAGCCCGGATGCACTGGACGCGCTGTGCCTGGCCCATATAGCCCGTTTCAAGCGCCCTCGGCTGTACCGCTTTGTGCAGGCTTTGCCCAAGAACAGCTATGGCAAAGTGCCAAAGACAGCACTTCGAGAGATGCTCTCGGCGGATCGAACGGGTTAGCGCGGGTGTTCGGCGTCTTTGTCAGTTTGCGCAGCAGAGAACGCACGGGCGCTGCGTCAACGAAATTATTCAGCGGTGCTAATCCGTGGCCAAGCTTCCCAGCACCATTCCGCCCCATTCCTGCAGCTGCTTTTGTTTCTCGTCATCCGTCAACTGGTTCGCATCCTGCTGCCGTTTCAATTGCTTCAGCAAGGGCAGCAAATCTGTCTGCTTTGACTGCACATGAGCTGGCTCTGCCGTGTTCTCGGTGATCTTGTTGTTTTCCACCTTGAGGACATGCAGCGATTGCGAGGCGGCCTGCGTGATCAGTGCGCGCACAGGCTCATCCTTCTCGTAGCCTAGCTCTACCTGCGTGCTGCTGCTGTCTTCCACCTTTTCGTAGGAATAGTTCTGGGTTGCAGAGTCTGATGTCAACTTTGGTGCTGCTCTTGAGTGCAGCGATTGGTGATAGGCGGCAGAAAGCTTGGCGGACTGGGTCTGTATGAAGCCGCGGTTGCTGGGTGATGATCCGGAGACCTGAGTGGACTGTTTGAGTGTGTATTCGAAGGTGTCAACCTCTTTGGTGCGGCGCGGATTGGACGCACGGCGGGTTGCGGTAATCGATGCATCAAAGTCCGCCAGGCCGGTGAGCAGGCTCTTGTCGCCTTCACTGAAGGCGTTGGCGTCGCGCGTCAGATCGACCGGGTCGCCAAAGCTGATACTGGCGCTGCCTGACCTCCCAGGGGAGTTTGCCGATTCATAGCCGCCGTTCAGGGCGGCGAAGCTGGACTTGAACAGGTCAACCAAGCCGCTGTCTGCATGCCCGCGCTCTGCTGCCTTGTCGATGCGGCTGAGGTACTGTCGCACAGCGTAGGCCTTCTGGTCTGCGGTGCCCCATAGCGCGGGCTGCCGCAAATCGGTTTTCATTCTTACGGTGCCTTCAGGGCTCTTGAGTTCAATCTCGCGGGTTTTGGCGTCTGCGCTGATGTTGGCACCGAGCTTCAGGATGCGGACGCCATCCTGGTCCACCCCATAGATATCCACCTTGAATTCCAGCTTGGTGAAAAGCTTGCTATCGAACTTCAGCAGACCGTCCAGCCGCAGCACAGGGGATTCAGCCGTCAAGCCCTCGATAGCAAGATCGAAACCTTCTGCCAGAGATTGGAGTGCGTCCTTTTCCTGCTGCGTAAGGTTGCCATCCACCTCGATCTGCACAGCGATGCCAGAGCCTGTGGCGCGTTGCTCCCGCTGGTCGGCTATGGAGATCCGCACCGTGGCGCCAGATTGAGTGGTGATGGCAAATGTCGCACTGGCGCTGGGGCTGGATTGAATGCCCCACATAGCGCCAGTAGCCTTGCCTTGAATTTTGTCGGGCGAACTCACTGCACCCAGGTTCACCACAGTCTGACGGTAGCTCGAGCCGGTGCGGGCGGCCTGCTCTATCAGGGCAGACCCCAAACCGGCAAACCGCGCCTTTTCCGTCGTGGCGCTCGCGTTTCGGCCGATGATCTGATCCACAGCGGTCGTCGGTGTCTGCTCCCATACCTGCATTTGCCGGCTGCTGGTCTGCGATGGGGCGATTGCTTCGTAGGTGACGTCGATCGACTCCATCGCCGAGGGCCACTGGGTAACGTGCAGAAACCGGGTGTCACCCATCGTCGAAGGCACGGCTTCCGGGATGGCAGATGGAGTGAAGTTTGTGACGCTGTTGCGGGTCACGTCCGGCGATACGGCGCTCGCTATCGGCACGCGTGAAGAAGCCTGCGCAGAGGCCGTCACCGATGCTTGGGTGGAATTTCCTGACGGGCTCCAGCTTGTGGAAAGAGGGGAGAGGCTGATCGCACTCATTCAGGATATTTCATAGCTGTCTGACGGATATCGGCAGAAACGAGGAGGACTGAAGCCTGGCGTTCTGCGCTAGCGTGCAACGCCACACTAGATAACACTGGGGCAGGAAGCGGGCGCTTCAGGGGCACAAAAGCGCCCTCCTGCGAAGGCCAATGCATTGGTCTACCATCCAGCTCTGATTTTTTGAGCTTGCCATGACTACCAAAACCCTCAAGATCGATTTCGTCTCCGATGTCTCCTGCCCCTGGTGCATCATCGGCCTCAAGGCGCTGGAGCAGGCGGCCGATCGCCTGAAGGGCGAAGTGGCCCTTGACATGCACTTTCAGCCTTTCGAGCTGAACCCGCAGATGGGCCCCGAGGGCCAGGACATCAACGAGCATCTGCAGGAAAAGTATGGCTCTACGCCCGAGCAGCTCGAACGCAACCGCGAGGCCATTGCCGCGCGTGGTGCGGACTTGGGGTTCACCTTTGGTAAAGGCAAACGCAGCCGCGTCTACAACACTTTTGACGCGCACCGCCTGCTGCACTGGGCCGAAGAGAAGGGCCTGCAGCCGCCACTCAAACATGCGCTGTTCAAAGCCTATTTCACCGATGGGCAAGACCCGAGCAACCACGAAGTGCTGGTGCGCGTGGCGGGTGAGGTCGGGCTGAATGTGGACGAGGCGCGTGAACTATTGGCGTCTCACCGTTTTGCCGAAGAGGTGCGCGAGCGTGAGCAGTTGTATTTGCAAAATGGCATCCACTCGGTGCCCGCCATCATCATCAACGAGCGCCACCTGATTCAAGGTGGTCAGCCGGTGGAGGTGTTTGAGCAGGCGCTGCGGCAGATTGCCAGCCAGGCTTGATGAATACTATTGTTTTGATAGCTGCTGGCGCTTGATGGATAAGCGCTAGGTGCTGGTTTTATATAAAAAACAGAAAGGGGCCATGGCCCCTTTCTGTTTTCTGTTGTGTACGGCCTTGCCCGCTTATTTGCGCAGAGGGATGGCCATGGCCCGGTCCACCGGCACGGCGGTCACGCTGTTCTGCGGCGAGCCGTCGATGAGCTTTTCGGAGTAGGTGAGGTAGACCAGCGTGTTGCGGGCCGGGTCGACCATGCGCACGATGCGCAGGCGCTTGAACAGGATGGACATGCGTTCGCTGAACACCTCTTCCTGCTTCTTGAGCGGCTCGGGGAAGCTGATAGGCCCCACCTGGCGGCAGGCGATGGAGGCTTCAGCGCGGTCTTCGGCCAGGCCCAGGGTGCCCTTGATGCCGCCCGTGCGTGCGCGCGAGACGTAGCAGGTCACGCCCAACACGCCGGGGTCGTCATAGGCTTCCACGAGGATGTCGTGGTCGCGGCCGATCCATTGGAAGGCGGTGTCCACCGTGCCGATTTTTTCGCCAGGCGCTGCCTGCGCTGTGCCAGCTGCGCCCACCCAGGCGGTTGCTGCGGCCAGGGCCAGCAGCGCCGAGGTGGCCGTTTGCTTGAGGGCCATCACGCAGCGGCCCCGGCTTCGGTGCAGCGCTGGGCCAGGTGGGCGAGGGCTTCTTCGACCTGGTCCACCAGTACCAGGCACAGGTCGCCGGGCTGCAGGCGCGCCAGGGCGGCGTCGATGGCGATGAACTCACCGCGAATCTCTTCGACGTGTGTGGTGCGTGATGCGCCTGCCAGGCCTTCGCGCAGCAGGGCCATCACCTCGCCATCGGCACGGCCGCGCTGGGCAGCGTCCTGGTACAGGATCACGTCGTCAAATGCGGCGCCCAGGATCACGGTCTGGTCGCGGATATCTTCGTCGCGGCGGTCGCCCGCGCCGCTGATCACCACGCTGCGGCGCTTGGCGGGCAGGGCGTCCACGGCACCCACCAGGGCGCGCATGGCGTCGGGATTGTGGCCGTAGTCGGCAATCACGGTGGCGCCCCGGTAGTCCATGATGTTGAAGCGGCCGGGCGCGTTGTCGCTGTCGTTCACAAAGCCTGACAGGCCCCGGCGGATGGTCTGCCAGGGCATGCCCACACCCCAGGCGGCGGCCACGGCCGCCATGACGTTCTCGACCTGAAAACCGATCTTGCCGTTGCGTGTGATGGGTACGTCGCGCAGGTGGATGGTCTCGCGCCACGAGCCTTCCGAAGCCACGATGGAGTCGCCATCCACATACACGGTGCGGTGGCCCTGCGCGCGGTGCGTGGCCATCACGGGATGGTGGCGGTCGCTGGCAAAGAAGATGATCTTGCCGGGGCAGGCGGGTGCCATGGCGGCCACGATGGGGTCGGCCGCGTTGAGCACGCCGTAGCCTGTGGTGGCCACGTTCTGCACGATCACGCGCTTGAGCACGGCCAGATCTTCCACCGTGGTGATGTAGTTCAGGCCCAGGTGGTCTCCCGCACCGATGTTGGTGACCACGGCCACCTGGCAGCGGTCAAACCCCAGGCCTTCGCGCAGGATGCCGCCACGGGCGGTCTCGAACACGGCTGCATCCACCTCGGGGTGCAGCAGCACGTTGCGGGCGCTCTTGGGGCCGCTGCAGTCGCCACTGTCGATCTGGCGGCCGTTCACGTACACGCCGTCGGTGTTGGTCATGCCCACGCGCAGGCCCTGGGCGGTGAACAGGTGGGCGATGAGGCGGGCCGTGGTGGTCTTGCCGTTGGTGCCGGTGACGGCCACCACTGGGATGCGCCCATCGTCGCCATGGGCGTAGAGCTTGTCCACCATGGCCTGACCCACGTTGCGGGGCTTGCCGTAGCTGGGTGCCAGGTGCATGCGCAGGCCGGGGGCGGCGTTCACTTCCACAAAGCCGCCGCCTTGCTCTTCGAGCGGGCGCAGCACGGTCTCGGCCACCATGTCCACGCCGCAGATGTGCAGGCCCACCATCTGGGCGGCGGCCACAGCGCGTGCGGCAACCTCGGGGTGCACATCATCGGTCACGTCGGTGGCGGTGCCACCCGTAGAGAGGTTGGCGTTGTTGCGCAGGACGACGCGCTGGCCCTTGGCGGGCACCGAGTCGGGCGTCAGGTCTTGCATGGCCAGGCGGGCCACGGCAATGTCGTCGAGCCGGATCTTGGTGAGCGAGGTGGCATGGCCCTCGCCCCGGCGTGGGTCGAGGTTGACCTGGTTGACCAGCTCACGCACCGTGTGCTGGCCGTCGCCCAGCACCTGGGGCGGCTCGCGGCGTGCAGCGGCCACCAGTTGGTCGCCGACCACCAGCAGGCGGAAGTCATGGCCCGGCAAAAAGCGCTCGACCATCACGGTGCCGTATTCGGCGGCGTTCTTGTAGGCTTCTTCGAGCTGGGCGCGGTCAGTGATGTTGACCGTCACACCCTTGCCCTGGTTGCCATCCTGTGGCTTGACCACCACGGGCAGGCCCACCTTCAAGGCCACTTCCCAGGCTTCGTCCACGCTTTCGACCGGCTTGCCCAGCGGCACGGGCACACCGGCCGCATGCAGCAGGCGCTTGGTCAGGTCTTTGTCCTGGCCGATGGACTCAGCCACGGCGCTGGTCGAATCGACCTCGGCGGCCTGGATACGGCGCTGCTTGGAGCCCCAGCCAAACTGCACCAGGCTGCCGCGCGTGAGGCGGCGGTAGGGGATGCCGCGCGCCACGGCGGCGTCCACGATGGAGCCGGTGCTGGGGCCCAGGCGCTCGTCTTCGTCGAGTTCGCGCAGCTCGGCAATCACGGTGTCGGCATCAAAATTGCCTTCGCCTTGCGCCGCCTTGATGAGTTGCTGCGCGTACTCAAAGGCTTTGCGGCCCACGGCCTCTTCGCTGTATTCCACGACCACCTGGTACACACCCGCATCGGTGGTGGCGGTAGTGCGCGCAAAGGTGACAGGGCAACCTGCTTGCGCCTGCAATGCCAGGGCGGCAGTCTGCAGCACATGGGCCAGCGAGACATCGCCGCCCCCGGTTTCGGGGTGCAGCGCGCCGATGGCGGGAAACAGGGCCCGCAGGCGGGCTTCGAACCCGGCCATCTGGCCCACGGCGCGCTCGTTTTCGGCGCAGGTCACCACGGCCTCGATGGCCATGTGGCGGCTCCAGAGGTTGGGGCCACGCAGGGCCCGGGTGCGGGATACATCCATGGAAGTCTCTTTCAGTGGTCCATCAGGGCGCTGAGGCCCTGTTCAGGTCGTGGGATGCGAGGTCAAACAACAAACTAAAGCTAATGCGCGAGGTGCCATCACGACCGCAGTGCGGCGGTGGGGACCAGTTCGGGCTCAAAGGTCTTGATGCCAGCGCCGATGAGGTCGGGGGCAATGTTCAGCGCCCAGGCCGTGCCGATGGCAGCCAGCAGGGCGTCGGTGTCGGGCGCCACGGCATTGCGCCCAAAGGTCAGGTCTGCCAGCGAACCGAGCACATGTTCTGCACTGCCCGTGGCCAGCACCACGCGGCCGTTCTTCACGACCACGGCGCGGCCGTTGTCCTTGGCGCGGTGTTCCACGATCACGGGCAGGGTGGCGTCCTGGGCATACAGCACCACGGCACCGTCCGACAGCGGCGCCAGGTCGGCCACCTGCGGGATGGCGGCGTTGAGCACCGCTGCGCCTTCCGACAGCACCACGTCCACCTGGGTGCGCATCACCTTGGTCATCTGGTCCTGTTCGTGCACGTCGAATTCGGCCAGCGTTTCCACGCCGTCCATGTCGGTGACCACACCCACCTGGCAGCGGTCGTAGGCCAGGCCGTCGCGCAGAATGGTGCGCGCGTCGCTTTCGATCACGGCGGCCTGCACGGTCTTGTTCATCAGCAGGCGGTGGGCGGCTTCCCAATGCGCGCAATCGGTCGATTCGACGCAGCGGCGGTCCAGGAACAGCCCTTCGCGACAGGCCAAGCCCGTGTGGTGGCCGCTCAGGTGCAGCAGCCAGGCCACGACCCGCGCGATGGTTGACGTGCCACGCGTGCCCGCCACGCCCACCAGCGGAATGCGGCCTGCCTGGCCCGCATCGTCTTCCGACGGGAACAGATGCTCTGCAATGGCCTGGCCCACAGGGCGCGGTGCACCCACGGCGGGCTTCAGGTGCATCAGCAGGCCAGGGCCTGCGTTCACTTCGACAATGGCACCGCCCTGGGCGTGCAGGGGTTTAGAGATGTCCTTGGCCACCAAGTCGATGCCGGCGATGTCCAGCCCCACCACCTTAGCCGCCAACTGGGCGATGTAGGCCACCTCGGGGTGCACGTCGTCCGTGCAGTCCACGGCCACGTTGCCGTTGCGCTGCACCACCACCTGGCGGCCAGCGGCGGGCACCGAGTCGGCGCCCAGGTCCTGGCGCTTGAGTTCGAGTTGCACCTTGGTGTCAGTGGCCAGGTCGATGATTTCGAGCGGGTACTCTTCTTCGTAGCCACGGCGCGGGTCGGAGTTGAGCTGGGTGTCGATCAGCTCCTTGACGGTGGAGCGGCCGTTGCCGGTGATGGTGACCACTTCACCACGTGCCGCTGCGACCACTTTGCCGCCCACCACCAGCAGGCGGTGCTCGTCGCCGGGGATGAAGCTCTCGACCATGACGTCGCTGCCCTCGGGGTAGGCCACGTGGTAGGCGGCCTCGATGTCTGCCTGCTTGTGCAGATCCAGCGTCACACCCCGGCCGTGGTTGCCGTCAGAGGGCTTGACCACCACAGGCAGGCCGATGTCCTGGGCGGCTTCCCAGGCTTCCTCGGGGCTGTTGACCACTTGGCCCTCGGGGATGGGCACGCCGCAGGACTTGAGCAGGCTCTTGGTCAGGTCCTTGTCGCTGGCGATGCCTTCGGCGATGGCGCTGGTGAACTCGGTCTCAGCCGTCCAGATGCGGCGCTGGCTGGCGCCATAGCCCAGTTGCACCAGATTGCCGTCGTTCAGGCGGATGTGCGGGATGCCCCGGTCGGTGGCGGCGGTGACGATGCACGCGGTGCTGGGGCCAAGGTACTGGTCGTCCACCTCGGTGCGCACACGGGCCACGGCGGCAGCCACGTCAAACGGCTCATCGTTGATGGCGGCCATGATGAGCGCGTGGCCCTGGGTCAGCGCCACGCGCGCCACGCTTTCGTCGCGCGCCCGGAACACCATGCGGTATACGCCACGCTGGCTGGTGCTGCGGGTCTGGCCAAAACCGGTGGGCATGCCCGACAGGTTGAGCAACTCGATCACGATGTGCTCCAGCACATGGCCGCACCAGGTGCCTTCCTGCAGGCGCTGCAGGAATCCACCGCGTTCGCCCACGCCGCAGTGGTGTTCGATCAGTGCGGGCAGCCAGGCGGTAAGTCGGTCGTTGAAACCGGGCAGCAGGTTGGAGGGATAGTCCTCCAGCTCGCCCAGGTCCAGCCAGACTTCCAGTACAGGCCGGTAGGTCCAGATATTGGGGCCGCGCAGGTAGTTGATGCGAAGCAGTTGGATGTCGTTGAGTTTCGCCATGGATTGCAGCGGGTGAGTTGGTCCGGCCGGGTAAGGGCTATGGGCTATGGGCTATGCGGGAGAGGAAGAAACTGTGAAAGGAAACTTTTGTGGACGAGGATTGTGCTCCAGTCCTGGGGCTGTGCGCAGTGTCAGCCAAATGAGCGTCAGAGGCGTTAAATGAGGATGCCGTCGCACCGTGGCATGCAGTATCGGGGAGAATTCGCGCTTTCGCGAGATCGGTCACCGCAGGCAGCCGGGGGCGGAAAACCCAACCAAAAATGCAACATCACCATTCTGTGGACGCCTCGGGTGTCTTTTCTGGCCCTTTGGGGGCCGATTTGCGGGCCATGCTCGCTTCCAAGGAAAACGTACTGGCAGCGCTTCAGGTTGACCTGAGCACGGCGCTGCGCTTTGCGGCAGGCTGGGTGGTGGTGACGTCTGAACGGCTGCTGGCCTGTGATGCGGGCACCACGGCCTGGCGCAGCTGGCCCCTGGGCGATGGCCTAGCGCTCAAGCTGCAGGACCATGGCGGTGTGGGCTCGCTGGAGCTGCACAGCCCTCGCGAGCGCTTGGCGCTGTGGCGCTTTACCCTCGCGCACCACGCCCAGGCCCTGCGTCTGCTGCAGCGTTTTGAGCAGCAAAGCGCCCGGGGTGACAACGGCGCCGAGGATGAGGCCGACGAACCCGCCTGTCCCACCTGCCACACGCCCCTGCCGCCCGACACCGAAGAATGCCCGGCCTGCGCCCGTGCCCAGCCGCCCCAAACTTCCACCTGGGTGCTGCTGCGCCTGTGGCGCTTTGCCCGGCCCTACCGCAAGCAACTGGCCGCCGGTTTTGCGCTGACGCTGGCGTCCACCGCCGCCACCCTGGTGCCGCCGTATCTGACCATCCCGCTGATGGATGACATCCTGATCCCGTTCCAGAACGGCAAGCAGATCGAACCCGGCCTGGTGCTTCTGTATCTGAGCGGCCTGCTGCTGTCGGCGCTGGCCGCCTGGGGCCTCTCCTGGGCGCGCACTTACATATTGGCGCTGGTGTCCGAGCGCATCGGCGCCGACCTGCGCACCACCACCTACGAGCACCTGCTGCGCCTGTCGCTGGACTACTTTGGCGGCAAGCGCACGGGTGACCTCATGGCGCGGATTGGCTCCGAGACGGACCGCATCAACGTCTTCCTGTCCCTTCACGCCCTGGATTTTGTGACCGACGTGCTCATGATCATGATGACGGCGGCCATTCTGTTCTCCATCAACCCATGGCTGGCGTTGGTCACGCTGGTGCCGCTGCCCTTCATTGGCTGGATGATCCACACCGTGCGCGATCGTCTGCGCACCGGGTTTGAAAAGATCGACCGCGTGTGGTCCGAAGTGACCAACGTGCTGGCCGACACCATCCCGGGCATCCGGGTCGTGAAAGCCTTTGCGCAAGAAAAGCGCGAAGCCCAGCGTTTTCGCGACGCCAACCAACACAACTTGGAAGTCAACGACAAGCTCAACAAGACCTGGAGCCTGTTCACGCCCACCGTGTCGCTGCTCACTGAAATTGGCTTGCTGGTGGTGTGGGGCTTCGGCATCTGGCTGGTGTCGCGCAACCAGATCACGGTGGGTGTGCTCACGGCCTTCATCGCCTACATCGGCCGTTTCTACGGGCGGCTGGATTCAATGAGCCGCATTGTCTCGGTCACGCAAAAGGCCGCCGCTGGCGCCAAGCGCATCTTCGACATCCTGGACCATGTGAGCAACGTGCCCGACCCGGCCCAACCCGTGAAGGTGGACAAGGTTCAGGGCGCGATCACCATGCAGGGCGTGGGCTTTCGCTACGGCAGCCGCGCAGTCATCAAGGGGCTGGATCTAGATATCCGCCCCGGCGAGATGATCGGCCTGGTGGGCCACAGCGGCTCAGGCAAGAGCACGCTGGTCAACCTGATCAGTCGTTTTTATGACGTGAGCGATGGCTCCATCCAGGTCGACGGCATCGACATCCGCCGTTTTGCTGTGGCCGACTACCGCCGCCACATCGGCCTGGTGCTGCAGGAGCCTTTCCTGTTCTTCGGCACCATTGCCGAGAACATCGCCTACGGCAAGCCCGAGGCCACCCGCGAGGAGATCGTGGCGGCGGCCCGCGCTGCGCACGCCCATGAATTCATCCTGCGCTTGCCCCATGGCTACGACTCACTGGTGGGTGAGCGCGGCCAGGGCCTGTCGGGCGGCGAGCGCCAGCGCATTTCCATTGCCCGCGCATTGCTGATCGACCCGCGCATCCTGATCCTGGACGAGGCCACCTCGGCCGTGGACACCGAGACCGAGAAGGAAATCCAGAAGGCGCTCGACAACCTGGTGCAGGGCCGTACCACGATTGCCATCGCCCACCGCCTGTCCACCCTGCGCAAGGCCGACCGCCTGGTGGTCATGGACCGGGGCGAGGTCGTGGAGGTGGGTCCCCACGACGAACTCATGGAGAAGCAGGGCGCCTACTGGCGGCTCTACGAAGCCCAGGCGCGCCGTGCTGAAGAAGATGCGCAGGCGGCGGGCGTCATCATCGACAGCAGCCTGCTGCACCCGGCCCACCCGGCGGGCAACCCGTGATGACTGCACTGCAGGAAAACGCCATGAACACCCCTTCCTTCCCGCAATCGCCGTCCACCGCCTCCGCCACGTTCACCTTGGCGCGCAATCCACACGGTCGGCTGGTTCTGACCCTGGCCGACGGCACGGCCCACGAGGGCGTCACGCCTGTGCGGGCCTTCCCCATCGCGGCACCCGCCGAAGGGCTCTCGCTGATCGGATCTGACGGCCACGAACTGCTGTGGATCGACCGGCTGGACCAGCTGCCAGCCCCCGCCCGCCAGCTCATCGAAGAAGAGTTGGAAGTGCGAGAGTTTGTGCCCACTATCGAAAAAATCATTGCAGTATCGAGCTTCTCCACCCCCAGCACCTGGCAGGTGGAGACGGACCGGGGCCCTGCCAGCCTCGTCCTCAAGGCCGAGGAAGACATCCGCCGCTTGGGCGGACGCACCCGCCTGCTGATTGCCGGGGGCGACGGCGTGCAGTTCCGCGTCAAAGACACCACGGCGCTGGACCGGCATTCGCGCCGGTTGCTGGAACGCTTTCTCTGATCTGACCCTGTACGAGGTCATCCCGGTGTCTCCACCGGCAAGGCACAACGGCAGTGCCAAGCCCTGCCGTGCCCGCTCCCCCCACAAGCCAGTAGCTCCAGACTCGGTGGGGGAATGAGTGCAATCGGTCGGCTGTGAGCCGATCCAGCCCCCGCATGCTCCCAAAAGGGTGACAAAGATTAGGGAAAACCCTAAATTTGAGCCAATCGGTGAAAAAGACCTAAATTTCCCCTTCTTTTTGCCGTAATAGATTACGAAGACGGCGAAAAAGCCTCTGCACTTCGAGCATATCTATTCATCAACCATTGGGGCCACTGCCATGCAAATGCCACCTGTCGACCGATCGCCGAGTTGGCGTCCTCAGGGCGCTGATTTGTATTCCACTGGCGCCTCTGGCGCGCCGCCGGTGCGGCCCATCAATGCATCCAATCCCGTCGAATCCATGGACCGGCTGGGCGAGGGCGCCATCGTGCGCGAGCCCGACAAGCCCTCCGCGCCCGATGTAGCAAACCGGGACTGGACCGAGGTCAAGAAAAAAGACACCGTGGAAGAACCGCCCGAGCCCCCCAAGGAGCCGATCTACAAACAACTGCTGGAGCTGATCCAGTCGATGTGGCGGGCCAGTGGCAGTGCGGTGGAGGTGGCGCAGGACATCAACAAGATGACCCTGCAGGAGCGCATGGCCCAGCAGGTCAAGAACGAGCCGCTGACCTACTCCGACCCCAAGATCAAGCGCACTGGCGGCTTGTGAGGGTTTTGCTCCTAAAATTATAGCTGATTGCGCATAACTGATAAGCGCTGGAGCCTTATTTCATTCAATTTTTGCCCCGTTCTGGCCTGAAGGCCGGGGCGATGAAGCGGGAGCCGCTGCCTGGGCCGCCCGCTGCTGATCCCGCTCCGCGCGGTACTTGGCGGCAAAGGCCCGCACTTCCTCGTAAGACACGTAGCCATCCTTGTCCGTGTCCGCATCGTCGAACGCGGCGGCCAGGCGGGGAAAGAGCTTGACCTCGGTGCGGCTGAGCTTGCCGTCCCCATTGAAGTCCAGCATCTTGAACTCGCGCATAGCCTTGATCTCGCCTTTGGTCAGGGCTGCCTGGGATTCAGCGGAGGGGCTGGCGGCGGGGGCTGGTGGCGCTGGCGCAGTTGCAGGGGGCATGGCCAGCGCAGTGGTGCCCAAGGCTGTCGCCAGGGTGCTCATCACGCAGGCGGCCAGGGAAAATCTGATGCGCAAAACAGGCTCCTTCTGTGGACTGGCAACGATGTTGGCACAGCTGGGCGTGCGTGGGCGGAATGCAACCCAAGGCTTGCAGCTTTCACCGGGAGTTGCAGGGGATTGCAAAACTTTTCGAAGGAACGCGGGTCCGTGCCCGGCCCCGGGTTAATCGCCAGCAGGGCGCAGGGGGTTGGAGATACCGCTGTTCACATGGCCGGCTGGCACATGACGGGCGGCTGAGGTCACATGGCCTGTCTGGTCGTCGAAGAAAAAGTCGGGTTCGAATTCGCGCAGGAATTCGCCCTTGGGCAGGCCACCCAGGAACATGGCTTCGTCCACATCGATGTTCCAGTCCATCAGCGTGCGGATAGCGCGTTCGTGCGCCGGGGCGCTGCGCGCCGTGACCAGTGCGGTGCGGATGCGCATGCCGGTGGTGCCGCCAGCTTCTCCGGCGGATTGCAGTCGGTGCAGCGCCGCCAACAGGGGCTTGAACGGACCATCGGGCAGAGGCAGGGCGGCCTTGTCGGTTTCGTGCTGCTGGAAGGCGGCCAGGCCTTCGGCCTGGTACACACGCTCGGCCTCATCGGAGAACAGCACGGCGTCGCCGTCAAAGGCAATGCGCACTTCCTGCGGGTTGGCGTCGCCTGCCTGTACCGATTCGGTGATCACCCGCGCGGCCGGGTAGCCCAGGTGCAGCGCCTCGCGCACATCGGCCTCGTTGGCAGACAGGAACAGGTGTGCGCCCAGCGGTCGCAGGTAGCGAAAAGGGTCACGCCCCTGGGTGAACACGCCGCGCTGGATGGTGGGCAGGCCATGGGCGTTGCAGGAGCGAAACACGCGCATGCCACTGACCGGGTCATTGCGCGAGAGCAGCACCACCTCCACCCGCTGGTGCTCCGAGGTGTTGAAGGCGAGCAGCTTGCGCACCAGCGAGAACGCCACGCCGGGCGCGGCGGGCACGTCCAGGCGCTGGCGCTGCAGGTCCACATAGGCGCGGTCATCCCTCTCGTGCTCGAAGACGCGGTTTTCCTCCTCGAAGTTGAACAGCGCCCGCGATGAGATCGCCACCACCAGCTTGTCGTCCAGGGTCACGGCCATAAAGTCACTTCACGAACTGATTCAGTTGGATGATCGGCAGCAGCACGGCCAGCACGATGAGCATCACGATCAGGCCCATGCCGACGATGAGCAAAGGCTCCAGGATGGTTGCCAGCGCCATGGCGCGGCGCTGGACCTCGGTGGAAAGCTGCCTGGCGGCGCGCTGCAGCATCACCGGCAGTTGCCCCGTCTGCTCGCCCAGGCGCGCAAACATGGACAGTAGGCCGGGGAAGCGCTTTTTCTGCGCCAGCGCCGAGGCCAGGGGCGCACCTTCGCGCACCAGCACCAGCGCTTCGAGTGCATCGGCGCGCAGGGCGCGGTTGTTCAGCGTTTCGGCGGCGGCCTGCAGCGCCTTGAGGATGGGTACGCCCGCACCCGCCAGCATGGCCAAGGTGCCCGCAAAACGCGCCGCGTTGTAGCCGCGCGCCAGCTTGCCCACCAGCGGCAGGTTGAGCCAGGCAGCATCGAATTTTTCGCGAATATGCCCGATGGTCAGCGCCCAGCGTGTGCCAAAAGCGATCAAAACAGAAGCAATCAGCATCATCCAGCCATAGCTGCGCACAAAAGCGCTGATGCCCAGCATGGCCACGGTCAGAAACGGCAGCGCCCGCTTGGTGCCCGCAAACACGCTGGCCACCTGGGGCACCACGTAGCCCACGAGGAAGAGCACGATCACGATAGCGACGATGGTCACGATGGCGGGGTACAGCGCAGCGCCCACCAGCTTGGCCTTGAGCGCCTGGCGTTCTTCCAGGTCGTCGGCCAGGCGCTCCAGCACCAGGCCCAGGTTGCCGCTGTGCTCGCCCGCGCCGATCACCGCGCAGTAGATATCGGAAAACTCGCGCGGGTGCTGCGACAGGGCGCGCGCAAACGTGGCCCCGGCATTGACCTCAGCGCGCAGTGCGGCCACCAGGTGGCGCTGGCGTTCGTCGTCGGCTTCTTCGGACAGTGCCGTGAGGGCGCGCTCCAGCGGCAGGCCGGAAGACACCAGCCCGGCAATCTGCCGCGTCCAGATCGAAAGGCCCGTGGCGCTGAACACAGGCCGCGTGAACAGGCGCTGGCTGAGGCTGGCCGAGCTGCCATCCAGCGACTGGCCGGTCTGCACCAGCTCTACCGCCAGGGGCACCAGGGCCTGGGATCGCAGCAGGCTGCGCGCGGCCTTTGCGGTGTCGGCCTCCATGAGGCCCTTGCGGGTCTGGCCCTGGGCGTCCAGGGCTTCAAAGGAAAAAGCAGGCATGCGGGTGCGGGCGGTATGGCGGTGGCGTGGAAATCAGGCGGTCACACAACAGGCTGATGCGGGCGAAAACCTTGCAGCCCCTGATGGTAGCCGGTACCCAAGGCCCATGGCTGTGGGCCAGTACCCTTGCCAGCGGGATGACCCAGGTCAAGGCGCTGACGCATTGGGCGCGCAGAATGAAAAGCGATCTGTGGCATCGGGTTGCAGGTGTTCTGAATGAACAAGGAGTGTTTCATGCTGAAGAACAAGGTTGCGTTGGTCACCGGGGCATCGTCGGGCATTGGGCGTGCCATTGCGCTGGTGTGGGCGCGCGAAGGCGCCAAGGTGGTGGTGTCGGATGTGAATGTGCAGGCAGGTGAGGAAACGGCGGCGCTGGTACGCGCAGCCGGGGGCGATGCCATTTTTGTGGCTGCCGATGTGGGCAAGCCTGAGGACTGCGAAGCGCTGGTGAACCGCACCGTGGCCCACTACGGCCGGCTGGACATCGCCTGCAACAACGCGGGCATCGGCGGCCCGCAGGCGGCCACGGCCGATTACCCCCTGGATGGCTGGGCCCAGGTCATCAACATCAACCTCTCCGGCGTGTTTTACGGCATGAAATACCAGATCGCAGCCATGCTCAAGAATGGCGGCGGCTCCATCATCAACATGGCATCCATCCTGGGATCGGTGGGTTTTGCCACCGCCCCGGCCTACACCGCGGCCAAACATGGTGTGGTGGGGCTGACCAAGGCGGCTGCGATTGAATACAGCGCCCATGGCGTGCGCATCAATGCCGTCGGGCCTGCCTTTATCCATACGCCCATGATCAGCGGGCTGGAGCAGGATGCTGGCATCAACGCGATGCTGGTGGGCGCCCACCCCATCGGTCGCCTGGGGCAACCTGAAGAGGTGGCCGAGCTGGTGACCTGGCTGGCGTCCAGCAAGGCGTCGTTTGTGACCGGGGCGTATTACCCGGTGGATGGCGGCTACCTGGCGCGATAAAACACCGGCGCGGCGTTAGAGCCATGGAAACTGGATGGCTGGAAAGGGTGGCTGCCTCTGATGAAGTTCTCCTCGAACCGGATGTGGCGTGGGTGAGACGGCCCGCCACCGCATGCCATTTTGCCCTGTGCCGCTTGCGGTGCCTGCGCTTAAGATGCGGCAGTTGGGGCCGCGCCATGGCGCAGCCCCCCAGATTTGACTCACAAAGGAGAAGAAAGTGAATAAGACGACTGCCCTGGGAGGACTGGTTGCCGCTTTGGTGTTATCTGCTTGCGGCGGAGGCGGGGATGATGTGGCGCCACCTGCGCCGAAGCCTCCTGCGACCGTGGTCACCGGCGTGGAAGGCCTGTGGACCGGGGCGACCACCGACCCTCTGAATGTGCAGGGTGTGGTGCTGGAGAACGGCGAATCCTGGAGCATCCTGACCGATGCAGTGGGCGCCGTGGTGGGCATATCGCAAGGCGCCGTTCAGACGTCAGGCCCAGATGTTGTCTCTGGCACCGGGCGCTATCTCAATGTGGTGGATGAGGCAAACCTTGCCAGCCGGACGACGGTGGCGGTCAGCTATAGCGGCAAGTACGCGGTGCGGGACTCGGTGCAGGTCACGGATTCCAAGGGCGTGAAGTTCACCGGTACCTATGGCGTGCTCTACGAGCAGCCTGCTGTCGTGAGCGAGTTGCTGGGTACGTATTCCGGCACTGGCATTGGCAATCAGGTGCGAGAGCCCCTGGTGTCGGTTTCCATTTCCACAGGTGGATTGGTGTCGATTCCCTCCTACCCGGGTTGCTCCATTCGCGGCACCGTGGTGCCCCGCGCCAGCGGCCGGAACGTGTTTGATCTGCCGCTCACCTTCAGCGGAGCCACCTGCCCCGTGGGCGATGGCGTGGTTGTTCAACACGTTGTTCTGTACAACGACACCACCCAAGCGATCGTGATCATGGGGCAGAGTGCGAGCAAGGCAGAAACTTTCGTCTACACCGGACAGAAGACCTAAGCTCTTTTATCAAGGCACTCAGCGGCTTTCCCACGCTTCGGCGTGGGCCTGTGCCGCAACATCCAGCGAGCGCAGGCGCAGTGCTGGGTCGTAGACATCGCTCACCAGCATCAGCTCATTGGCCCCGGTGGCTTCGGTGAGCTGTGCAAGGCCCGCGCGCACCGTGTCCGGCCCGCCGATCACGGCAGCGGCCAGAAAGTCGCCAATCGCGGCGCGCTCCTGGGGCTGCAGCTGCGCGGCGTAGTTCTCAACGGGCGGCAGCAGGCGGCGCCGGTCGCCGGTCAGAATGCCCAGCACCCGCTGGTAGGTGCTGCTGGCCAGAAACTCCGCTTCTTCATCCGTGGGCGCTGCGATCAACGGCACCCCGATCACCACATAGGGCTGGGGCCAGGCGGCGGACGGCCGGTACAGGTTGCGGTACAGGTCAATGGCCTGGTGCAGCAGGCGCGGGGCAAAGTGCGAGGCAAAGGCATATGGCAGCCCGCGCTCCGCCGCCAGTTGCGCCGAAAACAGGCTGGAGCCCAGCAGCCAGATCGGCACGTTCGTGCCCGCACCGGGCATGGCGATCAGGCGCTGGCCTGGTTCGGCCGGGGCCAGCAGGCGCTGCAACTCTGCGACGTCCTGCGGAAAATCATCGGCTGTCTCCACCCGGCTGCGGCGCAGTGCGCGCATGGTGGTGGGGTCCGTGCCCGGCGCGCGGCCCAGTCCCAGGTCGATGCGGCCCGGGTACAGCTCGGCCAGGGTGCCAAAGGCCTCGGCCACCACCAGAGGCGCGTGGTTGGGCAGCATCACGCCGCCAGAACCCACACGGATGCGCGAGGTACCACCGGCAATGTGGCCCACCAGCACGGCGGTGGCTGAGCTGGCAATGCCCGCCATGTTGTGGTGCTCTGCCAGCCAGTAACGGGCAAAACCTAGCTTTTCAGCATGTTGCGCGGTGCGCAGGGCAATCTGCAGCGCATCGGCTACGGTCCCGCCCTCCCGGACGGCGACGAGGTCGAGCATGGACAGGGCGGGGCGTTGAGCACTGGGAGTCATCCGTGCATTGTCTGGCCCTGGCCACATTGCTGCTGGCTACCGGGGCAGAGCTGGCAGGGCCAGAAGGGTTGACGCGCACGGTTTTTACCAAGAGGTCATTTTTTGGTAGCCAAAACCGCGCGCGCCCCACAGAATGTTTCAAGGCATTTCCGGCAGGACCATTCCTGGTGCTGGCGGACGGGGTGCCTCCACAGGGACCAAGCATGGGTTTTTTCAGTCGTCTGTTCAAGATCCGGGAGCAAGATCCCACCAGCCCTGACACCACCTGGGCCATGGAAGACAACGGCAGCGAATTGGTGCTGGACGCCGAGTACGCCTCCATGCTCATGACCGAAATCGATATCGACGCGGCCATTGCCAGCCATGAGCGCTGGCGCCTGCAGCTGCAGGACATGGTCAATGGCCGCTCGCAGGAAGTGATGCGGCCCGAACGCATCTGCCAGGACGACCGCTGCGACCTGGGCCGATGGCTCTATGGAACGGGGCGCGTGCGGCTGGGGCATTACCCCGCGTTCGACATGCTGGTGGCCCGGCACAAATACTTTCACCAGCAGGCGGCCGATGTGGTGACTGCGTTCCAGGCGGGCGAGCAGCAAAAGGCCGTGCAACTGCTCAACAGCAGCTGCCGCCATGCGTCCAACCAGGTGCTGTTGCTGCTCAAGGAACTCAAGCGGGGCCTGGGGCGCTGATACCTTGGGGCGCGGTGTACACAGGCACGGCCAGGGCCAGTCGGCGCTGTGTGAATGGTCGCTCTGTTTTTGATAGCTTAAAACGCCTGATGCACAAGCGCTGAGGCCATTTTTGTCTGAATTCTGCGAAGATTTCCGGCGCCGCAACCTCGCCCAGCCCCCACCGTTTCGGCCCGCCCGCCAGCATCGGCACACAGTTCTTACATCTGAAGACACGGCCGCCAGCGAGAAACGCCGTTGGCGTGGCTATCCTTCGGCGCGCGCCAACCATTGCTTGCAGTTGGTTGCGCAAAAACACAATCGATCCATCGATTCAAGACCAATCAAGAAGCTGACCACGTCAGAGAGGGAACCCCCATGGACCGCCGTAAATTGTTGACGCTCGTAACCCTGGCTTCCGGCGTGAGCGCCGTATCACCCGTGTGGGCGCAGTTTGACCTGGGCAAGATGCTGGATGCAGGCAAGGACCTGGCCAAGTCCGAGAGCCTGTCGGACGAGGAACTCAAGAGCACGTTCGACCATATGTCCGCCGAGATGGACAGCCAGAACCAGGTGGCCCCGGCAGGAAACCCCTATGCCAAGCGCCTCACGAAGCTCACCTCGGGCCTGGGCACCCACGACGGCCTCAAGATGAACTTCAAGGTCTACCTCACGCCCGAGATCAACGCCTTTGCCATGGCCAACGGCACCATCCGGGTGTATTCGGGTTTGATGGACAAGTTCACCGACGATGAAGTGCGCTATGTGATCGGCCACGAGATCGGCCACGTCAAGGCCGGCCACACCAAGGCCCGCATCCAGACCGCCCTGCGCACCAGCGCGCTGCGCAATGCCGTGGCGTCGAGCAACGGCAAGGCCGGTGCCATTGCCAGCTCGCAGCTGGGTGACCTGTTCGAGAAAGTGGTGCGCGCACAGCATTCGCAAAGCAACGAGCGCGAGGCTGACGACTACGCCATGGGCTTCATGAAGGCCAAGCGATACCAGCCCGCCGCTTGCGTCACTGCGCTGGAAAAACTCGCCGCCATGTCGGGCGGGGATTCGACCAGCTTTTTGTCTACCCATCCGTCACCCAAGGAGCGGGCGGACCGGATGAAGACGCAGGTGGCCTGACCTGAAGGCCCGAAGGCCTGAAGGTGGGCCTGCGGCTTTAGCTTGATACCTGGTGGGGCCGCGCCTTCGGGCGCGGTTTTTTTACGTGGGACCGTTGCGGATGTACCTCGGTGCTTGCGGATGACCCCGGAAATCACCATACACCTTTGCGTCAGGGTAGTACTCCGCCCCAAATTGCACCTTGCCTGCGGCTTCTTCGCCGCCTACATGGGCGATGAACGCCAGCATCAGGTCCATGCCTGCTGATACCCCGGCGGACGTCCACACCGACCCATCGCGTACCCAGCGCTGCTCCACAACCTCCACATCGCCCAGTGCGCGCAGGCGGTCCAGGGACCCCCAATGTGTGGTGGCGCACTTGCCGCCCAGCAGACCAGCCGCGTGCAGCACAAAAGCACCCGTGCAGACGGACAACACGGCCTGGCAGGTTTGCGCCTGCCGCGCCACAAAATCGCGCATGGCCGGGTTGTCCACTTCACGCCGCGTGCCCTGGCCACCGGGGACGAGCAGGTAGTCCAGCGGTGGGCAGTTGTCGAAAGCGTGGTGGGGGTTGACCGAGAGCCCCTTGGCGCAGGTGATGGGCGCTGCCGTCTGCGCGACAGTCATGCAGTTTTGGGGGCCATCGGCGTAGCGGCTCCACATCGTGAGCATTTCCCAGGGGCCGACGAAATCGAGTTCTTCGACGTCGGGGAACAGAACGATGCCGAAATTCATGCGCAGGCTCCTTGCGTTGTGGCGGCTCATAAGGCCAATGGTTCAGTAACTCCGCCCGCCCTTGTACATCGCATGCTGCCGCCGGTTCAGCGTGGCGGCTTCGCCCAGCCGCCCCATGGCAGCACCCGCATGCGCATGTGTGATGGCCATGCCCAGGCCATCGGCCGCGTCGGTGCCTGGCACGCCGGGCAGGCTGAGCAGGCGCCGCACCATCTCCTGCACCTGGCTCTTGGCGGCGCGGCCGTGGCCGACCACGGCTTTTTTCATCTGCAGCGCCGTGTATTCGGCCACCGGCAAATTGCTCGCCACCAGGGCCGTGATGCAGGCGCCCCGTGCCTGGCCCAGCAGCAGGGTGGACTGGGGGTTGACGTTGACGAACACGATCTCGACCGAGGCCACATCGGGTTCATAGCGGGCCGCCACTTCGGTGATGCCGTCGAACAGGATCTTCAGGCGCCCGGGCAGATCGCCCAGCGCCAGCGTGGTGGTGCGGATGGTGCCGCTGGCCACGTAGCTGAGCTTGTGGCCGTCCATGTCTACCACGCCAAATCCGGTGGTCTGCAGGCCGGGGTCGATGCCTAAGATGCGCATTTGCTCACTATTTGATAGCTGCTATCGCTTGTTGGTAAAGCGCTGGATGCCAATTTTCTTGAAAATTTCTGGGTCGGTTCATTTACAGACCGAAGTACCAGCGCACCGAATGGAAAAACACCGGCGCCGCAAAACACAGCGCGTCCACCCGGTCGAGCAGGCCACCCGCACCGGTGACCGACATGCCCTGCATGCCCCAGCTGGTGATCCCGCGGTCGCGCTTCAGGGCCTTCATCACCAGGTGCCCCAGGCTGCCCGCCACGCAGGCCAGCAGCGCCATCCCGAGCGCCTGGCCGGGCTTGAACGGGGTGATGAACGTGAGCAGCCCTCCGGCCAGCCCCCCGGCCGCCACACCGGCCAGCCAGCTCGTCCACTGAAAACTCTGGCTCACCTGCGGCGCCACGGGCTTGTGCGGAAAGCGCCGCCCCAGCAGGTGCTGCACCAGCATGCAGGTCTGCACCACAAACACCAGGAAAAACACCAGAAACGCGCCCTTGTCGCGGTAGCCCGGAAAGTCCAGCAGCAGCAGCGCGGGCACGTGGCTCATGCCGTACACGCAGACCATGATGCCCCACTGCAGCTTGGCGTTGCGCTCCAGAAAACGCTGCGGGTCGTTGGCCAGCGCACTCACCACGGGCAGGGCGAGGAACACGTAGACGGGGATGAACACCGTGAACAGGTCAAAGTGCTTGCTGCCCACGATCCAGAACTGCAGCGGCAGCACCACAAAAAACGCCAGCACCAGGCTGCGGTGGTCGCCACGCCGCGTGGGCGAGAGCGTGATGAACTCGCGCAGCGCAAAAAACCCCACGATGGCAAACAGCACGGTGGCTACCGTGTCGCCCAGCACCCAGCCAATCCAGAAGACGGAAGCCATCATCCAGGATGTTTTGAGCAGCCCCCAGAAACGCTTGGCTTCGAGAATGCGGGCTTCGGACTCAGGGTCGTCGCTGGCGTGTTCACGCAGATTGCGTACGAAGGCCCAGATGGTGACGACGGACAGGATGCCAAACATCACCAGGAACAGGGCACCGACCTGCTGGGTGGCAGTCAAATTGCGGAGGAAGTTGTTCATGTTCAGACTTCCCTTAGCGCGATGACTGCACGGCGTGCCCGGTCGAGGAACGGGCGACGCTCTTCACCTGCCTCCAGCTGCACGGGCTCTCCAAAAGTCACTGAGCACAGGATGGGCACTGGCACCACTTCGCCCTTGGGCATCACGCGCTGCACGTTGTTGATCCAGGCGGGCACCAGCACCACCTGCGGGAACATTTGCGCCAGCTTGAACAGGCCCGACTTGAACGGCTGCGGCTCGTCGCCATGGCCGCGCGTGCCTTCGGGAAAGATCACGATGGAGTCTCCGCTCTCCAGCGCACGCACCAGCGGGGCCAGCGGGTCGGACTCGGGCAGGGCTGCGCGCAGCTCCTCGGGGGTGGGCGCGCGGGGCGGGGCTTCGGGCGACGGATCGGGGCCGCCCGCCATGGCGGTGTCCGCGTCGCTGGCGGCGGTGGCAAGGGCCTCCAGCACGCCCACCGGCTCCGCCGCCAGGGGAGCCGGGGGCCGCGCAGGCGTGGCCTGACGGTCTACATACACGGCGTTGAACACGGCGGTGGTGATCCACTGGCGGAACGGCGTCTTGGTCCAGTAGTCCTTGGCGGCAATGGGCCGCGTGATGCTGCGCAGCTCCTCGGGCAGCGCCGCCCAGATCAGCACCATGTCGGCGTGGCTCTGGTGATTGGCGAAATAAATGCGCTGCTCGGCCTTGGGCGGGCAGCCGTACCAGCGGGCCTGGGAACCGGTCAGAAACCGCACGATCCCCAGCAGAAGGAAACTCATCAACTTGGCAAGCATGGCGGGGATGATACGTGGCGGGTGTGCCCTGTCGGGCGTGTACTGTGGCGGGCCCCAGCCGGGCGGCTGCAGCTACCCTGGCCACTACACCCAGATGCGATATGCCCAGAACGCCTCGTCGCCGTAGATGCCGTCGTACAGCGCCTGTGGGGCATAGCCGGTGATGCGCCGCGTGACGCGGCACAGGTGCGACTGGTCCGAGAAGCCCGCGCCTGCCGCCACGTCGGCCCATTTCACGGTACCCTTCGCGGCGTCCGAAGCGATGGTGTCGAAAAACGCCTGCTCGGCCTTGCCAAAGCCGCGCAGCTCGCGCAGCGGCAGCCCGGCCCAGCGCTTGATGCGGCGCTCCAGCTGGCGCAGGCTGCGGCCGGGAGCCGATACAGCGGCGCGCTGCGCGAGGTGCATGGCCCAGTCACCGTAGCGCTGCACCTGCAGCGCCTGCGCCGGACGGCAGGCTTGCCAGCGGGGTTCCAGAAACGCCTCCAGGCAGTCCATGCGGGCGGCATCGCCCGGCTGGTGCTGCACGGCTTCGCACATCGCGATCCAGTCGGGTGGCAGCACGGTTTGCGCATCCACGAAACGGTCAGTCAGCGCCTCGGGCTCCAGGCCGGTGAGCTGGTGCAGCGCGTCGGGCATGAACATCACCATCATGGCGTGGGTGGGCGCTGCGCAATAGCTGGCGCTGGGCCGGGTCTGGGGGCCCGCCAGCACCCAGCGGCCGGGATACGCCTCGCGCGGGCTCTGCAGGCCGGGCTGGGTGTCGGGGCGGTCTGCCACCAGGGCTTCGCTGCGGCCTTCAAACCACCAGCTCAGGCTGCAAAGGGGTGTGGCCGGAAAGCGGTTGATGCGTTGCTCATCCGTGAGCGTGTAGCCGAGTGTGCTGCGCACCATGGTGCCGCGCAGGCAGGCCGACAGGCTGGCGCACGGAAGCCACAGCTGGCCCGAGGGGATCAGCCCCTGCGGATGCCGTGCGGAAGGTGGGACCAGGGTTGCCATGGGGCGCGAGTGTAGGCCAGGGGCGATGTCGAATTCGTTCAATACCTGCCCGCTGCTGCGCCGCACCATCCGCACCATGAACCACGCAACCACCACTGCCCCATCGAAGCCCGCAACACCTCCCCCCTCTGCGCAGCTTGCGCCAGCCCGGCACCCCGAGCCCGGTGGCCCGCCCAGCCGCTGGTGGGGCCTGCCCTTGTTGCAGGAGATGCGTGCCGATTACCTGGGCTTCGTCACCCGCCTGCAGCGCGACCATGGCGACCTCACCCGCATGCGCCTGGTTAATGAAGATGCCTGGGACCTCCTGTCGCCCGACCTCGTGCGCGAGGCGCTGGTCACCCACGCAGACCACCTGATCCGCTGGGAGCGCGGCATCGCCGTGTTCGAGCAGGTGTTCGGCCAGAGCGTGCTGGTGACCGAGGGCGACACCTGGCAGCGCCAGCGCCGCATGCTGATGCCTGCTTTTACCCCCAAACGCGTGGCGGGCTACGCGCAGCTCATGACCGATGCTGCCCGCAGCGCGCTCGACGCCGCCGTGCCCGCTGGCCAGGCCGAAGCGTTGGTGCCCATGGACATGCTCTGGACCGATGTGGCCATGGACGTGATCCTGCGCACGCTGTTCAGCGAATCGGCCCAGGCCGACGCGTGCGATGCCGCCTGGGCCACGCAGACGCTGTCGGAGACAGCCTTCCGAGAAATGTTCATGCCCTTCACGCTGCCCGACTGGCTGCCCCTGCCCGGCAAGGCCGCCAAGCGGCGCGCGCTCAAGGCACTCAAGGGGCTGGTGCAGCGCCACATCGGTGCGCGCAGCCGGGATGCGGCAGATTCAGCAGGCGCCCCGCCACGCACTGACCTGCTGCACATGCTGCTGGCGCTGCGCGACGAATCCACCGGCGAGCCGCTGTCGCCGCAGGAAGTGTTCGACCAGTGCATGGTCAGCTTCCAGGCCGGGCACGAGACCAGCGCCACCACGCTGCTGTGGTGGAGCCGCCTGATGGCCGAACACCCCGAGGCCGCGCAACGCGCACAGGCCGAGGTGGACAGCGTGCTGCCCCCGGGCCAGACGCCCGGCCCCGAGCACCTTGCCCGGTTGCCCTTTCTGGCCGCAACCCTCAAGGAGGCGCTGCGCCTGTACCCGCCCATTGCCGCGCTGATGACCCGGCGCACCACCGCACCCATCACGCTGGGCGGCGTGGAGGTGCCCCAGGGCGCCATGCTGCGCATCACGCCCTGGGTGCTGCACCGGGATGAACGCTGGTTTGCCCAGGCCGACCGCTTTGTGCCGGAGCGTTTTCTGGATGACGCCCCGGCCATCCCCAGAGGCGCGTGGATACCGTTTGGAATGGGGCCACGCGTCTGTATTGGGCAGCACTTTGCGATGCTGGAGATGACGCTGCTGGCGGCTATGTTGCTGCAGCGGTACCGGCTGCGGTTGCCGGAGGGGGTGGCGGTGTGTGTGCCGAAGTTGCAGGTGACTTTACGGCCGGAGGAACCAGTAACGCTGCTGCTAGCGCGAAGGGGGTAGACGCTTTTAGCTTGGCAATTTGCTCCCCAGACTGATGCCGAGGTACTGCTACGGAGAGGAGCGTCGCCGATTTCTCAAAAACCGATAGATGGAGATGTAGGCCCACCATTGCGGCCCGCAGAGGGTGATCCACACCAGTTGCTTGAAGGCAATGAATGCGGTGAAGTCCTGACCATAGAGAGCTTTCGCGGCAAGTGCGGAGGGCAACCACGAAGGGAAGTTCAGTGTTGCCAGCACGGCCTCGACATAGCTCGGAACGCCACAGCATGCTGAAAGTGGAATCTCGCCATAGGCGACCCCGAGGCTCCAGGCGCTAAAGACAACAACCAGTGCGATGTTTGCGGCGGCCACCCAACGCTCGGCTCGCGTGAATATCATCAGCAAATCCTTCCGTTGAGCACTGGATCCTTCACGGCAGCTCCGCACTCCCCATCCGACCCAAAATCGTCCGCGTCCTTCCCGCCAGATACGCCGACCCCGGTGTCTTCTCAAACCGCTTGGGTGCAGGCAGCATTACCGCCAGCCGCGCGGCTTCCGTGGCGCTCAGGCGCGAGGCGCTTTTGCGGAAGTAGTGCTGCGCGGCCGCCTCGGCGCCGAACACGCCTTCGCCCCATTCCACGCTGTTCAGATAAATCTCCAGGATGCGCTGCTTGCTCAGCAGCTGCTCCAGCAGCAGCGTGAGTACAAATTCCTGCCCCTTGCGCAGCAGCGTGCGTTCGCCGGATAGCAGCAGGTTCTTGGCCAGTTGCTGCGTGATGGTGGAGCCGCCACGGATCTTGGGGGCGCGCACGGGGCGGTCGGGGGCTCGGGCCTGGGCTTTGTTGGCCAGGGCCTCGGCCTTTGCGTTGCGCTCCCAGGCTTTTTCGATGGCGTTCCAGTCCACGCCGTCGTGGCTCACAAAGCCATCGTCTTCCGAGGCGATCACGGCGCGCTTGAGCTGGTCGGAGATGCTGGCGTAGGGCATCCACTGCTGGCGCCAGGGGACGTTGCCTTTGGTGGTGAGCAGCGTCCAGGCCTCGGAGCGCTGAAAGCTGGTGGTTTCGGGGTCGATGACCACCATGGCCGCGATACGGACCACAAAGAACAGCTGCAGCGCCACGAAGGCGAGCACCACCAGTCCCAGCCAGCGCAGCACGGCTTTCATCGCGGTGTGTCTCCTCGTGTGGGGTGTTGTTATTTGGATGAGTTGGCCTGCTGCATTTCCTGCAGCACCTGGGCCGACGGCGGGCGCACGCCGCGCCACAGCAAGAAGGCTTCTGCGGCTTGCTCGACCAGCATGCCCAGGCCGTCACGCGGAACGGCGCCGTGTTGGCGGGCCCAATCCAGAAAACCCTGCGCGGCGGGGCCATACATCATGTCGTAGGCCAGGCAACCGGGGCGCAGCACGCTGGCGGATACCGGCACTTCGGCACCGGCCAGGCTGCTGGCCGTGGCATTGATAATGACATCAAAATTGGCCTCTAGCGCTTGTGGAGTAAGCGCAATAAGCTCTGATTTTTGTAGCAATGCAAGCGCACTGTGCGACTGCACCAGGGCCTGCGCCCTGGCCAGCGTGCGGTTGGCCACCGTGATGTGGCGGGCTCCTGCCAGCAACAACGGGCCCAGCACGCCCGCAGCGGCGCCACCGGCGCCCACCAGCAGCACATCGCGCCCCGCCAGCGACACACCCGCGTTGCGCGTGATGTCGGCCACCAGGCCCAGGCCGTCGGTGTTGTCGGCATAGATGCTGCTGTCGGCGCGGAAGGTGAGGGTGTTGGCCGCACCGGCCAGCTGCACGCGCTCGCTGCATTCGGTGGCGAGAAGTGGTGCGTCGGTTTTGAACGGCACCGTCACGTTGCAACCGCGCCCACCCTGGGCCACAAAGTCGCGCACGCCCTGGGCAAAACCATCCATGGGCACCAGGCGGCGTTCGTAGGCGATGTGCTCACCCGTCAGTTCGGCAAAGCGGGCGTGGATGGCGGGGGAGCGGCTGTGCGCCACCGGATTGCCCATCACGCAGTACAGGTCGGCGGCTTGGCTCATGGGTAAAAAATCGTGCGGTATGAAAAAAGGCGGGTTGGCAGGGCCGCCGCGGGCAGGGCCTGGTGGCGACTAGCGGACGCTGGTCTCCAGCGTCTGATCGCGCGTGAACTTGAAGCGCGCCACCATGGCGATCTGGTCGGCCTTCTTGCGCATGTCGGCGCCAAACGCGCCAAACGGGCCGGCAGCCCGGGCAATCGCCTCGGCGCGCCGGTCCAGCGTGGGGTTGCCCGAGC
Source organism: Acidovorax facilis (assembly GCF_050626955.1). NCBI lineage: Bacteria > Pseudomonadati > Pseudomonadota > Betaproteobacteria > Burkholderiales > Comamonadaceae > Acidovorax > Acidovorax facilis. Next base: position 247,911 of record NZ_CP192460.1, read on the forward strand.
CTTGCACCACCTCGGTGTCGAGCACGCGGCCGTCGTGGTTGACGGTGACGATCATGGTCAGCTCGCCATACAGCTTCTTGCCGCCCTGTTCGGGGAAGTTTTCGGTGCCCTTGTCTTCCACCTTGCGGCGCAGGCCGTCGTAATAGATGGCGTAGGCCTCTTCGCGCGTGGCGGGGCTGATGTAGCGCTTCTTGGGGCGCGAGTTTTCTTCATTGATGCGCTTTTCGATCTCGGCGAGCAGCTTGACGAGCTGGCGGCGCTTTTCCTGCTCGTTGGCCTGCTCGGCGCTCTGGCTGGCCTGGCGCGGATCGGGCTCGGGCATGGTGGCCAGCTGCTTGCGCAACTGGGCCAGCAATTGCGCCTGCTGCTCCTGCATCGCGTCCATCTTGCGCTGGGCTTCTTCGTAGTCGTCGCCCACCGTGGTCAGCGCGGTGTAGGGCAGGGGGCTGGTGGCGCGGCCCTTCTCGGCATCGCCGCCGCCGGCCAGGTTGGCCTGGGCAATCGCCTGGGCCTTGTCGGGGCGCTCGTTGGACTTGGCGTTGACCAGGATGACTTCGAGCGGCGTGTCCTGGAACACGCGGTTGAAGCCCTCGGGGTCGATGAAACGCACCGAGATGAGCGCGGCATGCACGGCCACCGAGATGCCCAACGCGAGCTGCAGCGTGCTGAAGGTGCGGAGGAAGGCAGGGAGTTTCATCGCCAGCAATTATCAGGGGCTGTCAGGGGGAATCAGGCGGCTGGTGCTGCCGCAGCGGCTTCGGCGGGTGCCTCGTTCACGTCCACTGCAATGGCAATCGGTCCGGCCACGGTATCGTCGTCCTCGGCATCGTCCACCGGGCCGTCGTCGCTGGTGTCGGCCGGGTCATCCAGGCGCTCGATCACGGTGCCATGGATATCGAGGGTGATCTCGTCCACCTCGCCCAGCTTGACCTTCAGGCGCGCGCCGCGCGGCAGGTTCTGCGCGCCCAGCACGGGGAAGACCAGCGGAATATCGTCTGCACGAACGAGGAAGCTGCCGCCCGGGCCTTCCTTGAAGACGGTGGCGTTGAGCTCGGTGATGCCGTTCTGCTCTACATATTTGAGCGTCCAGAACCGTTCCATGCCCGCCTGGTAGCCGTTGTAGGCGCTGTAGGCGCCGTCAAAGCTGCTGATGATGGAGAACAGGTCGGCATCCTTGGGCTTGAAAGGCGCGGCCAGCGCAGCGGTCTTGCCGTGGCGGGCGCAGGCAATGATTTGCCACTGGTTGACCAGGTCGGTGTAGCGGCGCAGGGGCGACGTGGCCCACGAATACGCTTTGACGCCGATGCCCGCATGCGGCAGCGCCTTGGTGCCCATCCGCACCTTCACGCCGGGCGCCATGCTGGCCTGGCTGCGGTAGATGCCGGGCACTCCCAGCTCGGCCATCCAGCTGCCCCAGGTGCTGTTGGCCACGATCATGGCCTCGGCCACGATCAGGTCGAGCGGCGCGCCGCGCTGGCGCACGCTGATCTGCACTTGTTCATCGCCCGTGGGCTCGGCACCGTTGTTGCCGACCAGGCGGAAGTTGTAGTCCGGCCGGTTGAAGTTCTCGGGCTTGCCACGCACCACTTCGCGGCGGGCTTTGAGGTCCTTGGCAAGGCGGTGCAAAAATGATAGCTGGGGGCGCAGGTCAGACAAGCGCTGGGAGTCGTTTTGATGCTCGAACGCCGGGTTGGAGAGCCATTCTTCGGTCACCACGCTGTCGAGCTGGTCGTGGCGCAGGTTGGCGACCACGTGCACGCGCTCCAGTTTGGTTTCAGAGCTTTTGAATTCCAGCGTGGCTTCGTCGATGGTGACGTACAGCGACACGGCCGGGTTGGCGCGGCCTTCGTCCAGCGTGTAGGTCTGCACCACGTCGTCGGGCAGCATGGTGATCTTGTAGCCCGGCATGTACACCGTGGACAGGCGCGCACGGCCCAATTGGTCGATGGCGCTGCCCGGCTGGATGGCCAGACCCGGCGCGGCGATGTGGATGCCCAGCACCACGGTGCCCGTGCCCAGGCCCTGCACCGACAGCGCATCGTCGATTTCGGTGGTCTGCGAGTCATCGATGGAATACGCCTGCGCGGTGGACAGCGGCAGCTCGTCCGCAATGGCGGGTGCGGTGACGGCGGGAAAGCCTGTGCCCTTGGGGAAGTTCTCGAACAAGAAGCGCTTCCAGTGGAACTGGTAGGCCGAATCGATGGCGCCCGCCTTTTGCAGCAGGTCGAGCGGCGCGGTGTGCGTGGCGCGGCTGGCGTCCACCACGGCCTTGTACTCGGGCGCGTTCTTGTCGGGCTTGAACAGGATCTTGTAAAGCTGGTCGCGGATGGGCTGCGGGCATTCGCCCCGTCCCAGCGCGGCGGCCCATTCGTCGATCTGCGCGAGGATGGCCTTTTTCTTCTCGATGGCGGCCAACGCCTGCTGCAGGATCTCGGCCGATGCCTTCTTGAACCGGCCCTTGCCCGCACGGCGGAAGTAGTGCGGGGCGTCGTACAAGCGGAACAGCGCACCGGCCTGCTGGGCCAGGGTGGCGTTTTCAGAGAAATAGTCCCGCGCCAGGTCGGCAAAGCCGAACTCGTCTTCGGGCGCGAACTCCCAGGCCAGGTCCAGCTCAATGGTTTCGGCCACGGCCTGGGCCTGGGCAATCAAGTCGGCAGGCGAGGGTTTCTCGAATTTCAGGAGGATGTTGGCGGCCTTGACCTTGACCCGCTTGCCCGAGTCGAGCTCAACCTGGGCGGATGTATCGGCTTCGGACAGGATACGACCGGCCATGAACTTGCCGGCTTCTTCAAACAATGCGTGCATGGGCGGCATTGTCCCATGGGTGCCGAGCCGGTCCGACGGCCCCGGGCCTGCCCCTATGATCCAGGGCTTTGCACGATGGCCCGGTTCTTTCGACATGTTTTTTGATGCCATTGCCGTTCCGCTGGCCATGCTCGCAGTGGCTTTGCCGTTTCTGTTTGCCGTCACTGACTCCCCAATCGCCAACTTCTGGCCGCTGATCGCGTCCTGGGTGTGTGGGGCGGTGCTTTTGCTGCTGGCAGCCGGGTGGGCACGTGCCGGGGTCGCGCAGCGCAGGGGGCCTGCGGGCTGGGGTTGGCTGCTGGCGGGTGGGCTGGGGCTGGCCGCGCTGGTGGCCAGCGTCATCGGGCTGGTGCAGTACCTTGCTGGCGATGTCGGCCTGGGGCCCTGGATTCACGCTTCGGTGCCGGGCCAGGCGGTGGGCAACCTGCGCCAGCGCAACCAGCAGGCCACCCTGCTCAGCCTGGGGGCGTGGGCCTGGCTGTGGTGGACGCTGCATGCCCGTCCACAAGGCAACGCGGACTTGGCCGGGGCGGCCAGCCCAGGCCGCGCACCTTCCTCCGGCGTGTGGGGCGTGCTGACCGCCGTGGCGCTGATGTGGATCGCCGTGGGCGGGGCCGCCACAGCGTCGCGGACCGTGGTGGTGCAGTGGCTGCTTGTCCTGGTGCTTCTGGTCGTGTGGCGTGGCGCGGGCCGTGGGGAGGCGCTGCGCCTGGGTATCGCAGGGTTTGCGGTTTTTCTGGTGGCCGCCTGGGTGCTGCCCGAGGCGCTCTGGAGGTTCCAGGGCGTGCGCGCAGATGCCTTGTTCCACCGTTTTACGGACGGATCGCACAGCTGCACCAGTCGGCGGGTGCTGTGGTCCAACGTGCTCACCCTGATTGCGCAGAAACCGTGGCTGGGCTGGGGCTGGGGCGAACTGGACTACGCACACTACATCACGCTGTTCCCGGGCGAGCGCTTTTGTGTGCTGCTGGACAACGCGCACAACCTGCCCCTGCACCTGGCCGTAGAGCTGGGCCTGCCCGCTGCCGTGGCGTTGTGCGGGGTCGTCGTGGCAGGGTGCCTGTGGGCCCGGCCTTGGCGCGAAACCGAACCCGTGCGCCAGCTGGCCTGGGGCGTGCTGGCGCTCATCGGACTGCACAGCATGCTGGAATACCCGCTGTGGTACGGGCCGTTCCAGGTGGTGGCCTTGCTCTCGGTGGCGATCCTGGTCTGGCCCCGGCGCGACGAAGCATGGGATGGGCGCGCGTGGCCTGCGGGGGCTGCTGCGCTGGTGGCCGCCCTGGCAGTCCTGGGTGCCTGCGGCCTTGCCGCCTGGGACTACCACCGCGTGAGCCAGCTTTACAAGCCCGGTGCGCAGCGGGCTGCCGCGTACCGTGAGGACACGCAGGCCAAGGTGTCCCATTCGCTGCTGTTTTCGGGCCCGCTGGACTTTGCGCGCCTGACCACCACGGGGCTGACACGCGACAACGCAGCGCGCATGAACGCCCTGGCCCAGGAACTGCTGCATTACTCCCCCGAGCCCCGCGTCATTGAAGTGCTGGTTGAAAGTGCCGTGATGCTGGGCAAGGACGACGAAGCGGCTTTCCACATGAAGCGCTACCGTGCAGCCTACCCGGACGACTATGCCCGCTGGATGGGGGCGGGTGGCACCCGGGCATCCCAGGCACGTTGAAGAGGTTCTGATGCGCTGGTGCCCCCGGCGCCCGGGCGATGTCAGGCCAGAGCCAGGAACTCCGTCACCTGGGGCAGGTAGTCGCTGAAATTGGCGAGGGCGTGTTCTCCCCCCTCCTGCACCACCAACCGCGCCTGCGGGTAGCGCGCCACCATTTCACGCCAGTCCAGCACCTCGTCGCCCTTGGCAATGATGGCCATCTCGGGCGCTGCCGGCGGCTGGCCTGTGGTGTCCAGCGCGTGCAGCTCGTCAATGTATTCAGGCTGGAAGTAAAACCGCTCCGCTGGGTCGTGCCAGGTGGTCTGCTCGCCGATGTACCGCGCAAGGTCACGCGCCGGGTGCACGGCCGGATTGAGCATCACGCTGGGGCAGCCCTTGTGCTGCGCCACCCAGCTGGCGTAAAAGCCACCGAGCGAGGAGCCGATCACCGCCATTGCTGCTCCGCGCCACGGGGCAATGCCCTGCGCGACCAGTTCCATCGCCGCTTTGGGGGAGGGCGGCAGCTGGGGGCACCAGAAGGTGACACCCGGGTGGTGCTGCGCCACCTGCGCGGCCATCTGCCGCGCCTTGGCAGACTGGGGCGAAGAGCGAAAGCCGTGAAGGTACAGAAGGTGGGTGGTGGTCATGGAGGGGGAAAACGACAGGGCAGGGGAATCACTGCTGTGAAAGGGGTGGCCGAGACATAAGATGCATGGCATGGGCACCACGCGGTGGGCCCGCTGCCTTGATCCCCACCATGACTGATTTTGCCCCGCTTTCCACCGCCAAACGCTGGGCTTTGGGATCCACCGACAAGCCTCCCACGTCGCTGGGCCGCTTTGAACTGAAAAAGCTGCTGGGCCGGGGCGCCCAGGCCACCGTGTGGCTGGCGCTGGACCCGCGCCTGCAGCGCGAGGTGGCCATCAAGCTCATGCGCCCCGTGGAGGACCAGGACCCGTCGGTGCTGGAGCACTGGCTGCGCGAAGCCCGGCATGTGGGGCGTCTGGCGCACCCCTTCATCGTTCCGGTGTTTGAGGCCGATGTGCAGGGCCGCCAGCCCTACATCGTGTTCGAGTACGTTCCAGGCAAGACGCTGGCCGAGCATCTGGCGCAGCAGGGGCGCTGCACGCCGCACGACGCAGTGGCGCTGATGGTGGATGTGCTGGATGGCCTGCAGGCCGCACACCAGGCCGGCATCGTGCACCGCGACCTCAAGCCTTCCAACATCATGATCGACACCCAGCGCCACGCGCGGGTGATGGACTTTGGCATGGCGGCGCCGGTGCAGGCTGTGCCGGATTCGCAACTGGCCAGTGGTACCCCGGCGTACCTCGCGCCCGAGGCGGCGGCCGGGGCGGCCCCTGCACCGGCCATGGATGTGTATTCGGCCGCCCTGGTGCTGGTGGAGCTGCTCACGGGCCGGCCACTGATCCACCAGAAAGACGCCTGGCAGGCGCTGTACCGCGTTGCAAACGAAACCCTGGTGCTGCCGGAAGACCTGGGGCCGGGCGTGGACGACGCCCTGCGGGCCATTTTGCAACGTGCGATGGCGCGCGAGCCGGGCCAGCGCTATCCGTCGGCGGCGGAGTTTCGCGATGCCTTGCGTGCCTGGGCCGCTCCGGCCAGCGCGCCCACGGCCGCCAGCAATGCCACGCTCGACTTCCTGCTGCGGCGCATGCGCCACAAGAGCGACTTTCCGGCGCTGTCGGACTCGGTGGCGCGCATCCAGCGCGTGGCCAACTCCGAGGACGACAGCATCAGCGATCTCACACACGAGATCCTCAAGGATGTGGCGCTCACCAACAAGTTGCTGCGCCTGGTCAACAGCGTGCATTTCGCGCATGCGGGCCGGGGCACCATCAGCACCGTGTCGCGGGCCGTGAGCCTGGTGGGCTTCAACGCCGTGCGCAACATGGCACTCAGCCTGGTGCTGCTGGACCACATGCAGGACAAGGCCCATGCAAGCCAGATGCGCGAGGAGTTTTTGCGCGCCATGATGGCTGGCTCTGTGGCGGCGGAGCTGTGCGAGCCCGGCCAGGCGGCTGAAGAGGCCTTCATTGGCGCGATGTTCCAGAACCTGGGCCGCATGTTGTGCGAGTTCTATTTTCCGGAAGAGGCGCGCCAGGTGCGCGCCCTGATGGAGACTGGCCGCGTGGAGGGGGGCGAAGAGTCGGCCGCGCTGCAGGTGCTGGGCTTGGGCTTCGAGGACCTGGGGGTGGGCGTGGCCCGCGTCTGGGGGCTGCCCGAGAGCCTGCAGCGCTGCATGCGCAAGCCCCTGGGCTCGCCCATGCAACGTGCGCCGGAGCAGGGGGTGGAGCGCCTGCGCTGGGTGGCAATGGCTGCCAATGAGGTGGCCAGCACCCTGCTGGCGAGCGATGCCGCGTCGCTGGAAGCCCACCTGGGCCAGATCGGCACCCGCTACTCCCGCACCCTGGCGCTGTCTGCCGCAGCGATTTCGGAGGGCACTTTGCGCGCCCGCCACAAGCTGGTGGCGCTGGCCGAGGCGCTGGACCTGCGCGTAGCCCCCGGCACGCCTGCGGCGCGGCTGCTGCAGCTGCCCCCGGCGGCCGGTGCCGGGCCCGCGCAGGATGACGCCCTGGGCTCGCACGAGCTGCGGGCCAGCGAAACCCAGCCCTTGCCAGCGGTGCTGGAGTCGCAGGCCAGCGGCGCCGTGTCGGTCGCGCAGGTCAACGAAGTGCTGGCAGCGGGCATCCAGGACATCACCAATGCCATGGTCGAGAGTTTTCAGCTCAACGACGTGTTGCGCATGATCCTGGAGACCATGTTCCGCGCGCTGGGGTTTCGGCGCATGGTGTTTTGCCTGCGTGAGGCACGCACCGATTTGCTGACCGGCCGCTTTGGCCTGGGCGAGGGTAGCGATGCCGCCGTGCGTGCCATGAAAGTCCCGCTCAAGGCGCCGGGCGACCTGTTTGCCGCCGTCTGCCTGCGCGGTGCCGATACGCTCATCAACGACGCGACGGAGCCCAAGATGCAGGCCCGCCTGCCCGAGTGGTACCGCGCGGGGCTCAATGCCCCCTCGTTCTTGCTGCTTCCGCTGCAGATCAAGGGGCAGACGTTTGCGCTTATCTATGCCGACCAGTCCACGGCAGGGGGCATCGTGGTGGACGACAAGGCCCTGGGCCTGCTGCGCACCCTGCGCAACCAGGCGGTGATGGCCTTCCGCCAGGCGGGGTGACGGTGGCGCGGCCCCAAGGGCCGCGATAATCCCGCGATGGCCGTTGTTTTTGAAAAGCCCTCGCTCGCCCAGCGTTTTCTTCCCCTGTTTCGCGGGTTTGACCTGCCGCTCATGCTGGTGGTGGCGTTGCTCGCCTGCGCCGGGCTGGTGGCCATGTATTCATCGGGCTACGACCACGGCACACGGTTTTCGGACCATGGGCGCAACATGCTCATTGCGGGTGCCATTTTGTTCATGGTGGCCCAGGTGCCGCCCCAGAAAATCATGCTGTTCGCTGTGCCGCTGTATGCGGCTGGCGTGGCGCTGCTCTTGGCGGTGGCGCTGTTTGGCATCACCAAAAAAGGGGCGACGCGCTGGATCAATGTGGGCATCGTCATCCAGCCCAGCGAGATCCTGAAAATTGCCATGCCCCTGATGCTGGCCTGGTGGTTCCAGAAACGCGAGGGCACCTTACGCCCGCTCGACTTTGCGGCGGCAGGGCTGCTGCTGGCCGTTCCGGTGGGGCTGATCATGAAGCAGCCCGATCTGGGTACGTCGCTACTGGTTCTGGCAGCTGGCCTGTCCGTGATCTTCTTTGCCGGGCTCTCTTGGAAACTGGTGCTGCCACCGGTGGTGCTGGGGGGCGTGGGCATCCTGGCCCTGGTGTTGCTGGGGGACCAGTTGTGCGCGGACGGCGTGCGCTGGTCGGTGCTGCACGACTACCAGCAGCAGCGCATCTGCACCCTGCTCGACCCCACACGCGACCCGCTGGGCAAGGGGTTCCACATCATCCAGGGCATGATCGCCATCGGCTCGGGTGGCATGTGGGGCAAGGGTTTCATGGCGGGTACGCAGACCCATCTGGAGTTCATCCCCGAGCGCACCACCGACTTCATCTTTGCCGCGTTCTCCGAGGAGTTCGGGCTGGCAGGCAACCTGTTTCTGCTGGTCTGCTTTTTGATGCTGGTCTGGCGCGGCCTGGCCATCGCCGCAGGGGCCACCAGCCTGTTCGGACGCCTGATGGCCGGGGCGGTCTCGATGATCTTTTTCACCTATGCCTTTGTGAACATGGGTATGGTCAGCGGCATCCTGCCCGTGGTGGGCGTGCCGCTGCCTTTCATCAGTTATGGCGGCACCGCCATGGTCACCCTGGGCCTGGCGCTGGGCATCCTGATGTCGGTGGCCCGGGCCCAGAAGCAGGACCCCAAGGACGCTCGGCCTGCCCTATAGCCATAGGCTCCGCTGGGAGATCAGGAACACCTTCCAGGGTCTTTACCCAGGCGTTGCGTGCAGGGCGGCAAGAGGGTACAAACCGGCAGGCCAACTGTGCCTTGGCCTATGCAACCGGAGGGATTCCCTATGGCGGCGAAGTTCGAGCTGAAGAAGTCGAAGAACGATAAATTTGTCTTCAACCTGTTGGCCTCCAATGGCCAGATCATCCTCACCAGCGAGATGTACGAATCACGGGCCAGTGCACTGAACGGCATCGAATCCGTGCGCAAGAACGCTCCCGATGATGGCCGGTTCGGTCGCCTGAGCGCCAAGGATGGATCGCCCTATTTCACGCTCAAGGCGGGCAATGGCCAGGTGATCGGCCAAAGCCAGATGTATTCCGGTGCCAAGGCGCGCGATGCCGGTATCGAGTCGGTGCAGACCCATGCACCCCAGGCCGCGCTGGACGACCAGACGACGGCCTGACGCTTTGCGTGGGCGCTTTGAGGCATAGGGGCATGTGCCCCCTTGTCCGGCAGGGTGGGGCTGCGCGCCTAAAATGCCCCGATGACTTTCCGCTCCACCACTGCCGCGCCCCAGCGTGCGGCCACCAGCCAGCGCATCGATGTCGCTCGCGAATTGTTGCTGACCCCTTTCGGGCTTGACGAAAGCCATCTGGCACGGGCACTGGCCGAGATCCGCACCCACAAGGTGGACGATGCCGACCTGTACTTCCAGTACACCCGCAGCGAGGGCTGGAGCCTCGAAGAGGGCATCGTCAAGACTGGTTCCTTCAGCATCGACCAGGGTGTGGGTGTGCGCGCGGTGAGCGGCGAGAAGACGGCGTTTGCCTATTCGGACGACATCTCCGAGGCGTCCTTGTTGGACGCAGCCCGAACTGTAAGGTCTATTTCGGCCGCAGCGCAGGCGGGTAAATCGCGAGTAGCTCCTAAAAAAGTAGCGGCAGGCCGCAGCCTGTACCCCGGCGTGGACCCCATAGCCTCGCTCGACAGCACCGCCAAGGTGGCCTTGCTGGAAAAGCTGGAGCAGCGCGCCCGCGCCAAGGACCCGCGCGTGGCGCAGGTCATGGCAGGGCTGGCGAGCGAATACGACGTGGTGCTGGTGGCCCGTGCCGACGGCACCCTGGCGGCCGATGTGCGCCCGCTGGTGCGCCTGTCGGTCACAGTGATCGCCGAGCAGAATGGCCGCCGCGAAATGGGTTCGGCGGGCGGCGGTGGTCGTTTCGGCCTGGCCTATTTTGACGACGAGCAGATGGGCAAGTACGTGGACGAGGCCGTGAATGCGGCCCTGGTCAACCTCGAATCGCGCCCCGCCCCTGCGGGTGAGATGACGGTGGTGCTGGGGTCGGGCTGGCCCGGCATCCTGCTGCACGAAGCCATTGGCCACGGGCTGGAAGGCGACTTCAACCGCAAGGGCTCGAGCGCATTCAGCGGCCGCATCGGCCAACGCGTGGCGGCCAAGGGCGTGACGGTGCTGGACGACGGCACCATCGCCGACCGCCGTGGATCGCTCAACGTGGACGACGAGGGCCACGCCAGCCAGCGCAATGTGCTGATCGAGGACGGCATCTTGAAGGGCTACATCCAGGATTCGCTCAACGCGCGCCTGATGGGTGTGGCACCCACCGGCAACGGTCGCCGCGAGAGCTATGCCCACATTCCCATGCCGCGCATGACCAACACCTACATGCTGGGCGGCGACAAGGACCCGCAGGAAATCATCGGCAGCATCAAGAAGGGCCTGTACGCCAGCAACTTCGGCGGCGGACAGGTGGACATTACCTCGGGAAAATTCGTGTTCTCGGCCAGCGAAGCCTACTGGGTGGAAAACGGCAAGATCCAATACCCCGTGAAAGGCGCGACCATCATCGGCAGCGGCCCCGAGTCGCTCAAGAAAGTCACCATGATCGGTAACGACATGCGCCTTGACAGCGGCGTAGGCACCTGCGGCAAGGAAGGCCAGAGCGTACCCGTGGGCGTGGGCCAGCCTACGCTGCGTATCGAGGGGTTGACGGTGGGTGGCACGGCCTGACGATCGGCGACAGCGTTCCTGCTTCGGCTCGACACGCTGACTGTTGCTCGCTTCCACCATCTTTGGCCTTGTGCGGTGCACAAAGCCCATGGTGCATGCTCTGGCAGCGCAAAATGGCGCATGCCCGCGACGCGCCCCAGTCAGCTGCTGACCCTTCAATCATTTGGTGACATCAGCCGCTTTCTGCGTGAAGGCGTGGCCGATGAGGAGTCTCGTCAACTGCGCGATAGCTTGAGCGCGCTCTCAACGCAGATCGACGAGGCGGTGCGGATCCGCCGCACCAGCACCGATACCACCGCCATCACCCGGCGTGTGTTGACTTTGTCGCATTGCGCCCGCGAGCACCAGTTGTTCCTGACGGGCCTGGGATCGGCTTGGCACGCGTTGTACGAGTTCGGGGCCTATGAGCGTGCGCTGAGGGAGTTGCGCAATGCGATCGCGGACTGGCAGCAGATGCTGGAGCGGCGCAGCCCGAAGGAAAGTGCAAGCTTCGACCAGTTCGAGCTTCTGGCCTGGCGCACGCTGGGCGAGGCGCTGCTGCTCATCGACATGTATGAGCACCAGAGCGATCCACCCAGTGACCTGCAGGATCGGGCGCCGCCGCGCAAGCTGTCAGTCCTGCAGCGTGCGAGCGCTTGGTTTCGTCGCTGGAGGCGTTGAATCAGGGGGTTGGAAGTGGGGCCTGGTAGGCATCCGGATTACCATTGCTGTCGCGCAATCGCAACAATCCGGGGGTGCTGCACTGCCGCACTCCTGTGCTACATTGGCTGCCATGCAAGTTCGCAGCGCGTTTTATTTTTGGTTTTTTATCTCGGTCCCCGGCGGATGAGAGGAAAACGCGCAAGCAAACACAACCTTCCCATACCAACCGCCGACGCTGCAAAGCCCGGCGGTTTTTGTTTTTCTGCCCTCCCGTTTTTTCATCCCTCCAACTACTTTTACTCCACGAGGAAGCAACCATGACGGCCACCACCACCCCGACCAGCGATGCCTGGTACCGCAGCGTCGAGAAAACCAGCCAGACCGACGACGAACGTATCAAGGACATTACCGTGTTGCCTCCTCCCGAGCATCTGATCCGCTTTTTCCCGATCCGTGGAACGCCGGTCGAGACGCTGATCACCCAGACCCGCAAGAACATCCACAACATCATGGCCGGCAAGGATGACCGCCTGCTGGTGGTGATCGGCCCATGCTCCATCCACGATCCGGCTGCCGCTGTGGAGTACGCGCGCCGCCTCATGGCCGCGCGCACGCAGTACGCCGACACCCTGGAAATCGTGATGCGGGTGTACTTTGAGAAGCCACGCACCACGGTGGGCTGGAAGGGCCTCATCAACGACCCGTACCTCGACGAAAGCTACCGCATCGACGAAGGCCTGCGCATTGCGCGCCAGCTGCTGATCGAAATTAACCGCCTTGGCATGCCCGCCGGCAGCGAGTTCCTGGATGTGATTTCGCCCCAGTACATCGGCGACCTCATCAGCTGGGGCGCCATTGGCGCCCGCACCACAGAAAGCCAAGTGCACCGCGAGCTGGCCTCCGGCATCTCGGCGCCTATCGGCTTCAAGAACGGCACGGATGGCAACATCCGCATTGCCACCGACGCGATCCAGTCGGCCAGCCGGGGCCACCACTTCCTGTCGGTGCATAAAAACGGCCAGGTGGCCATCGTCAACACCAAGGGCAACAAGGATTGCCACGTGATCCTGCGCGGCGGCAAGACGCCCAACTACGACGCTGCCAGCGTGGCCGCTGCCTGCAAGGACCTCGAAGCCGCCAAGCTGCCCGCCACCCTGATGGTGGACTGCAGCCATGCCAACAGCAGCAAGCAACATGAAAAGCAGCTCGACGTGGCGCGCGACATCGCCGCTCAGCTCGCCGGTGGCTCGCGCAGTGTGTTCGGCCTCATGATCGAGAGCCACCTCACCGCCGGTGCCCAGAAGTTCTCACCGGGCAAGGACCAGCCCGGCGCGCTGGAGTATGGCAAGAGCATCACGGACGCCTGCCTGGGCTGGGACGATTCGCTGACGGCGCTGGCTGAGCTGTCTGACGCCGTGAAGGCGCGCCGCGCGCGGTGATCTGCGCTGCTGGCCGAAGGCCCTAAACTGGAAACCCGTGGCGGGCCGTGCAAGGGAGCACGGCAGTCGCCGCCACGGTTTCAGTAGATAGAAAGGCAAACCATCATGCACAGCGAAGTGTCGGTCCGTCTGGCCGGAAACCAGGAATTCCGTTTTGATCTGGAGGGCGCCGAGCCCATGGGCCACGAGGCTGGCAGGCGCTGGCTGGATGATCAGTTCACCGCGCTCGATTGCGAACCCCTGCGCGCCAGCGGCAAGGTGCTGCTGGCGGACAAGGTGCTCACAGTGGCCCGCGCTGCGGGGGCTTCGTTGCTGGCCGACCCGGCATGGTCCCGTGACTTTGCGCGCGCTGCCAGCGCGGCGCTCGCCAAGCCCGTGGTGCGCGTGGACGTCCCCGGCATGGCGGTATCGTTCTAGTTTTTGAAGAATATCAGGCTCTGGCGCTTGCCAGGTAAGCGTCAGCAGCTATTTATTTTGTAGCGATTCCAGCAGTTTGGCGTGGATGCCGCCAAATCCCCCGTTGCTCATGCACACGATGTGATCCCCCGGGCGGGCTGCCGCTGTGACCTGTTTTACCAGGGTGTTGATGTCGGCAGCGGTTTGCGCCCGCAGGCCTGGGCCCACGCCCAGGGGGGCTAGGGCCTGCGCTGCGTCCCAGTCCAGCCCGGCCGTGTGGCAGAACGCGAGGTCGGCAGGCTCCAGCGCCCACGGCAGTTGGGCCTTCATGGCGCCCAGTTTCATGGTGTTGCTGCGGGGCTCGAACACCGCCAGGATGCGCGCACCCTGGCCCAGGCTGCGGCGCAGGCCGTCCAGCGTGGTTCTCAGGGCAGTGGGGTGGTGGGCAAAGTCGTCATACACCGCAACGCCATTCACGGTGCCGCGCAGTTCCATGCGTCGCTTCACGTTCTGAAAGGTGGCCAGTGCCGTAGCGGACTGCTCGGGGCTCACGCCTACATGGTGAGCGGCGGCAATGGCCGCCAGTGCGTTGAGCTGGTTGTGCACGCCAGTCAGCGCCCACTCCACCCGGGCGGCCTTGCGCCCCTGGTGCAGCACGTCGAATGCCTGGGGATCGCCTTCGGCGGAAAAGTCGCTGACGGCTTCACCAAAGCTGGACACTTCGCTCCAGCAGCCCGTGTGCAGTACGCGGGTGAGGCTTTCTTCGAGACCGTTGACCACCACACGGCCCGACGGCGGCACCGTGCGCACGAGGTGGTGAAACTGCCGCTCGATGGCGGCCAAGTTGTCAAAGATGTCTGCGTGGTCGAACTCCAGGTTGTTCAGCACGGCAGTGCGGGGGCGGTAGTGCACAAACTTGCTGCGCTTGTCGAAGAAGGCTGTGTCGTATTCGTCAGCCTCGATCACGAACAGCGGCGCATCCCCCAGCGGCGCACTGCCGGGTGATGGTCGCCGGGGCGCCCCCAGTCGGGCGGACACGCCGAAATTCAGCGGTACTCCGCCAATCAGAAAACCCGGCTGCTGACCGGCGCTTTCCAGAATCCAGGCCAGCATTGAGGTGGTCGTCGTCTTGCCATGGGTGCCAGCCACCGCCAGCACATGGCGGCCTTGTAGTACATGCTCGGCCAGCCACTGCGGGCCGCTGGTGTAGGGCAGGCCTGCGTCCAGGATGGCTTCCATCAACGGAAATTTGGGCGAACCGTCCGGCAGGCGGACGCGGCTGACCACGTTGCCGATGACAAACATGTCGGGCTGCAGGGCCAGTTGGTCGGCGCCAAAACCTTCGATCAGATCGATGCCCAGGGCCCGCAATTGGTCGCTCATCGGCGGGTAAACGCCAGCGTCGCAACCCGTCACCTTGTGCCCTGCCTCGCGTGCGAGCGCGGCCAAGCCGCCCATGAACGTGCCGCAGATGCCCAGTATGTGTATATGCATGGGCGCAGATTCTAAGGTTCAATAAAAAACAAGCCTCCAGCGCTTGGTGGATAAGCGCGAGAAGCTATGAAAAATATAGTGACCCTGGGCATATCTAGGGGTAACCCGTAGTCCAGGCAGGTGCTTCGGGCCACAATGCGGTTTCTTTCCCTGCCACCACCATTCCCTACCGCCATGCACACACCTTTGAGCGACGAAATCGCCCACACCACGGCCCGGCTGGTGGTGGAAGAGGGCCTGGAATGGGGCCCGGCCAAGCGCCGTGCGCTGCGCCAGATGGGCCTGCCTGCCCGCACACCCCTGCCGAGCAACGACCAAGTCGAGGCCGCCGTGCGGGAGTACATCCAGCTCTTTTGTGCCGATACGCAGCCGCACGAGCTGCGGGCGCTGCGCCAGCTGGCCCTCGTGTGGATGGAGCGCATGGCGGCATTCCGTCCCCATCTGGCAGGGGCTGTATGGCATGGTACGGCCACGCGGCTGTCCGACATTTACCTGCAGTTGTTCTGCGATGACTCCAAATCTGCAGAAATAGCGCTCATCGATCACCATGTGGACTACGAGCCACGCACGGTCACCGGTTTTCATGGTGAGTCGGTCGAAGCGCTGAGCCTGGGCAGCAAGTCGCCCGAACTCAATGAGATGATCGGGGTGCACTTGATGATCTATGACCTCGATGACCTGCGCGGCGCTTTGCGCCCGGATGCCCAAGGGCGTGTGCCGCGCGGTGACATGACCGCCGTTCGGCGCCTGCTCCAGGAAACCCCTGCCCCATGACAAGCCCTTCCGATCGCCCTGAGTCCATCCCCGCCACCAGCGATGCGCAACCGTCGGCCGCACGTAGGCGACTGCTGTACGCCGGGGTGGCAGGCGCAGCAGCGTTGGGGGGTGCCGGCCTGGCATGGTGGAAGTTCCAGCCCCATGCCATGGAGCAGGGGGTGGAAGAAGCGCTCTGGGCGATGGAGTTTGAAAAGCCTGAAGGGGGCGTGGTGGCGCTGAAGTCTCTGGCTGGCAAGCCGCTGCTGCTGAACTTCTGGGCCACCTGGTGCCCGCCCTGTGTGGAAGAGCTGCCCATGCTCAATGCTTTCTATCGCCAACAGGCGCCGAACGGATGGCAAGTTCTGGGATTGGCCATCGACCAGCCCTCTGCCGTGCGCAAGTTTCTGCAGCGTATTCCGCTGGAGTTCCCCGTGGGCCTTGCCGGACTGGGCGGTACCGACCTGGGGCGATCACTGGGCAACCTTACCGGTGGCCTGCCGTTTACCGTGGTGCTCGGGGGCAATGGACGTGTCCTGCACCGTAAAATGGGGCAAATCACCCCGCAAGACCTCCAGCTGTGGGCGCCTCTGCGCTGATCGACCAAGCCTTCTGTTCGGCATTTTTGTAGGCCCCGGCTGGGTATCGACATGATGTAGTTCATCAAAAATACCTGTGGAAGACGGAGATAGGCTGAAATTGGAGTAAATTCGCGCCCTATTCAGTCATGACTTGCGCAAAGCAGGGCTCAGGCAGGCGGCTCGCCCAACGCGAGGCGGCTACTGCGTCCCGATTGGCGTAAGTCCTATCAGTTTTATAGCCGTTGGAGCTCCCATGGATCTGCGAAAACTCAAAACCCTCATCGATCTCGTGTCCGAGTCGAACGTATCTGAACTCGAAATCACGGAAGCCGAGGGCAAAGTCCGCATCGTCAAGAGCGTGGGTGGTGTCGTTCAGCAGTACGTCCCCGCCCCGATGCAAGCGCCTGCGCCCCCTGCGTCTGCCGCCGCCCAAGTTGCCGAGTTGCCTGCGCCCTCGGCCCCTGCAGTCCCTGCTGGCCACATCGTCAAGTCACCCATGGTGGGCACGTTCTACCGTTCGTCCAGCCCTGGCGCCAAGGCTTTTGTTGAAGTCGGCAGCCAGGTCAAGGAAGGCGAAACCATCTGCATCATCGAAGCGATGAAGATCCTCAACGAAATCGAGGCCGACAAGTCGGGAACCGTCACCCGCATCCTGGGTGAAAACGGTCAGGCCGTGGAATACGGCCAACCTTTGTTCGTCATCGAATAAGGCGCGCATGTTCAAGAAAATCCTGGTCGCAAACAGAGGGGAGATCGCCCTTCGCATTCAGCGCGCCTGCCATGAGTTGGGTGTCAAGGCCGTGATGGTCTACTCCGAGGCCGACCGCGACGCCAAATACGTCAAGCTCGCCGAAGAAGCGGTGTGCATCGGCCCAGCGCCCTCGCCGTTGTCCTACCTGAACATGCCAGCCATCATCTCGGCCGCCGAGGTGACCGACGCCGAGGCCATTCACCCCGGCTATGGCTTCCTGTCTGAGAACGCAGATTTCGCCGAGCGCGTGGAAAAGAGTGGCTTCCAGTTCATCGGCCCCACCCCCGAGTCGATCCGCATCATGGGCGACAAGGTGTCGGCCAAGCAGGCCATGATCCGCGCAGGCGTGCCCTGCGTGCCGGGCTCTGAGGGCGAGTTGCCCGACGATCCGGTGCAGATCCGCCGAATCGCCAAGGCCGTGGGCTACCCGGTGATCATCAAGGCCGCAGGCGGCGGTGGTGGCCGTGGCATGCGCGTGGTGCACACCGAAGCTGCCTTGGTCAATGCGGTGCAGATGACCAAGGCCGAAGCGGGCGCTGCGTTTGGCAATCCTGCGGTGTATATGGAGAAGTTCCTCCAGAACCCGCGCCACATCGAAATCCAGATCCTGGCCGACAAGCACCGCAATGCGGTGTATTTGGGCGAGCGCGACTGCTCCATGCAACGCCGCCACCAGAAGGTCATCGAAGAGGCTCCAGCCCCCGGCATCCCCCGCAAACTGATCGAGAAGATCGGCGAGCGCTGCGTGGCCGCGTGCAAGAAGATCGGCTACCGTGGCGCGGGCACGTTCGAGTTCTTGTACGAAAACGGCGAGTTCTACTTCATCGAGATGAACACCCGTGTGCAGGTGGAACACCCCGTCACCGAGTGGATCACCGGCGTGGACATCGTGAAGACGCAGATCATGGTCGCGGCCGGCGAGAAGCTGCCGTTCACCCAGCGCCAGATCGAGATCCGGGGCCATGCCATCGAGTGCCGGATCAATGCAGAAGACCCTTACAAGTTCATTCCGTCGCCCGGGCGTATCACAACGTGGCATCCACCAGGCGGCCCCGGCGTGCGTGTGGATTCGCATGCGTACACCAACTACTTTGTGCCGCCTAACTACGACTCGATGATCGGCAAGATCATCGTGCACGGCGACACGCGCGAGCAGGCCCTGGCCCGCATGCGCACGGCGCTGTCCGAGACGGTGATCGAAGGCATCAACACCAACGTGCCGCTGCACCGCGAGCTGATGGTGGACGCCAAGTTCATGGCCGGTGGCACCAACATCCATTACCTGGAAGAGTGGCTGTCGCAGCACAAGCGCTGAAATCGTATTGCGCAGTCATTCACATGCTGGCTCCTGGCAACGGGTGCCAGCATTTCACTTTTTCTGAGAGGCTTCTATGTTTGAGCTGAGTCTGATGTGTCCCGAGGACCGGATCGAGGCGGTCAGCGATGCGCTGGATGCGCTGGATGCGCTGAGCGTTTCGGTGGAGGATGCTGATGCCCAGACCGACGCCGAGCAGGCCTTGTTTGGCGAGCCTGGCATGCCGCCGCCCAAGGACGGCTGGCAGCGCAGCAGGGTGGTAGCGCTCTTTCCTTCGGAGGTGGCAGCCCGGGAGGCCCAGCAACTGCTGGTGGTGCAGGATTTTTTTGCGGGCTGCCAGGTGCTGGGGGTTGCCCACGTGCCCGAGCAGGACTGGGTGCGGCTCACGCAATCGCAATTTGCGCCTGTGGACATCACGCCGGATTTTTGGATAGTTCCTACCTGGCACGAACTTCCCGCCGAGGCAAAGCGCAGCATCCGGCTGGATCCGGGCCTGGCGTTTGGCACCGGCACCCACCCCACGACGCGCATGTGTCTGCGCTGGATTGCCCGTAACGGTGCCACCGAGTCGTCCATGGGCAATCCGCTGGGCCGGGTTCTGGACTATGGCTGTGGCTCTGGCATCCTCGCCATTGGTGCGGCCAAGTTTGGTGCCACGGACATCGATGCGGTCGATATTGATCCTGCGGCGGTCGAGTCCACCGCGCTGAATGCACAGGCCAATGACGTGCGGCTCCACGCGGGACTGCCCGACAAGGCACGGGGTGAATACCAGACGGTGCTGGCAAACATTCTTGCCACCCCCTTGCGCGTGCTGGCGCCCCTCTTGTGCAGCCACGTCGCGCCCGGCGGGAATCTGGTGCTGGCAGGCATTTTGGAACGTCAGGCTGAGGAGTTGAAAGAGGCATATGCTCCCTGGCTTCAGCTTGATGTGGCGGATACAGAAGATGGCTGGATCTTGATGATCGCCCGCCGCTAAGACGGGGCCGAAGCCCGCTTCGCCGGGGTCGCACGCGCCTCTACAATCCATCGCTGATGAGCCAGATCACTCGCTGCCCGTCCTGCTCTACCTCGTTCAAGGTGGTGGCGGACCAATTGCGCATCTCGCAAGGGTGGGTGCGTTGTGGTCAATGCAAAGAGGTGTTTGACGCTTCGGCGCACCTGCTTCCAGCGGCTCCACCAGCGTTGTTGCCCGATGTCTCGTTGACCGACATACGTCCGCCATCCATGCCGGTGGCGCGCAAGGCAGAGACGGGGCGGTCATGGGGTGAGCCGACTTCTTCGCCACCACCGGTTGCCCCATCTGCGGGGGCGCTATCGCCAGCCTCCGAAAAACCAGCGTTTTCGCTGTTTCCCGCAGGTACTTCCGACGTAATGGCGGGGTTGCCGGATGCACAGGCCCAGGTGGTGGCTCCGGTTCTGGAGGTTCCACAGCCTGCGGTGCCCGCGTTTCTGTCTGCGGCAGCCGGGGCGGTGGCACCTGGTGCCGATGCGGGAATCGGCCCCTTCACTCCATTTGCCTGGCGCCCGGACTCCGTGCGCAATGTGCCAACAACGGGCGGGGATGTTGCAGGGATGCGGAGCGATGCCGTCGCCTTGCCTCCTTTGGCCTTTCCCGAGGTGGCAGCTGATAGGCCATCCTCTTTGCCCAAGGGGGAGCACCCTACTGCCTCGTTGTCAGCCGTCTTGCCCGGTGCAGGCGATGGAACATCACTCCCTGCAGGGTATGAGTTACCTGCTGCTGCTCTTCGAGACGGCGAAGAGGTGGCTTCTGATCCAGCTGCAGCCGTGGCGTTGACCCCTATGGGATATCCCGCACTGGAGTTGCCTACCAAGACGGCGTTGCCGGTGGAAGGTGCGGAGCCGGAAGAGCGGGCTGAAGAGCCCGTGCCGCCGGTGGGTTTTGCGCAGCCCGCGACGCCTGAACCCGAGCCGGAGGCACTTGCGCTCGTGGAAGACCATTCGCCCGCAGCCGTGTTGCAGGCATCGGCTCGCAAGCGATCCTCGGTCCGAAAGGCGTCGGATGCCGTTGCCGAGGACGATGACCCTGAGGCCGGACAGGAAGTCAGCTTTGTAGTCGCTGCCCGGCGCAAGGCGTTCTGGCGCAGGCCGATGGTGCGCACGGTGCTTGGAGTGCTGCTTTTGATGTCTGTGGCGGGACTTGCGCTGCAGGTCGCTGTTCAGGAGCGTGACCGCCTTGCCGCGATGGATGCGCGTGCCAGGCCATGGTTGATGGCGTTGTGCGCTCCCTTGCACTGCGAGATCGCGCCGCCGCGCCAGATTGCGGATGTGGTCATCGACAGTTCTTCGTTCAACAAGGCCCGAGGTGATAGCTATCAACTCGCGCTGACCATGAAGAGCAAGGCCTCGATACCTCTGGCCATGCCCGCCGTCGAGTTGACGTTGACCGATGCGCAGGACCAGCCAGTGCTTCGGCGTGTGCTTTTGCCCACTGACATGGGGGCTCCCATGGAGTTGTCTGCAGGGGGCGAATGGAGTTCGTCCGTGTCAGTGATTGTGACCACCGGCGGAGCGCGTGTTGCTGGCTATCGGTTGCTGGCGTTTTATCCCTGATTTTTTACCAACCTACTTCTTTGATATGGCTGCCCTCATTTGTGGTTCTCTGGCGTTCGACACCATCATGACCTTCGAGGGCCGTTTTGCCGAGCAGATACTGCCCGACCAGCTGCACATCCTGAACGTCTCTTTCCTGGTGCCTTCGTTGCGGCGCGACTTTGGTGGTTGTGCGGGCAACATTGCGTATAGCCTCAAGTTGCTCGGCGGTGAGCCATTGCCAATGGCCATGCTGGGCAGCGATGGCGCTGACTATCTGCAGCGCCTGGAATTGCTGGGTATCAGTGCGCGTCATGTGGGGCAGGTCCAGGACACCTACACCGCACAAGCCATGATCATGACGGACCGTGACAACAACCAGATCACCGCCTTCCACCCTGGGGCGATGATGCAGGCACATGTGAACCGCATCGAGGCAGATGTGGGGGTGAGCGTGGGGATCATCGCGCCGGATGGTCGTGACGCCATGCTTGAACACGCGGCCCAGTTTGTGGCGGCCGGTATTCCTTTTGTATTTGACCCGGGCCAGGGCTTGCCCATGTTCAATGGCGAAGAGCTGGCGAGGTTCGTGGACCAGGCTTCCTGGGTGACGGTCAATGACTACGAGGGGAAAATGCTTTGCGACCGCACGGGCTGGACGCTTGCAGAGATTTCGCGCAAGGTAAAGGGGCTTGTGGTGACGCTGGGCGCGGAGGGCTGCGAGGTCTGGGTGGATGGTCAGAAAACCCATGTACCCGCCGTGGTGCCTGCCCAAGTGGTGGATCCTACGGGGTGTGGTGATGCTTGGCGGGGCGCGTTGTTGTTCGGCCTGGAAAAGGGCTGGCCGCTGGTGCGTTGCGCCGAGCTGGGCAACCGGGTAGGAGCCCTCAAGATTGCACAGCGGGGCCCGCAAAACTACACACTGGATTTCATCCCCGCGTAATAGGGCCAGCTTTCCATGAAGTCACGGGGCGCCATTGCTGCCGGCTTCTTGTGTTGCACGGCGTGTGGTGTGCAACACGAACAGGCACAAAAAAACCCGGTGCGCAGGCACCGGGTTGAGCGTGTGATACGCCAGGATTAAGGCTTGTTGCCCGTAGGGAAGGGCCAGGCTGCCTGAGGATTCAGGGTGGTCTGTGCTGCTGGAGCTGCTGCCGCAGGGGCAGGCGCCTTGGGGGCCTTCTTGGCCGGTGCAGCTTTTTTTGCAGGAGCCTTGGCGGGAGCGGCCTTCTTGGCAGCCGTTGCCTTCTTGGCGGGAGCCGCCTTCTTGGCTGGGGCGGCAGGCTTCTTCGCTGCTACTGCCTTCTTGGCGGGAGCGGCTTTCTTTGCCGGTGCTGCTGCCTTCTTGGCAGGTGCGGCCTTCTTCGCTGCTACTGCCTTCTTGGCGGGAGCGGCTTTCTTTGCCGGTGCTGCTGCCTTCTTGGCGGGTGCGGCCTTCTTCGCTGCTACTGCCTTTTTGGCGGGAGCGGCTTTCTTTGCCGGTGCTGCTGCCTTCTTGGCAGGTGCAGCCTTCTTCGCTGCTACTGCCTTCTTGGCGGGAGCGGCTTTCTTTGCCGGTGCTGCTGCCTTCTTGGCAGGTGCAGCCTTCTTCGCTGCTACTGGTTTTGCAGGTGCAGCTTTTTTCGCTGGGGTCGCCTTCTTAGCGGCTGGTTTTTTCGCAGTTGCCATCATGTTCTCCTTGGGTCAATTTGCAAAGAGCACTTCCTGTCTGCAGTGGACACGAAGCGATCCATGGCGATGGAGAAATCCCCATCGCCATGAACACGGGAACGCCCTGCACCGCAACGCACTGCAGCGCTGCTTGTGGTGGTGGGCGTGGTGTAAAAATCCATGGTGGTGTGTTGCGAAAAGGCGCTAGTCCCAGGACAGCGCACCACCGGATTGGTATTCAATAACCCGGGTCTCGAAGAAGTTGCGTTCCTTCTTGAGGTCAATCATCTCGCTCATCCACGGGAACGGGTTTTCTTCATTGGGAAACAGCGTCTCCAGCCCGATTTGTGTGGCACGGCGGTTGGCGATGTAACGCAGGTATCCCTTGAACATCGATGCATTCATGCCCAGCACGCCGCGCGGCATGGTGTCTTCAGCGTAGCGGTACTCGAGTTCAACCGCCTTGAGGAACAGCGCCTTGATCTCGGCCTTGAATTCAGCGGTCCACAGATGGGGATTTTCCAGCTTGAGCTGGTTGATCAGGTCAATGCCAAAGTTGCAGTGCATCGACTCGTCGCGCAAGATGTACTGGTACTGCTCGGCGGCGCCAGTCATCTTGTTCTGGCGGCCCAGTGCAAGGATCTGTGTGAAGCCGACGTAGAAGAACAGGCCTTCCATCAGGCAGGCAAACACGATCAGCGACTTGAGGAGCGTCTGGTCGGTATCGGGCGTGCCAGTGTGGAAGTTCGGATCCATGATCGCCTCGATGAAGGGGATCAGGAACTGGTCTTTGTCGCGGATGGACTGGACTTCGTTGTACGCGTTGAAAATCTCGCTCTCATCCAGCCCCAGCGATTCCACGATGTACTGATAGGCGTGCGTGTGGATAGCTTCTTCAAAGGCCTGGCGCAGCAGGAACTGGCGGCACTCGGGTGCCGTGATGTGGCGATAGGTGCCCAGCACGATGTTGTTGGCAGCCAGCGAGTCGGCCGTGACAAAGAAGCCCAGGTTGCGCTTGATGATGCGGCGTTCGTCATCGGTCAGGCCATTGGGGTCCTTCCACAACGCGATGTCGCGCGTCATGTTCACTTCCTGAGGCATCCAATGGTTGGCGCAGGTGGCCAGGTATTTTTCCCAGGCCCACTTGTATTTGAACGGGACCAGCTGATTGACATCCGTCTGCCCGTTGATGATGCGTTTGTCGGCGGCGTTCACGCGGCGTTGCGTGGCTGCGGCAGGTGTTGCGTGCGGTGCTGCAGAGGCCGTCATCGGTGCGTGCACTTCCTGCAGTGAGGGGGTTTGGAAAGGCAAAGGCGGCTGTCCCGCCGGGTGGCTTTGGTTCAGTCCACCGTCCAGTTGATTTTGCGATGAGGGCTTGACTTCTTCGTCCCAGGTCAACATAGATTTTCCAGTGTTCGGATTATGAAAGCAGTGCTGCGAAAAGAAAAGCACTGAAGCGTTGTGCAGCAAGGATTTGTTGCTTCACAGCACATGCGCGACACCTCGGAAGAGCCCAAGGTGTCGCGTGCGAAGTTCTTATTGGCAGGCTTCGCAGCCGGGATCATCGATAGCGCAGAACTTGACGTCCGTAGCAGGCACTGCTGATGCTTGATGGGTGGCTTCAGCAACTGCCGCATCGAGTGCGCTGGGTTTCGCTGCAACGGGCACCGACGCTGCCGATGCGCCACTGTCATTGCCCGATGAAACGGCATTGAGCTGGCGTGTATTCACGGTGCTCATTTCGACGTGTGTGGCGCTTTGTGTGCGCAGGTAATACGTGGTCTTGAGGCCACGGATCCAGGCCAGCTTGTAGGTGTCGTCGAGCTTCTTGCCCGATGCGCCGGCCATGTAGATGTTCAGGCTCTGCGCCTGATCAATCCATTTCTGGCGACGCGATGCGGCTTCCACCAGCCACTGCGGCTCGACTTCAAACGCTGTGGAGTACAGCGCCTTGATGTCCTGTGGCACCCGATCGATGGGGTGCAGCGAACCCTTGAAGTGCTTGAGGTCCATGATCATCACGTCATCCCACAGTCCCAGGCGCTTGAGGTCGCGCACCAGCCCACCGTTGATGACCGTGAATTCACCCGACAGGTTGGACTTGACCGACAGGTTGCCGAACGAAGGCTCGATCGAGGCATCAACGCCGATGATGTTGGAGATGGTGGCCGTGGGGGCAATGGCGACGCAGTTGGAGTTGCGCATGCCGTCCTGTGCAATCTTCTTGCGCAGGGCATCCCAGTCCAGGGTGGACGAGCGATCCACTTCCACATATCCGCCACGGGCCTGCGAGAGCATGTCCAGCGTGTCGAAAGGCAGGATGCCGCGATCCCACAGCGAGCCCTTGTAGCTGGAGTACTGGCCGCGTTCCCGGGCCAATTCGGTGGAGGCCCAGTAGGCGTAGTAGCAGATGGCCTCCATCGACTTGTCGGCGAATTCCACGGCCTCCTGCGAGGCGTAGGGAATGCGCAGTTCGTACAGGCTGTCTTGGAACGCCATGACGCCCAGGCCCACGGGGCGGTGGCGCAGATTGGAGTCGCGGGCCTTCTTGACGGCGTAATAGTTGATGTCGATCACGTTGTCGAGCATGCGCATGGCAACCGTGATGGTATTCTTGAGCTTCTCGTGGTCGATCTGGCCGTCCTTGATGTGCTGCAGCAGGTTGACCGAACCGAGATTGCAGACGGCGGTTTCGGTGTCGCTGGTGTTGAGTGTGATCTCAGTGCACAGGTTGGACGAGTGCACCACACCAGCGTGCTGCTGGGGCGAGCGCACGTTGCAGGCATCCTTGAAGGTGATCCAAGGATGGCCGGTCTCGAACAGCATGGTCAGCATCTTGCGCCACATGTCGGTGGCCTGCACCGTCTTGGCGGGTTTGATCTCGCCGCGCGCGGCCTTCTCTTCGTAGGCCACATAGGCCTTCTCGAAGTCGGCGCCGAACAGATCGTGCAGGTCGGGCACGTTGGAGGGCGAGAACAATGTCCAGGTGCCCTTTTCCATCACGCGGCGCATGAACAGGTCAGGGATCCAGTTGGCCGTGTTCATGTCGTGCGTGCGGCGGCGGTCGTCGCCAGTGTTCTTGCGCAGTTCCAGGAACTCTTCGATATCCAGGTGCCAGGTTTCCAGGTAGGTGCAGACGGCGCCTTTGCGCTTGCCGCCCTGGTTCACCGCCACAGCGGTGTCGTTGACCACCTTGAGGAAGGGCACCACGCCTTGCGATTCGCCGTTCGTGCCCTTGATGTGGGAGCCCAGGGCGCGCACGCGGGTCCAGTCATTGCCCAGGCCACCAGCAAACTTGGACAGCAGGGCGTTTTCCTTGATCGATTCGTAGATACCATCCAGGTCGTCGGGCACCGTGGTCAGGTAGCAGCTGGACAGCTGCGAGCGCAGGGTGCCGCTGTTGAACAGCGTGGGGGTGGACGACATGAAGTCGAAGGACGACAGCACTTCGTAGAACTCGATTGCGCGGGCCTCGCGGTCGGTTTCATTGAGTGCCAGGCCCATGGCCACGCGCATGAAGAACGCCTGGGGCAGTTCGATGCGGGTTTTCTTGACGTGCAGGAAGTAGCGGTCATACAGGGTCTGCAGGCCGAGGTAGTCGAACTGAAGGTCGCGCTCGGCCTTGAGCGCGGCGCCCAGGCGGTTCAGGTCGTATTGCTTGAGCAGGCGCTCGTCCAACAGCTCGTTGTCCACCCCCTTCTGGATGAAGGCGGGGAAATAGTCCCTGTAGGCCTGGCCCATGTCGCTCTGGGCGACCTCGCGTCCCAGCACTTCGCGCACGATGGTATGCAGCAGCAGGCGGGCCGTGGCATAGGTGTAGTCAGGGTCTTTTTCGATCAGGGTGCGGGCGGCGAGGATGGACGCCTTGTAGACCTCGTCCATGGGAACGCCGTCATACAGGTTGCGCATGGTCTCGGCGACGATGGGCGCGGCCTGGATGTCGGCGCCGAGGTTGGCGCAGGCCGATTCGATGAGCCCGTGCAGGCGCAGGATGTCCAGCTGCACGCGTTGGCCGTTGTCGATCACGTTCAACATGGGGGTTGCGGGCGCGAGCTGTTCCTGGTGGTGGGCACGCTCTTGCGTGCGGCGCTCGCGGTACAGAACATAGGCCCGGGCGACTTCGTGGTGTTCGCCGCGCATCAGGCCCAGTTCAACCTGATCCTGCACGTCTTCAATATGGAAGGTGCCGCCACCGGGACGCGAGCGCATGAGGGCGCGGACCACATTCTGGGTGAGCGTGTCCACCACCTCGCGCACGCTGGCGGAGGCGGCGCCCTGCGTGCCGTGCACTGCCAGAAATGCCTTCATCATCGCCACCGCAATTTTTTGCGGCTCAAAGGGAACGACTGCTCCGTTGCGGCGAATGATCTGATAGTGCGCCAGCGAGTTACCCGCCGCTGCTGGTGCGGACTGGGTGTTTGGGGCCTCGGGGGAGGCGGCATGGGGCGTGGAAGGCGTGTTCAAAGCAGCTTGCATGGGGGGTCCTCTTCTGTGGGCTGTCTGGGGTGTGGTGCGCGGCCTGGATGCCGTCGCAGCGTGTGAGTGGTGCGGCGGACTACTGTCTGGCGCACACTATATATGGTGTGTCACATGCATTCAAGACACTACCGGTAGTGTACCGTCGTATTGCCCTCAGAAAAACGAAACAGCATGTCAGCGGCGCCGCAGGGCCTTCTGCTGACCCCGCCGGAACCCGTTGCCCCTGCGGAAAAGCAGGGCGAAAACCTCGCAAACACAAGCGTTTCGAGCGGATTTTCTGCGCGAGGCCGCGTGGTGTCTGGGGACGCGACGATGTGCAAATGCACATAGAAAAAAGTCGCTGAATGTGGCGCTGCCACAGCGCCCTCAGCGAGCGGCTTGAATGTCAGGCCAGGTGGCTGCCGGAAAACGTTGCATGGGCCAGTTCAGTGCTTTTTGTACCTGCGCCCAATC
This sequence comes from Acidovorax facilis, assembly GCF_050626955.1. Classification (NCBI taxonomy): domain Bacteria; kingdom Pseudomonadati; phylum Pseudomonadota; class Betaproteobacteria; order Burkholderiales; family Comamonadaceae; genus Acidovorax; species Acidovorax facilis. The sequence continues at coordinate 275,312 of NZ_CP192460.1, forward strand.
GAAGCCGGAGCCTGGGTCCTGCTTGCGCCCGGGCGCGATGTGCTCATGCCCTGCGATGTGTTCAATGGGGTAGCGCTGTTCGATGTCCTGGCAGAGCGTTGTCAGGGTCTGGTACTGCGCGGGTTCGAACGCAAGCCCTTCAAGGCCTTCCAGTTCAATGCCAATCGAGTCATCGTTGCACTGGCTGCGGCCACGGTAGGCCGACTGGCCAGCATGCCAGGCCCGAAGATCACAGTCCACAAACTGCCAAAGGGCGCCGGTGCGGTCAATGAAGAAATGCGACGAAACGGCCAAACCACGGATGCTCTGGTAGTAGGGGTGTGCGTCCCAGTCCAGCGAATTGGTGAATAGCTGTTGCACCGCATTCCCGCCATATGTGCCTGGCGGCAAACTGATGGAATGCACCACGATCAGGTCGATGGAGGAACTTGCCGGGGCAGGGCGCACACCATGGTTGGGGGATTCCAGCCTAGTTGCTGCACGGTGCCATCCACCGTCCCAAGGCGTTGATCTGCCTGGTGCCGCGTCAGCCGATCTCGTCATGCGGGTCCTGGTCATTGGGGACGGCGATGTTCAGCCGGGCGATGCGGTAGCGTATCTGACGCAGGCTGATGCCCAGCCGGGCTGCGGTGGCGGTTCTGTTGAAACCCGCTTCGCGCAAGGCTCGTATCAGAATGTCCCGCTCCTGCTGGTCCAGCCAGGCCTGAAGGTCATTGGGCAGAGGGACCGAGCAGCCCGTGCTGGCGGCGGGCTGTGGTGATTGGTAGGCAGGCTGCGCCTCGGTGTGGTTGGGGAGGGTGGGGGCTGGTAGCGTCCGCGCCACCAATGGGGCGGGGGTGCCAGAGGGCCAGTCCACATGCAGCTCGTCTCCGTCGCTGAGTGCCACGGCCCGGTGCAACAGGTTTTCCAGTTCGCGGACGTTGCCGGTCAGGGGGTGTGCGGCAATGGCTTGGAGCGCATGCTCTGTCAGAGAAGGCACTGGCATGCCAGATTCCTGGGCGATGCGCGCCAGAAGTGCGGCACACAGCACAGGCAGATCTTCACGCCGCTCGCGCAACGGGGGGATCACGATTTCGATCACGTTGAGCCGGTAATAGAGATCCTGGCGGAAGCGGCCCGATTGCACGTCGGCGGCCAGGTCGCGGTGTGTGGCGCTCACGATGCGCACATCCACCGTCTCCTCCTGGGTGGAGCCAAGAGGTCGTACGCTGCGCTCCTGGATGGCGCGCAGCAATTTGGACTGCATGGCCAAGGGAAGGTCACCGATTTCGTCCAGAAACAGCGTGCCGCCACGGGCTGCCTGAAAGTAGCCGTCCCGATCCTGGGTGGCACCGGTGTAAGAGCCTTTCCGGGCACCAAAAAATTCTGCCTCCAGCAGGTTTTCTGGGATGGCGCCGCAGTTCACGGCAACCAGGGGACCATCGGCACGCTGGCTGCTGGCATGCAGCGCTTGCGCAACCAGTTCCTTGCCCGTGCCGGATTCCCCATGAATCAGCACGGGCGCCATGCCTCGTGCCACCTTGGCCACGCGCTGCTTGACGTTGCGAATGGCCTCTGAGGTGCCCACCAGCCGGTCCAGTGCGGTGCCCGCTGCCAAGGGGTCTGCGCTGAACGCGCCCTGCCGACTCTGTACGCCGCCGGTGCGTGCGGCCCGGGGCGCGGGGACACCCCCGGTGCCTTGTACGGCCGATGCGACGACCGAGCGGAACTGCTTCAGATCCACGGGTTTGGTCAGATAGTCGAAGGCACCAGAGCGCAGGGCTTCCACGGCGTTCTCTGCGGAGCCATACGCTGTCATGACCACGCAGCGCTCGCGGCGCTGCTGGTCGCGCAGATCCTGCAGCAGTTCCATGCCGAAACCATCGGGCAGGCGCATGTCGGTGATGACGGCGTCAAAGCGGTGGGCCTTGAGCTGTTCGCGCGCCTCCTGGACGCTGGATGCGGTCTCCACCCGATAGCCTTCGCGCAGCAAGGTCAGTTCGTACAAGGTGCGCAGGTCGGGTTCGTCGTCCACGACGAGGATGGAAGCGGTAGGTGCGTTCATGGCAGGGCGTTTCAGACCACGATGGTGTCAAACAGCGTGGCAGCATCGGCAGGGCGTGTGGTGCGGCGAAAGCCGACGGTAAAGGCGTTGCCGCCTACCTCGCCCCGCAAGGTGGTACGGGTCAGCCGCTGGTAGCTGATGGACGCTCCATGGCGCTGACATAACTCGCGGCAAATATAGAGGCCCAGGCCGCTGGAGCGGCTTTCGGAGGAAAAAAACGGTTCGAACAGGTGACGCTCCACGGACTTGTCCATGGGGGCACCGTCGCTCCAGACTTGCAGGCTGGTCTGGCCGGAGGGCAAGGTGCGGGTGGTCACCGTGAGGGAGTCAGGCTCCTGTCCCACATAGCGCAGGGCATTGTCCAGCAGGTTCACGAGCACGCGGCGCAGGTGTTCGGTGTCGAATTCCACCTGCGGATTGCCCGCTTCCAGCATCACTACTGCCCGGCGCTGCACGGGGTCCTGGGCCTGCCAGTCATTCCATATTTGCGACACCGTTTCGTCCAGGGGCAAGGTGGACGCGGGCGCATGGCTGATCTGGTGCTGCACGCGGGCGATATCCAGTACCTCCTCGGCAATGCGCGCGAGGCGGTCGGCGTTCTGCTGCACCATGTGGGCCAGGCGCTTGTGTGCCGGGTCGTGCAGGTCTTCTTCGAGCAAGGCATTGGCCTGCACGATGGCGGCCAGCGGGTTGCGGATCTCATGGGCCACGGCGGCGGACATGCGGCCCATGGCCGCCAGCTTTTCCGTGCGCAGGCGGGCTTCCATCTCGCGCAGGTCGTGCAGAAACATCACGCACAGGCGCTCGGTCTGCGTCTGCCGCGCTGCCTCGCGCGTCGAAGTCAACCACGTGCGTACATGCAACCCGGTGGGGCTTTGTCCCGGGTGCAGGAGGTCTACGTCGGCGGTCTGGGGCTGTTCCTGGCGGAAGGTGCGCCGAGCCAGGATCACGAGCGGATTCCAGGGTGTCTCGGATGCCAGGATGAATGGCAGCTCGGGCAGCGAGGTGCCCCCGAGCAACTGCAGCCCTGCGGGGTTTGCAATGCGCACAACATCGCTTTCGTCCACGACCAACACCCCATCGGTCAGGTTCTGGATGACCAGTGCGCTGACCTGCGTCTGCACGCGGGCAGCAACCTGGCTTTGCTGCGCCACTTCCTGCTCGCGCGCCAGGCGTGTTGCCAGTTGGTGCACAAGATAGCTCACGATGAAATAGCCTGTGCCAGTCAGCGCGCTTTGCAGGTAGCGCGGTGCGTCGTCGCCCGCAGTGCCCGAGCCGAGCCACCAGGCCCAGCCCAGCAGCAGCAGCGTGACGCCTGCTGTGGTGCCCAGTGCCAAGGTCAGCGTTCCCAGCACGGCTGCCATCAGGATGGGCAAGCCAAACAGGGGGGTGTAGTTCATGGTGCCCGCGTTCAGCAGTTGCAGGGCGACAATCGCTGCAAGGTCAACACCAATGGAGGGGAGCCACTGGGGGCCGGTCTTGGGTGAAGGCGGTCTGTGCCTGCCGAGCACGCGCAGCATGACGGCGGCCACCAGATAGGCCACACACACTGCCAGCACGGCGGGTTCGGTGGTCTGGTTGATGGCCTGCCCGGCCCCTTGCAGTACCAGCAGGGCCAGTGCGACCATGACGCGGCCTGTCAGAAAACCGCGCCACAGGCGCACAAATGGCGCATCCATGGTGGACGCAAAGGTGCTTGCGGACAGCGGTGGCATGGTCGGTTTCAGACCGGGCCCAGGCGCCGGTGTTCTGTGCAGCAGTAGGCTTGTTCGCCCACCATCAGTGCATCTGCCTGCGGAATGTGAACGCCGCAGTGGGCGCAGGCCAGCATATTCTGCGGGAGGGTCAGCGGAGGTGCAGGCGTTTTGGAAGCGTTTGCATCTGGCGCGCGTCGGCTGCGCCAGATACCGATGGCGATGGCCAGAACCACCAGCAAGACCAGGTATTTCATGCGCTGCGGCCCAGGACGACTTCCATGACAAAGCGGGAGCCCACATAGGCCAGCAACAGCAGCGCTGATCCGGCGTAGAGCACGCGCACGGCATTGCGTCCCCGCCACCCGAAGCGTGCTCGGCCCACCAGCAACGTGGCAAACGTGATCCAGGACAGCAGCGAGAACACGGCCTTGTGGTCCCACCGCCAGGCCCTGCCGTACAGCGTGTCACCAAACAGCCAGCCAGCCAGCAGCGTGGCAGTCAGCAGGATGAAGCCCGCCGTCACAAACCGGAAGGTCAGGCGCTCCAGCGTGAGCAGGGGGATGCCGCTGTGGGGGTCTTCGGCCTGCCGGATGCGTTGCTCTGCCCGTGTCATCAGCCAGGCGTGCACCACGGCGGCGGCAAACAAGCCATAGCAGGCAATGCCCAGCGCCAAGTGCAGCGGCAGCCAGGCGGAAGCGGTCACATGCAGCGGCTGGCCCGGAAAGAGCATCGCCAGCACAATGGCAACCGCCCCCAGCGCTGCCAGTATCCAGCGTGACTGCATCTGCGGAAACAGCTGCCGCTCTACCGCGTACACCGTCAGCACCAGCCAGGCGGTCATCGACAAGGCGGGTGCAAAACCAAATCGGGGGGAATCGCCCCACAGGCCCCATACCAGCACGGCGCCATGCAGCAACCAGGCCACCAGCAGTGCATTGCGCGCCGCTGTAGCGCCCAGCCGCGAGGATGCGGCAGCCGGAACGGCGTATGCCACGGCAGCGGCCAGGGCCAGGAGCCAGCTGGCAGGGGAAGCACTGGGTAAAATCATGGATCGCAGTTTAGCCTTTCGCCCCACCGCCAGCACCCTGGCGCGCAGGCAACACCGGACATCTCCCCTATGGCCTCCGCCCTTACCGACAAACTCACGCGCCTCGTCAAGGAGATGCGTGGCCAGGCCCGCATCACCGAAACCAATGTGCAGGACATGCTGCGCGAGGTGCGCATGGCCCTGCTCGAAGCCGATGTGGCCCTGCCGGTGGTGCGCGATTTCATCGCCCGTGTCAAAGAGAAGGCCCTGGGCCAGGAAGTGCTGGGTTCGCTCAAGCCGGGGCAGACGCTGGTCAGCATCGTCAATCGTGAACTGGCCGCCACCATGGGCGAAGGCGTGGCTGACATCAACCTGGCCGCCCAGCCGCCCGCCGTGATCCTGATGGCGGGTCTGCAAGGCGCGGGCAAGACCACCACCACGGCCAAGCTGGCCAAGCACCTGATCGAAAAGCGCAAGAAGAAGGTGCTGACCGTGTCGGGCGACGTGTACCGCCCGGCCGCTATCGAGCAGCTCAAGACGGTGACCAAGCAGGCCGGTGCCGAATGGTTTCCCAGCACGCCCGACCAGAAGCCGCTCGACATCGCCCACGCCGCACTGGACTACGCCAAGAAGCACTACTTTGACGTGCTGCTGGTCGATACGGCGGGTCGCCTGGCCATCGATGAAGCCTTGATGAAGGAAATCAAGGACCTGCACGCCGCGCTGAACCCGGTCGAAACCTTGTTCGTGGTTGATGCCATGCAGGGCCAGGACGCGATCAACACGGCCAAGGCCTTCAAGGAAGCGCTGCCGCTCACTGGCATCGTGCTCACCAAGCTCGACGGCGATTCGCGCGGCGGCGCTGCGCTGTCCGTGCGCCAGATCACGGGCGCGCCCATCAAGTTTGCGGGTGTGTCTGAAAAGCTCGATGGCCTGGAGGTGTTCGATGCCGAGCGCCACGCGGGCCGCATTCTGGGCATGGGCGACATCGTGGCCCTGGTGGAGCAGGTCACCGCCGGGGTGGACATGGAGGCCGCGCAAAAGCTGGCGGCCAAGGTCAAGAGTGGCGACGGGTTCGATCTGAACGACTTCCTGTCGCAGATCCAGCAGATGAAGCAGATGGGCGGGCTCTCCAGCCTGATGGACAAGCTGCCGTCTCAGTTGACTGCCAAGGCAGGCGCACTGGACATGGACAAGGCCGAGAAGGACATCAAACGCAAGGAGGGCATCATCCAGAGCATGACGCCGCTGGAGCGCCGCAAGCCCGAACTCATCAAGGCTACGCGCAAGAAGCGCATCGCCAACGGGGCGGGTGTGCAGGTGCAAGAGGTCAACCGCTTGCTCAAGGAGTTTGAGCAGATGCAGGGCATGATGAAGAAGATGAAGGGCGGCGGCCTGATGAAGATGATGAAGAAGATGGGCGGGATGAAGGGTATGGGCGGGGGCGGCATGCCCAAGATGCCTTTCTGAGCCCCCGGCGCTGAAATGCAAAAACCCTGAAGAGGCGCGGCTTCTTCCGGGTTTTTTGCATTCGGGGGAGACGGGCTTGTGGCGGCCGGCTTATGGCGCTTTCGGTGCTTGCAACCAGTTCTTGAGAGGTTGATTCGCCCAGGCCTTGGCCTCGTCACCGACAAAGATGCGCGGCTGGGATGCGGGGACCTTGCGGCGCCTTTCCTGCGCTGCGATGGATTTCTGCGCCTCGCCCATCCAGTCGGTCACAGAACGGTTTTCTGCGCCCGCCTGGCCAAACAGCGCTTCGGCAAACGGTGTGTGGTCGCCTTTGTACTGGCAATTGAAAGTGGTGCGGCGGGCGTCCGTGGCAGTGAGCAGCACGCGGTTCGGAGCTTTCAGGGGCTCGATGAACGCGCCGCTGTAGCAGGCGGAAAGCACCACCAGCGTTGGCACATCGTTGAGCGGGGCCAGCGCATTGCTAAGGATTTGGGGGGTGAGCGGCGGCAGGTGTTTGCCGCCCGCGTTGATGTTGAGCAGACCGGGGTTGCTGTGGGTCGAAATGAGCAGCAGAACGCGGTCTCGCGGGCGCGCCACTTCGGCCATTTTGGACATCACCAGCGCGAAGTTCTCGGGAGTGGCCTGCGGCCAGTCGGCGCTCTGATCGCGTGCCGGGTTGGCCAGCTTGAGCATCAGCGCATTCGGATCGATGTCTTTGACCAGCTTTTCGGCCAGAAGCACGTCGTTGCGGAAAACCTTGGATTGCGAATGCATCGCAAATCCCGCAAAAATGATGCGCCCAGGGGGCTCGGGTGGTGGAGTCGGTGGCGCTGGTGCAACGACCGGGGCCGGTGCTGCCACAGGAGCCTGTGCCGTGGGCACGGCGCAGCCAGTGATGACAAGGGCCAGTGCGAGTGCGCTGGCATGGCACAGCCGCCGGCGGGCGACAGTTAAAAACAGAGACGATTGCATCGATGACAGGGCTGCACACCGCAGAAACCGCGATGAATCGGTTTCACGCACAGGGGCCGGTTGGAAGGGATGCGTATCGTAACGGTGCCCCAACAGCGGGGGGCGCCACCCTGCTGCTGGGGAATTTGCTGATTTTCGGCGCTAGCGCTTGTTGGTAAACATTTTATTGCTATAAATAATGTGGCAATCGCAAAAAAGCCGGTGCATGCACCGGCTTGTGGCTTGTGGCGCAATTGTCACATGCCTACAACGCTGCCAGCGGCGCTGGCCGTGCCAGCCGGCTTGCATGCAGCCAGGCTCGGCGCAGCACCGGCGGTGACCAGGACTCCTCGGGGATCAGCAACAGGCGTTGTGCGCGCATGGCCTTGCCCAACGCGATCTGGCTGGTGAACACGGCCAGCGGTATTGCCAGCGCCAGGGGCAGGCCCACAGGCATGAGCCACAGCAGGGCGCTGCTATCGATCACGGCGACACCGACTGCCAGCAGGGCAATCACCAGGCTCATGGGTGCCAGCTGGCGCACGGCGTGGCGCCAGGGCACGGCATGGGCTTCGCGCGGGGGCGACTTCCATTCCAGCTTCAGGCCGGTGAGCGCAATCAGCACGAACAGCGAATGCGCCAGCATGCGGATGGGGGCCTGCAGGATGGCCAGCACACTCTCCAGCGCGGCGCTCTTGAGCAGGCTGACGGCACCGCCGTATTCCTTTTGCTCGCGGCGCATGAACACGGCGGCCACACCCAGGATGCGGGGCAGGAACAGCATGCACAGCGTCCAGGCCCACAGCGACAGCAATTCGGTCGGCAGGATGTGCCAGTCGGCCACGAGCTTGGCGCCCGACAGCCACAGCGCCGTGCCCAGTGTCAGGAAGGCGAGCCACAGTGGCGCCGACAGGTAGGCCATGGCGCCCGTGATGAACATCGAGCGGTGCACCGCGTGGATGCCGGGCTCGGCCATCAAGCGTGCGTTTTGCAGGTTGCCCTGGCACCAGCGGCGGTCGCGCTGCAGTTCGGCCAGCAGGTCGGGGGGCTGCTGTTCATAGCTGCCAATCAGGTCCGACACCAGCCACACGTGGTAGCCAGCGCGGCGCATCAGCGCGGCTTCGACAAAGTCGTGCGACATGATGCCGCCCGCCAGGCCACCATTGCCCTTGATGGGCGCGAGGGCGCAGTGTTCCATGAAGGGTGCCACGCGAATGATCGCGTTGTGGCCCCAGTAGTGGGATTCACCCAGCTGCCAGTACTGCATGCCCAGCGTAAACAGGCGACCGGTGACGCGTGAGGCGAACTGCTGCGCGCGGGCGTGCAGCGTGACGTGGCCGATGGCCTGGGTTGCCGTCTGGATGATGCCCGCCGTGGGGTTGGCTTCCATGAGCTTGGCCATCGAGACGATGCAGTCACCGCTCATCACGCTGTCGGCGTCCAGCACCACCATGTAGCGGTAGTCCTTGCCCCAGCGGCGGCAGAAGTCGGCCACATTGCCGGCCTTGCGGTGCGTGCGGCGGGCGCGCAGGCGGTAGTACACCTGCACCTGGGGTTGCTGGCTGTGCTGCGCCAGGGCGCTGCGCAGTTCCTCCCAGGCGGCGCGTTCAGCCTGGGCGATGGCTGGGTCATAGCTGTCGGACAGCACAAACACGTCGAAGGTGGCCCCGTGGCCGGTCGATGCCACCGACTCGCACGTTGCCCGCAACCCCGCAAACACGGTGGCCACGTCCTCGTTGCAGATCGGCATGATGATGGCCGTGCGCGCGTCGGGTGCCAGTTCATGCTCCACCACACTGCGCACGGACAGCGCATGCCTGTCGCCGCGCAGCATGACCCAAAAGCCCATCAAGCCGGTGAGAAAGCCGGTGACCACCCAGGCCGACAGCAGGGCAAACAGCGCGATCTGCCCATAGCCCAGCCACGGGTTCTCATACTCAGGCTGCACGCCGGCAAACAGGAAACTCGCCAGGGCCGTGGTCAGCACCGTCAGCACCGCAAAGGTCCAGCGGCGGCGCTGCGCAGCACCCTCCCATTCCTGGGCTGGCCGGTTTTCGGGCGATGCGGGAGGGCTGGTTTCGGTGCGACCGGTCAGCTTGAGAAGCAGGGCTGTGCCCATGCTGTTCCAGAAGCCGCGCCAGGGCACGGGTGCCATGGAACCCCGGTGGACGGGCGGCGCGGTGACGGCATTGGGATGCCGTTCCTCGCGCAGCGTGCTGCGTTGGGGGTGATGGGGCACCGGGGGGCTTACTCGGGAAGAATGATGTGCGTCCATGTTTCACTCACAGCGTTGTTGTCGTGTTGAAGAAAAGCGCGCAGCTCGATCGGTCGATCGGCCTTTTGGCGCTGTACGCGAACGGTCATGCGCCACTGCTCGGTGGCGGGATTGCGGTAGACGATGTTTTCCAGCACCTTGCCGTTGGCATCGCTGGTCACCACGGCTTTCACGGTGGCGTCAGCGGGCAAAGCCTTGAGGGCGGGGCCGTCGAAATCGACCACGTACTGCGCCTGCTGGCGCAAGGCGGCAGCGGTCTCTTTGGTGTAGCCCACGCCCCGGCGCGATTGCGTGGCCCAGGCCCCGGGCGGCCGCTGCTGTTCATCGCCTTGCCAGCTCAGCTCGTAGGCAAATTCCAGGGGCTGGCCGGGGGCGGGCATCTGGGCGGGTACCCAATACGCCACGATGTTGTCGTGCGTTTCGTCGGGGGTGTTGAGCTGCACCAGTTCGACGCGGCCAGCGCCCCAGTCGTGCAGGGGGCGCACCCAGGCACTTGGGCGGCGCTCATAGCGGGCTTCCACGTCCTCATAGTTCGACCATTGGCGGTCGCGCTGCATCAGGCCAAAGCCTTTGGGATTTTTGGTGGCAAACGATGTGACCAGCGTCTGCTTGGGGTTTTGCAGCGGACGCCAGAGCCATTCGCCTTCGCCCGTGGCAATCATCAGCCCGTCGGAGTCATGGACCTCGGGCCGGAAGTCTTCTTTGCGGGGCTGGTTCTCGCCAAAGAAAAACATGCTGGTCAACGGCGCAATGCCCAGCGTGGCGATGGGCTTGCTGCCCGTGGTGGGCCGCACAAAAATGCGGCTGCGCACGGTGGTGGTGGTCTGCGTGCCCGGCTGGATGTCGAAGCGGTAGGCGCCGGTGGCACGGGGCGAATCCAGCAGCGCATACACGGTGACCTGCGTGGACAAGGGATCCGGCCGCACCAGCCAGAACTCCGTGAAGCGTGGGAACTCTTCGCCACTGCCACCCACGGTGTCGATGGCCAGCCCGCGCGCTGACAGGCCGTATTGCTGACCCTTGCCCAGTGCGCGGAAGTAGCTGGCGCCCTGGAAGACCACCAGCTCATCCTTGTAGGCGCTGGAGTTGAGGTGGTTGTGCAGGCGAAAGCCCGCAAAGCCGAGGTCGCCCCAGGCCTCAGGCCGCACCTGGTTCTTGCCGTAGTCGAAGTCCGCGCGGCTGTAGCCGATGTGGCGCGCGCCCTGCGGCGTCACCTCGTTGATCAGCACCGGCTCCTTCTGGTACAGGCCCAGGTGGAAGAACATGGCCTCGAACGGCAGCTTTTCGGCGCGCCACAGGGCACGGTCGGGGCGCCAGCGGATGTCGCGCACCTGGTCGTAGTTAAGTTTGGCGAGGTCGGCGGGGAGCTTGTCGCTGGATGCGCGATAGGGCTTCTCCGCCCGTTCCCGGGCGATGCGGGTGACGCTGTCGAAATCGAAGCTCTGGGCCTGTGCGGCGCCTGCCAACAGGGTGGCGGCCAGCGCTATCGCGGCCTGTGGGAGGCGGCCGGTGAAGCGTGAACAGTGAGAAAAAACAGCTTGCATGCTGAGACTAGGGCAAACCCTGTGCCAGCTTCAAAAAACTGTTTTAAATCAATGGTTTAAGTCATCAATTGCATGTAAGCAGTTGTGCGACCCGTGGATTAGGGGGGAAATCCAGTGTTTTTGTCGCCGAATGGCGACAGCGGGGCGGGGTGCAAGAGAAAAACTGAATCAAATCAACGACCTAGTCGTGTCGCTCATCAGCGACGTCTTCATTGTCCATTGCGTCGTTCTTGAAGTTCCCGGGGGTCAATGCGTGCTTTTGCAGCAGTCGGTAGAACTCTGTGCGGTTGCGCTGTGCCAGGCGCGCCGCGTCGGCTACATTGCCATCCGTCATCTTGAGCAGGCCCACCAGGTACTCGCGCTCAAACCTTTGCCGGGCCTCGGCAAAGCTCAGCACCTGGGTAGATGGCGTGCGCAGCGCGCGCTGCACCAGCGTCAGGGGCACCAGGGGCGTGGTTGACAGGGCACACACCTGTTCGACGACGTTGTAGAGCTGGCGCACGTTGCCAGGCCAGGCGGCCAGGGTCAGTGCCTTGAGCGCCTCGGGTGCAAAGCCTGACAGGCGCTTGTCGTACTTGCGCGCCAGCTTGTCGAGGAAGTGATTGGCCAGCAACGCGATGTCTTCGCGCCGGTCTCCCAGGGTGGGCAGCGCCAGCGTGACCACATTGAGCCGGTAGTACAGGTCTTCGCGGAACTGGGCCGTGGCCATGGCGGATTCCAGGTCGCGGTGCGTGGCCGAGATGATGCGCACGTCGATGGGAATCGACTGGCTGGCACCCACGGGGCGCACCGCGCGCTCTTGCAGCACCCGCAGCAGCTTCACCTGCAGGGCGGGCGGCATGTCGCCAATCTCGTCGAGCAACAAGGTGCCGCCTTCCGCCGCCTGGAACAGCCCCTTGTGGTTGCTCACTGCGTCGGTAAAGGCCCCTTTGACGTGGCCGAACAGTTCGGATTCGAGCAGGGCCTCGGGGATAGCGCCGCAGTTGACCGCCACAAAGGGGTGGCGCGCGCGCGGGCTGGCGCGGTGGATGGCCTGGGCCAGCAGCTCCTTGCCCGAGCCGCTATCGCCCAGCAGCAGCACACTGGCGTCCGACTGGGCCACCATGTAGGCCTCGGCCAGCAGGTCGGTCATGCGGTTGGAACGGCTCACGATGTCGGCACGCCATGCTTCATGGGCGTGGGCATGTGTGACAGCTGGGGCGCTCAGGGCCAGTGCCTGGGCAATCTTTTCCAGCAGTTCCTTGCCGTCGTAGGGCTTGGTGAGGTAGGTGAACACCCCGCGCGAAGTGGCTTCCACCGCGTCGGGAATGGTGCCGTGGGCAGTGAGCAGGATCACCGGCAGCGAAGGGTGTCGCGCACGCACTTCGTCGAACAGCGCGAGGCCATCACGCCCAGGTAGGCGCACATCGCTCAGCACGAGCTGTGGGCGTGTCATGTCCAGCTGCGCTAAGGCCGCCTCGGCCGAGCCCACGGCGATCACGTCGTATCCGGCGGCCTGCAAGCGCAGCGACAGCAGTCGCAGCATGTCGGCATCGTCGTCCACCACAAGGACGCGGGCGCGGGGCGTTGTGCGGGATGGGGTGGGGGCAGCTGCCATGGCGGTTTCCTTTGACACCTTCCTGAGCGATCAGGGCGTGGGGCGCTGGGGGCTGCTGCCCGGGGGCGAGGCGGGGGCGGCAGGAAGCGGGGCCGGGCGCGTGGTCAGGCTGCGTTCGATGGCGCGCACGGCCTCCAGCCGTTCGTTGAGCTGGTCGTTGCGGCGCTGCGCCTCGCGCAGTTGCTGGCCCTGCCGCTCCAGCTGGTCTTCCAGTCTGCGTTGCTGCAGAAGCCGCGACTCCATCAGCCGCGCCAGGGGGTGGAGGGCTTGCGCCGCTGCCGTGGTGTTGCTCATCACACGCTGCACCAGGCCCAGGGCACGGGCCGTATCGACGGGCTGGCGCGTCTGGGCCAAAGCTGCGGCCAGAAGGAGGGGAGTCTCCACCGAGGCATCTTCCGCCTCGCCCAGGCGGGCAATCTCTTTGGCCAGCTCTGCAGGGGCCATGCGCAGGGTACGGTCCGTTTGAGCCAGCACCTGCAGGACCGGGGTGGCATCCGAAGGAGCGCTGGTGGCGGCGGCTGGGTTGGGGCTGGGGGATTCCGTAGCCACCGGGGTTGGCGTGGGGGCGGTCATGGGCGGAACAGGTGCCGCTACCGCTTGGGGCGCCGTCGCATTGCATCCGGCCAACGTGATGGCTGCAGCCAGCAACATCACCCATACCGGAAAGTCGAGGGCGCGCATGTTGGTGGGGTGGACGGGAAGACAACTAGGCAGCATGCGGTAGTTCCATGCGAAAAAAGGTGTGGACGCCATCTTCCACCAACCGCACCTGGCCGCCGTGGGCGACGATGTACTCTTGGACGATGGAAAGCCCGATGCCGGTGCCGCGCACTGCGTCGTCCGGCTGGCGGATGCCACGGTAAAAAGGTTCGAACACGCGGTCACGGTCTGCCTGGGCCACACCGGGGCCCTGGTCCGAAACGTCCACGCGCACGCAGCCCGCATGGCGCGAGAGGGACAGCCGCACCGTTCCCCCTTTGGGCGAAAAACGAATGGCGTTGGACAGCAGGTTGCTGATTGCCGAGGCGATTTTGTCGGCGTCAATGGGCAGAGAGATGGCGGATCCTTCCACCAGCACCCGCAGGCCCCGGGCTTGCCATTGCAGCCGCTGGGCTTCCACCTGGGCTTCCAGCAGCGCGAGCAGATCGGTGTCGCGCCGCTGCAGCTGGCGTGCCTCGAAGGCTGCAGCATTAAAGCGCAGCAAGGCTTCAATCTCACCTTGCAAAACCAATGTGTTGTGGTGAAGGATCTGTGTAACTTCGCGCTGGTCGGCATTGAGTTCACCGGTCACACCGTCCTGCAGCAGCGCCACGCCCTCGCGCATCGCGGCCAGCGGCGTCTTGAGTTCGTGCGAGACATGGCGCAGGAAGCGGGCCTTGTCCGAATCAAGTTCCAGCAGCCTCAGGCGCAGCCATTCCAGCTGCTGCCCCACGCGGCGTACGTCGTCGGGGCCGGAGATCACCACGGGCGCTTCAAGCTGGTTCTCGCCCAAACGCCGGATCGTGCCTTCCAGCCGCTTGAAAGGACGGGCAAGCCAGATGCCCAGCGCCAGGGCCAGGACGAGTGCCAGGACGATCACCCCTACCACCTGGTGCGTCACGTTGCGGCGGCTCGCTTCCACCCGGTCCTGCAGCGCGCGGTTACGTTGTGCATTGATCTCCTGGACCGATTGCACGATGGCGGTATGCAGCGCTTCAAGCGTGACAAATTCTTCCGCTACCCGTTGCTCGTTTTCCAGGGCCCGTTCCGGCGGTGCATCCAGCAGTGCCTTCACGGCGTCAAGATGCGCACGCCACTGGCTGGCCTGGTCTTCGGGAAGGCCGCCCTGGTGCAACTGGTCGAGAACGGCTTGTGCCTCTACGGACATTTCGTTGAAGCTGCGCCGCAGCGGCGCATCCCGCAGCACCAGGGACTGGCGTGCCGCGCGTTCCAGGGCCTGCCCGCGCTGGTTCAATGCCTGGGCCGCTGTGCTCAGCGTGGTGGCCTCGGCGGCACCAAGCCGGCTTTGCACCATGAGCTGCTCCAGGGTGTACAGCGCCCGCAACGAGCTCACCCCCAGCAGTCCCGCTATGAGCAGGAAGGCCAGCAGCAAAAGCTGCTGGAACGAGAGGCCGTGCAGCGGGCCGTCGGCCTTGCGAAGATCCGCGCTTGGCGGGGTGTCTGCCGTCATTGCCAAGGGCGCCGGGTGCGCGTCAGGCTGCGACTGCCGCCTCGCGGGTGAGCACTTCGCCGCGCAGCGTGTAGGCCTTGGCTTCGGTGATGGTGACATCCACCATCTGGCCTACCAGGCGTGACTGACCCACAAAGTTCACCACGCGGTTGCATTCGGTACGGCCCATCAGCTCGGTGGTATCGCGCTTGGAAGCGCCTTCCACCAGGATGCGCTGCACCGTGCCCACGCGGCTCTCGCTAATGGACTTGATGTTGGCGTTGATGACGCCTTGCAGGTGCTGCAGGCGGCGCAGCTTTACGTCGTGCGGCGTGTCGTCGTGCAGGCCTGCCGCTGGGGTGCCGGGGCGGGGGCTGAAGATGAAGCTGAAGCTGTTGTCAAAGTGGATGTCGTCAATCAACTTCATCATCTTGTTGAAGTCGTCTTCGGTCTCACCGGGGAAGCCCACGATGAAGTCGCTGCTCATGGCCAGGTCGGGGCGGATGGCGCGCAGCTTGCGCACCGTGCTCTTGTATTCCATGGCGGTGTAGCCGCGCTTCATGGCCATCAGGATGCGGTCGCTGCCGTGCTGCACGGGCAGGTGCAAGTGGCTGGCCAGCTTGGGCAGCTTGGCATAGGCCTCGATCAGCCGAGGGGTGAACTCATTGGGGTGGCTGGTGGTGTAGCGGATGCGCTCGATGCCCGGGATGTCGGACACATATTCGAGCAGCAGGGCAAAGTCGGCAATCTCGGCCGTGCCACCCATCTTGCCCAGATAGGCGTTCACGTTCTGGCCCAGCAGGGTGATTTCCTTCACGCCCTGGTCGGCCAGCCCTGCCACTTCCACCAGCACGTCGTCAAACGGGCGGCTCACCTCTTCGCCCCGGGTGTACGGAACCACGCAGTAGCTGCAGTATTTGCTGCAGCCTTCCATGATCGACACAAAGGCCGAGGCGCCCTCCACGCGCGCGGGCGGCAGGTGGTCGAACTTCTCGATCTCAGGAAAGCTGATGTCCACCTGCGGCTTGTCCAGGCGCTCGCGCTGGTTCAGCATCTCGGGCAGGCGGTGCAGGGTTTGGGGTCCAAACACCACGTCCACATAGGGGGCGCGCTTGATGATCTCGGCGCCTTCCTGGCTGGCCACGCAGCCACCCACGCCAATCTTCACGCCGCGTGCCTTCAGGTGCTTGATGCGGCCCAGGTCGCTGAAGACTTTCTCTTGCGCCTTTTCGCGCACCGAGCAGGTGTTGAAGAGGATGAGGTCGGCTTCGTCCACGTTCTGCGTGGGCTCGTAGCCCTGGGCAGCGTGGAGCACGTCGGCCATCTTGTCCGAGTCGTACTCGTTCATCTGGCAGCCGAAGGTTTTGATGAAGACTTTTTTGGCCATGGCAGGCTCTCTTGCAATCAGAAAGAAAAAGGGCGGAGCACCGCAGCGCACCGCAAACATTCAAGGACCGCGCCGAGGCGCAGGGCGCGGCTGATGGGTCAACGCATCACTTGCGGATGACGTCGTACTCGGTGCGGTAGTTGCGCTCGACCGTGTCGCTGCCCTTGCGTGGCTGCTCGGCTTCGCCCTGGGTCAGGATCCAGGCGGTGATCAGCATGCCGGTGCTGTTTTCGATGACGTAGTTCACCTTGTAGCTCTGCCCCAGCACCGTGTGCATCATGACCAGCGTGTTCTGAGGGCTCAGCAGGCGCATGCCGGGCGCCAGGCGGATGGTGCGGCCATTGAGCGTGGCCTCCGATGCCGTGTTGAGGGTCAGGGTGCCGCGCTGGGCCGCATCGGGAAAGGTCCGCATGCCGCCAAGCCCGGGCTGTACCTGGGCGGACACCGGCAGGGTGCCGCAGAGCAGGGCGCAGGCCACAGCCGCGATGAGCTTTCGCGCGGGGGCCGTCTGCGAAGTGAGGGAGAAAGCAGGAGAGGAAGTCGTGGTGCAGCGGTTCATGGTTTACATCCAGGGGCTGGAACAGCGATTCTAAAAGCGGGGCCAATCCCGCAGTTCTCAAAAATAATAGCTGCTCGCGCTTGGTTTTAAAGGATTTCCAGCGGTTTCCCATTAAAAACCAATGGTACCAAGCGTCGGCAGCTATGATTTTTGCGTGCGGCTGCCCAATAAAAAACCCACAGTGCGCATGCACTGTGGGTTGGATTTGGTGGTCGTAGGTGGACTTGAACCACCGACATCAGCATTATGAATGCTGCGCTCTAACCAACTGAGCTATACGACCGCAGTCCAAGATTATAGAACAAAAATTATTGGTGTGTGAAGTTCGCGGTGCGCTTGTTCATGAAAGCGTCCATGCCTTCCTTTTGGTCCTGGGTGGAGAACAGGGCGTGGAAGAGGCGGCGCTCGAACATCACACCGTCCGACAAGCTGCCTTCGAAGGCGCGGTTGACCGACTCCTTGGCCGCCATCACGGCGATCTGGGAGAAGCCTGCAATGATGATGGCGGCACCCAGTGCTTCGTCCATGAGCTTGTCGTAGGGCACCACGCGGCTGACCAGGCCGGAACGTTCGGCTTCCACCGCGTCCATCATGCGACCGGTCAGGGCCATGTCCATCGCCTTGGATTTGCCCACTGCGCGCGGCAGACGCTGCGTACCGCCTGCGCCGGGGATCACGCCCAGTTTGATTTCGGGTTGGCCGAATTTGGCGTTTTCAGCGGCGATGATGAAATCGCACATCATGGCCAACTCACAGCCACCGCCCAGCGCAAAACCGCTGACAGCGGCAATGACGGGCTTGCGGATGGAGCGGATCGCTTCCCAGTTGCGGGTGATGTAGTCGCCCTTGTAAGTGTCTGCGAAACTGTATTTCGCCATGGCGCCAATGTCGGCGCCTGCAGCAAACGCCTTTTCACTGCCCGTGACGATGATGCAGCCGATTTTTTCGTCCGCATCAAAGGCCTTCAGTGCCGCGCCCAGCTCATCCATGAGCTGGTCGTTCAGCGCGTTGAGCTGCTTGGGCCGGTTGAGCGTGACGATACCAACCTTGTCCGCCTCAATGCGAACCTCGATAGTTTCGTAAGACATGAAATCTCCTGGGTTTATAGGTAGTTATGAAAGCACGAACGAATATACCCAAGCATGCCCGAACCTATGCGCCGGTAGGTAGAACACCGTACCGCTCCGGTGTCATGTCCCTGGCTCAGTTCAACCAGCGCCCCAGGGCGGCAGCGTTGGCAATCGACAGGCTCACCGTGTCTGGCACCGTGGCGGTGGTGGTGCGGGAGGTCTTCTTAGGGGGTGTGGACGCACTGCGGGCCGACAGTTCGAGCGGCAACCGCAGCAGTCGGCCGTCCCGTGCCACCAGCGCTGTCAGGGATGTCTCGGTGCCAGCATAGAACGCCACGTCCTCCAGCTTGCTGATGCGCCACCCCTGGCCTTTCACATCGATGCCCAGCCACTCATCGCCAGCCGCCATGCCCGCCTTTTCCGCAGGGCCACCTCGCAGCACGGTCTTGATTTGCACGCTGTGGTTCTCTCCCACCCGCAGCCCCAGCCGCTGCGCCCATTGGGGGGGCTCCGCCTTGAGCAAAACGCCGTTGGCTTCCAGCAACTCTGCCAGCGGCAGTTCTGCGGTGCTGTGCACCCACCGCGCCAGTTCTGTATCGAAGGGCCGGTCGGACAGTTCTTTCAATACTGTCAGCAAATCGTCTTGCGACATCGGGCCGCCCTGGCACCGCAGCCACAGCGTGCGCATGACCTCATCCAGGCTGGTCTTGCCTTCGCGGCGCAGGGCCAGGTCCAGGCACAGGGCCACCAGCGAGCCCTTGGTGTAATAGCTGACCGTCGCGTTGGGGGTGTTTTCGTCCTGGCGGTAGTACTTGACCCAGGCGTCAAAGCTGGCTTGCGCCACGGTCTGCACGGCCCTGCCTGGTGTCTGGAGCACCTGGTTGATGGTTTTGGTGATGAGCTTCAGGTACGCCGCGTCGTCAATCAACCCTGCACGGCGCAGCAGCAAATCGTCGTAGTAACTGGTAAAGCCCTCGAAGAACCACAGCAGCTCCGTGTAGTTTTCGCGGTTGTAGTCGTATTGGGAAAAATCGGCGGGGCGCAGCCGCTTGACGTTCCACGCGTGGAAGTACTCGTGGCTGATCAGGCCCAGCAGTGTGGTGTATCCATCACCAGTGCGGGCCTCATCGACCCGTGGCAGGTCGCGCCGACCACAGATGAGCGCGGTGGAGTTGCGGTGCTCCAGCCCTCCGTAGCCGTCGCCCACGGCGTTGAGCATGAACAGGTAGCTCTTGAAAGGCGCCTTGCCTTCACCATGCCAGAAGCGGATTGCGGTCTCGCAGATCTTCTGGGTGTCTGCCAGCAGGCGCTTACCGTCAAAAGAGGGCGCGGCACCAGCCACCACAAAGCGGTGCGGAACGCCCCGGGCCGTGAAGCGGCCGGTCCAGAAGAGGCCCATTTCCACCGGGCAGTCAACCAGCTCGTCGTAGTTCGCCGCAGCGTAGAGACCAAAACCCTTCTTGTCTGTCTTGACGGGGGACAAGCCGGTGGCCACTGACCAGGTGGCCGTAGCAGGCGTGCTGGCAATATCGAGCGTGTGGCGCTGCGTTTCCTGGCCCTGCACGCGCAGGCACAGGCTGGTGCCGTTGAAAAACCCGCGCGATGCGTCCAGCCAGGCCGTGCGCACCGAGGTGTCGTAGGCGCAGACGGCGTAGGACAGCACAAGGGGCTTGTTGGGGCTGCATTCAGCTTGCCACCGATGCTTGTCCAGTTGCGTGAGCTTCACTTCCCGCGTGCCCTGGTGGGCTTTGAGCTCTTGCAGATTTTTGGAGAACTCCCGCACCAGATAGCTCCCCGGAATCCAGATCGGCAGCGAGACCTCTTGCTGCTCCGAAGGGTGGGGAATCGTCAGTGCAATGCGAAACAGATGACCGTGCAGGTCCGCTGGCTCAACGTGGTAGTGAATGGCGGCGGATTCTGGCTTGCGGGTTGAGGGCATGGGCAACTGCAGGTTCGGGCCTTGTGGTCAGATGGCGCGGCCCGTGGGAGCGGGGCCTGCGCGCATGCAAAACGCGTATTAGTTGGCGGCAGGGGTTTCGCTGCTGGCCTCGGCCAGGCGCTTTTCCACTTCCTTGGCGCCGATGGCTCCCGGCACGCGGGCGCCGTTGGCAAAAATCAGCGTAGGCGTTCCTGTGATCTTGTGCTTGCGGCCAAATGCCAGGTTGCGCTGCAAGGCGCTGGTATCGCAGCTCGCTGCAGGCACAGGCTTGTCCCGCACCATGAGATCCTGCCAGGCCGTCACCTGGTCTTTGGAGCACCAGATGTTGCGCGATTTTTCCGCAGAGTCGGGGCTGAGGATGGGGTACAGGAACAGGTACACCGTCACGTTGTCCACGTTCTGCAGGTCGCGTTCAAAACGCTTGCAGTAGCCGCAGTTGGGGTCCTCAAAAACGGCCAACTTGCGTTTCCCGTCGCCGCGCACAATGGTGAAGGCGTCTTTGAGGGGCAGTGCCGAGAACTCGACGGCTGTGAGCTTTGCAATGCGGTCTTCGGTCAGATTTCGGCGCACTTTCGTATCGATCAGTTCACCCTGGATCACATAGTTGCCCTTGGCGTCCGTGTAGAAAAGGTCCGTCCCGATGCGTACCTCGTAGAGGCCTTTCATGGGGGTGGGGCGCACCTCGTCAATCTTGTCCATTTGGGGAATGCGTTCAGCGAGCGCCTTGCGGATGTCCGCTTCTTGTGCGGTGGCGGCAAAGCCGGAGGCCAGTGCGGCGGCAGCGAGCAGGGTGGGAATCAGTTTCATGGTGTTCTCGTTAAAACGGTCTGGTGGCTTCCAGAGGGCAGCCACCGGTGTGGTCAGTAATTTCCCATGGCCTGGCGGGCCACGAAGTGCTTCAGCGGGCCGCTCAGTTCAAAGCCCTTCATTCCCCAGTTGCGCAGCGCCTGCAGCGGCCCTTCCTGGCGGGAGAAGAGTTGTTGCAGGCCATCCGTCGCCAATCCCATCGGCAGCAGGGCTGCCTTGCGCTCGCGCTCGTAGCCCCGCAGCAAACGTACATCAGCCACACTGCGCCAGTAGTCGCGCCCATGCAGTGCGCTGGCCAGGGCTTGGGCGTCTGCCAGTCCCAGGTTCAACCCCTGGCCTGCGAGCGGATGCACGTTGTGCGCCACGTCACCAGCCAGCACCCAGCTGCGCGGGTTTTTTCCGGTGGATGGCAAGCTGCCACACCAGCGGTCTGCTTTTGCAAGCTGCAGGGGCCAGGCTGCTCGTTCCGCACTGAGCGTCAGCGACCCCAGGGATTCCTGGCTGGCCATCTGGAGCTTCTGCGCGAATTCTTCAGGGGACAAGGCCATCAGCGGCGCGACCTGTTCCTGCAAGACGGACCAGACAACCGCCACGGAGTTCCCCTGCGGCCCGCCCAAAGGCAAAAAAGCCAGAATGCCGTCGGGCAAAAACCATTGCCGTGCCACCTGTTCGTGGGCGCGTTCACACTGCAATCGGGTGGCGATGGCGTGTTGCCCATACGGCGTCACCTGAAAACCCACACCAAACTCTTCGCGCGTGCTGCTGGCGCGGCCCTCGCACACCACGGTCAGGGCCGCCGGCACGGGGGCATCGACCATTTCCACCTGGGGCTGGTAGCGCAGAGCTTCGGCGAGGCGGGCCTCCAGGGCGGGCACGTCAACGATCCAGGCCAGGGCTTCCACCCCTTGGGTGGCCGCATCAAAATGCACGGCGCCATCCCGGTCTCCCTGTACCTGCATGGATCGCACGGCTGTGGCGTGCTCTGCATCGGGCCAGCTGCGAAGCGATTCCAGCAGTTTGCGCGATGCTGCGTTCAGCGCATAGGCCCGCACATCGGCGGTTGCGGGGGCCTTCGGGCCGGGTGCAGGTAGCAGGGCCACTTTCAGCCGTTCGCGGGCCAGCAGCAGTGCCAGCGTCTTGCCCACAATGCCGGTGCCGCGAATACAGATATCAAAGGTTTGGGCCATGGCGGCATTGTAGGAGCGGGCCTGGGCCCTTGGGCGCGGTGCAAAATCGGGCTCGCTGTCCAACTGGTCATTTTTGAGGAGCACCTTCGCGTGAGTTTCCACCCTGATTCCGATCTGTCGGGCACCATCGCGCGCCTGTTTGTCTATCCCGTCAAGTCGTGTGCCGGCATTGAAGTGCAGCAGGCCTTGCTCACCGATACGGGGCTCGATCTGGACCGTGCCTGGATGGTGGTAGACGCTGAGGGCATGTTTGTAACCCAGCGCACGCTGCCGCGCATGGCGCTGATTCGCCCGCAGCTCAAAGGCGATGAGATGGTGCTGCGTGCGCCTGGCATGCTGGCCTTGCATGTGGCCATCGATGCGGTCGAGGCGCCCGCCAAGGTGACCGTGTGGCGCGACACGGTGCCCGCATGGGACATGGGTGCCGTGGCGGCGCAGTGGTTTACGGACTTCCTCGGTCAGCCCTGCCGCCTTGTCCGTTTTGATCCTGAATACCGCCGCTTGTCCAGCATGGAATGGACGGGCGGTGTCGAGGCGCCGAACCAGTTTGCCGATGGTTTTCCGTTGTTGCTCGCCAGCCAGGCATCGATGGATGAGCTGAACGTGCGACTTCAGGCTGCAGGCCATGCCGCCGCTGGGATCGAGCGGTTTCGGCCCAATGTGGTCCTGGCCGGGGTGGACGCACACGACGAGGACCGAGTGGATCTGGTGCGTGTGGATGCGCAAGAGGGTGAAATCCACCTGCAGCCCGTCAAACCCTGTTCGCGGTGCCCAATTCCTGACATCGACCCCGCGACAGCCGAAAGCAACCCATCGGTGGGGGACACCCTGCGGACCTATCGGAAGGACCAACGGCTCGATGGCGCCATCACGTTCGGAATGAATGCCATCGTGCGCCAGGGGGCGGGCCAGATGCTGCGCGTGGGTCAGCGGGTGGCGGCCAATCTGCGCTTCGACTGACGGTGTGAACATGGCGTGAAAGGGTGATAGCTGGCTGGCCCGTAAAATCGGTGGTTTGTCTCCGAAATCCAGAAAGCCCTGCCATGAGCCTCCAATGCGGCATCGTGGGCTTGCCCAACGTCGGCAAGTCCACCCTTTTCAACGCGCTGACCAAGGCCGGCATCGCCGCCGAAAACTATCCGTTCTGCACCATTGAGCCCAACGTGGGCGTGGTGGAAGTGCCTGACCCCCGCCTGCAGCAGCTCGCCCAGATCATCTCGCCCGAGCGCATCGTGCCCGCCATTGTCGAGTTTGTGGACATCGCTGGTTTGGTGGCCGGTGCCAGCCAGGGTGAAGGCCTGGGCAACCAGTTCCTGGCCCACATCCGAGAAACCGACGCCATCGTGAACGTGGTGCGCTGCTTTGAAGACGACAACGTGATCCACGTGGCTGGCCGTGTGGACCCGATCTCGGACATCGAGGTGATCCAGACCGAGCTGTGCCTGGCCGACATGGGCACCGTCGAAAAGGCGCTCAATCGCTACACCAAGGCTGCCAAGTCGGGCAACGACAAGGATGCCGCCAAGCTGGTGGCGCTGCTCACGCGCATCCAGGCTGCGCTTAATGAAGGCAAGCCCGCCCGCTCGGTCGAGATCACCAAGGAAGAGCAGCCGCTGCTCAAGTCCTTGTGCCTGATCACAGCCAAGCCCGCGATGTTCGTGGGCAACGTGAGCGAAGACGGCTTTGAGAACAACCCTTTCCTCGACCGCCTCAAGGACTACGCTGCCAGCCAGAACGCCCCCGTGGTGGCCATCTGCGCCAAGATGGAAGCCGAGATGGCTGAAATGAGCGACGAAGACCGTGACATGTTCCTGGCCGAAATGGGTCAGACCGAGCCCGGCCTCGCACGCCTGATCCGCGGCGCCTTCAAGCTGCTGGGCCTGCAGACCTATTTCACTGCGGGTGTGAAGGAGGTGCGCGCGTGGACCATCCACATTGGTGACACGGCACCCCAGGCGGCTGGCGTGATCCACGGTGACTTCGAGCGCGGCTTCATCCGTGCGCAGACGATTGCCTTTGACGATTTCATCGCCTACAAGGGTGAGCAGGGCGCCAAGGATGCTGGCAAGATGCGCGCCGAAGGCAAGGAATACGTGGTCAAGGACGGCGACGTGCTGAACTTCCTGTTCAACGTCTAAAAATCACTGAAAACGCCATCGGGTCATGGCCCGGTGGCCCGCAATCCCTGCAGGGCCCCTGGCATGCAGGGATTTTTTACGACCGTTTGGCAGGGGGGCCACGCATCCCCCTGAGCATCGATTTCTATGAACACTGGAATCCTCTACGCCGCCCTGGCTTACATCGCCTGGGGCCTGTTCCCCCTGTACTTCAAGCAGGTGGCAGACGTGCCCTCGCTCGAAGTGGTGATGCACCGCACACTGTGGTCGCTGGTGTTTGTATTTGGCGTACTGATGGTGCGCAGACAATGGTCGTGGATGGGGACCGTGCTCCGTCAGCCCAAGGTGCTGGCGGCATTTGTGCTGTCTGCGATGCTGCTGTCGGGCAACTGGCTTACCTATGTGTGGGCGGTGCAAAACCAGCACGTGGTAGACGCCAGCCTGGGCTATTTCATCCTTCCACTGGTCAACGTCGCGCTGGGCTTTGTATTTCTGCGTGAGCGCCCTCGCTCGGGCCAATGGATGGCGGTGGCCGTGGCGGCCGCTGGCGTGCTGTGGCTGGCGGTGCAGGCTGGGCGCCTGCCTTGGATTGCACTGGTGCTGGCCTTGAGTTTTGGCTTCTATGGGTTGTTGCGCAAGGTTGCTGTGCTGGGCGCACTGGAGGGTCTCGCGCTGGAGACGCTGGTGCTCGCGCCGGTGGCCGCCGTTGTGCTGGGCTGGTGGGCGTGGCAAGGCCAGGGTGCGCTGGTGCAGGGCACGCCCGCCACCGTCGGCTGGCTGCTGCTTGCGGGCCCCATGACGGCAGTTCCGCTGCTGCTGTTTGCGGCGGGTGCGCGCCTGATCCCGATGTCCACCTTGGGCATCCTGCAGTACATCTCGCCCAGCCTGCAGTTTGCGCTGGGCGTGTGGTTGTTCCATGAACCGTTCGAGCCAGCGCGCCTGGTGGGGTTTGTCTTGATCTGGGCGGCGCTGCTGGTTTACAGCATGGAAGGCTGGTGGACGCGCCGGCGGGTTGTAGTGGCCTGAAGAAGGGCCGTGTTCTCCCCGCACCGCATGCGTGGAACCGGGGCTGGGAGTCTTTCCGATGGGGCTCGCGTCGCATTCATTGCACAGATTTGCTGCGCCGCTGGAGGTGCTACTGGAAAACACGGAGCGCGAGGGTGTCAGTTCTGCGTAAGATGCGCGGGCTCGTCTGCCGGGTGTTGGTGCCTGCAGTCTGCGCATTTCGGTGAAGCATCACCCGAACGAACCCTGGCTCAGGCCTGCCTCCACATGTTTTTTGGTCGCAAGAATCCGTTTTCGGCGACGGACGCCTTTCCCTTGTCCGACGCTGTC
Organism: Acidovorax facilis; assembly: GCF_050626955.1. Classification (NCBI taxonomy): domain Bacteria; kingdom Pseudomonadati; phylum Pseudomonadota; class Betaproteobacteria; order Burkholderiales; family Comamonadaceae; genus Acidovorax; species Acidovorax facilis. The sequence goes on from NZ_CP192460.1 coordinate 300,446, forward strand.
ATGGAGTTCGATGACTCGTCTTCAGCCATGGTGCGCCCGGCCCGCCGCGCGCTGGATGGAATGGGGCCGCGTAGCGGGCGCACTGCGCGCGAAAAATGGTTGCTGGCCGCAGGGCTGATGGGGCTCTATGCGCTGGCGATGCTGGGGTTTTGTGCGCTGGGCATGGTGGACCTCCAGGTGCTCGCCGTGTTGGGCGTGCTGGTGGCGGTGGTCTGTGCGACCTTCTGGGGCATTTTCAACACGGGCTTGCACAAGAATGTGCGGCATCGGCACCTGAAGCTGGCCATGGTGGCTACAGCGCTCGCGTGCATGCTCGGCATTGTCTACCTGGCGCCCGTTACGCAAATCCTGTTGGCGCCATTCACCTTTGTGGCCGTGGCCTATGGCATTTTCACTGTGCCACGGCCCACCCTGCTGGCACTGGCGGCCTGCATGTTGTGCCTCTATGCCGGGGTGGTGGGGCTGCACTACCTGGAGCAGCAGAACAACGCCCTGCTGCGTCTGGAGGCATTGCATTGGGTGGCTCTGGCGGTCTCTTTGCCCGCCTTCATTGCCCTCATGGGCCGGGTGCAGCGCCTGTACCGCAGCCTCTACCATGCAAGCCGCAAGATCAAGAACATCCAGGAAGACGCCCAGCGCGATCCGCTGGTGGGATGCTTCAACCGCCGCTACGTGTTGGCCGCGCTGGAAGAGCAAAAACAGCTGGCCGACGAAAGTGGCATCCCGTTGTGCCTGGCCGTGCTGGACATTGACCACTTCAAGCGCATCAACGATGAGCTGGGACATCTGGGGGGCGACGAGGTGCTGCGCACCTTTGCGCGCATCGCGCAGCAGGGCGTGCGCGGGGGCGATGTGTTTGGCCGGTATGGGGGTGAAGAGTTTCTACTCATCTTCCCAGGCACTTCGTTGCTGCCTGCGCTCAATACCTGTGAGCGCATTCGCGCGCAGGTGGAAACCCATGCCTGGACCGGATTGCTCAAGGGCCGGGTGACGGTATCGGTCGGGGTGACGCAGTATGTGTTGGGGGAATCGGTGCTGGAGTTCTTCTCGCGGGCCGATACCGCCATGTACATGGCAAAGGAAGGCGGGCGCAACCAGGTGGTGGTCGAGGAGCCCGTTGCCAAAGGCGATTCGCAGCTGTCGGACTTGTCGATCTCCAGCAGCAACGCTTTCCTGTAGCTGCTGGCCGTTGTTTGTGCTGGCCGGGTTGACAAGCGGCCTTCGGTGTTCACACTGAACGCCTGTTTCCATCCCCCACGTTGGGTGGCATGGCTGCCTTTCGCGCTTGTGCGTTGGTGCCTTTCCCCCGCGTCCGTTCCATGCCCTCATCCACCGACCTGTCGGCCGAATTCGCCACCGCCCAGCAGCTTGTGCGTCTGCTGCAGCAACAACCGCAGGCTTTTCCCCACCCTGTAGAGCGCGTGGAATGTATCGAGACCCACATCTCCTGGGTGCTGCTTGCGGGTGACTTTGCCTACAAGCTCAAAAAACCCTTGCAGCTGGACTTTCTGGACTTCAGTACCCATGCCCTGCGGCACGCCGCCTGCGAGGAAGAGCTGCGCATCAATCGCCGCACGGCGCCGGGCCTGTACTTGGGCCTTGTAGGTTTGGTGGGTCAGGTGACTGCTGGGGCGGATGGCGCCCCCACCACGCTTCAGGTCGTGCCGTGGAAAGACGCTCTGCCAGGCGCCGAACCCGTCGTGTGGATGCGACGTTTTGCCCAGGACGCACTACTCGCCACTGCACTGGATGCGCATCGCGTGTTGCCTGCGCAGATCGACCAGCTGGCGTGCCATGTGGCGCAGTTCCACGACGCAGCTGCCATCGCTGCAAGCACCGACAGCTGGGGCACGGCGGCAGCGGTGCAAGCGCCAGTGGATGACTGTGTGGCGGCTCTGCGCGCACCCGTGGCAAGCGCGTTGCCCGGTCAGGGCCCCCTGCTAGCGCAGGTGGTCGGCTGGTGCCGGCACCAGGGGCGGACCCTGACCACCACATTCGAGGCACGGCGGGCAGCCGGTCGGGTGCGCGAATGCCATGGCGATTTGCATCTGGCCAACATTGCACTCATCGATGGCGAGGCCCAGCTGTTCGATGCCATCGAGTTCAACCCCGCCTTGCGCTGGATCGACTGTGTGGCCGATATCGCCTTTGTGGTGATGGACCTCGCGGCCCATGGCCGGGCCGATCTGGCCTGGCGGTTTTTGAACCGGTGGCTGGAGCACACGGGAGACTACGCGGGCCTGTCCGTTTTGCGGTACTACGGAGCCTACCGCGCGTTGGTGCGGGCGCGGGTTGCTGCCCTGCGGCTGAATCCAACCTGCGGTGATGGCAGTGCGCAGGCTGTGCAAGCCCTGGAGGAATATCTGGAACTGGCGGCGGGTTTTGCGGGGCAACGGCGTGCGCGCTGGCCGGTGGCGCGCCCTGCTGCGTTGTGGCTGGCCCATGGCTTTTCGGGGGCGGGCAAGAGCACCCATGCGCTGACCCTGGCGTGCCAGCGTGGATTGGTGCGCGTGCGGGCGGATGTGGAGCGCAAGCGCCTGTTCGGCCTGGCACCTAATGCTTCCAGCGACGGCGTACCTGGCGGCATCTACACCGCCGAGGCTACATTCCGCACGCACCAGCGGTTGGCGCAAGTGGCACGCGAGGTGCTGGTGGCAGGCTACTCCGTGATCGTGGATGCCACCTTGCTGGACCGCGATGCCCGCGCGCTTTTCCTGGCCCTGGCCGATTCTGTGCAAGTGCCCTGCCACATCCTGTCGTTCGAGGCCCCCTTGCCGGTGCTGCGCGAGCGTGTGCGCCAGCGCGCGCTGGCCGGAGCCGGTGCGTCAGAGGCGGATGTGGCCGTGCTGGACGCCCAGTGGGCCCGCGCCCACCCGCTGCAGTCCCACGAAGAGGCGATCACGCTGCACGTGGACACCACGGTGCCCGTGAACTGGGACCGTCTATTGCCGCCCTGATCCCGGTGCCTTCGGCGGGCCACTACATCGCCAGATGCCCTGGCATGAAGTACAGCAACACGCTCGTCATAACCAGATAGCGGAAGAATTTGCCCACAGCCATATAGGCCAGGCAAGGCCAGAACGGCAGCTTGAGCCAGCCTGCCACAGCACACAGCGGGTCGCCCACCACGGGCAGCCAGCTCATCAGGCAGGCGGGGGCGCCAAAGCGCCGAAGCCAGTTCAGCGCGCGAACTTCAGTGGCATTGCCACGGGCCTTGTCCACTACCTTGTGAGCGCCCAGGCCCATCCACCAGCTCACACCACCGCCCAGCGTGTTGCCAACCGTGGCCACCAGGATGGCGGGCCAGAAGAGTTCAGGGTTGATCTTGATCAGGCCGAACACCGCAGGCTCCGAGCCCAAAGGCAGCAGCGTGGCGGAGATGAACGCCACCACAAAGACCGTGCTCAGGCCGAACTGCGGCAGCGCAAGCCATTCCAGCAGCTGGTGCATCCAGATTTCCATAGGGGCCAAGTGTAGGGCTGCGCAGCCGGTGCTTTGGTGCCAGAGGGCGCTGTCCTACGCCGGGCTGCGCCATCTGCGCATGGCTTGCAAGGGGCTCCTTTCTTATCGTGGTAACAACACCGTCCCCCGAAAAATTCCCAAGGAGGAGGCAGCATGCAACGTTTTGAAACCCACGTCTTCCCCAGCAGCACCGCTCTGGCTGGCGCGCCTGTCGGCTCTCGCTGGCTGCCGCTGGCCCTGGCGCTGCTGATGGCTGCCTGTGTGCACAGCCCACAGGCAGCGGTGCCTGAACTGCAACCCGCTGAGGTGCATGTCGCCAGCCCTTGCAGCGAAACACCTTCTGCGCGCGCCGCCTTGCAGCGGGTGGGCCAGGAATTGCAGGCGCAGGGCATGGTGTTGCAAGCCAGCTGCCCGGCCACTGGTGGCGGCTGGGTGGTGCAGGTGCGTGTGGTGGACGGCATGAAGGCCAGCAAGGTGGTGCGCGGGCCACTGGCCGATGGGCACGATGTGGACATGGGCACGCCTGCGGGGGAGGTGCTGGCGGGGGCAGAGTCGGCCGCCCAGGGCTTCTCGCCCGATGTGCTGCACAACCGCGCCTGGCTGCGTGCGACGATGGCCCGCCACCAGTTTGAAAACACCCCCGATGCCTGGTGGCACTATGCGCTGCGCGGCGCTGCACCGGTGCGCACCGCGGACGCTGACCTCGCCGCGCGATGACCTTGCTCCCTGCGGGGTGGTACTCGCCCCAGCTGCGCCTGAGGGTGACAAAGCCGTCCGATTTTCAGCGGTCGCGACATTTCATTTGCTGAAATTTTGAGCAGGTACAATCCTGCCTCCTTTTTCAGCATCTGCTGCTGCCTCCCTATCCCACCCCGCCCATGCACATCGGCCACATTCCTTTGGCGAACCGGTTGTTCGTCGCTCCGATGGCGGGCGTCACCGACCGGCCGTTCCGCCAGCTGTGCAAGGCGCTGGGTGCGGGCTATGCGGTGAGCGAGATGGTGACCTCGCGCAAGGACTTGTGGAACAGTCTCAAGACCTCGCGCCGGGCCAACCATGAAGGGGAGCCGGGCCCCATTGCCGTGCAGATCGCCGGCACCGATGCGCCGATGATGGCTGAGGCTGCGGTCTACAACGTGGAACGCGGCGCGCAGATCATCGACATCAACATGGGTTGTCCGGCCAAGAAGGTCTGCAACAAATGGGCGGGTTCTGCGCTGATGCAGAACGAAGCACTCGCGGTGGAAATTGCCGCTGCCGTGGTCGAGGCCTGCGCGCCCTTCAACGTGCCCGTCACGCTGAAGATGCGCACCGGCTGGTGCCAGGAGCACAAGAACGCCGTGCAACTCGCGCGGCAGTTCGAGGCCGTCGGCATCCAGATGCTGACCGTGCATGGCCGAACGCGTGAGCAGGGCTACAAGGGCCACGCGGAATACGACACCATCGCAGCCGTCAAGGCGGCGGTGAAGGTGCCCGTGGTGGCCAATGGCGACATCACTTCGCCCGAGAAGGCGCGCGATGTGCTGGCCGCCACCGGGGCCGACGCGATCATGATCGGCCGCGCCGCACAGGGCCGACCATGGATCTTCCGCGAGATCGGCCACTTTCTGGCCACGGGCGAACACCTGGCACCACCGCTGGTGGCCGAGGTGCGCCGCCTGCTGCTGGACCACCTGCAAGACCACTACAGCCTGTATGGCGAGCTGACCGGGGTGCGCAGTGCGCGCAAGCACATTGCCTGGTACCTGCGCGCGCTGCCGGGCGGCGAGGCCTTCAGGCAACACATCAACACCATCGAAGACTGCACTACGCAGTGGCAGGCCGTGGCCGACCACCTGGACGCCCTCGGGCAACAGATGGACCGGCTGCCTGCCGCCACGGGCTTGGACGCAGAACCAGAAGAACAAGAGGGATTGGCTGCATGAGCAAGAAACACATAGAAGAATGCGTGCGCGAGAGCCTGCAGGGCTACTTTCGCGACCTGGGCGGCGAGACGCCCGATGGCATGTACGACATGCTGGTGCGTGTGGTCGAAAGGCCGCTGCTGGAAGTCGTGATGCAGCAAGCCGACAACAACCAGTCCCGCGCGGCCGAATGGCTGGGCTTGAACCGCAACACGCTGCGCAAAAAGCTCGTCGAGCACAAGCTGCTCTGACGTCATTGTGTTATTTGCTATTTAATTTGTAGCTTTTTGCGCCTGATGGATAAGCGCTAGAGCCTGTTTTTATTCAAACTCTCCCCTCCCACACCATGAACGCACTTCTTTCCGTCTCCGACAAGACCGGCATCGTCGAATTCGCCCAAGCGCTGCACGCGCTAGGCATCAAGCTCCTGTCCACCGGTGGCACCGCCAAGCTGCTGGCCGACAAAGGCCTGCCCGTGACCGAAGTGGCCGAGGTCACCCAGTTCCCCGAGATGCTCGACGGCCGCGTGAAGACGCTGCACCCCAAGGTGCACGGCGGCCTCCTGGCGCGCCGCGATGTCCCACAACACATGGCCGCGCTGAAGGAACACGGCATCGACACCATCGACCTGCTGGTGGTCAACCTCTACCCCTTTGAAGCCACCGTGGCCAAGGCCGGTTGCACGCTGGCCGACGCCATCGAGAACATCGACATCGGCGGCCCCGCCATGGTGCGCAGCGCTGCCAAGAACTGGAAGGACGTCGGCGTGATCACCTCGGCCGACCAGTACGAGGCCGTGCTGGCCGAGCTGAAGGCCGGTGGCAAGCTCAGCGACAAGCTGCGTTTTTCGCTGTCGGTGGCTGCGTTCAATCGCATCGCCCAGTACGACGGCGCCATCAGCGACTACCTCTCGTCCGTCACGTTCGAAGAAGAAAAACTGTCGGAAACCTACGTGCCCACGCGCACCCAGTTCCCCGGCCAGAGCAACGGCATCTTCACCAAGGTACAAGACCTGCGCTACGGTGAAAACAGCCACCAGCAAGCCGCGCTGTACCGCGACCTGTACCCCGCGCCTGGCTCGCTGGTCACCGGCGTGCAATTGCAGGGCAAGGAGCTGAGTTACAACAACATCGCCGATGCCGATGCCGCCTGGGAATGCGTGAAGAGCTTTGACGCCGCCGCCTGCGTGATCGTCAAGCACGCCAACCCCTGTGGCGTGGCCGTGGGCCTGGACGCGCTGAGCGCCTACAGCAAGGCCTTCCAGACCGACCCCACCAGCGCTTTCGGCGGCATCATCGCGTTCAACCGCGTGGTGGACGGCCCGGCCGCCCAGCAGGTGAGCAAGCAGTTTGTCGAAGTGCTGATGGCCCCCGACTTCACGGCCGAGGCGCTGGAGATCTTCAAGGCCAAGGCCAATGTGCGCCTGCTCAAGATTGCACTGCCCGCGCATGGTGGCAAGACCGACTGGGAACGCGGCCGCAACGCCATGGACGCCAAGCGCATCGGCTCGGGCCTGCTGCTGCAGACCGCCGACAACCACGAGCTGTCGCTCATCGACCTCAAGGTCGTGACCCAGAAGCAGCCCACGCTGGAAGAAATGGAAGACCTGCTGTTCGCCTGGAAGGTGGCCAAGTACGTCAAGAGCAATGCCATCGTGTTCTGCAAGGGTGGCATGACCATGGGCGTGGGTGCGGGCCAGATGAGCCGCCTGGACTCGGCCCGCATCGCCAGCATCAAGGCGGGCCACGCAGGCCTGACCTTGCAAGGCACGGTCGTAGCCAGTGACGCCTTCTTCCCCTTCCGCGACGGCCTCGATGTGGTGGTCGATGCAGGCGCCACCTGCGTCATTCAGCCCGGTGGTTCCATGCGCGACAACGAAGTGATTGACGCCGCCAACGAGCGCGGCGTAGCCATGGTGTTCAGTGGCGTGCGCCACTTCCGCCATTGATTCGACCGGCGGTCATCCAGCAAAAAGCGGCTTCCAAGGAAGCCGCTTTTTTTATGCCCTCTGTCAGGATGAAGATGAGGTTCAGGTGCCGAAATTCATCGGCAGTCCCACATAGTTCTCGGCCAGCGACACCGAAGCAGCGCGTGAGTTCACCAGGTAGTCCAGCTCGGCCTCCTGGATCTTCTGGCCGAACTCGCCCGTCTCGGGAAAGCGGTGCATCAGCGAGGTGAACCACCACGAGAAGCGCTCGGCGCGCCACACGCGGCGCAGGCAGCGGTCGGAGTAGGTGTCGATGCCCACGGCGGATTTCTCTGTGTAGAACTCGGTGAGCGCGGTCCACAGGTAACCCACGTCGCTTGCCGCCAGGTTCAGGCCCTTGGCGCCCGTGGGCGGCACGATGTGGGCCGCGTCGCCCGCCAGGAACATGCGGCCAAACCGCATGGGCTCGGCCACAAAGCTGCGCAGCGGGGCAATGCTCATCTCCAGCGCCGGGCCGGTGACCAGATTGGCACGTGCCTCAGGGTCCAGGCGATTGCCCAGCTCGGCCCAGAACTGGTCGATGGTCCAGTTCTCGATCTTGTCGGTGTTGGGCACCTGCACGTAGTAGCGGCTGCGGGTGGCGCTGCGCATGCTGCACAGCGCAAAGCCGCGCTCGGTGTTGGCGTAAATCAGTTCGTGCGAGACGGGCGGCACATCGGCCAGCACACCCAGCCAGCCAAAGGGGTAGACGCGTTCGTAGGTCTTGAGCAGGTCGGCCGGGGCGCTGGCGCGGCACACGCCGTGGTAGCCGTCGCAGCCTGCGATGAAGTCACAGGCCAACTCGTGCGTCTGGCCGTCCTTCTGGTAGGTCACGCGGGGGCTTTGGCCTTCGAAGTCGTGCACTTGTACGTTCTGCGCGTCGTACACGGTGGTCAAGCCTTCTGCCGCGCGCGCGTCCATCAGGTCGCGCGTCACTTCGGTCTGGCCGTACACCGTGACGCGGCTGCCGCCGGTCAGCTCGTGCAGGTCGATGCGGTGGCGCTGCCCCTTGAACAGCAGCTCGATGCCATCGTGGGGCAGCCCTTCGGCATGGGCACGGGCCCCGACACCGGCCTTGTCCAGCAGGTCCATGCTGACCTGCTCCAGCACGCCGGCACGGATGCGGCCCAGCACGTAGTCGGGGCTGCGCTGTTCGATGATGACGGCGTCAATGCCGGATTTGTAGAGCAACTGGCCGAGCAGCAGACCGGCGGGGCCTGCGCCGATGATGGCAACCTGGGTACGCATGGTGGACAACCTCACAAAGGCGTTAGAAAGCGGTAAAGGAACAGGGCCAAGCGTAGGTTGATCCATGTCAATTGAAGCCCGGCCCACGCCGCTATCGTGCGATTGATGAATCTGATGTGCGATCATCGCGCAATCTTCCATAGCCTCGGCTCACCTCCAGTCTTCGACCAGGCGACCGACCCCAGGCGCCCCAGGCAAACCATGACCACCGTACCCATCGCCAAGGCAGATTTCATCGAAGGCATGGCCAAGGGCATGGCGGTGCTGGAGAGTTTTGACACCGAGCGCCAGCGGCTCAATGCCACGCTGGCTGCGCAGCGCACCGGCCTCACGCGCGCGGCGGCGCGGCGGCACCTGCTCACGCTGGCGCACCTGGGTTATCTGGAGACGGATGGCAGCTACTTCTGGCTGGCGCCCAAGGTGCTGCGGTTTTCAGGCAGCTACCTGGCCTCGGCCCGCCTGCCGCGTGTGCTGCAGCCCACGCTCAACCGGCTGGCGGCGCAGACGCAGCAGTCGTTTTCGGCCGTGGTGCTGGATGGCAGCGAGGTGGTGATCGTGGCGCGCAGCGGGGTGTACGGCGCGCCGTCGCGCGTGCTGGCCTATGGCCTGCACCTGGGGGCACGGCTGCCGGCGCACCCCACGTCCACGGGGCGCGTGCTGCTGGCGGCATTGCCTCCTGCGCAACTCACTGCGTGGCTCAAGGCCTGCTCACTGCACCGCCTCACGCCCCACACCATCACCCAGGTCGGCCCGCTGCGGCAGGTGGTTGCCAAGGTGCGGCGCGATGACTATTGCCTGGCGGTGGAAGAGCACGAACTGGGCGTGCACGCGCTGGCCGTGCCCCTGCGCAATCTGCAGGGCGACACGGTGGCGGCGCTCAATGTGGTGGCGTCGCCCAAGCAGGTGGATGAAAGCAGTCTGCAGCGCGACATGCTGCCACTGCTGCAGGAGGCCGCCCGCGAGTTGCGCGGGCTGCTGTAAGCCTGAGCTTATGCCGCGACAATGTGCCCCGTGCCCGCCGCGCCCGCCAGCACCTTCAGAGATTTGTCGGTGCTGGCCGTGTAGTTGCGGCTGGTGATGGTGCTCACGTACACCCAGTCGGCGCGGCACTCCGTGGCGGTGGCAGTCAGCACCATGTAGCCACGGCGCGAGGTATCGCAGTACTTCAGCGGCGCGATGAGCTGCTGCAGCGCACCGGCCAGTGTGGCGGGGTTTTCGTTCGGCAGGTATTCCTCAAACCCCGGCGAGGTGACGGACGAGGTGGCAAATTCCACACCCACGGCATTGCCGCTCATGTCCCGCAGCTCGTTGGCCCAGGCGTTGTGGGTGTCGCCCGACAGCACCACCAGGTTCTTGCCCAGGCTGCGCGAGGTGGCCAGCACCGTCTCGCGTGCCACCTGGTAGCCGTCCCAGGCGTCCAGGTTGTAGGGAATGGAGGGCTGCGCCAGGATGGCCTGCTCGGCCGGTGTGAGGCTGGCGGGCGCTGTCTGCGCGCGTCCCACCAGGGCCGCGTACTGGCTGACGGTGACGCCTGCGCCGGGTTGCAGCGTTTCCATCAGGATGGGCGCGGGAATGTTCATGCGACCCATCAGCACCTGCTGCCCCAGCACCTGCCAGGTAGCGCTGGATGTGGCCATCTGCTGCTGAAGCCACTGTGTCTGCGTGGTGCCCAGCAGCTGGCGACTAGTGCTACCCACGGCGGCGGTGAACGCGGCGGCGTCAAAGCCGGTGGCGGTGAAAAACTGGCCGTAGTCGAGCTGCTCATCGCGTGCCACCACGCGGGTGTCGAGCATGTGCAGCGCCACCAGGTTGCCGAATGCAAAGCTGCGGTAGATCAGCTCGGGCTGCACGTTGCGGGTGGGCATCCACTCGTGGTACGCCTGCATGGCCGCGGCTTTGCGCGCGCTGAAACTGCCTTCGGTGGCGCTCTGGTGGTTTTCTGCGCCGTTGCTCCAGGTGTCGTTGGTGATCTCGTGGTCGTCCCACACGGCGATCATGGGGGCGGCTGCGTGCAGGTCCTGCAGGTCGGAGTCGGTTTTGTATTGGGCGTGGCGCTGGCGGTAGTCGGCAAGGCTCAGGATCTCGTGGGCAGGCTGCGACAGGCGCCCCAACGCGCCTGCGTTGGCTGACGCATATCCACCCCGGGCATATTCATAGACGTAGTCGCCCAGGTGGACGGTGGCATCCAGGTCATTGCGGCGGGCCGCGTCGGCATACACATTGAAGTAGCCGGCGGGGTAGTTGGCGCACAAAAACACGGCCAGCTTGACCTGCGCCACGCTGCCGGTGGGCAGGGTGCGCGTGCGGCCGGTGGCGGTGTGGGCAGCGTACGCACGAAAGCGGTAGTAGTACGCAGTGGCCGCCTTGAGCCCGGTGGCATCGACCTTGACGGTGAAGTCCTTGCTGGCCAGCGCCGTGGTCTTGCCTTGGGCAGCGATGGAGGTGAAGTTGCTGTCTGTGGCAAGTTCCCATTCGACAGGGATATCGCTGGTGTGGCCAGCGGGTGGGGTCACCCGTGTCCACAGCATCACGCGGTCGGCCAGCGGGTCGCCGCTGGCGATGCCGTGTGCAAACTGCACGGCAGGCGCATCGTCATCGCCGCCGCCGCAGGCCGCCAGCGGCAGGGTGCCCAGCGCGGCTGCAGCGATGCCGAGCTGGCGCACGAAGCGCCGCCGCCCGGCATCGGCCTGCGCAGCGTCGCGGAAAGGGTGGGAGGTAGAGACGAGGGGTTTGTGTGCCATGGCGCGGGTGGTGTGGGGTAAAACACCCGAGCCTGCCCGCATTGCATGACGGCCGCGTGAAGCGAGGGCGCTGCGCCCCCTGCTACAAAAAAATATCAATAAAAAAAGCCTCTAGCGCTTGGTGGTAAAGCGCTGGTAGCTATTATTTTGATAGCTCTTTGAACACTGCGCGCGCGGCAGCCACGGTGGCGGCAATGTCTTCGGGTGTGTGGGCGGCGCTGACAAAACCGGCCTCGTACAGCGCAGGTGCAATATAGATACCGCGATCAAGCAGGCCGTGGAACAGCTGGTTGAAACGCGCGCTGTCGGTCTTGAGCACCTGGGCGTAGTTCTGGGGTAGCTCGGGCATCAGGAAGAAGCCGAACATGCCGCCTTCGCTGTCGGTGCTGAAGGGCACGCCTTCAGCCGCCGCCGCAGCGGCGAGGCCATCAACCAGGGAGCGTGTGGTGGCCGACAGTGCGTCGAAGAAGCCCGGCTTCTTGATCTCGCGCAGCGTGGCCAGCCCGCAGGCCGTGGCCACAGGGTTGCCCGACAGCGTGCCTGCTTGGTACACGGCGCCCAACGGTGCGAGGTTTTCCATGATGGCGCGCGGGCCACCAAAGGCTGCCAGCGGCATACCACCGCCAATGACCTTGCCCAGCACCGTGATGTCGGGTTTGAAGCCGGGGATGCTCTTGGCGTACACGCTCTGCGCGCTGCCCAGGGCCACACGGAAGCCCGTCATCACCTCATCCAGCACCAGCAGCGCGCCGTATTCGGTGCACAGCTCGCGGCAGCGGCGCATGAAGGGCACACTGGCGCGCACCAGGTTCATATTGCCCGCGATGGGCTCGATCATCACGCAGGCCAGTTCCTTGCCGTGCAGGGCAAAGGCCTCTTCGAGCTGAGCGACATTGTTGTACTCGAGCACCAGGGTGTGCTGCACCACCTCGGGCGGCACGCCCGCGCTGGTGGCGTTGCCAAACGTGGCGAGGCCCGATCCGGCCTTGACCAGCAGCGAATCGGCATGGCCGTGGTAGCAGCCTTCGAACTTGATGAACTTGCTGCGGCCTGTGGCGCCACGGGCCAGGCGGATGGCGCTCATGCCCGCTTCGGTACCCGAGCTGACTAGGCGGATCATTTCCATCGACGGCACGAGGCTCAGGATTTCCTCGGCCAGCTCCACCTCGCGTTCGGTCGGTGCGCCAAAGCTGAAGCCTTCGAGCGCTGCGCTCTGCACGGCTTCGAGCACAGCGGGGTGGCCGTGGCCCAGGATCATCGGGCCCCAGGAGCCGATGTAGTCGATGAAACGCTGGTCGTTGGCGTCCCAGAAGTAGGCGCCTTTGGCGCGCTTCACAAAACGCGGCGTGCCGCCCACGGCCTTGAAGGCCCGCACGGGCGAATTCACGCCGCCGGGGATCAGCGCCTTGGCGCGTTCGAACAGGGGGATATTGAGATCAGTGCTTGGTGTCATGGGGGGGCATCACAAAGCCTTCGAGGGCCTGTGCTTCGTCAATCGGGAGTTCTTCTTCGTCACCATCGGCCTCGTCATCGTCGGGCTGGGCCCAGAACATGCGGTCGGGCACGATATGCCCCATGCCGGGGCGAAAGCCGGCATCCAGGCAGCGGTCGAGGTAGCCCAGAGCTTCGCTGGTGGCTTCGCCCAGGTCGTTGCCGCTGGCCACCAGGGCTGTGAGGGCGGCCGACAAGGTATCGCCCGCGCCGGAGAAAGTGGCGTCGAACAGTTCGAACTTGCCACTGCCCAGCACGGTCTGGGGGGAGGCCAGCACGTTCTCGACAAACTGCTCGGGCAGGGGAATGCCGGTGACCAGGGTATAGGGCACGCCCATTTCGGAGGCGGCCCGGGCAATGTCGCGGGCTGTGGGGCTGCGGTCGCTGGTCCAGTCGGGCAACAGCCAGCGCCACAGGGTGCTGTGGTTTCCAACCAACACCGAGGTCTGCGGTAACAACAATTCGCGGAAGGCATCCAGGTACTCGTCGATCAGCTCATCGCGCCACCAGGACAGGTTGGGCATGTACGCTATCACCGGGACTTCATCATAGTCTGTGGTTATCTCGGCGATGGTGCTGATGTTCTCCGGACTGCCCACGAAACCGACCTTGATGGCCTGGACCGGCAGGTCTTCCAGCACGGCCCGGGCCTGCTCGGCCACCGCCTCGTCGTCAAAGCTGAAGTGGTCGAAAATCTGCGCCGTGTCGCGGGCATAGGCGCCTGTGACCACGGCAATCGGATGCCCGCCCACGGAGGCAATGGTGGTGATGTCGGCTGTCAGTCCGCCAGCGCCGCTGGGGTCGCTGGCATTGAAGACGAGCACGCATGCAGGGCTTGCGTCCTCCAAACCGTCATCTTCAATATCTATGCTTTCGGGGGGGGGAGGGGATGCTTTGATGGTCATGGACCAGATCCTGCTTGAGGGGTGGCACCGAAGCCGCAGCCCACGGAGATGACTAGATACAATCGTTGCATTCTATGTGAAGGCCCTTTAAGCTGTGATCGACTCTAAAACTTGGATGTGTTTGATTTGCGGTTGGATTTATGACGAAGCAGAGGGTTCACCTGAGCACGGCATTGCACCCAATACACCATGGGATCAGGTTCCGATGAACTGGACCTGCCCCGAGTGTGGGGCCCGCAAGGAAGACTTCGAGATGGTTCAGATTTGAGGCGCACCAGCATCATGTGCTGCTGCGTTGTTTTTTTCTCCATCAGGAGCAGTAACAATTGACTACAACAGGCGCATCTTTCAAAGTGCTCGTGGTGGATGACAGCAACACCATCCGTCGAAGCGCCGAGATTTTTCTCAAGCAGGGGGGGCACGAAGTCTTGTTGGCCGACGACGGCTTTGATGCTTTGGCCAAAGTCAATGATTACCAGCCTCAGCTGATTTTCTGCGACATCCTCATGCCCAAGCTCGACGGGTACCAGACCTGCGCCATCATCAAGCGCAATGCCCGTTTTGCAGATACTCCGGTGGTGATGCTGTCCTCCAAGGATGGTGTATTCGACAAAGCGCGCGGGCGCATGGTCGGCTGCCAAGAATATCTCACCAAACCGTTTACCAAAGACCAGTTGCTGCAAGCCGTGCAGCAATTTGGCAATGCCCAACAAGGAGCGATGTAATGCCCATCCAGAAAGTATTGGTCGTCGACGACTCGAAGACCGAGTTGATGTTTTTGACCGACCTGCTTCAGAAAAAAGGCATGCAGGTACGCACCGCAGAAAATGCCGATGAGGCTTTCCGCCGTCTGGCGGAGGAAAAGCCCGACCTGATCCTCATGGACGTTGTCATGCCCGGCCAAAACGGCTTCCAGCTCACACGTGCCATCACCCGCGACCCGCTGTACGCCGATGTGCCCATCATCATGTGCACCAGCAAGAACCAGGAAACGGATCGCGTCTGGGGGATGCGGCAGGGTGCGCGCGGCTATATCACCAAGCCCGTGGATCCCGCTGAACTGCAGGCCAAAATTGACGCTCTGAACTAAGGCTGCGGCGCGTTCATGGCCAACCGCGAAGCCCTGCGAGAGCTCCAGACCCGACTTGCCAGCCGCCTTCAGGCTGCAAGAACCGAAGGGTCCTCTGTTTCATCCTGGCTGGCTGTCGAGTCGGCCGGGAGTTTTTACTTGCTGCCACTGGGTCAGTCGGGGGAGATCTTTCCCTGGGTCTCGATCCAGGCGGTGCCCTACACCCAGCGGTGGTTTCTGGGTGTGGCCAACCTGCGCGGCGGGCTGGTCGGCGTGGTGGATCTGGCAGGCCTTCTGGGTTCAGCCGCTCCGCGCACGGAGCAGGCCTTGTCCGAAGCCAGCCTGCTGGCCTTCAATGCCGCCCTGGAGGTCAATGCAGCGTTGCTGGTGGATCGCCTTGCAGGCCTGCGTGGGACCGATGCATTTGTGTCTTCTGAGCCGCCCGCCGAGGATTCGCCCGCGTTCTTTGGCACCACCTATATCGATTCCAGCGGCACACGCTGGCAGGAGCTGAACTTGCAGATCCTGTCCCAACATCCCGCTTTCCTGAGCATCAGTGCTTGAGTTTTTCTGTAAGGCTGCACCATGTCCGTCGTCAATCAATTTGGAAAACTGTTCAACCGGAAACCTGCCACGCCGGAAACCGGCGCGACTGCCGGCGCCGCCGACGACGGGCAGGATCTTCTTGCCACGGGTTCGCTGGATGGTGCGCAGCTGCGCGACACCTACCAGGCTGAAGCGATGAACAGCGTGCAGGGCGATCCAGATGGTTATTCGCCGGAACTGGCCGCATCGGACGCAGAGGAAGACCTGATCGCACTGCCGGTGCTGGGGCGTGCCACGGCCGCCGCTCACCAGCGTCGATTGCTCGCGCTGCTTGGTATCGGCGTGGCGGTTCTCGCGTTGATTGCCTTCTGGGTGCTGCAGCAGGCAGACAGATCAGCTCAGCAGCTTGCGGCTACCGGCCAGTCCCTGATGCAATCACAGCGTCTCGCCAAGTCCGTATCTCAGGCCCTGGTGGGTAGTCCCCAGGCCTTCCCGGACGTGGTGGAAAGCTCCGGCGTGCTGGCGCGCAATGTGCGTGCCCTCAACGCGGGTGATGGCGAACTTGGCGTGGAATCCCTGGGCGAGCCCTACAAGCCCGATCTGGACGCCGTGAACCCGCTCATGGAACGTGCCGAGCGCAATGCCAGCGTGGTGATGGGTCAGCAGAAGATCCTGACCCAGGTGGGCGATGCTCTGCGCACCATCAACCGCCAGTCCTCGGACCTGCTCGAAATCGCAGAAACTGTGTCGTCCCTGAAGCTGCAGCAAAACGCCCCGGCCGCTGAGATTTCTGCGGCTGGCCAGCTGGTGATGTTGACCCAGCGTATCGGCAAGTCCGCCAACGAATTCCAGACCATGGAAGGCGTGAGTCCTGAGGCTGTGTTCCTGCTGGGCAAGGACTTGAATTCGTTCAAGGAAATCGCCCAAGGCCTGCTGGATGGCAGTCCTGAACTGCGTCTGGCTGCCACCAAGGATGCCCAGACCCGCGAACAGCTGGAAGCTCTGGTGAAGCTCTATGAGCAGACCCGCACCCAGGCCAGCGCCATTCTGGGTAACCTGCAAGGTCTGGTGTCGGCCCGTGAAGCGCAGTCCGCCATCATTGCTGACAGTGAGCCTCTGCGCCGTCAGCTCGAAGGACTGCAAACCAAACTGTCGGCCCAGACGGGTGTGGGTGGCGGCCAACTGGCAGCTCTTGCGCTTGCTGGTTTGTTTGTGATCTTTTGCGGTGTGGGCATTTCTCGTGTTCAGCTGCTCGACAGCCGTGGCCGCCAGGCGGCTGCTGAAATGCAGCAGAAGGACGCCAAGCGTCAGGAGCAAGAAGCCAAGCGCGTCAACGACGCCAACCAGGCTGCCATTTTGCGTTTGATGAACGAACTGCAATCGGTCGCTGAGGGTGACTTGACGCAAGAAGCCACGGTGACGGAAGACATCACGGGCGCCATTGCCGACTCGGTGAACTACACGGTGGAAGAGTTGCGCCAACTGGTAGGCAGCGTGCAGAACACGGCGACCCGCGTGGCACAAACGACGGCGCAGGTGGACAACACCTCCACCGAACTGCTGGCAGCATCGACCGAGCAACTGCGCGAAATTCGCGAAACCGGCCGCTCGGTGCTCGACATGGCGACCCGCATTAACGAGGTGTCTACACAGGCGCAAGAATCCGCCACGGTGGCCCGCCAGTCGCTGCAAGCGGCTGACTCCGGTCTGCAGGCCGTGCAAAACGCCATCGGCGGTATGAACTCCATCCGTGACCAGATCCAGGACACCTCCAAGCGCATCAAGCGACTGGGCGAATCGTCGCAGGAGATCGGTGAAATCACGGAGCTGATCTCTGACATTACCGAACAGACGAACGTGCTGGCTCTGAACGCAGCCATTCAGGCCGCATCCGCTGGTGAAGCCGGTCGTGGCTTCTCGGTGGTGGCGGAAGAAGTGCAGCGACTGGCCGAACGTTCCGCTGATGCGACGCGCCAGATTTCTGCGCTGGTGAAGGCGATTCAGACCGACACCCAGGATGCCGTGGCCGCTATGGAGCGTTCCACGCAGGGTGTGGTGGAAGGGGCCCGCCTGTCTGACAGCGCCGGTACCGCGCTGACCGAGATTGACCGCGTGTCGCGTCGCCTCGCCGAACTGATTGAGCAGATTTCGTCTTCAACTTCGCGGGAAGCCGTTTTGGCCAACGAAGTGGCCGACAACATCCAGCACATTTTTGCGGTGACCGAGCAGACGGGTGAAGGTACCCGTACCACAGCGCAGCAGGTGCGCGAGCTGTCGCACATGGCTGAGGAACTGCGCCAATCGGTGGCACGGTTCAAGATTGCCTGACGCTGTAGTCATCAACCAGCTGGCTCATAGCAGCCGGGGACGAATCCATGTCATCTATTGATGTCAACAATGCACCGGCCGCGGATGGGACCCAGGGGGATCAGGACCTGGGTCCTTTGGCGTGGGTGCTTGACGAACTGCGCAAATCTCTGGATGGCGCTGTCAAGGCCATGCGCCGTTTTGTGCGAGATGCAGAAGCCGCACGCGAGTCGGATCTTGCAGCGCTGGACGCAGGCCCACTGCGCATCGCTCGCCAGCAGTTGCACCAAGCGTGTGGTGCGCTGGAAATGGTGGGCATGGGCCCTCCAGCTTTGGTCCTGCGCGCCATGGAGTCGGCAGTCCAGAAGTTCGTTCAACGGCCTGAGACCTGCAGCGACGATGCTGCCGCAGTGATTGAGCGTGCAAGCTTTGCGCTGATCGAATACCTGGAAACCGTTCTGGCTGGCAAGGCAGCGTCGCCTGTCGCGTTGTTTCCCCAGTACCGCGATGCCCAGGCCCTGGCAGGTGCCGACCGTGTCCATCCGGCCGATCTGTGGCCCGTGGAACGCCGGTTTCGCGAGCCCGAGGGGGCTGTTGTAGCCACGCCGCTGCCCTACGGGCCTGAGGCGCGTGCTCGCCTGGATGCGGCAGTTCTAAGAATCGTCAAATCCGGCGATCTCAGGGCTTCGTTGAGTTTGCGGGATACCTGCCTGGGATTTGTGGCATCCCAGCAAGACCGCCAGTCCCGCGCTTTCTGGAAGATATGCGCAGGCTTTTTTGAGGCTTTCGGCTCCGGCCTTTTGCCTGCGGACGTCTACGTCAAGCGTGTGGCATCCCGCGTGCTGATGCAGTACTCCACCCTTGCCAAGGGTGACACGACGATTGCAGACCGCTTGGTTCAGGATCTGCTGTTCTTCTGTTCGCAGGCCAAGCCAGCCGAATCCAATGACAGTGCTGCTCCGTCTTTGCAGGCGGTCCGGCAGGCTTTTGCCCTTGATCGGTTCAAGCCGGTGGACTATGAAGCAGCCCGTTTTGGCAGGTTTGATCCTGCCATGCTGGCGCAGGCACGCAAGCGAATAGCTGCTGCCACGGAAACCTGGTCTGCCCTGGCGGGCGGCGACCGCAACAAGCTCAAGCCAGCGGCGGACCAATTCAGTCTGGTCTGCGACTCGCTGCGCAAGCTGCACCCCGGTAGCGAAAGCCTCGCTCAGGCGCTGACCCGCGCGCTGGAATCCACCACCCGCTCGGGTGAACCTCCTTCGGCCGCGCTGGCCATGGAAGTAGCCACCTCGGTCTTGTATCTGCAAGCAGCCTTTGAAGAGCTGGATGCGGACGGCAATCAGATGGAAATCCGCGCGGGCCGACTGGCAGAGCGCCTGGATGCGGTGGGGGCGGGCGCTGAGCCAGAACCTCTCGAGCAATGGATGGAAGAGCTGTACCGCAGGGTCAGCGACAACCAGACCATGGGTAGTGTGGTGGACGAATTGCGCTCCACGCTCGGCGAGGCGGAAAAGGCGCTGGACCAGTTCTTCCGCAGCCCGCAGGACACTGCAGTCCTGGCAACCGTACCGGGGCATCTTGCCCAAATGCGCGGCGTGCTGTCGGTGCTGGGGCTGGACCAGGCATCGCTCGCCGTGGTTCGCATGCGCGACATGGTGGAGCGTTTGCTCATCAATGAAGTCCCCGCGTCGGACCGCCAGGGCGTGTTCGAGAAACTGGGCAACAGCTTGGGCGCCCTGGGCTTTCTGATCGACATGCTCAGCTACCAGCGCACCATGGCGCGCAAGCTGTTTGTGTATGACGAGGAACTGGGCGAGTTGCGCATTCTCACGGGCAAGAGTCGGCCGCGTGCCTCGGACGCTTTGGAAGAGACTCCTGCCAAGCTGGAGGAGCGGTCGGCCGTTCCCCTGCCTGACGTGGTGCCGCGTTTTCCTGTGCAGGAGCCGCTCAGCGAGCCGACCGATTTCGGTTCGCTGCCTTCGTTGCCTGACATGCCCGCAGCGGCCGCCGCTGAGCCATTGGCTCCCGTAGAGGCGGATTCACTGGCCCCTGATATTTCGTTCGATCTGCCCGCTGTAGCAGGCAGCGAGCCGGCGCCCTTGCCCCTGGCTGCGGCAGCGCCCGCACCAGCCCCTGCGCAGGTGCCTGAGGTCGAGGACGAATTGCTGGAGGTCTTCCTGGAAGAGGCGCGCGAGGTGGTAGTCAATGGTCTGGCTGCGATCGAGGTGCTGAAGGATGATCCGGGCAACCTGAGTGAGCAGACCACGCTGCGGCGTGCCTTTCACACGCTCAAGGGCAGTTCGCGGATGGTGGGGCTGAACGATTTTGGTGAGGCCGCCTGGTCGATGGAGCAGTTGCTCAATGCCTGGCTGGCTGAGCAAAAGCCCATGCACCCTGGTTTGCTACAGCTTTCTTCCGACGCGTTGCGGGCCTTCAGCCGCTGGGCGGACGACATTGCGGTGGGCCAAGCCTCTGGCTGGCAACCGGACGCGTTCCGGCAATCTGCGGATGCCATGCGCCTGGACGGAACCCTGTTGCCGCTGGTGGTGCCGTCTGCCGACGGAGAAGCCCCGGTCCTGGCTGAAGTGGCGCTTGAGCCTGAGGTGGCTGTGCTGGATGACCTGCCTCCTGAGGTGCCCGCGCCAACGGTTGCAGAGGTTCCGAAGGTCCTGGAAGAAGAGCTGGCGATGCCGGACTTCGAAGCCACCGAAATTTTCGACCATGTGCCCGAACTGCCGGCAGAGGCGATTGCTCCAGCCCCCGAGGTGGCCGAGGAGATCGATTTCTCCGTGTTCGCCGCTGCGCTCAATGAGGCGCCTGCTGCTCCTGAAGCTATCGCCCCCTCCAGTGTCGACTTTGTTCTGGATCTCGAACTCCCAGACCTGGAACCTGTCGCGACCGCTCCCGAGGTGGGTGCTCTGTCGCAGGCACCTGTGGTGCCCGACGAACCTGCAGAGGATGGGGCCTTTGTTCTGCCTGTCGAGTCGCTCGATGAAGTCGAATCCCATCAAGTGCCGAGCGGGACAGATCCCGAGCCCCTCCTGCTTAGTGCCGATGAGTCGGAATCTGTGGGTCAGGATGTGCCGGCCGAAGTCGTAGAAGCCGCAGAGGCTGTGGCCTTTGAGGCTGCCTCTGAAGTGCCGCAGGCCATCGAGGCCGTGCCGCAGGAGTCGGAAGACAGCGCCAGCGATGACGCGGTGAAGGTCATTGACACCCTGCGCATTGGCATCCCGCTCTATAACGTTTATCTGAACGAGGCCGACGAGTGGTCGCGCCGATTGGTGACCTGCCTGCAGGAATGGTCGCTGGAGCTGCACGAGCCTCTGCCCGATATGGCCGTGGCATTGGCGCACTCGTTGGCGGGCAGCTCGGCCACGGTGGGGTTCAATGCCCTGTCAGAGATGGCCAGGGTGCTCGAACACGCGCTTCAACACGTGACGCTGCAGTCTGGCGGCACACAGGAGCAGGCCCAGGCCTTCATGGCAGCGGCGGAAGACATCCGTCGTTTGCTGCACCAGTTTGCGGCAGGTTTCCTCAAGGAACCAAGTCAGGAGGTGCTGGAGCAGCTGCGCCAGATCCTGCAAACCGAGGTGGACAACACCTTGTCACCGCCTGAAGAGGAGGCTGCAGACGAGTTGTTGTCGGTGCAGGACCAGACTGCTCCGGTGGAAGCAGAAGTGGTGCAGCCACTGCCACCTGCCGAACCCGAGCCGGACCTGCAAGCCATGCCGGAGCCTGCGGCTGTTGTGGGCCCCAAAGGGCATGTGGCCCCTGCTTTGTCGGCCGTCATCCACGACCACGATCAGCGTATTGATGATGCGATCGCCCATGCTGTGGCGCTTGGCTCGGATGTGGACGACGATATCGATGCGATTGACGTTATCGACCCGGATCTGTTCCCGATCTTTGAGGAAGAGGCTGCCGAGCTGTTGCCACAGCTTGGTGGTGCGCTGCGCCAATGGGCCTCGCGTCCCGACAACCTTGGTGCCCGCAGTGAAGTGCTGCGTGCGTTGCACACCCTCAAGGGAAGTTCGCGCTTGGCAGGTGCCATGCGCCTTGGTGAGATGGCCCACCGGCTGGAATCCGCCATCGAGCAGCTTGACGCTGAGACGGTGACATCCGATCAAATCGAGCCTTTGCAGGGTAGTTTTGACGGCATCCAGGCGAACTTTGATGCGCTGCGTGCGATTGGCCAGGGGCCCGCCGATACGGTGGTTTCTCTGCCCGTTGAAACACCGCGCAGCCAGCCTGAAGCCTCCGAGGCCCCATCAGCTCCAGTGCCAGCAGCAGCACCCGCGTCTGCCGTGTCCTCTGCTCCAGCGGTGCGCCTGCCTGGTCCTTCGCAGCTCGCGCCTTTGCGTGTTGCTGCTAACCAGTCGGTGCGTGTGCGTGCCCAGTTGCTGGACCGGTTGGTCAATCAGGCGGGTGAGGTGATGATCAGCCGCTCGCGCCTGGATGTGCGGCTGGGTCAGTTCCGCAGCTCGCTGACTGACCTGTCGGGCAATTTGGACCGTCTGCGCCAGCAATTGCGGGACATCGAGCTGCAAGCTGAGTCGCAGATGCAGTCTCGCCTGGCCCTGTCGAAGGACTCGGCGGCGGGCTTTGATCCGCTGGAGTTTGACCGCTTTACCCGTGTGCAGGAGCTCACACGCATGATGGCCGAGTCGGTGAACGACGTGGCCACCGTGCAGCGCAACCTGCAGCGCGCGATGGAAGGTGCGGAAGACGACCTGATTGCCCAAGGCCGCCAGGCGCGGGAGCTGCAGCGCGACTTGCTGCGCACCCGCATGGTGGAGTTCGAAGGCATTGCTGAACGTCTGTATGCCGTGGTGCGCCAGGCCTCCAAGGAAACCAACAAGCAGATCAAGCTCGACATCACCGGCGGCTCCATTGAGATGGACCGTGGTGTGCTGGACCGCATGACCCCCGCGTTCGAGCATCTGTTGCGCAACTGCGTGGCCCATGGCATTGAAGATCCGCAGGTGCGCACGGCCGCAGGCAAGCCTGCATCGGGCACGATCACTGTGGAGTTGCACCACGAAGGCAACGACGTGTCGGTGGAGTTCCGGGATGACGGTGCCGGACTGAACCTGCCCCGTATCCGTGAAAAGGCGTTGGCGCAGGGCATTGTGGCGCCCGATACCGAGTTGAGCGATGCCGAAGCTGCCAACCTGATTTTCATGCCCGGGTTCTCCACGGCTTCCGAGGTGACCGGCTTGGCAGGGCGTGGTATTGGCATGGACGTGGTGCGTGCCGAGATCAATGCACTGGGCGGTCGGATCGAGACCTCGACAGAAGCTGGCAAGGGCGCGGCCTTCCGCATGGTCCTTCCCTTGACCACGGCGGTGACGCAGGTGGTGATGCTGCGCGCGGGTGACCTCGCGATCGGCGTGCCGGCCAACGTGGTCGAGATCGTTCGGCGCACGTCTGCGGCAGACCTGGAGGTTGCATACCGCACGGGCCATTTTGATGACGGCATGGAGCAACTGCCTTTCTTCTGGGCTGGAGCGCTCCTGCAGGCTTCTTCCCGCAGCAACGAGCCTGCTGGAAAGACGCGCCCTGTGGTGATCTTCCGCAGCGCATCGCAGCGCATCGCCATGCACGTGGACGAAGTTCTGGGCAACCAGGAAGTCGTGGTGAAGAACCTGGGTCCGCAGCTGTCCCGTTTGCCTGGCTTGGCCGGCATGTCGGTGCTGGCATCGGGTGCTGTGGTGCTGATCTACAACCCCGTGGCGCTGGCGACGGTGTATGGCGACCAGGTGCGTGCCGCCAGCGCCGGTCTGCCTTCAGTGCTGGAGGCCGATGGCTCTTCGGGTGCGGGCAAGTCGGTCGTCTCGCCCCAATTGGCGGGCCCCAGCCAGGTGCCTCTGGTTCTGGTGGTGGACGATTCGATCACGGTGCGCCGGGTTACGCAGCGTTTGCTGCAGCGCGAAGGCTACCGTGTGGCGCTCGCGGCCGATGGCTTGCAAGCGCTGGAGCGTCTGCAG
Organism: Acidovorax facilis; assembly: GCF_050626955.1. Lineage (NCBI taxonomy): Bacteria > Pseudomonadati > Pseudomonadota > Betaproteobacteria > Burkholderiales > Comamonadaceae > Acidovorax > Acidovorax facilis. Next base: position 324,072 of record NZ_CP192460.1, read on the forward strand.
GAAGAGCGCCCCACCGTTGTGCTGTCCGACATCGAAATGCCACGCATGGACGGGTTCGACCTGGCGCGGAACATCCGTGCAGACGGTGCGCTGCGCGATCTGCCCATCATCATGATCACGTCGCGCATCGCTGAAAAGCACCGCGAGCATGCGATGGAGCTGGGCGTTAACCATTACCTGGGCAAGCCTTACTCCGACGAAGAACTGCTGAGCCTCATTCAGCACTACGCCCGCATCGCGGCAACCGCAGAGGCCTAGACAGCATGCATGTGCACCACAGGTCTGCCTTGAACCGGCGGGCCTGTGGCCTGCCAATATGCCTGTTGGTGCGGGTCTTGGCCACGGCGGCTTTCCTTTGGAGGCTGTCCTGATGGAGCCGACGGCAACTGTACCTTCTCCGGACCCTCGCCTCCTGGCTTGTCTGGCTGTGGTGGTGCGGGAAAGGGCGTCTGATCTATTCATCATGGCGGGTGCGCCACCCACGCTCAAGCGGCAGGGCGTGTTTGTGGCCATGGGGCAGCAGCAGCTGTCCGCCGACGATGTCAGGCAGATGGCGTATTCCATCCTCCGCGAAACGCAGCGGCAGGAGTTCGATGCCACCATGGAGTGCGACCTGTCCTTGCAGACCCCGGAGGGCGAGCGGTTTCGTGTGAATGTGCACCGGCAGCGTGGGCAGGTAGGCATGGTGATCCGCCATGTTATTGCCCAGATCCCCAGCCTGGCGGCGCTCGGCCTTCCGCCCGTGCTCCAGCAACTGGCGTTTCTCAAAGGGGGGCTGGTACTCACGGTAGGGTCGGCGGGTTCTGGCAAGACCACCACATTGGCAGCGCTGCTGGACCACCGCAATGCCCACACGGGCGGGCATATCCTGACGGTGGAAGACCCCATCGAATACCTTCATACCCACAAGAAGTCACTCGTGACACAGCGCGAGGTGGGGCTCGATACGCTGTCCTATGACGAGGCCCTGCGTCGCGCGATGCGGGAAGCGCCGAACGTGATCATGATTGGTGAAATCCGCGACCGGGCCACCATGCAGCACGCGCTGCACTATGCCGAGTCCGGCCACCTGTGTGTTTCCACACTGCATGCCAACAATGCGAACCAGGCGGTGCAGCGCATTGTGAATTTCTTCCCCGAAGACGCCCACCGCCAATTGCTCATGGACCTGTCCCTCAACCTGCGCGCTGTCGTAGCGCAGCGCCTGGTGGCGGGGCTGGCGGGTGGCCTAGTGCCTGCCACCGAAATCATGCTGCTCACGCCCTATGTGGCCGAGCTGATCCAGAAGGGGCAGATCGACGAACTCAAGACCGCCATTACCCGCAGCGCAGAGCAAGGCATGTGGAGCTTCGACCAATCCTTGCTGGCCATGGTCGAGTCCGGTGCCATATCGCCCGAAGAAGCGATTGCCAATGCCGATAACCGCACCGATGTGCGGCTGCGCCTTCGGCTGGCGGCGGGGGCGCCGCTGGGGGGCGAGGGCATGCAGATGAGCCCGGATGAGCCCGCTGGGCCCGACAGCGTTCCACCGCCTGCCACCCGCCGGTGAGTGCGGGGATCAGACCGCAGCAGACTTTACGACCGCATACCGCTCCAGGGTGCGGTGCCGCGCCGCGTCGTGCTCCGCCACCGGCAGCGGGTAGGTATCCCCCAGCCGCACTCCCGCATCCTGCAACTCCAGCGGGCGCGCCAGCCAGGGCGCGTGCAACGCCTTGGTAGGCAAACTCGCCAGCTGCGGCAGATAGCGGCGGATGAGCTTGCCCTCGGGGTCGAACTTTTCACTCTGGCTCACGGGGTTGAAGATGCGGAAATAGGGCTGGGCATCGCACCCGCTGGAGCTGGCCCATTGCCAGCCACCGTTGTTGGCGGCCAGATCGAAGTCATTGAGGTGCGTGGCGAAGTAGGCTTCGCCCCAGCGCCAGTCGATGCCCAGATCCTTGACCAGGAAGCTCGCCACCACCATGCGCAAGCGGTTGTGCATGTAGCCCGTCTGGTTGATCTGCGCCATGGCCGCATCCACCAGCGGGTAGCCCGTGCGCCCCTCACACCAGGCGGCAAACAGGGTGTTGGCCTCGGGGCCTGATTCCCACTGGATCGCGTCATACGCGGGCTTGAAACTGTGGCCCACCACATGGGGATGGTGGTGCAGGATCTGAAAGTAGAAGTCCCGCCAGATCAGCTCGCTGAGCCAGGTGGCGGCGCCCCGGTTGCCTTGCAGCATCAGCCCATGCGCGGTGCGGGCCAGCAGGCGCGGCGAGATGGTGCCAAAACGCAGGTGCACGCTGAGGTAGCTGGGCCCTTTGACAGCTGGAAAGTTGCGCGTGTCCTCGTACCGCTCGATGCGGCCCAGGAAGTCGTTGAACAGCCGCTGCGCGCCACTGGCGCCCGTGGGCAGATTGAGCTGCGATAGGGCCGTGGCCTCAAAACCCAGGCGTGCCAGGGTGGGCACCGCCTGGCAGTGCGCCTGCGGGCGCGGTGCCAACCGGTGTGCATGGCGCTCCACGGGGTAGCCGGTGAGTTGAAACGCATCCACCTTCTTGAGCCAGGCGTTCTTGTACGGTGTGAACACGCTGTACGGATTGCCGGTCTGCGTCAGCACCTCGCTGCGTTCCAGAATGGTGTGGTCCTTGAAGGTGTGAAATGCCCTTCCGGCAGCGGCCAACCGTGTGCGCACCAGTCGGTCGCGTTCCAGGGCCTGGGGCTCGTCATCGTGGTTGGCAAACACGGCCTGCACGCCCAGGGCGTTGGCCAGTTCTGGAATGGCATCACTGGCCACTGCATGCAGCACGATGAGGCCACCCTGTTCATGCCCGGAAAGCGTTCGCAGCGTTTCATCCAGCTCCACCAGCGATTCGCGGATGAACTCCACCCGCCGGTCAGCCCGGGGCAGGGCGTCGAGGATCTCTCGGTCGAAAACAAAGGCGCAGTGCACCTCCTGGCATTGAGTCAGTGCGCGGTAAAGAGCGGCCTGATCGTTCGCGCGCAGGTCGCGGCGGAACCAGACCAGACCGCTGGGGTACGAGGGCTCGGAGGAGGGTGCCATGTTCACCGTTAAAATTGCCGAATGTCTTTCGATTCTGCGCCCATCAACCTGACGCATCACTTCCTGATTGCGATGCCCGGTCTGGAAGATGAGTCTTTCTCGCGCAGCGTCGTTTACCTGTGTGAGCACAGCGAACGCGGTGCACTCGGCCTCATCATCAACAAGCCTTCGGACATCACCCTCAAAGGCCTTTTTGACAAGGTGGACCTGTCGCTGCGGCGCGAAGATCTCACCCAGGAACCTGTTTTCCAAGGCGGCCCGGTGCAGACCGAGCGCGGTTTTGTGTTGCATGAGCCCATGCTCATGGACAAGGCAGAAACCGATGAATCGGCATATGCCTCCACCATGACCATCCCCGGCGGGCTGGAGATGACCACCTCCAAGGACGTGCTCGAAGCGCTGTCCACGGGCGCAGGCCCGCGCCGCGTGCTCATCACGCTGGGGTATTCGTCCTGGGGTGAGGGCCAGCTTGAATCGGAGCTGGCCGAGAACGCCTGGCTCACCGTGGCGGCCGATCTGTCCGTGATCTTCGACACCCCTGTGCCCGAGCGCTACGACCGGGCCCTTTCGCTGCTGGGCCTCAAGGCCTGGATGTTGTCGCCCGAGGCGGGGCACGCATGACCGGCCTGCCCGTTCAGCCCGCCGTTCCTGCGCATTTCCAGACCTTTCTTGCTTTCGATTTTGGCCTCAAGCGCACGGGGGTCGCCACGGGCAACCGCATGTTGCGCAGCGCCACGCCGCAGGCCACCATCAAGGCCGAGGGCGACGCCCGTTTTGTGCAGGTGGCGCAGCGCATCAAGGAGTGGCAGCCCGACGCCATCGTGATCGGCGTGCCCTACCACCCTGATGGCGCGAGCCATGAGAACACTGAACGCGCGCTCAAGTTCGGCCGCCAGCTGCGCGGCCGCTTTGGTTTGCAGGTGTTCGAGGTGGACGAGCGTTACAGCACCACCGAAGCCATCGCAGGTGGCGCCAAGGATGCCGACGCCGCTTCGGCCTGCATCATCCTGGAACAGTTTTTGAGGAATCTCCCATGACCACCCCCTCCCCCGGAGTGTCCGGCAGCCTGGTGCTTGATGCCGAGGCGCTGTACCGCGAACTGCTGCGCGGAGTGCGCAGCATGCTGACCCCCACCACGCGCCTGGCGGGCATAGCCTCGGGCGGCGCCTGGCTGGCCGAGCGCCTGCAAAAAGACCTGGGCCTCGAAGGGCCCGCAGGCGTGCTGTCGTCGGTGATGCACCGCGACGACTTCGCCCAGCGCGGCCTGTCGGCCAGCGCGCAGACGGCGCTGCCGTTTGATGTGAACGGTGCCGATGTGCTGGTGCTCGACGACGTGCTCTACACCGGCCGCACCATCCGCGCCGTGCTCAACGAGCTGTTCGACTACGGCCGCCCCGCCAGCGTGCGCCTGGCCGTGCTGGTGGACCGGGGCGGGCGCGAGCTGCCCGTGCAGGCCGACTTTGCCGCCGCGCGTGTGGCCCTGCCTGCCGCCCAGTCGCTGGCCCTGGCGCGTGACGACAGCGGCATCTTCCAATTCCAAGTCAAAGAGGCCTGACCGTGCTGCACAAGCGCAACCCCCAACTCAACGGCAACGGCGAACTCATCCACCTGCTGTCCATCGAAGGCCTGCCGCGCGACATCGTCACGCACATCCTCGACACGGCGGCCAACTTCGTGAGCGTGAACGACCGCGAAGTGAAGAAGGTGCCCCTCCTGCGCGGCAAGAGCGTGTTCAACCTGTTTTTCGAGAACAGCACGCGCACCCGCACCACCTTCGAGATCGCGGCCAAGCGCCTGTCGGCCGACGTGCTCAACCTCGACATCGCGCGCAGCTCGGCCAGCAAGGGCGAGTCGCTGCTCGACACCATCGCCAACCTCTCGGCCATGGCGGCCGACCTGTTCGTGGTGCGGCACAGCGAGTCGGGCGCGCCGTACCTCATTGCCCAGCACGTGGCGCCCCATGTGCACGTGATCAACGCAGGCGATGGCCGCCACGCCCACCCCACGCAGGGGCTGCTGGACATGTACACCATCCGCCACTACAAGAAGGACTTCAGCAACCTCACTGTGGCCATCGTGGGCGACGTGCTGCACTCGCGCGTGGCGCGCTCGGACATCCACGGCCTGACCACGCTGGGCTGCGCCGAAGTGCGCGTGGTGGGCCCGCGCACGCTGGTGCCGTCCGACATGGCGCAGATGGGTGTGCGCGTGTGCCACACGCTCGAAGAAGGCATCAAGGATGCCGATGTGGTCATCATGCTGCGCTTGCAGAACGAGCGCATGAGCGGTGCGCTGCTGCCGTCGAGCCAGGAGTATTTCAAGAGCTTCGGCCTCACGCAGGAGAAGCTGCAACTGGCCAAGCCCGACGCCATCGTCATGCACCCCGGCCCCATCAACCGGGGCGTGGAGATCGACTCCGCCGTGGTCGATGGCAAGCAGAGCGTGATCCTGCCGCAGGTGACTTTCGGTATTGCGGTCCGTATGGCTGTCATGTCCATCGTTGCTGGTAACGAAGCATGACGCTTGGAATGAATACTCCTGTTTTCATAGCTGCTAGCGCTTATCCAATAAGCGCTAGCAGCCAATTTGGCTTGAAATCATGAAGATACTGATCCAGAACGGCCGTGTGATCGACCCCGCTTCGGGGCTTGACCAGACCTGCGACATAGCGCTGGCGGCAGGCCGCATCGTGAGCGTCAACCGCGTGCCCCCCGACTTTGCGCCCAACCGCACCATCAATGCAGCTGGCTGCATCGTGCTGCCTGGCCTGGTGGACCTGGCCGCACGCCTGCGCGAGCCCGGCCACGAGCATGAAGGCATGCTCGAATCCGAAATGGCCGCCGCCGTGGCCGGCGGCGTGACCAGCCTGGTCTGCCCGCCCGACACCGACCCTGTGCTCGACGAGCCCGGCCTGGTCGAGATGCTCAAGTTCCGCGCCGAAAAGCTGCACCAGGCGCGTCTGTTCCCTCTGGGGGCCCTCACGCGCAACTTGGCCGGCGAGGTGCTGACCGAGATGGCCGAGCTGACCGAATCCGGCTGCGTGGGCTTTGGCCAGGCCGAGGTGCCGCTGGCCAGCACCCAGGTGCTGCAGCGCGCGCTGCAATACGCCGCCACCTTTGGCTACACCGTGTGGCTGCGCCCGCAAGAGATGCACCTGGGCAAGGGCGTGGCTGCCAGCGGCCCGCTGGCCACGCGCCTGGGCCTGTCGGGCGTGCCCGTGGCGGCCGAGACGATTGCGTTGCACACCATTTTTGAACTGCTCAAGACCACCGGCGCCCGCGTGCACCTGTGCCGCATCAGCAGCGCGGCGGGGGTGGAGCTGATCCGCCGCGCCAAGGCCGAGGGCCTGAAGGTGACGGCCGATGTCAGCATCAACTCGCTGCACCTCACCGACGTGGACATCGGCTTCTTCGACAGCCGCGCCCGCCTGTCGCCCCCGCTGCGTCAGCAGCGCGACCGCGATGCGCTGAACGCCGCGCTGGCCGACGGCACCATCGACGCCCTGGTGTCTGACCACACGCCGGTCGATGAAGACGCCAAGACCTTGCCATTCGCCGAAGCCGAGCCCGGCGCCACGGGGCTGGAGCTGCTGCTGTCGCTCGCGCTCAAGTGGTCGCAGGACAGCGGTGTGCCCCTGCAGCGTGCGCTCGCCACCGTCACGTCCGAACCCGCGCGCGTGCTCGGCAGCGCCCTGGGCACACTGCAGGCCAGCGTCGGCCAGATCGTGGAAGGTGGCGTGGGCGACCTGTGCATCTTTGACCCGCAGGCGGCGTGGACGGTGCAGGACGACGCATTGCGCAGCCAGGGCAAACACACCCCGTTCTCGGGCTACGAACTGCCTGGCTGTGTGCGCATGACCCTCGTCGGTGGCCAGGTGGCTTTTGACCGGGGTTGAGGTAGTGCGACGCTGCGAGGCCCTGCGGTGAAGTCTTTGCGTGCCTGCTGGCGCCTGCTGCGCCTGCTGGGCCACATTGTCAAAGGGCTGGCCATCGTGGCGTTGCGTTTTCCAGCGCTCTCGCCGGACCAGCAGCATGCCCGGGTGCAGGTGTGGTCGCTGCAGCTGCTGGCGCACCTTGGCATCAGCCTGCGCATCTTGGGTCAGCCCCCGCTCACCGGCCCGGTGATGCTGGTGGCCAACCACATCTCGTGGCTTGATATCCCGGTGATGCACGCGGCGCGGCATTGCCGCTTTGTCTCCAAGTCCGACGTACAGGGCTGGCCGCTGATCGGCACCCTGGCCACGGCCGCAGGCACGCTCTACATCGAGCGCAGCTCGCGCCGTGATGCGCTGCGCATGGTGCGGTCGATGCAGGAGGCGCTGGAGCGGGGCGAGGTGCTGGCCGTGTTCCCTGAGGGCACCACGGGCGATGGGCGCGAGATGCTGCCTTTTCACGCCAATTTGCTGCAAGCCGCTGTGGTGGCGCAGGCTCCGGTGCAGCCCGTGGGCCTGCGTTTTGCCGACAAGGCCACGGGTGCCACCAGTTTTGCGCCCAGCTACATCGGCGACGAAACCCTGGTGGGCTCCATCTGGCGCACGCTGTGCGCCCCGCCCATCGAGGCTGTGGTGCATTACGGCCCCCCCGAACTGGCGGGCGAGCGCGACCGCCGTACCTGGACGCAGCACCTGCACGATACGGTCGATCAGTTGCGCAAAGCCTGAGCTGGCGCTCTGGGGGCAGGGGGTGGTTTCCGTGGGCAAAAGCGTGCATATTCCACGTTTGCAGCCGCGCGGTCTGCACATCCGATCTCTATTGCACGCAATTTCCCGTATCGTCCGCGTCTTTCGCCTGCAAGCGCTTGCAAATGCGTGCGCAGGCTCACCCACACTGCCGGGAGGGCACCATGAACCTGATTGAGCGCGCCAAGAGCATTCTTCTGCAACCCAAGGACACCTGGGTCACCATTGAGGCCGAGAGCACCGACGCCGCCACCCTGTACACCCGCTACGCCATGATTTTGGCCGCCATTCCGGCAGTCTGCGGTTTCATTGGCATGTCGCTGATCGGTTTTGGGGGCTTTGGCGTCACCATCCGCGTGCCCTTTGTCTCGGGGCTGGTGAACATGGTGGTGTCGTATGTGCTCAGCCTCGTGGGCATCTTCGTGCTCGGGCTCATCATCGATGCGCTGGCCTCCACCTTTGGCGGCCAGAAAAACTCCATCCAGGCCTTGAAGGTGGCGGTGTATGCCAGCACGGCGGCCATGCTGGGCGGGGTGTTCAGCCTGCTGCCTGCACTATCCATGCTGGGCCTGCTGGCGGCTTTGTACTCCATCTACCTGCTCTACACCGGCCTGCCGGTGCTCATGAAAAACGCCCCCGACAAGTCGGTGGTCTACACCGTGGTGGTCATCATCGCGGCCATTGTGATGGGGGTGGTCATCGGCGCCGTAAGTGCGCTCTTTCTGCCCCGTGGCGGAGCGATGTTTGGCGGGGCCGACGCGCCCGCCATCACGATGAATACGCCGGGCGGCAAGGTGTCCATCGACACCGCCGGCCTGGAGGCCGCAGGCAAGAAGATGGAAGAGGCTGCCCGCAAGATGGAAGAAGCGCAAAAGAGCCAGGACCCCGCCGCCATTGCCGCTGCTGCTGGTGATGCCGCCAAGGCCGCCGCTGGTGCGCTGGGGGGTGGCCAGGCCATTGCGGCGCAGTCGCTCAAGGCGGCACTGCCCGAGAAGCTCGCCGGCCTGCCGCGCACGGGCTTTGATGTGCAGGACGGTGCCGCCCTGGGCCTGCCCACCAGCCAGGCCAGTGCGCAGTACGGCAGCGATGACAAGCAGGTGCGCCTGGAGATCGTGGACATCGGCGGTCTGGGGCAGATGGCGGTCATGGCCATGGGCATGGCCCAGGGCGAAAAAGAAGACCCAACGAGCGCCGAGAAGACTTGGCAGGAGGGTGGCCGCACCCTGCACCAGCGCTATGAAAAGGACGGCAGCCATGCCGAGTTCAAGACCATCCTGAAAAACGGCCTGGTGGTCAGCATTGAGGGCGACAACATGGGCGTGAAGGATCTGCGGGGCTTCATGTCGCAGGTGGATCTCAATGCCTTGGAAAGCCTGCAGCGCAAGGGAAAATCCTGAAGGCCGCAGTGCGCCGTGGCGCAATGAGCCATCAAAAGTAATAGCAACCAGCGCTTTGTGGATAAGCGATAGAGCCTATTTTGGCTTAGATGGTGGTTCCCTGTTCGCGGGGGAATGTCACCACATGGTCCACCTGTGCGCGGATGCCTATCCACTCGCCCAAGGCGTGGTCGTGGTGGCTGGGCACATGCGCCAGCACCGTGTGGCCGCTGGCCAGTCGCAGCGTGTACAGAAACTCCGAACCCCGGAACGACTTGCGCACGATCTGCGCCTGCACGGGGGCATGGTCGTCGTGCACGATGTCGTCCGCACGCAGCAGCACATCACATTCGCCACCGGGGTAGCTGCTGGGCAGGGGGCATTCTTCCAGGTCGGTCAGCTCGCCCAGCGGCGTCTGCGCCACCACGTTGTTGCCGCGCTGCAGCAGCGTGGCAGGGGCGAACACGCCGTGGCCAATGAAGTCGGCCACAAACCGTGTGGCGGGGCGGTGGTACAGCGTGTACGCATCGTCCCACTGGTGCAGATGGCCTTCGTGCATCACGCCGATCACGTCGCCAATGGCAAAGGCCTCGAACTGGTCATGCGTCACAAACAGGGCCGTGGCGCCAGCGGCTTTCAGAATGCCGCGCACCTCGTGGGCCAGGCGCTCGCGCAGGTCCACGTCCAGGTTCGAAAAAGGCTCGTCCAGCAGCATGAGCTGCGGGCGTGGTGCCAAAGCCCGAGCCAGGGCCACGCGCTGCTGCTGCCCGCCAGAAAGCTCGTGCGGAAAGCGGTTCTCGCTGCCCTCCAGCCCCACCAGCTGCAGCACCTCGGCCACGCGCGCGGCCTGCTCGGCACGGGGCAACTGGTGGATGCCAAACGCCACGTTGCGGCCTACCGACAGGTGCGGGAACAGCGCGTAGTCCTGGAACACCATGCCAATGCGCCGCAGCTCAGGCGGCACGCTGAGCGTGGCGCTGCTGACCACACTTTTGGTCAGGCGGATCTCGCCGCCCGTCACGGGCTCCAGCCCTGCCACAGCGCGCAGCAGTGTCGTTTTGCCGCAGCCAGAGGGGCCGATCAGCACACCGATATCGCCTGCATGCAGGCCCAGCGTGACGCCTTCCACCGCCGCGTTGGGGCGGCCTGCGTAGCGCACTTCGAGTTGGGAGACCTCTAGAAACATCGCTTGATTCTAGGCGGGCAGGGACGAATGCTTAAAATTCGCATTTGCATTCCTGATCGTTGCCCGGCCTGAGCCTGCCAGCGGGTGTGCGCTTTCTTACTTTGCCGAGCCACTCGCCTTGCGCCGCACGCCTTTTTCTGCCTTTCGCACCATCCCTTTGATCCTGTTCGCGGGGTTTCTGGCGCTGCCCGTGCTGGCCGTGCTGGCATCCTGGTTGCCCTTGGGGCAGGGCGATGCGCAGGCGGGCGCCATCCTGCGCGAGATGGCGGCCACCGTGTTGCCTGGCTATGTGTGGACCACCTTGTGGCTGAGCGTGCTGGTGGCCCTGGGCGCGGCCATTGTGGGCACAGGCACGGCGGCAGCGGTGACGCTGTTTGATTTCCCGGGCCGCCGTACGTTTGAATGGCTGCTGCTGCTGCCCCTGGCCATGCCCGCGTATGTCACCGCGTATGCCTACACCGACTTTCTGCAGTTCAGCGGCCCGCTGCAGGTGGGCCTGCGCAACACCTTTGGCCTGGAAGGCCGCCTGCTGCCCGAGGTGCGCAGCCTGGGCGGCGCGGTGTGGGTGTTCATCTTTTCGCTGTACCCGTATGTGTACCTGCTGGCGCGCACGGCGCTGGGCGAGCGTGCCGCGCACCTCATGGAGGCCGCGCGCCTGCTGGGCGCTCCGCTGTCGCGCCGCATCCGCGCCGTGGCGCTGCCTCTGGCACGCCCGGCAGTCGCTGCAGGCGTTGCGCTGGTGCTGATGGAAACGCTGGCTGACTTTGGCGTGGCCAGCTACTTCGGCATCCAGACCTTCACCACCGGTATCTACAAGGCCTGGCTGTCGATGGACAACCGCCTGGCCGCCGCGCAGCTGGCCACCATGCTGCTGGTGGTGGTGATGGCGCTGCTGCACCTGGAACATCGCGCGCAAAAGCGCATGCGTTTCGCCACGGGCGGCGGGCGCGCAGGCTCGGCCGAGGCACAGCCCCTGGCGCTGCGCGGCGCACGCCGCTGGGCCGCCTGGGTGGTGTGCGCGGTGCCGGTGGTGATGGGTTTTGTCGCCCCGGTTCTCTTCATGCTGCGCCCGCTGGCGGCCGACTGGTCGGTGCTGCCGTGGGAGCGTTTCATGGAATGGGCCTGGCACAGCGTGCGCTTGGGATGCATCACCGCTGCGCTGGCCGTGATGATTGCGCTGGCCCTGGCGTTTGCGGTGCGCCGCCAGCCTGATGCGATCACACGCGGCGTGGTGCAACTGGCCAGCGTGGGCTACGCCGTGCCAGGTGCCGTCATTGTGGTGGGCCTGCTGCTGCCCGTGGGGTGGCTGCAGGCGGCCATGCCGCAGTGGGGCGTGGGCGCGCTGGTCACGGCCACGGCGTTGGGCATCGTATGGGCGTACCTGGTGCGGTTCTGCGCGGTGGCGCTGCAGTCCATTCAGAGCGGTTACGCGCGAATTCCCCCCAGCCTGGATGACTCTGCCCGCATGCTGGGCATGGGCAGCGTGGGCCTGATGGCGCGCGTGCATGGGCCGCTGCTCAAGCGGTCTACCGCTGCTGCCGCGCTGCTGGTGTTTGTGGACGTGATGAAGGAGCTGCCCGCCACGATGGTGCTGCGCCCCTTCAACAGCGACACCCTGGCCGTGGTGGCCTACCAGCTGGCGCGCGATGAGCGGCTGGGTGAGGCGGCGTTGCCTTCCCTGGCGCTGGTGGCCGTGGGGCTGGTGCCGGTGATCTTGCTGAGCCGCACGCTGCGTAGCCGGGGGTGACCTGCGCTGAGGCATCCCGCTCCCGTCCAACAAAAAGCCGCCCGAGGGCGGCTGGCAGTGCGCTGCTGTGAGCGGACCCTTTTCATTCGCTCCAATCGGAGTGCTTCTCGCACAGCTTGTTGGTTTCCTTGCCCTTGCGGGTTTCGGCGAACTTCACGAGGTTGCCCTTGAAATCTTCGGGCGTTTCGTTCCACATGCAGGTGCACCAGGCCTGGGCCTTGGTTTGGCCCTTGATGGGGCTGGGCTCGTTGCCACCCTCGTAGACGGTGGCAGAGTAGCTCAGGCACTGCCGGTATTGCGCGTCGCCTGCAGGTGGGCGGTTGTAGTCGGTGGCGGCCCAGGCCGAAGTGCCAGCGGCCAACAGGAGGGCGGCGCCAGTGATGGTGCGGATCAGTTGCATGGGGAAAATCTCTGCGAGGGATGGAGCCCCCGCACGCCCGGGATGGACGTGCGGTGGGTGAAGCCCAGTGTAGTTGTTTGAAACAAAAAGTATCACACAAAAAATGACGGCTCAGGCACCTGTCGTAGGCAAGACACGGGCGCGCCTGCGGCGGCCCTGTCCGGCAAGCTGCGACGCCGGGCCCGCTACTAATGCGAACTTGGCGCCCAGCCGCCGCAATCCAATGACCACCCCCGTTGCGCTCAGCAACGTACCGCCCAGGCTCAGCACAATGAGAACGATGTCCCACAGCGGGCGCCGCTCCAGCAGCGGCAGCCAGTCCCAGCTGTGCAGCATGGAGAACAGCCAGCGGCTGGTACGGCGGTGGCTGTCGGTGCGGCCGAGTACGGCGCCGGTGTGGGGGTCGATGTGGACCCAGGTGGCATGGGGGTCGTCAAACACCAGGCGCAGCGCGGGCAGCGGCTTGTCGCCCCCACCCGTCATGGTGTGGGTGGCGCGGTCGTAGTAATGCAGGTCGTAGGCGGTCAGCGTTTCGGTGCGCGTCACGGCGTGGGGCAGCAGGCGCGCTGCAGCCTCGGCCACCGCGCCAGGGGGCCACTGGTGGGGCGCGGCGGTGGTCGCATCGAGCAGCGCGGGGGCGCCGGTCGGGCTGTAAGCAAGCACCAGCGGGTGGCCCGCGCTTTGCACCCAGCGCAGCTCCCGCGTGTTCGGCGAAACGCCTGACAGCAAAGCCTGCACGGTGGCGGCTTGCGGGGGCAACACCAGCGGGCCTCCATTCATGGCCAGCTGGCGCAGTGGCGCGGCGCCGCTGTCAAAAATCTTCCATGGGTTCATGGACATGAGGCCGCTGAAGATCCAGGTGAATGTGATCAGCGCAAACACCAGCCCGAACACATGGTGCCAGCGCATCATGAAGCCCCGGTAGGGCGTGCGCGAACCGGTCTTGTATCGGCCCTGGAAGCGCCAGCGCAGCACGCCCACCACGGTGCCCGTCAGCGTGAGCACGATGCCCGCAATGGAAAGCCAGTTGACGATGTCTGTCCAGTAGCCGTTGAAGATATTGCCCCGGAAGGGGTAGAGCCAGTGGATCCAGGCGCCTGCGTAGTTCCAGGCGCGCTCTTGCAGCGGTGCATCGCGCACCACCTCGCCCGTGGTGCCCGACACATAGACCACGGTGCCCGCGCTGTCGCCCAGGTGCAGGCGGTGCAGGGGGCGGTGCACGTCGAGCGCGCGCGAGTGGGTGAAGGCGTCTTCGTCGATCGTGCCCAGGTGTGCGATCCGTGCGCCGGGCTCCTGCGCGAAGGCGCGAGCCGAAGCGAGGGCGTGCTCGGCGTCTACGCGCTGCAACCGCTCGCCTGTGAGGGCGTTGATGACCGCAGGCGCCGGTGCCCTGCGCGGGCGTGGTGCGGCGTCGCCTGTGGGGGCGGCGGGGACCACCAGATACACCGCCCGCCCGCCGCTGGCCACGGCGAGCCTCAGTTCCTGCAGCGGCCCTGCCAGGCCTGCGCGCGCCAAGGCGTCAGCGGGCTCCAGCAGAGGCACCGTGCCCAGCGTTGCGCTGCGCAGCGGCGGCAGGTGGGCCAGCTTCTCGGCCTGCGTGAGCTTGGGGTAGCCCACGTACATCATCACCACGCCCGAGAGGAACCACATGGCGAAGAAGGCGCACAGCAGCACGCCCAGCCAGCGGTGGACGAGGTACAGCCAGCGTTTGGCGTGTGGCATGTCCGGTTCCTTGCCTGCGTCAGAACGCGGTGTGCAGCGTCACGTCCAGCGTGCGCGGTGCGCCCAGGTAGACCTGGTCGCGCGTCTCTGCCGCGTAGATGCGGTCGGTGGCGTTGCGCACGCGGGTGGTGAGCGTTGTGGTGTTGTTGACCTTCCAGGCCAGGCCCAGGTCCAGCAGCGTGTACGACGGCCAGAACTTGGTGTTGGCGGCGTTGCCGTACACCTTGCCCACATGGCGCACGCCCACGCTGGCCGTGACGGTGGGCGTGATCGCGTACGAGGTCCACAGGTTGGCCACCTGCTGCGGAACCAGTTGGGGCACATTGCCCGCGCGCGAGACACCGCCCTGCACAAAGTTCTCGTACCGCGCGCGGGTCAGCGCCAGGTTGCCCTGCAACTGCCATTGCGGCGTGGGCCGAATGCCAGCCGACAGTTCGACGCCCTTGGACGACTGCTCGCCCACCAGCACCGTGATGTTGGGGTTGGACGGGTCTTGCGATGCGATGTTCTTGCGGCGGATGTCAAAGGCTGCCACCGTGGCGCTGCCCTTGCCGTCCCAGAAGTTGAACTTACTGCCCACCTCGATCTGGCGGCCCGTGGTCAGTTCGCTGTTGTTGCGCACGTCGGCAAACGAGGCCGAGGCCAGCGAGCCCGAGGGTGGGTCCGCCGCGTTGGAGGCCTGCGCATACAGGTTGGCGCCGGGTGCAATGTCCCACACCACGCCCAGGCGGCCGGTGGTGGGGCTGTAGCTGCGGCTGAAAGTGGCGGGCGCGGTGGCTGTGACGGCGCGGCGATTCACCAGGTCGAGCTCGATGCGCTCGTGCCGCAGTGCGGTGATCAGATTCAAGCCAGGCACCACGGCCGTGCGGTTTTCCAGGTACAGCGCCGTGTTGGTGATCTTGTTGTCCTTGTCAGGATTCAGGACGGGTGACATGCCGGGAATGTCGAAGAAGTTCTCGGTGGAGAAGTGGTAGGGGTTGACCGTGCCCACGGTGACCGAGGGGCCGAACGGGAAGCGCGTCTGCTTGTTCACGCTCACGTCCAGGCCAAAGGCCCAGTCGCTCTTTCGGCCTGCGAGCTGGCCTTGGTACGTGCCCTCCAGCCGGTCGCCCACGAGCTGCTGGTCGTGGCGTTGCAACAGCGGGGACGTGCGCGTGACCGCCGTGTTGGTGGCATTGAAGGTGTAGGTCTCCACGTTGCGGTAGTCGCGCAGGGCGTCGTACACGTAGAACGTGTTCTTGAGCTGCAGCGCATCCGACACACGCCATTGCGCCACCGAGCGCAGCCATTGCACGCGCTGCTCGTACATCCCGTCGGCGCTGTTGTAGTTCTTGAAGCGCGTGGCCGGGTCGATGGCCAGCGCGCCCACGGCGGGGTTGAGCACCGGTGTGCCCCAGTACGGGCGGTCCACGTGGTCCCTCTGGTATTCGTAGGCCAGTGTGTGCGTGAAGCCGCCGCCCAGGTCGGACAGCAGCGAGGTCGCCAGTTGGGTGGACTGTGTTCTGGTGCCTTCGATCCAGCTGCCTGCGTTGCGGTGGTTGAGGTCGATGCGCGCGTAATGGGCAGGGCCTGCACTGCCATCGCCGCCTGCAATGCGGCGGTTCAGGCCTACCGACACTTCCTTCAGGTCGTAGGAGCCCAGGCGCAGCTGGCCCTCGGTGAAGTCGCTGCGCTCGGCCGTCTTGGTGATGTAGTTGATGGAGCCGCCCACGCCGCCCGATCCGTACAGAAAACTCGACGCGCCGCCGATGGCCTCGACCCGGTCGTAGATCCAGCTATCGACCGCGCGTGTGGCGCTGCCGTACTGCGGGTTGATGCCGTTGTACAGCTGCGCGACCGAGTTGCTGGTGAAGCCCCGGTAGTGCGCGGACATGGAGCCCGGCGCGTTGTGCGCCACCACGCCCGGCACGGCGCGCAGGATTTCCTGCGTGTCCTGTGCGCCGCGTGCGTCGATGGTGGCGCGATCCACCACGGTGACGGAGGCCGGGTTCTCGCGCGCCGTCAGGCCCAGGCGGCTGCCGGTGTCCACGGGTGTGTCCAGGTTCAGCTTGCCGTTGGGGGATGCGGCGGTGTCCACCACGTCCACGGCCTTGAGCGTGGGCGTGGTGGTCTGGGCAGGGACGGAGAGGGAGGCCAGCGCGCAGGTGGCGAACACGCCCCAGCACGAAGGAGAAAGAGGCAGGCGCGGAGAGCCCGCAGCATGGCGGGAGGAGGAGTACGAACGGGACATGAAAACGCTCTTGTCTTGAGGCGACAGCGCAACCAGGCCCGCGTGGAGTGCACGCAGGGCTGCGCGGTCTGGAAACCAGCGGGAACAAGGCAGCGCCCGACCACCAGGTACGGGGTACTGCCAACAGGCTTCAGATCAAGAGCGCGATGGGGGCCCGCGTGCGGGCAGGGGGGCTGCCGTGGCCGCTGCGATGCGGGCGGCCTCGACGGGCTGCAGCGCATGGGCCAGGGGGTGGGGTGGCAGCACGGCGGCTACCGGGGTGGGGGGCGGCGCGCTGGGAGTGGCGCACAAGGGACAGTCCATGCCCATGGCACCCATCTCCACCGTGCCATCGTCGGTCTGCACCAGCAGCTTGATGGCGCCGGTGCCCGAGCAGATCACTTCGAAGGATTGCGGGTTCACCAGCGGCGATGCAATCGCCACCCCCATCGACGCCACGAACCATGCCAGCACCCACAGGCGCAGCGCGGCAAAGGTTGTTCGTGGGAGGGCGGTCATGGGGCGCGATGATACTGCGGCCACACAGTGGTGCGGGGTAGTTTGCTATAAATGTTATAGCGTTACTCGCTTTCTGCATCGGCGCCAGGGCCGGATTTTGTGGCAATTTGACGCAGGGCAAGCACCGTGGCTGCTGGCGCCGCCGCGTCGGCGGCGGCGCCAGGTTCAGGCCTGGGTGTAGGCCGTCTTGACCGTGGTGTAGAACTCGGCCGCATACCGGCCTTGCTCGCGCGGGCCGTAGCTGCTGCTCTTGCGGCCGCCAAACGGCACGTGGTAGTCCACGCCCGCCGTGGGCAGGTTCACCATCACCATGCCGGCCTGCGCGTGGCGCTTGAAGTGCGTGGCGTGCTTGAGGCTGGTGGTGGCGATGCCGCTGGCCAGGCCGAAGGGCGTGTCGTTGGCCATGGCCAGCGCTTCTTCATAGTTCTTCGCGCGCAGCACGCTGACTACGGGGCCGAAGATTTCTTCGCGGTTGATGCGCATGCCGGGCGTGGTCTCGGTGAACAGGGCGGGGCGCAGGTAGTAGCCGGGCGCGCCGTCGGCGTTCTTCTCCAGGGCTTCGCCGCCGTAGGCGAGCTTGGCGCCCTCCTGCTGGCCGATGCCGATGTATTCCAGGTCTTGCGCGAGCTGGCGGTCGTCCACCACGGGGCCGATGTCGGTGCCGGCCTTGCGGGCGTCGTCCACCTTCAGGGTCTTCATTTTCTCGACCATGGCGGCCACGAAGCGGTCGTGGATGCCTTCGGTCACGATCAAGCGGCTGCTGGCGGTGCAGCGCTGGCCGGTCGAGAAGAACCCGCTGTTGATGGCGGCGCCCACAGCAACGTTCAGGTCGGCGTCGTCCAGCACCACAAACGGGTTCTTGCCGCCCATCTCCAGCTGCACCTTGGCACCGCGCGGCACGCAGGCGGCGGCCACACGCTGGCCCGTGCCGACGGAGCCGGTAAAGCTCACGCCCGCAATGCGCTCGTCTTCCAGCAGCACGGCGCCCACATCCGAGCCCCGGCCCATGACCAGGTTGAACACACCGGCAGGCAGCCCTGAGCGGTGCAGGATGTCTGCCAACGCCCAGGCGGAGCCGGGCACCACCTCGGCGGGCTTGAACACTACGCAGTTGCCGTAGGCCAATGCGGGCGCGATCTTCCAGGCCGGGATGGCGATGGGGAAGTTCCACGGCGTGATGATGCCGATGGTGCCCAGGGGTTCGCGTGTGATCTCGATGCCCACGCCAGGGCGCACGGACGGGATCAGCTCACCGCCGGGGCGCAGCGCCTCGCCAGCAAAGAACTTGAAGATGGCCGCGGCGCGGCCCACTTCGCCAATCGCTTCGGGCAGGGTCTTGCCTTCTTCGCGGGCCAGCAGGTCGCCCAGCTCGGCCTTGCGCGCGATGATTTCGTTGCCCACGGCGTCCAGAATGTCAAAGCGCTGTTGGGGCGTGGACAGGCTCCATGCCGGGAAGGCCGCGTGCGCTGCGGCGACGGCCTCCAGCGCCTGCTCGCGGCTCGCCACGGCGTAGTCGCCGATCACATCGCGCGTGTCAGAGGGGTTGGTGTTCTGGTAGGTGCGAACGCCGTCAGTCCAGGCGCCGCCAATCAGGTTTGCATGCATGGTGGTGGTGTGGTGGTGAAGAAGAGGGTGTTGAGAAAAAAAGGGGCGGTTGCATGCTGAGTGCGCAGATTGCGCAGCGCAAACTGGCGCTGCACCCAGGAAGGATGTCTTTCAATGTGCGCTGAGGGCTTTACGACAGACAACTCCTGGTGGTTTGAAAGGCGCCGCAGCCCCGAACGCGCGAAAGCATTGCAACATTTCGCTGTATGTCATCGTACAACATAAGAAGTCCTCTCGGGTGTCGGGTAACTACTGATGGGACAACCGAGTACCTCACCTTGGCCATGATTCCCCAGGGTTCATGAATGAGTGACTCGGCTGGGGTGATTCAGCCCGCTTCGGCCTGCGCGCGCCGCCGACGTTCGCGGCTGTTGGCCAGGTGGGTGCGCATGGCGGCCCGTGCACCATCGGGATCCTGGCCCACGATGGCGTCGTAGATGCTTTCGTGTTCGCCGTTGACACGGCGCAGGTACTGGCGCCGCTCGTCATTGGCCGAATCCATGGCGGCCAGGCGGGCGCGCGGGATGATCATGCTGCCCAGCGTGCCCATCAGTTCGGCGAAGTGACTGTTCTGCGTGGCACGTGCGATTTCCAGGTGGAACTGGAAGTCCGCCGCCACCGCGTCGCGGCCCGCATCCACGGCGGCTGCCACGGCGTCCAGCGCCTCGCGCATGGCTTTCAGGTTGCCCTCGGTGCGGCGTTGCGCGGCCAGCGCGGCGGCTTCAGTTTCTACCCCAATGCGCAGCTCCAGTACGGCAATCACGTCACGCAGGGTGCTGAACTGGTCGGGGGTGATCTTGAAGCCGGGCGCCTGCCCCAGCCCCAGCACAAAGGTGCCGATGCCGTGCCGCGTTTCAACCAGGCCAGAGGCTTGCAGCTTGGAAATCGCCTCGCGCACCACGGTGCGGCTCACGCTGAACTCGGCCATGATGGCGGCCTCGGTGGGCAGCTTGTCGCCCAGGGCCAGGCGGCCGTCGCGGATGCGGTCTCCCAGGGATTCGACAAGCTCCAGGGCCAGTGTGCGGGGCTTGCGGCGAAGCGGGGTATCGGTGGTCATTTCTTGGTGTTATCCCTATGGGGCGCCGGGGGCAGAAGCGGTACATTGCTTTTCGTTGTACGACAACTGATGACGTTCAACTGAATCTGTTGCCACTGTACCAAGAACCTCTGCCTTTGTAACCGCCATGCCTTGCCATCCGACGCCTATTCGTTTCCAACGCCTGCTATTGACCGGAGCTGCCGGAGGCCTGGGCCAGGAATTGCGTGCACGCCTGAAAGCCTACTGCGCCACCTTGCGGTTGTCTGATATCGCGAACCTGGGCGACGAAGGCGCAGGGGAGGAGCTGCGCCCCGCACGCCTCGAAGACGCGGGCGCCGTGCTCAGCTTGCTGGAGGGCGTTGATGCCGTGGTGCACCTCGGGGGCGTCTCCACCGAGCAGCCCTGGGAGCCCATCCTGCAGGCCAATATCGTGGGTGTCTACAACCTGTATGAAGCGGCGCGCAAGCAAGGCGTCAAGCGGGTGGTGTTTGCCAGCTCCAACCACGTCACCGGGTTTTATCGCCAGGACGAAGTGGTGGGCCCCAACGACCCGGCCCGGCCTGACGGCCTGTACGGCGTGTCCAAAGCCTTTGGCGAAGACCTGTCGCGCTTCTACTTTGACCGCTATGGCATTGAAACCGTGTGCCTGCGCATTGGCTCATCGTTCCCCGAGCCGCGCAACCGCCGCATGCTGGCCACCTGGATGAGCTACGACGACCTGGAGCGCCTGGTCGTTGCCAGCCTCACGGCACCGGTGGTGGGCCACAGCATCATCTACGGCATGGGCGACAACACCACCACTTGGTGGGACAACACCCTGGCGCGCCACATCGGCTACCGCCCGCAGGACAGCTCCGAGCCCTTCCGCGCCAAGGTGGAGGCGGCCGACCCGCACCCCGACTTGAGCGACCCCGCCGTCATCTACCAGGGCGGTCCGTTCGTGCGCACCGGTCCTTCCGAATGACCCTTGGCGCCGGGATTCCCGTCCATTTCGCATCACTCAAAAACCATTACACCGGAGACAAACCATGACCTTTCGCCGATCCCTGCTGACTGCCTGCGCCGCCGCTGTGGCCGCGATGGCAATGCTTCCCGTTGCCGCCCAGGCCCAGTCCATGGTGCTGAAGGCGGCCGACGTGCATCCCGCTGGCTACCCCAATGTGGTGGCGGTGGAGAACATGGGCAAGAAGCTTGACGCCGCCACCAATGGCCGCCTGAAGATCCAGACCTTCCCCGGTGGCGTGCTGGGCGGCGAGAAGGAAATGATCGAGCAGACGCAGTTCGGCGCCATCAACATCCTGCGCACCTCGCTCGGCCCGGTGGGCACGGTGGTGCCTGAGGTGAATGTGTTCAACATGCCCTTCGTGTTCCGCAGCCAGGACCATATGCGTGCAGTGATCGACGGCGCCATTGGCGATGAACTGCTGGCCAAGATCAGCGCGTCGCCCGCCAAGCTGGTGGCCATTGGCTGGATGGATGGCGGGTCGCGCAGCCTGTACACCAAGAAGCCCGTACGCACGCCGGCGGACCTCAAGGGCCAGAAGGTGCGCATGATGGGCAACCCCCTGTTCGTGGACACCATGAATGCCATGGGCGGCAACGGCATCTCGATGGGTTATGGCGAAGTGTTCACCGCCCTGCAGACCGGCGTGGTGGATGGCGCTGAAAACAATGCGCCCAGCTTCTTCACCAGCAACCACTACAGCACCGGTGCCAAGTTCTACACGCAGACCAACCACCTGATCATTCCCGAACTGCTGGTGGTCTCCAAGGTCACGTGGGACAAGCTCTCCAAGGACGACCAGGCCTTGCTCAAGAAGTTTGGCCGCGAAGCGCAGCTGGAGCAGCGCGCCCTGTGGGACAAGAGCGTGGAGGACTACACCGCCAAGCTCAAGGCAGCCGGTGTGGAGTTCATCAACGTGGACACCAAGGCCTTCTATGACGCCACTGCCCCCGTGCGTGCCAAGTACGGCGCCAACTATGCAGACCTGATGAAGCGCATTGAGGCGGTGAAGTAAGCACTGGATTTGCGTCTTGCGCGGGCGAGCTCCTGGTGGGTTGCCTGCGCCTTTTTTTCTTTGTCTTTCAGACCTGCTTGTATGGACCACCCCTTTTTGCGCTGGATGGACCGGCTCTACCTAGCCACCATCTGGGCGGCCGGCACCGCCATCTTCTTCATGTCGCTGATCATCCCCTGGGGCGTGTTCAGCCGCTACGTGATGGGCACGGGCTCGCAGTGGCCCGAGCCCATCGCCATCCTGCTCATGATGGTGTTCACCTTCATCGGCGCTGCGGCGGCCTACCGTGCGGGCGGGCACATCGCCGTCAACATGCTCACCGAAAAATTGCCCGCCCCGTTGCAGCGGCTGCTGGCGGTGCTGGTGGATCTGCTCATGCTGGTCATCTGCGGCTTTGTGGCCTGGTATGGCACCAACCTGTGCATTGAAACCTGGGGCCAGGGCATTGCCGAGCTGCCCTGGTTGCCCGTGGGCGCCACCTATGCGTCGCTGCCCATCGGCGCGGCCGTCACGCTGCTGTTTGTGCTGGAGAAGATGGTCTTCGGACCGCAGAACCACCGGCGCATCGTGCGCTTTGAAGAACTGACGGAAGGCGCCTGATCATGGATACCTTGGTACTGCTGGGCACCTTCTTCGTGCTCATGATGATCGGTGTGCCGATCGCCTATTCGTTGGGCCTCTCGGCCCTGGTCGGTGCGTTGTGGATTGACCTTCCGCTCGATGCCGTGATGATCCAGGTGGCCTCTGGCGTCAATAAGTTCTCGCTGCTGGCCATTCCGTTCTTCGTGCTCGCTGGCGCCATCATGGCCGAGGGTGGCATGGCGCGGCGCCTGGTGGCGTTTGCGGGCGTGCTGGTGGGCTTTATCCGGGGCGGGCTGTCGCTGGTCAACATTCTGGCGTCCACCTTCTTCGGCGCCATCTCTGGCTCGTCGGTGGCTGATACGGCGTCCATCGGCTCGGTGCTGATCCCCGAGATGGAAAAGAAGGGTTACCCGCGCCCCTTTGCCACGGCAGTCACCGTGAGCGGTTCGGTGCAGGCCATCCTGATTCCGCCCAGCCACAACGCGGTGCTGTATTCGCTGGCCGCAGGTGGCACGGTCTCAATTGCTGCGTTGTTCATGGCCGGTGTGCTGCCGGGGCTGCTCATGGGCCTCACGCTCGCGGCGTTGTGCCTGTTCACCGCGCACCGTGAAGGCTACCCCAAGGGCGAGGTCATCCCGCTCAAGCAGGCGCTCAAGATCTGTGTGGAGGCGCTGTGGGGCCTGATGACCATGGTCATCATCCTGGGCGGCATCCTGTCGGGCGTGTTCACGGCCAACGAGTCGGCGTCGATTGCGGTGGTGTGGGCGTTCTTCGTGACCATGTTCATCTACCGCGACTACAAGTGGCGCGACCTGCCCAAGCTGGTGCACCGCACCGTGAAGACAGTCACGGTGGTGATGATCCTCATCGGCTTTGCGGCGGCCTTCGGTTACCTGATGACGATGATGATGATCCCGATGAAGGTCACAGCCTTCCTCACCAGTCTGTCGGACAACAAGTACGTCATCCTCGCCATGATCAACATCATGCTGCTGCTGCTGGGCTGCCTGATGGACATGTCCCCGCTCATCCTGATCCTCACGCCCATCCTGCTGCCCGTGGTCAAGCTGTTGGGTGTGGACCCGGTGCACTTCGGCATGATCATGATGGTCAACCTGGGTATTGGCCTCATCACGCCGCCCGTGGGCACGGTGCTGTTCACCGGTGCTGCCGTGGCCAAGCTGCCGCTCGGTGTGGTTACCAAGGCCATGATGCCGTTCTTTGTGGCGCTGTTTGTGGTGCTGCTGATGGTGACCTACGTGCCAGCCATCTCGCTGTGGCTGCCCCGAGCGATGGGACTGTGAAGAAATGAAGCACCCCCTGAGTCGCCTTCGGCGCCTTCCCCCTCAAGGGGGACGACGCCCTCACTGCGGGGCGGCCCTTGCTCGGCGCCTCTGGCCTGGTCCCTGCTCGTTCCATCGGCCGAGGGTAGTGGGCAGCTCCGTGGTGCACTGAAATGGTTACACACACGATGGCTACCGATACCCTGGTATTTGTCTCCTGCGCTGACAGCGGTGAGTTGCATGTGCTCCGTCTGGCGTCGGATTCGGGGCAGCTGCGCACCGAGCAGGTCCTGGCGCTGGGCGGGCAGCTCATGCCCATGGCGCTCAGCCCGAACGGCACCCGCCTGTATGTGGCGCGCCGCAGCGACCCGCTGGCCGTGGTCACCCTGGCGGTGGATGCGCGCGCGGGTTGCGCCGAGGTGTTGAGCGAGGCCGCGTTGCCCGCCAGCATGGCCCACCTGGCCACCGATAACACGGGGCGCTGGCTGCTGAGTGCTTCCTACGGTGCGGACCTGGTCGCGGTGCAGGCCATCGCTGCCGACGGGGTGGTCGCTGCGGGGCGTGGTGCCACCACGTACGCCACCGGTCGCCACGCCCACAGTGCGCTGGTCAGCCCCGGCAACCGCTTCGTGCTGGCCGCCTCATTGGGGGGTGGGCAATTGCACCGTTACCGATTCGACGCCGCCACGGGCGCGCTGCAACCCACCGACCCTGCCGTGGTCGCACTGCCAGCAGGCACAGGTCCCCGGCACCTGCGCTTCAACGCGCGGGGCGACCGCATCTATCTGCTGGGTGAGCTGGATGCCTGCGTGCATGTGCTGGCCTGGGACGAAGCCAGCGGAGGCCTGGAGCTGCTGCAAAGCCTGCCCACATTGCCACCGGGCTTTGCAGGCCCGGCCTGGGGCGCAGACCTGCACCTGAGCGCTGATGGCCGCTGGCTGTACACCAGCGAGCGCAACAGCCACACCCTGGCCGGGTTTGCCGTCGATGCGGTTACCGGCCTGCTGGCCCCCATCGACCACTGGCCTACGCAACTGCAGCCCCGGGGCTTTGCCATCACTCCGGACGGGCGCCACCTGATTGCCGCAGGCCAGATCAGCCACCGTGTGGGTGTGCACTTGATCGCGCCTGGCAGCGGTGCCCTGACCCAGGTGGCCGAGCACGATGTGGGGCTCAACCCGAACTGGATTACCGTGCTGCCCATGCAGCCTGATGCCTGATACCTGATGAGATTGCATAAATTGACGAGACCGCGCCACCGATGAACCGACCCGCCCTCACCATCCGCATGCACCCGGATGACAACGTCGCCATCGTCGCCAACGACGGAGGCCTTCCTGCCGGCACGGTGCTGCCACCCGGCGTGCCAGGCGCAGGCATCACATTGCGTGACAAGGTGCCCCAGGGCCACAAGGTGGCGCTGCAGGACATGGCCGAGGGCGATGTGGTGCGCCGCTACAACGTGCCCATCGGCTATGCGCTCAAGGCCATCCCGGCGGGAAGCTGGGTGCACGAGCGCCTGCTGCAGATGCCCTCGGCCCGCGCGCTCGAGGGCCTGCCCATGGCCACGGTGAAGCCGCCGGTGCCGGAGCCTTTGACCGGCTACACCTTCGAGGGCTACCGCAACGCCGACGGCTCGGTGGGCACGCGCAACATCCTGGCCATCACCACCACCGTGCAGTGCGTGGCGGGCGTGGTGGCCCTGGCGGTGCGCCGCATCAAGGACGAGCTGCTGCCTTCGTTTCCGCACGTCGACGACGTGATCGGCCTGGAGCACACCTACGGCTGCGGCGTGGCCATTGATGCGCCCGACGCCATCATCCCCATCCGCACCCTGCGCAACATCAGCCTCAACCCCAACTTTGGGGGCGAGGTCATGGTGGTGAGTCTCGGTTGCGAAAAGCTGCAGCCCGACCGCCTGCTGCCCCCGGGCAGCTTCCCCATCACCGACGAGCGCGACGCAGCCCTTGGCCCGGAGACGGTGTGCCTGCAGGCCGACGAGCATGTGGGCTTCATGTCCATGCTCGACCACATCGTGCAAAGCGCGCGCCCGCACCTCGAACGCCTCAACGCCCGCCGCCGCGAGACCATCCCGGCCAGCGAGCTGGTGCTGGGCGTGCAGTGCGGCGGCAGCGATGCGTTCTCGGGCGTCACCGCAAACCCCGCCGTGGGCTTTTGCGCAGACCTGCTGGTGCGCGCGGGTGCCACGGTGATGTTTAGCGAGAACACCGAGGTGCGCGACGCCGTGGAGCAGCTCACCAGCCGCGCCGCCACGCCTGAAGTCGCGCAAGCCATCGTGCGAGAACTCGGCTGGTACGACCAGTATCTTGACCGAGGCCGCGTGGACCGCGCGGCCAACACCACGCCGGGAAACAAAGCAGGCGGCCTGTCCAACATCGCCGAGAAGGCCATGGGCTCCATCATCAAGAGCGGCACCGCGCCCATCGCGCACGTGCTGGCTCCGGGCGAAAAACTGCGCCACGACCAGCGCGGCCTGGTGTACGCCGCCACGCCCGCCAGCGACTTCATCTGCGGCACGCTGCAGCTGGCCGCCGGCATGAACCTGCATGTCTTCACCACCGGCCGGGGCACACCCTATGGCCTGGCCGAATGCCCCGTGGTCAAAGTGGCCACGCGTAGCGACCTGGCGCGCCGTTGGCATGACCTGATGGACATCAACGCCGGAAAGATTGCGGACGGTGAAGCCACCATCGAAGAGCTGGGCTGGGAGATGTTCCACCTGCTGCTCGACGTGGCGAGTGGCCGCAAAAAAACCTGGGCCGAGCAGTGGAAGCTGCACAACGCGCTGGTGCTGTTCAACCCCGCACCGGTGACTTGAAGTGACACCCCCTGAGTCGCTTCGCGCCTTCCCCCTCTCTCTACGCGCTGCGCGCCACGGGAGGGGGACGCAGCCAGCGCACACAAGCAAAGCGCCGCATCCGCGGTGGGGCGGCCCTTGCGCGGCTGCCCTCGCCTGGGCCGCGCCCTTCGCATGCGTTGGTGGTGGCGCGTAGCGCAACGGATCACTGCAACGGTGGCCTTGCAGGCTGCGTCCTGGGGCTGCAAACCTCCCCCTCACAGCCCGTCTTTGCACGGGCTGTTTCACTAGAGAGACCAAGAACTCACATGGGACATCCCCGTTTTTCCGACCCCAGGGTCGTCATCGCGCTGGCGCTGCTGTGTTGCCTGCTCTGGGGCAGCTCCTACCCCGCTATCAAGACCGGCTACGCCTGGTTCGGCATCGCCCGCAATGACATTCCCACGCAGCTGGTGTTTGCAGGCTGGCGCTTTCTGGGCGCGGGGCTGATCCTGCTGGCCTGGGCCGTGGCCACGCGCAAGGCCATCTGGGGTCTGGGCTTTGTGGCCGGGCGCCAGCTGGTGGTGTTGGGCCTGGCGCAGACCACGCTGCAATACGTGTTCTTCTATGTGGGCCTTGCGCACACCACGGGGGTCAAGGGCTCCATCATGAATGCCACCGGCACCTTCTTCAGCGTGCTGCTTGCGCACTGGGTCTATCACAACGACCGCCTGAGCCACGCCAAGCTGTGGGGCTGCGTGGTGGGGTTTGCGGGGGTGATGGTGGTGAACCTGGGGCGCGGCACGCTGGACATGGACTTCACGCTGCTGGGCGAAGGCTTTGTGGTGATTGCCGCCTTCGTGCTGGCCGCTGCCAGCATCTACGGCAAGCAGGTGTCGCAGCGCATGGATTCGGTGGTGATGACGGGCTGGCAACTGGGGCTTGGCGGCGTGGCGTTGCTGGCCATTGGCTGGGGCCTGGGTGGTTCGCTGGCTGGCTTCACCTGGGGCTCGGCCCTGCTGCTGGTGTATTTGGCGTTGCTGTCGTCAGCCGCGTTCTCGCTGTGGAGCATCTTGCTCAAGTACAACCGCGTGAGCCAGGTCACGGTGTTCAACTTCACGGTGCCGATCTTCGGCGCGGCGCTGTCGGCGGTCTTCCTGGGCGAGGCGCTGCTGGAGTGGAAGAACCTGCTGGCCCTGGTGCTGGTGTGCGGGGGCATCTGGCTGGTCACGCGCGATGCGCCCGCTGCGTCCGCCACCAAATAGACTCGCAGCCATGGCCTATTCCCTTTCACGCAAAGCGTTTCAGCAAGAGCTTCACGGCCAGCCGACTGACCTCTTCACCCTGCGCGGTGCTGGTGGCCTGCAGGTGGCCGTCAGCAACTACGGCGCACGGCTGGTGCAAGTGGCGGTGCCCGACGGGCAGGGCGGCCTCGTTGATGTGGCGCTGGGCTACGACAGCCAGCAGGGCTACCTGGACGGGCAACTCTCCATGGGCGCCCTCATCGGCCGCTGGGCTGGGCGGTTGCGCAGTGGCTTGTTGACTCTGCCCGATGGCGCACAGCGGCAACTGCCCACCAACAGCGGCCCCCACCACCACCATGGCGGGCCCAAGGGCAGCCGCTTTCAGGTGTTTGCGGTGGATGACGTGCAGGCCGATGCGCTCACCCTGAGCCACACCTTTCGCACTGAGGACGACGGCGTGCCGGGCACGCTCCGCCTGCAGCTGCGCCTGCACATCACGGCCGACAACGCGCTGCATATGGCGTGGACGGGCGAGGCGCTGGACGCCCCCACGCTGCTCAACATCACCGGGCATGCGTTCTTCAACCTGGCGGGCGCTGGCAGCACCCACGGCCACACCCTGCAAGTGCCCGCCAGCCGCTATGTACCGCTTGCGGCAGATGTGTGTCCTAGCGGGTTGGTGCAGCCTGTAGATGCCACGCCTTTCGACCTTCGCGAAGCCCGCAGCGTGGGTGCCGCCGTGGCGGAGCCCAGCGAACAGCTGTCGCTGGCGGGTGGGCTGGACCACTACCTGGTGCTGGATGACCATGTGTGGGACGAAGAGGGCGCGGTGCGGACGCCACCGGTGTCACCCGTCACGCCCTCGCAAGGCCTGCGTCTTGCGGCGCTGCTGAGCGAGCCCCTCACTGGTCGCACCATGGAGGTATGGAGTACCGCGCCCGGGGTGCAGGTTTACGCAGGCCACGGCCTCAAGGCTGATCCGGTGCGCGACCTGGGGCGGGGCGCAGAGCAGGGCGTCTGGCTATGGCAGCCGGGCGACGGCATCTGCCTGGAGCCCATGGAGTATCCCGATGCGCCCAACCAGCCAGGGTTTCCCGTGCGTTGGCTGGCGCCGGGCGACGTGGTGCAGGGGGCCATCGTGTACCGCTTCACCGGGTGAGGCTGGGCGGGACTTGGTGAGGGTCGCGATGACACTGTTCATGTGATTTTTAAGTGATTTTGGCCTCTAGCGCTTATCCAGTAAGCGCTAGTAGCTATTCAATTAATAGCTGTCGATTCGGTCTCAATCCACTGGAAACCATTGACTGCGCGTAGTCGAAGCGCCGCGCGAAACCTTCATGCGGCGGCAGGTGCGCCATGGGCCTCGCTCTGCAGATGCGCCTGCACCACTGCGGCCAGCCAGTCCATCACCACCCGCACACGCTGGGGCAGGTGGCGCCGGTGGGGGTAGATCAGCGTCACCGGCATGGGCGGGGCAGGGTGGTGCGGCAGCACCTCCACCATCAGCCCCCGATCGATCAGCTCGCGCACGCCCAGCAAAGGCGCCTGGATCAGGCCCAGCCCTGCTGCGCAGGCGCCCAGGTAGGCCTCGGCGCTGTTGACGGTGACACGCCCAGCCATGGGGTGAAACTGCGGGCTGCCGTCGTCGCCCATCGTTTCAAATCCGGCGGACTTGGTGCCCAGCGTGCTCACGTAGTGCACCAGGTCATGCTGCGCCAGGTCGGCCAGTGATTGGGGTGTGCCCTTGCGCGCCAGGTAGCCCGGGCTGGCGCAGCTGGCCACGCGCACCAGGCCCAGAGGGCGGGCCACCAGCCCGGGTTCTGCCACCGGGCCCACGCGGATCACGCAGTCAAAACCCTCGCGCACCAGGTCAACGCGGCGGTCGGTGCTGCTCAGCTCCACCTCCAGCAGCGGGTGGCGGGCCAGCAGATCGGGCAGCGCAGGCAGCACCAGCTGGCGGGCAATGCCGGTGGACATGTCAATGCGCACGCGCCCGCGCAGCGCAGTGCCGTCGGGCTGCTGGAACATGGCCTGCAGTTCGTCCACATCGTCCAGCAAGTCCTTGCAGCGCTCGTAAAAGGCCTGCCCGTCTTGCGTCAGCTGCACGCGCCGCGTGGTGCGGTGCAGCAGGCGCGTGCCCAGGTGGGCCTCCAGCTGCTGCACGGCCAGAGAGGCGCTGGCCTTGGGCAGGCCCAGCACCTGCGCAGCCTGGGTAAAGCTGCTCAGCTCGGCCACACGGGCAAAGATCTGCATGCGGTCTAAAGGGTTCATTGTTCTTATTGAATGGACAATGAATCATATTTTGCATGGTTTATCTTTGATTGGCACTCCAATAAAGTTCATCTCCAGACCCGGTCACGCGGTGTGACCGGGCTTCAGACACTGCAAAGGACCCTGCCATGACAAGCGCTTCATCCCTTTCTTCAGCCCCCACCCCCACCCCCGTCGTTTTGATCACCGGCGGCAGCCGCGGCCTGGGCCGCAGCGCAGCGCTGGCCGCTGCACACAGCGGCATCGACGTGGTGCTGACCTACCGCCAGCAGGCCGCCGAAGCCCAGGCTGTGGTGGCCGACATCGAAAAGCTGGGCCGCCGTGCTGTGGCTTTGCCACTGGATGTGGGCGATGTAGCCAGCTTCGAAGCCTTCGCTGCGCAGCTGCAGCAAACCCTGCGCAGCCACTGGCAGCGCGAGCGGTTTGACTTTCTGGTCAACAACGCGGGCATGGGCGTGCATGCGCCCATCACCGAAACCACCGAAGCGCAGTTCGATGCGCTGGTCAACGTGCACCTCAAGGGCGTGTTCTTTCTCACGCAGCGCCTGCTGCCCCTGATGAACGACGGCGGCCGCATCCTGAACCTGTCGTCGGGCCTGGCCCGCTTCGCCTTGCCGGGCTACGCCGCCTACGCGGCCATGAAGGGCGCCATCGAGGTGCTGAGCCGCTACCTGGCCAAAGAACTCGGCCCGCGTGGCATCACCGTGAACGTGGTGGCCCCGGGCGCCATCGAGACTGACTTTGGCGGCGGCGCGGTGCGCGACAACGCGCAGCTCAACTCCTTTGTGGCCGCGCAGACGGCTCTGGGCCGCGTGGGCGTGCCGGACGATATCGGCCCGCTGGTCGCTTCGCTGCTGCAACCGGCCACACGCTGGGTGAACGCCCAGCGTATCGAGGTGTCGGGCGGCATGTTCCTGTGAAGCAGAGAACACCCCCCTGAGTCGCTTCGCGCCTTCCCCCCGCTCTCGCATCGCTCCGCGATGCGAGAGCGGGTGGACGCCACCCGTGCACGCAAGCGCAGCGCCGCATACGCGGCATGGCGGCCCTTGCACGGTGGCACTGGCGTGGGGCCGTGCGATATCAAAGACTGAGGTAGTTGCCGGGCCGTAGAAAACCAGGATGCGGCACCGATACCCGCGGGTTCATGGCTTACCGACTCCGCCTAAGTTTCGTCTAAGTGTCCGTGCCCACACTGCCTTCCATCGCAACCCTGATTGAAAAGGCAGACACCATGAACAACACGCTTGCATCCACTCCCCGCCGCCTGATCCTGGCCCTGGTGGCCGCGGGCGCTGTGGGCGCCACCGGCGCCGGCCTCATCAGCGGGCACCAGGCCCGCGCGGTCACACCCTCCACGCCCATCGTGGCGCAGACGGCCATGGCCCCGGGCGGTGCGCTGCCCAGCTTTGCGCAGATCACCGCGCAGAACGGCCCGGCCGTGGTCAACATCAGCGTCACGGGCAGCACCAAGACGGCGATGGCCAACGATGACGACGACGATGACGAGCAACCCGCTGCCCGCCAGGGCCGTGGCCCGCAGATCGACCCAAACGATCCGTTTTACGAATTCTTTCGCCAGTTCGGTTTCCCCGGCGCGGGCCCGCAAGGCCAGCCCAACGTACCCACCCATGGCCAGGGTTCGGGCTTCATCGTCAGCCCTGATGGCCTGGTGCTGACCAATGCCCACGTGGTCAAGGGCGCGAGCGAAGTGGTCGTCAAGCTCACTGACCGGCGCGAGTTCCGCGCCAAGGTGCTGGGCGCCGACCCCAAGACCGACGTGGCCGTGCTCAAGATCGACGCCAAGGATTTGCCCACCGTGCGCCTGGGCAGCACGCGCGACCTGCAGGTGGGCGAATGGGTGCTGGCCATCGGCTCGCCCTTTGGCTTTGAAAACAGCGTGACGGCGGGCGTGGTCAGCGCCAAGGGCCGCTCGCTGCCCGACGACAGCCTGGTGCCTTTCATCCAGACCGATGTGGCGGTGAACCCCGGCAACTCGGGCGGGCCGTTGTTCAACGCGCGTGGCGAGGTGGTGGGCATCAACTCGCAGATCTACAGCCGCTCGGGCGGCTACCAGGGCGTGTCGTTCTCCATCCCCATCGAGCTGGCCGCCAAGATCAAGGACCAGATTGTGGCCACCGGCAAGGTGCGCCACGCCCAGCTGGGCGTGGCCGTGCAGGAGGTGAACCAGGCGTTTGCTGAATCGTTCCAGCTGGACAAGCCCGAAGGCGCCTTGGTCGCCAGCGTCAGCAAGGGCAGCCCGGCCGAGAAGGCAGGCCTGCAGGCGGGCGACGTGATTCGCCAGGTGAACGGCCAGCCCATCGTGGCCTCGGGCGACCTGCCCGCCTGGGTGGGCCAGGCGCAGCCGGGGCAGCAGGCCAAGCTGTCGGTGTGGCGCCAGGGCAAGCCCTTGGAGCTGACCGCCACGCTGGGCGACGCCAGCGACAAGGCGACCAAGCAGGCGCGCAACGACGATGCCGTGGGCAAGGGCCAGCTGGGCCTGTCGCTGCGCCCGCTGGACCCCGAGGAGCGCCGCGAGGTAGGCGTGGCCGAGGGCCTGGTGATCGAACAGGCGCGCGGCCCCGCTGCGGCGGCCGGTGTGCAGCCGGGGGATGTGCTGCTGGCCATCAACGGCGCGCCCGCCAAGAACATCGAGCAGGTGCGCGCGGCAATGGCCAAGGCCACCACGGGCAAGTCGGTGGCGTTGCTGATCGAGCGCGATGGCAACAAGATCTTTGTGCCGGTGCGTTTGGGCTAAGCGGTCCCAAAGGCTCTCCTGGCGTCGTTGTTCCGTCTTGCCGTACTTTCGGTACTGTCTGCGACGAAACGCGTAGGAGGCTGTCGGACTTGGAAATCGTCGGCTGCAAATTGGCCGCAGCGGTCCATTTTTTTTCCGTCTTTTTGCCCCATAGCTCGGCTATGGGGCTGCAAATCCGGCAAAAGCTGTCCTCGCTGGGGCCAATTTTCGCTTCGACGCTCCAAGTCCGACAGACTCCTGGCCAGAACCGCTGCGCTGAGCTTTGTGGCCCGCTGTGATGCGATGCCTGCACGGGCCACTTCGGTGGCCCGATTGATTTCATTGGCTATGCTTGCCCACCATGCGCCTCTTGCTAGTTGAAGACGACCCCATGATCGGCGAAGCCGTGCAAGACCTGCTGCGCGCCGAGCACTACGCCGTGGACTGGGCGCGTGATGGCGACGCGGCCGACACCGCATTGCGCACCCAGCCCTACGACCTGGTCTTGCTGGACCTGGGTCTGCCCAAGCGCGACGGCCTGGCCGTGCTGCGCGACCTGCGGGCGCGCAAGAACCGCACCCCGGTGCTGGTGGCCACCGCACGTGATGCCGTGGCCCAGCGCATCGAGGGGCTCGACGCGGGGGCGGACGACTACGTGCTCAAGCCTTACGACCTTGATGAACTGCTCGCCCGCATTCGCGCCCTGCTGCGCCGCGCTGCAGGGCGGGCCGAGCCGGTGTATGAGCACAAGGGCGTGTGCATCAACCCCGCCACACGCGAGGCCACGGTGAATGGCGCGCCTGTCGTGCTGTCGGCACGCGAATGGGCGGTGCTGGAGCCGCTGATCGCACGGCCCGGCATGGTGCTGTCGCGCCAGCAGCTCGAGGACAAGCTCTACGGCTGGGGCGACGAGGTGAGCAGCAACGCGGTGGAGGTCTATATCCACGGCCTGCGCAAGAAGCTGGGGCCCGAGCTGGTGCTGAACGTGCGCGGGGTGGGCTACCTCGTGCCGAAGATGTAGATGAACCAATTTTTTTACCCCTTGCAGGGCCTGCTCCCGCGCTCGCTGCGCATGCGTCTGCTGGTGTTCCTGCTGGCCGCCATCGTGCTGGCCGGCGCAGTGCAGGGCGCATTGGCCTACCGGGGTGCGCTGGACGAGGCGGATGCGCTGTTCGACTACCACATGCAGCAAACCGCACTGGCCTTGCGCTCGGGCCTGCCGGTGGATGCGCAAGGGCTGGGAAGGGGCCTGGACCCCGAGGACGAAAACCACGAATTCATCGTGCAGGTGTGGACCAACGAAGGCCTGCGCATTTTTGAATCCGCCGTGGGCGCGGCCCTGCCGCAGATCGCCGTGCTGGGCTTTGCCAACGTGCAGGCGCGCGGCGGTACCTACCGGGTGTTCTCGATGCAAACGCGTTCGCAGGTGATCCAGGTGGCGCAGAACATGGCCGCGCGGCGCGACATGGCCCGCAGCCTGGCGTTGCGAACGCTGGCGCCGCTGGCCATCATGGCTCCGCTGCTGGTGCTGGCCGTGTGGTGGGGTGTGAGCCGGTCGCTGGCCCCGGTGGAGCGCGTGCGCCGCCAGTTGGCGCAGCGCCAGGCGGATGACCTCTCGCCCGTGAGCGATGCGCAACTGCCCGACGAAGTGCAGCCGCTGGTCAGTGAACTCAACCTGCTGTTCGAGCGCGTGCAGCGCGCCTTTGACGCGCAGGAGCATTTTGTGGCCGATGCCGCGCACGAACTGCGCTCGCCCCTGGCCGCGCTGCGCCTGCAGCTGCAGGGCCTGCAGCGCGCGGGCGATGATGCCGCGCGTGCCGTCGCCATCGAACGCCTGTCGGCCGGCATCGACCGCGCCACGCGCCTGGTGGAGCAATTGCTCACCCTGGCCCGGCAAGAGGCCAGCACCGCCACCACCGAACCCGTGGACCTGCACGCCGTGGCGCAGCTGGCCCTGGCCGACGTGGCCCCCGCCGCGCAGGCGCGCAGCATGGATGTAGGCCTGCTTCACTCCGACGCCGCCAACGTGCCCGTTACCGTGCGTGGTGATGCCGAAGCCCTGCGCATGCTGGCGCGCAATCTGCTGGACAACGCCATCAAGTACACCCCGCCCGGCGGCCGGGTGGACCTGCAGGTGCGCCGCGAGGGTGATGCTGCCGTGCTCACGGTGGAAGACAGCGGCCCCGGCATCGCCCCCGAGCACCGCGAGCGCGTGATGCAGCGTTTTGTGCGCGAAACCTCGGAAGGCGCCCCGGGCAGCGGCCTGGGCCTGGCCATCGTGCAGGCCATTGCGCAAGGCCATGGCGCCACGGTGCAACTCAGCGCTTCGCCGCGTCTGGGGGGGCTGCTGGTGACGGTGCGGTTTGGCTGAGGGCTGCTGCTGGAAGTCCCGTTGGGCGCAGGTGGTGTTTGTTGATGGTGCTTCTATTTTGATAGCTATCGGCGCTTGATGAATAAGCGCCAGGGGCCAAAAAAGCTCAAAATATGCAGGCTGCAGGTGTCTGCAGATACCGTCGCCTCTGCGCCAGGCCCTGTGGGCGTGTCGCCGCACAATGCGCAGGCGCCGCATCCATCGCGGGGCACCGTCTTCCGTTGATCCAGAAAGCATCCGCATGCACTTCATCGTTCTCGGCGCAGGCGCCATTGGTTGTTATGTGGGTGGGCGCCTGGCCGCGCACGGCCAGCCGGTCTGCCTGGTGGGCCGTCCGCATGCGCTGGAGCCCATCGCGTTGCACGGCCTCAAAGTCACGGACCTGGATGGCTTTGACCGTACCGTGCCCGTGTCTGCGCTGCAACTGGCACACACACTGGCCGACGCTGCGCCGGGCCCGGACAGCATCATCCTGCTGTGCGTCAAAAGCGGCGCCACCGAATCCGCTGCGCGCGAACTGGCCGACGCCTGTGCGCCGGGAACGCCCGTCATCTCGCTGCAAAACGGCGTTGACAACGTGGCCCGTGTCACAGCCCGGGCGCCGGGCCTGAGTGTTCTGGCGGGCATGGTGCCTTACAACGTGGTGCTGCGCGGAGCCCAGGTGCACCGCGCTACAGCGGGCCATTTGCAACTGCAGCGTGATGCCGTCACCGAACGCATCGCGCCGGTCTTCAACGCTGCAGGCCTGGCCACCGTGTTGCCCGCCGACATCCGTGCGGTGCAGTGGGGCAAGCTGCTGCTCAACCTCAACAACCCGGTCAATGCGCTGTCCGACCTGCCTCTGCGGCAAGAGCTGCTCGACCGCGACTGCCGCCGCGTCTTTGCTGCCCTGCAAACTGAGGCGCTGCGTGTGATGGCGCGCGCAGGCATCGCACCCGCCCAGGTCACCGCCGTGTCGCCCACGCTGCTGCCCCATGTGCTGCGCCTGCCCAACTGGCTCTTCACCCGGCTGGCAAAACGCATGCTGCAGATCGACGCCAAGGCGCGCTCATCGATGTGGGACGACCTGGAAGCCGGGCGTGTGACCGAGATTGATGCACTCAGCGGGGCTGTGGTGAGGCTGGCGGCTCAGCAGGGCATGGAGGCGCCGCTGAATGCGCGCATGTGCGAGCTGCTGGGCGGCCCGCGCCAGCGCCTCACGGGCGCGCAGATGCGCAGGGCGTTGGGGCTGTAGTCAGGCAGTTGGAAGCGCGTGGTCCAGCGGCACACGCAGCCCGGTCTTCAGGCTGGCCAGTGCGACCGACGTTCTGAACCGCTTGATGTTGTCATCCCCCTCAAACAGCCGCTGCGTCAGCGCCTCGTAGTCGGCCATCGACGCCACGTTCACCACCAGCAGATAGTCCGCCTCGCCCGTCACGCTGTAGCACTGCTGCACCGCGTCTTCGCCGGCAATGCGCGCGCGCAGCGGGGCGGTGCGGTCGGGGCGCTCGTTTTCGAGGTGCACCTCCAGCACGATGGTCAGCGGTTTGCCCACTTTCACAGGGTCCAGCACGGCCACGTTGGCGCGGATCACGCCGCTGTCTTTCAGCCGCTGGATGCGCCGCTGCACAGCGGGTGCCGAGAGGTTGACCGCCTGCGCAATCACGCGCTGGGGTGTGGTGTTGTCGGTCTGCAGGATGTCCAGGATGGCGATATCAAAGCGGTCGAGTGCTGGGGTGGCGGGCATGGGGCGCCTCGTGGTGGTGAGCGAAAGTTGCACGCGGGCCCTGAAAATCGAGCAAAAAGCACGCAGGGGTCACACTATATTTTCAACCCATGAGCGCTTCCCTTCTGCACCGTTTTTTCCCATTTCTGGCCGTTCTGGGCTCCGTCACCGCGTTGGGCATTGGTACCTCATGGGCCAAGCACTGGCTGTTTCCGGTGGTGGGGGCGCAGGGCACCACCGCCGTGCGCGTGGGCTTTTCGGCGTTGCTGGTGCTGTTGCTGTGGCGGCCGTGGCGCTGGCATCTGTCGCGGGCCGATGCGCGTGCCGTCATGTTGTACGGCGCAGCGCTGGGGGGCATGAACCTTATGTTCTACATGTCGCTGCGCACCCTGCCGTTTGGGCTGGCGGTGGCCATCGAGTTCTCAGGGCCGCTGGCGGTGGCGATCTGGTCTTCGCGGCGCGCCGTGGATTTTGTGTGGGTGGCGCTGGCCATGGCCGGGTTGGGCATGCTGCTGCCGCTGGGTTTGAACGGCAGCACGCTGGACCCGGTGGGAGTTTTGTATGCCTTGGGCGCGGCGGTGTTCTGGGCGCTGTACATCGTGTTCGGCAAGCGCGCCGGGCACCTGCACGCCGGGCACACGGTGTCGCTGGGCCTCTTGGTGGCGGCGCTGGTGGTGGTGCCGGTGGGCGTGGTACATGCGGGCGCTGCGCTGCTGTCGCCCACTGTGCTGCTCATCGGCTTGGCGGTGGCGGCGGTGTCCAGCGCCCTTCCGATCTCGCTCGAAATGATGGCCCTGAAGCGCCTGCCCAAGGAGGCCTTCGGCATCATGATCAGCATGGAGCCTGCGGTGGCTGCTGTGCTCGCCTTGCTGCTGCTGGGCGAGCACCTGAGCGCCATCCAGTGGCTGGCCATTGGTTGCATCGTGGCGGCGTCCATGGGCAGTGCGATGACTGCTGGTCAGCCCTCTGGCGCCGACCGCGCAGCGCCTCAGGCGGCCTGAGGGCGACCGGCGCCATCGCGCACCGCCTGGGCATATCCAGACCTCCGGGATGGCCGTCCCGCTGACACCCGGCCGTCGGCAAAGGATGACACGCACAGAGCGCGCTCCGTGGCCAGAATGGGTCTATCTCACAGGAGCCGCCCATGATGCGCACTTCGCCGTTGCCACATTCCAAGGTCTCTGAGGCTGAACGCAAGGTCAGCGCGATCCTGGCTGACCTGGAAGAAGCGACCCATTCAGAGGTCAAAGACATCGCTTTGGAAGACGTGGTGGAAACCGACGCCGCTAGCGGCCAGCCTGCCGTGCACCAGAGCGTCGACATCACCGTACAGCCGCGCGCGCAGCGCAAGTGGCTCACCAAATAACGCAATAGCCCGACGCCCTTGGCTGGGCTGCCAGCCGGTCAACCGGCGGTAGGTCGGCCGCCTTGGCGCAGCTGCAACACCCGTGCAATGAGGTTGGCATACCCTTCGTCTGCCTGCGCCAGCAGCGGTAAACCTGTCTCGCGCACGGCATGGTCCACCGCGTCGGTCCATGCGGGCGTACCGGGCGCCGCCTGTGCGCTGGCCATGGCACCCAGCACCAGTTCTTGCCCCCAGAAGTACACCTGGTCGGCGTGCACGTTGGCCTGCATGCGCTGCACCTCCGCCAGGGTTTGTGGCTCCGCCAGGTACAGCCAGATGTCTGCATACAGGAAGTCAACGGGCGTGCCCTGGGGGTGCCACTGCAGCGCGTCGGCCTGCACCAGCTCTACCTTGCGCGCTGCGGACTCCGGCAGCCCCTCCAGCACGCGGCAACGGCCAAACAGCTCCAGCACATCCCCATCCCGCTCCACCACGGTCACGCGCTCCACCGTGGGCTGCAGCGCGATGTTGGCCGCCACCCAGCCCATGCCCAGGCCCATCACGACCGTGTGGCCCCGCGCATGGCGGCAGGCCAGTTCCTGGCTTTCCACTTCCATCGGCGACAGTGACATCCAGGTTTCCCACCCGCCTGCAGCGCTCTGGCGCATCAGTACCGTCGATCCCGAGGTGACACACGGGCCGCTGTGGTAACCACGGTCCAGCCCCACCCCAGTGCGCTTCATCTGCCACGGCCCCACGGCCCCGTCGGGGTACTGCGGCATGTGCCAGTGCGGAGAAAAAACGGGAATCCCCAGCGCCTGCGCCAGTGCGCTGGCGGAGGGCTGTGGGGCAAAGGGAAGGATGGAGGGGGAAGGGGATGCCGACATGGGGTGATCTTAGAACCTGTTCAAGCTCTTTTCGGGGATCGCATTGGAGTGCAATCAGGATGAGTGGATGCAACGGATGCGCCGCATGGGCTTGTGCCCATGCAAGCAGCCGGGGCTTCCAATCGCCCGATTTCACTCCAACCCTTCGGGCAAGTGCCTTGCCGGGCGGTCTGCAGCGTTGCGGCGCTTGCCAATAGCCGAGCTATTGGCTACGCACCGCGCCTTGCATCCTATCCCGGCAAGGTACTTGTGCGACCCCGAAAAGAGCTTGAACAGGTTCTTAGGTGGGCAAGTGGCGTATTGACTTGAGAAGCTGTGCGTCTGCGTCTGCGTCTGCGTGGGCACCGGGCATTGTCCGACAGCCTCACGGTCTGCAGGATGGCGCACACGGCGCTGAGTGGACCCTAAAAGAGAGGGAGATGAAACCGTTTTGTTTTGTCACCCACTTCCCAGGAGACGCACATGCATCCATCCACACTCCCTCATCCGGCCATCCCACCGGTGGATGAAGACCTGGCCGACCAAGCCCGCCCCGGCTACGGCATCCCGTCGCAAGACCCACGACCTGGCGCCCAGACCGCCCTGGAGCCCGAAGACGCAGAGCGCGAGGCCCATTCCGTGCTGGTGGGCGGCGGCATGATGGCGGGCGCGGCTGCCGGTGCGGCCGTGGGCGTTGCAGTCGCTGGTCCGGTGGGCGTGGTCGTCGGAGGCACCTTGGGCGGCATTGCGGGTGCGCTGGGCGGCGCGGCAGCGGGTACGGCGGTCAATACCGAAGAAGCTGGTGAGGCCCCGGACCCTGCTCTTGAAGGCTCCAAGCCCCAAAGCACAAACAAAGGCACACAAAGTTCAAAGGGGTGATCGGTCGCACTGACTGAACTGCTGAGCTGTGCGCCCTATTGCAGGGGAGCGCCTCTGGATTCAGCGGGGCTCCGTGCCAGACGCCCATTGGGAAACTTCCATCAGGCTGCAGCCAACTCGCTCCACGCATCACCCAGCGCCTGTGCCTGCTGAAGCACCAGTTCCACCGCTGCCGCTTCCAGGTCGGGCGGGTATTTGTACTTGCGCAGGATGCGTTTGACCATGAGGCGCAGCTTGGCTTGCACGCTCTCGCGCTCGGTCCAGTCCACGGTCAGGTTCTTGCGCAGGTTGTCGGTCAGTTCGTGGGCGATTTTTTTCAGCGTGTCGTCGCTCAGCGTGCGCACGGCGGCCTCGTTCTCGGCCAGCGCGGTGTAAAAGCGCACCTCGTCTTCGCTCAACCCCAGCTTGTCGGCCAGGCCATGCGCCTCACGGAACTTGCGGGCCATGTCCAGCAGTTCTTCCATCACCTGGGCGGTTTCAATGCTGCGGTTCTGGTAGCGCACGATCACCCCACCCAGCAGCTCCGAGAACTTTTTGCTCTGCACCACGTTGCTGGCAAAGCGGCTTTTGATCTCGCCCTCCAGCAGGCGCTCCAGCAGCTCCACCGCCAGGTTGCGCTCGGGCAGCGCCCGCACCTGGGCCAGAAAGCCTTCGTCCAGCAGGCCGATGTTGGGCTTCTCCAGCCCCACGGCGTCAAAAATATCCACCACGCTTTCAGACACCACGGCCTGGCTGATGATCTGGCGCACCGCCAGCTCGCGCTGTTCGTCGGTGCGCTGTTTGGCGGTGATGTCGCGCTTGG
Organism: Acidovorax facilis; assembly: GCF_050626955.1. Taxonomy (NCBI): domain Bacteria; kingdom Pseudomonadati; phylum Pseudomonadota; class Betaproteobacteria; order Burkholderiales; family Comamonadaceae; genus Acidovorax; species Acidovorax facilis. The sequence goes on from NZ_CP192460.1 coordinate 364,493, forward strand.
TCAGGATCACCTTGACGCCTTGCATGAAGGCCACCTCCTCGCGCACCGCCTTGGCTTCGTCGAGCGTGCAGCACAGCGTGAAGGCATGGCTCATCGCCAGGGCCGTGTCGGCAAAACGTTTTTTGCCGTCCTGTCCAGCCTGACGTTGCAGCCCAAAAATATGATCAGCCGCGCCCGCCAGCACGCGGTGGCCTCCCGTCAGAAAGCCGCTGTAGTCAAACCCGTGCAGCAGGGCGCGCAGCACGTCGATCTTTTCCAGCACCACGCTGAAGGCCTCGTGCGCGTCCACCGTCGGGCGGCCGCGGCCTTGGGCGGCGGTGTATTCCTTCATGGCGGCTTTGAGCTCGTTGCCGATGCCAATGTAGTCCACCACCAGGCCGCCCTGTTTGTCCTTGAACACGCGGTTCACGCGGGCAATGGCTTGCATCAGGTTGTGGCCCTTCATGGGCTTGTCCACATACAAGGTGTGCACGCAGGGCGCGTCAAAGCCGGTCAGCCACATGTCGCGCACGATCACGATGCGCAGCGGGTCAGCCGGGTCTTTGAAGCGCTTTTCGAGCCGTTTTTTGACTTGCGCGCTGTAGATGTGCGGGCGCAGCAGCGCTTTGTCGCTGGCGCTGCCGGTCATCACGATCTTGATGGCGCCCAGCTCGGGGTCGGCGTTGTGCCACTCGGGGCGCAGGCGCACGATCTCGTTGTACAGGTGCGCGCAGATGTCGCGGCTCATGGCCACCACCATGGCCTTGCCGCGCTGTGCCGTGTTGCGCTCTTCAAAATGCGCCACCAGGTCCTGCGCCACACGCGCCACGCGGGGCTCGGCGCCCACCACCTGCTCCAGCGCGGCCCAGCGGCTTTTCAGCCGCGACTGCACGCTCTCTTCTTCGTCCTCGGCCAGCTCGTCCACTTCGGCGTCGATGCTGGGCAGCTCGTCGGCCTTCAGGCCCAGCTTCACCATGCGGCTTTCGTAGTAGATGGCCACGGTGGCGCCGTCTTCCTTGGCCTGCTGCATGTCATACACGTGGATGTAGTCGCCAAACACCGCGCGCGTGTCGCGGTCGGTGCCGCTCACGGGTGTGCCAGTAAAGGCGACAAAGGTGGCGTTGGGCAGTGCATCGCGCAGGTGCTGGGCGTAACCCACCTGGTAGTGTTCCCGGGTGGGCTCCACCGTGTTCGCTTCGGTGCCAACCCGGTAGGTGGGCGGCGCAAACTCGGCACGGTGTGCGGGTGCGGTGCCGCTGCCTGTGGTGATGGGGTTTGCTACTGTATTGGTAGCTGGTGGCGCTTGTGTATCAAGCGCTAGAGCCTGATTTGGCTTGAAATTTTCCTTCCCATCGGCCTTCACATCAGCCTTGCGCACCTTCAGCCGCGCCTCAAACCCGTACTGCGTGCGGTGCGCTTCGTCGGCAATCACCACGATGTTGTGGCGGTCCGACAGCATGGGATAGCTGTCTTCGTCCTCGCCGGGCATGAACTTCTGGATGGTGGCAAACACAATGCCGCCCGAGGGCCGGTTGGCCAGCAGCGTGCGCAGCTCTTGCCGGGTGCGGGCCTGCACGGGCTGCTCGCGCAGCAGGTCTTGCGCCAGGCCAAACACTCCCAGCAGCTGGCCGTCCAGGTCGTTGCGGTCGGTGATGACAACGATGGTGGGGTTCTGCAGCGCGGGCTCTTGCATCACGCGGGCGGCAAAGCAGGTCATGGTGATGCTCTTGCCGCTGCCCTGCGTGTGCCACACCACGCCGCCCTTGCCCTTGGTGGCTGGGTCTGCACCATCGCCTGGCGTGGCGGCAGCCACCACCTGGGCAATGGCGGCGCGCACCGCATGAAACTGGTGGTAGCCCGCAATCTTCTTCACCAGCTGGCCATCGTCTTCAAACAGCACAAAGTAGCGCAGGTAGTCCAGCAGGTACTGCGGCGCCAGCACGCCGCGCACCAGCGTCTGCAGCTCGTTGAACTGGCCCAGCGGGTCCAGCGTGGCGCCGTCAATCGTGCGCCACGCCATGAAGCGCTCGGCGCTTGCGCTCAGCGACCCCAGCAGCGCCTCGGTGCCGTCCGAAATCACCAGCACCTCGTTGGTGTGGAACAGGTCCGGGATCTGCTCCTTGTACGTCTGGATCTGGTCGTAGGCCTTCCACACGCTGGCGGCCTGGTCGGCGGGGTTCTTCAGCTCCAGCAACACCAGCGGCAGGCCGTTCACAAACAGCACCACATCCGGCCGGCGCGTGTGGCGCGGCCCGCGCACGCTGAACTGGTTCACCGCCAGCCAGTCATTGCGCTCGGGCGTGGCCCAATCCACCAGGCGCACAAAGTCGCCCACCGTCTCGTTGCCGCGCTGGTACTGCACCGGCACACCGGCCACCAGCAGCCGGTGAAACCGCCGGTTGGCCGCCAGCAGCGCCGGCACGCCCAGGTCTTGCACCTGCGCCAGCGCGTCATCAATCGCCGTGGCGGGCATGCTGGGGTTCAGCCGTACCAGCGCAGCGCGCAGGCGTCCCGCCAGCAGAACTTGCCGGTAGTCGCTGCGCTCGGGCGCGGGGCCGTCGGGGGCGATGTCGGGGCCTGCCATGTGGGCGTAGCCCACGTCCTGCAGCCAGGCCAGGGTTTCGCGTTCGAGCTGGTCTTCGGTCATGGGCTTTTGCTCGCACCTTTCAGAGTTTCATTAGCTCGATGTAGGGCTGATAGCTGTAGCTGCGGTTCTTCTTTTGCCCCGTCAACTCTGTCACTATGCCCAGCTCACTGAGCATCTGCACTGCTGCGTTTGCGGTGGGAAAGCTGGTGCCCAATTGCTGACGCACCCGCTCCACGGTGAAGCGCGGCATCATGGGCAGCAGTTCAAACAAGCGGTAGCTGGCTGGGCCCGCCTTGGGCGCTTGCAGCAGGCGCCTGCGGTCTGCGGCCACCAGGCTGGCAATCGCCACAATGCCGCGTTCAGCCTCGGATGCGGCGGTTTCCACGCCGTGCAGAAAGAAACCCACCCAGCCCTCCCAGTCGCCCTGCGTACGCACTGTAGAGAGGTGGCGGTAGTAGTCGGCCTGGTGTTGTTTGAGGTAGCCGCTCAGGTACATCAAGGGTTCTGGCAGCAAAGCCCAATGCTCCAGCAGTGCGGCAATCAGCAGGCGGCCAATGCGGCCATTGCCGTCAAGAAACGGGTGAATGGTTTCAAACTGCGCGTGCACCAACGCAATCTTGACCAGCGGCGGCAATGGGCTGTGGGCTTGGTGAATGAACTGCTCCATATCGCCCAGCAGCGCTGCCACACGCTCGGCCGGAGGCGGCACAAACACGGCATTGCCCGGCCGGGTGCCACCAATCCAGTTTTGCGAGCGGCGTAACTCACCGGGTTGTTTGCCCGTGCCGCGCACGCCGCTGAGCAGCAACCGGTGGGCGTCACACAGCAGGCGCACGCTGATGGGCAGGCCGGCCGGGTCACGCAGGTTGTGCTGCACCAGCCTGAACGCGCGCAGGTAGTTGGTCACCTCTTCCACGTCGTCGGTGTTGCTCACAGCAAAACCGGCTTCGTCGTCGAACAGATCGGTGAGGGTGGCTTGCGTGCCTTCAATCTGCGATGTCAGCAACGCCTCTTTGCGAATGGCGCTGTATAGCAGCCAGTCCACAGAGGGCACCAGCCCTGCCACCCCGGCCAAGCGGGCCAGCGCCATTTCCGCCGCGTGGTTGGCCGCTGCAAACGACTCAGGGGCCAGCGGCGGTTTGGCGGGGGGCAGCGAATGCGGCACAAACGCCTGGACCGGCTCGCCGAGCGTGGCGGATGTGATGAAAGTGCCGGTGCTGCGCATCGTATGAAAGCATTCTTTAATAAGCGGCTGCGGTATTAAAGCATTCTTTAATATGAAAGCGCGGTATGCAAGCGTGCTTTCACAGAACAAGGCAACTTCTGCTGCCGCAGCCCCAAACGTCGTTGCGGCTCCAGGCTATCAATGGGCATCAGCTGCTGCCCCATTTCAGTCCTGTCCCCCCATGCACGCCCCAAGGAAAAAACCGCTATGGCGCCGTGACTGGGGAGCAGGTGAGTTGGACTTCGGTCATGGCGTCGGTGCCAGGCTCGCGCTGCCATGAAAATCTCAAGTGGAATTGCAATTAACCGATTAGGTCTTTGATTCAATTGGAAGTTTTTGACAACTTTGGTGCTAAACGGATTTGCGTTTATGCACTTTGCCCCCAAAAAGGCATCCTCGGGCGCTTCCACCAACCAGCGGTTCAAAGTGTCTAAGTTCCTCATCTCGCGGCCTCCACGGACATTTCAGCCAATGCTTCGGGCAAGCGCAACTGGCCGGAGATCAGGCGGGGGAGCAGGGTGTCTCGGAGGGTGGAGAGGGTTTCTGCGGTTGATGAGTTGTGACTGCGCTGCAGTTCAGTTGCCGAGACTACATCCTCGAAGGCAGAAAGCAGCGCATCTGGCGGCAGGAGCACGGGAACCGAGCCAAGGATGCCGGTGTTGATGTTTGGCATGGTGGCACCCACCGCATGCTGTACCAGCCAAGTGCGGGCCTGAGCTGCGTCCAATGCCATGGACAAAAAGGTTGAAGAGCGCCAACTTTTGCCTGGGCGAAGCAAAAGGCAACCTGTGCCGCACAGCCAACCAGCCTCTCTTTGTGTAATGAGAGCGTGACGTTCTACGTCACCCCGGCGACTGAAAACAATGTCGCCCGCGATCAGTTGGTGTCTTGAAAGGCGATCGGCGTTTTCCTGGCTCACTCGTGCAACCGAGTCGGTCATGACCCGGCGGTCCTTGATGTCTTTTGGCATGACCACCGGCACGCCGGAGTCCACGTAGTCCGACGCATGGAGTTGGCTGCCAAAGGGCCCTGTTTGGATGCTCCCATGGTGTGTTGAAGTCAGGTCGGCCAGGTGGCTCATTCGCCACCCCTTCGGCACCCGCCCCAACTCCGACTCCACCAGCGCATCGGGAAACAGCGCTGCTGTGGCCTCGTCCATGCTTTCGGGGGCGCGGCCTTCCATCTTGGCGCGCACGGGGTCGAAATCGACAAACCACGACTTGAACAGCGCCTGGGCAATGGCTTCGAGCGTGGCGTTGGTTTCGCGCAGGAGGGTGATGCGGTCGTCGAGAAGCGACAAGTAGTCGGCAATTGCAGCCTGGATATTCAGTGGTGGAATAGGAAATTCAAGGTTTCGCAGTACCTCAAGATTGATGTTCTCCTGCGCAGAACCATAGGCATGGCTTTTGACCTGCTTGCGCATAGCCTGAAAAAGATACTCAATGAAACGAACATCTGCCTTTCCGGGATCAGCGGTAAATCCAACAACGCTGTCTGGAAAACATGCGGGAAAAGTTAGCAGCGCTGTTTCTGCAATATTTGCTGCAATGGTTATTGCAAGTGTGCCCGCGGGCCACAAGCGACTTTGAGCCAGACCTGCTTCGCTATATGTCTGGCGAAAACTGGTAACGCGGCCGCCTGAATTTGTTATGTCGCCGGTTTGAATGAACGGGTACGGACCACCGTAGAGGTGCGCTGCATCTCTTGGGCGGTGCTTGGATTTGCCCCTGTCAAATTCTCCCAGCGATGATATTTTTTGAGTACGCCATTCAGAACTCATACCCCAGCCCCCCCAACTTCTGCCGAATCACCGCATCCAGCTCTGCGCCTTTGGCCATCTGCTCGCCCAGCTTCTCCGTCAGCTTGACCATCTTGTCGGCAAAGGCTTCGTCGTCGTCCTCCACCGCCTCGGCGCCCACATAGCGGCCGGGGGTGAGCACGTGGCCGTGTTGGGCGATCTCGGCCAGGGGGACGCTGCGGCAGAAGCCGGGGATGTCTTGGTAGATGGCGGGGTGGTGGGGGTGGGCTTCGACGGGCTCAGCCTGAACGGTTGGGGGTGCGCTGGCTTCGACAGTCGCAGCCCGAACGGGGTTGGCAGTGGGCGCGGGCTCGCCGCGCCAGGCGGCCACGGTGGCGGCGATGCGGTCGATGACCTCGTCGGTCAGCTCGCCCTGCACGCGGCTGATCATGGTGGCGAGCTTGCGGGCGTCGATGAACAGCACTTCGCCCTTGCGCTTTTTGCTCTTGGCCAAAAACCACAGGCACGCCGGGATTTGCGTGTTGAAAAACAGCTGGCCGGGCAGGGCAATCATCACTTCCACCACGTCGGCATCGACCATGGCGGCGCGGATCTGGCCCTCGTTGTTCTGGCTGCTGCTCATGCTGCCATTCGCCAAAACAATTCCAGCACGGCCGGTGGCTTTGAGGTGGTGCAGCATGTGCTGCAGCCAGGCGGTGTTGGCGTTGCCGTGGGGTGGGTCGCCATACACCCAGCGGGCGTCGCCCTCCAGGCTGGGGTGCCACCAGTCGCTGATGTTGAAGGGCGGGTTGGCCAGGATGAAGTCGGCGCGCAGGTCGGGGTGCTGGTTGCGCACAAAGGTGTCGGCGGGTTCGCGCCCCAGGTTGAAGTCGATGCCGCGAATGGCCAGGTTCATGGCGGCCAGGCGCCAGGTGGTGGGGTTGCTCTCTTGTCCGTAGATGGAGACATCGCCCTTTTTGCCGCCGTGGGCTTCGATGAACTTTTCGCTCTGCACAAACATGCCGCCGCTGCCGCAGCACGGGTCGTACACCTTGCCGGTGTGTGGGTTGAGCACGGCCACCAGGGTTTTGACGATGCTGGCGGGGGTGTAGAACTGCCCGCCGCGCTTGCCTTCGGCACTGGCGAACATGCCCAGAAAGTATTCGTACACCTGGCCCAGGGTGTCGCGGGCCACGTCGGGGGTGTCGCCAAAGCCGATGGTCGATACCAAATCGACCAGCTCGCCCAGCTTGCCATCGGGCAGCTGTGCACGGGCGTAGCGTTTGTCCAGGATGCCTTTGAGCGTCGGGTTCTCGGCCTCGATCAGCGTGAGGGCGTCGTCAATGCGTTTGCCAATGTCGGGCTGCTTGGCGGCATTGCGCAATTGCTCCCAGCGCGCGGCTTCGGGCACCCAGAAGACGTTGGCTTCTTTGTAGTAGTCGCGGTCTTCCAGCTCGGCCGCTATGTCGGCGGGGTCGGCATCACCGTAGAAGTATTCGTCGTCGGGGTCTGCCAGGCGCAGCACCAGCGTGGCGTGGTGGGCGGCAAAGGTGTCAGAGATGTATTTGACGAAGATGAGGCCGAGCACCAGGTGCTTGTATTCGGCGGCGTCCATGTTGGCGCGCAGCTTGTCTGCGGTGGCCCACAGGGTTTTCTGGATGTCTTGGAGCATGTGGCTGCGGTGTGTTGCGCTGGGTAGCTGCTTGGCGGGCAGGCCCGCCGCACACACTGCGAAGACCCTGCCACGGGGTTGCTTCTTCTTTGAATACTACTGTTTTGATAGCTGCTAGCGCTTGTCCAATAAGCGCTAGGGGCAGTTTTGACCATAAATCTGGTCCCCTCGACAGCTCTCGAAGTCTGGCCGCTAGGCCTCGTGGATATTAGGTCCGCGAATCATACGGGCAGAATGTGCCCCCATTTGTGCCCCCAGCCCTTTTTGGTGCCCCCTTGAAACTCACCGACACGAAGCTCCGCACCCTCTCTGAACCTGGCAAACACGCTGACGGCTTGGGCCTGTATCTCGAAATCTCCAAGGCAGGTGGGCGCTACTGGCGCATGAAGTACCGCTTCGCCGGAAAAGAAAAGCGCCTGGCCTTTGGCGTCTACCCCGATATCAGTCTCAAGGCCGCCCGGGAGTCCGCCAGCAAGGCCCGCAAACTGCTCCAAGACGACCAAGACCCCGGGGAGGCCCGCAAGGAGCAAAAGGCTCGGGTTATCCACGAAAACCGCAACACTCTCGAAGCCGTAGCCCGCGACTGGCTCGAACACCAGTCCACCCGCTGGGAGCCCGTCACCATGGGCCGCATCCGGGCTTCGCTTGAATCGGATGTGTTCCCGACCCTTGGTTCGCGGCCGATGGCCAGCCTGAAAGCCCGGGACGTCATGGAAGCCGTCAAAGCGGTGGAGGCCCGTGGCGCCAGCGATCAGGCCGGCCGCGTGCTGCAGCGCGTGAAGGCCATCTATCGTTGGGCCGTAACGCACCAGCGCATCGACGCCAATCCCATGCTCGATCTCGTGCCCTCCGAGATCCTCAAGCCACGCACCGTCCAGCACCGGGCCGCCCTGGCGGAAAAAGAGCTGCCCGAGTTCATGCGCAAGCTCGCGGCCTACGACGGCGCCCCCAGCATCGTTCTGGGCCTGCGCATGCTCATGCTCACGGCTTGCAGGCCTGGGGAAGTGCGCGGCGCACGCTGGGTGGAATTCGACCGCAAGGCGGCCCTGTGGACCATCCCCGCAGAGCGCATGAAGATGAGGGAAGAACACCGCGTGCCCCTGTCCAAACAGGCCCTCGAAGTGCTGGCCAGGATCGAGGCCATCAGCGGCGGCCGCGACCTGGTGTTCCCTAGTCCCTACTACCCCAGCAAGCCACTGAGCGAGAACACGTTCAACTCAGCACTCGCGCGCATGGGCTACAAGAGCATCGCTACGGCCCACGGATTCCGGGCTTTGTTCTCGACCGTGGCCAACGAACACGGATGGAACCCGGATGTGATCGAGAGGCAGCTCGCGCACAGGGAACAGAACGAGATCCGGGCGGCGTACCACCGGACAACGTACATGGCGGACCGTATCAAGCTGATGCAGTGGTGGGCCGACTACTTGGATGGAACGCGGTCAAAGAGCCGATGAGCTCGTATGCACTGGAAAGTAGTGGTCTTGCGCGGCTGCCAAATCAAAGTTTGGGCGGTAGTCCGTGCGCAAGCTATAGTGTTTGTAACGAACGCACTCGCAGCATTGATCCAGCAACCGTGCGGTGCGCAGCATAGGAGGGTGGCGGGTTTCATGGCTGAATCTGGTACCTTGTTTCCATGCAATGACGTACTGAAAAGCTAGGCTGCAAGCCCCTTGCGGCGCCAACGACAACTGGCCTTTTGCCGAGAAGAATGAGCAATCATCATGGACAAGAGATATCAAATTTTCGTCAGCTCTACATACGCAGACTTGAAGGATGAACGTCAGCGCGTAATCCAGGCATTAATGGAGATGGACTGCATCCCCGCCGGAATGGAGCTATTCCCCGCCGTAGACGAGGAGCAGTTTGCATTCATCAAGAGGGTCATTGATGATTGTGACTACTACCTTCTCGTGATCGGTGGGCGCTACGGGTCTCTAACCTCTGCCGGTATCAGTTATACAGAACAAGAGTACGACTATGCGGTGGCGAAGGACTTGAAGGTCATAGCCCTTCTGCATCAAGCTCCGGACGATATTCCATTGGGGAAGTCGGAGAGGGATCCCGAGCTTCGGGCGAAGCTCGATAAGTTTAGAGAGAAGGTGTCGACGGGCAGACTTGTACGCTTTTGGAACAGTGCAAATGAGCTACCAGGGATTGTGGCACTCAGTCTCTCCAAGACCATCAAGACGTATCCCGCACGAGGATGGATTAGGGCGGATCGCATCGCTAAGGAAGAAGTGCTGGCCGAGATTAACGAACTCAGAAAGAGGAACGCGGCTCTTTCAACTGAGCTTGCAGCTTTACGAACCGCTCCGGCGGCGAAGGTTGAAAATCTCGCAGGACTCGACGAAGCTATCGAGGTGTCTGGTAAGCACTGGTCTCAAGGTAGGTCGGGCTATCTCTGGACTGCGCGCCCGACTTGGCGGCAAATCTTCTCCATCATTTCGCCTTACCTCGTTCGTCATCCCGCGGCTTCCACTGTCAAGGGTGTCCTCGAGAAAGGCTTGTTCAAGATGTCATCCGCCTCAGGCAGTTCGCCAGACCTCGAAGATCAAGTCTTTCAGACTATTTCGGTTCAATTAAAGGCCCTAGGTCTCGTCAATATCCAATACACGAAGAATATTGCTGGAGGAATGGACCTCTTCTGGTCGGCAACGCCATCTGGCGAGAGGCTTACCCTAGATCTTCGAACAGTGAAGAGCGCCGAAAAGAATGGCTGACGGTGAAGGCCTGCCGGTGCCGGCTAACCGATCGGTCGACTCGAACAAGTTGCGGCAATGCGCCGGTTATCTTTGCGTTAGGCCGCACTACAGGTAGCTTATGTCCAAAAAGCTCATCTTTATCCTTCTACCTTCGATCGTGATATCGATCTGGCTCATTTCCCTCTTCGCTCTTCAGCATGTTCCTGAGAGAGGAACGTTCGGCGATATGTTCGGCGCAGTGAATGCTTTGTTCACAGGCTTAGCTTTCTCCGCAGCTGGCATTGCTGTGTATCTGCAATCACTCGAGCTGTCTGAAACGCGCAAAGAACTTGCGAGGTCTGCAAACGCGCTACTCGACAGCTCTGTGGTGCAGGCGCGAGTTCTAGAACTCCAGCGTCTAAACGCCATCGCATCGTTGAAGTTAAAGCTGATTGAAATTGATGCGAGCTTGGATGTTCATGGAAAGGCGATCGGCGAGAGCTACCGCGAGAAGATAGAAGCCATCATTGAATCCCTAGAGGGTAACGGTGGTGCGGCCTAACATTTCATTCAAGCCGACGCCGCTTCGCGGCGCGGCTTAATTCAGGCGCTGCGCGGCTGCTTGTGGCAAACGCCATATGTTGGTCCTAGCCGACAGCTGGTATCCCAGCAGCCGTAGTAACGGCCAGAGTGCAATCAACGTTGAGGAATGACCTAAGCAGCTACGCGCCACGCACGAACTACCACGTAGAGGGGTGGCGCGCAGTGGAGACCCCGCCTCACCTGCCCGCTAAATGGCCCTCAATTGACGACCTTGCCGACCATGGACTGCGCGAGGCACGGTGCGGCTTGGTGGGCGGTCTTCGCGCATTTTCGGGTGACGGGATTTGACGGCTTTTGTCTGGCCGTTCATAAGTGAGGGCGAGTGCCCGGTTACGTTGCGGACATATGATGATGGCGCGTCAGCATTCGGTGAGAGGCGACCATCCAGGGGGGCATCAACCCTCGTCAAGGCGGATTGCGGTCTGTCAGCTCGCTGTAGCTTCAACCTGGCTCAGACCTTGAACAACTACCTTCGATACAAGCCGCTTCGAAATCTCCTGCGCCAGTACAACCTACAGGATTCAATCGACGACATATGGTGGTATTTCCAAGCGGTGGACCATCATTCCTCGAATGAGAAGGTATGGACCGGCCAAGGATTCATAAAGCTAAAGGCCGAACTTCACAAGTGGGAGATCGCCATTCTTGCGCGCGAAATCGCGTTGAACGCGACGCCAAGGGGAACGCTTCGTCTTCGCCCCTGGCCCAACATGGCACGCGTGCTCAATATGCTGCGCACAGTCACCAATGACATGGTGGGGCCGGCAATGACGCCGGACCAGGCCTGCAACAGCTTGAACCCGACAGGCCATCTTCAGTTTCCATGGCAGCGCACGCGCCAACTCAATGCGCTCATGCGTTACTTCAAGGTGTTCTCTGAGCCCGACGTGGAGCGCCTACTGATTCGCCAGACTGGGGTCAGCACGAAGGAATGGTTTCTCGTGGGCTTTGCCACTGTGGGCCTTCTACAGCACAAATGCACGATCTCCGCTCACCAGGACTACCGATCGGTTGCCATTGAGCTGGAGCGATCCAAAACTGTGTTTGACAAACTGTCGCAGCCTCTCGAAGAACTCCAATCAAAAGTCAATGACGCAGCCAGGTACGACGACACCTGGATGTACACGTGGAACCCACTCGAAGCCAAACCGCTCGTGGGCTTGGACTTGACGCACCCTGAGCGCCTCCATTGCCCTATTCCCCACTATGTCATGAGCCGGGTAAGCCAAGGCCTCTTCTACGAAATCGCTCAAGCAGAAGGCTTCAACGACCCATTTGGTGCTTCGTTTCAAGCCTACTTTGGTGAGGTGCTGAGCAAGACATTCCCAAGCCCTCAATTCACGATTTACGAAGAGCGTGAGTACAAGGTGGGGCGCGCTCGAAAAGACGGCGTGGACTGGATAGTGACCGACGCCCGGGCGAACTTGTTTGTCGAATGCAAGGCCAAGCGGATGACCGTGGGTGCTAAGTCGGCGGTTGACCCAGCAATCATTGGCCAGCAAGTGGACTACCTGGCGAAAGCCGTCATACAGCTATACAAAAACATAGCTGATGCACTGGCAGGCCACACGCATTGGCCGCGAAACGATCGGCCAATCTTTCCGCTCGTCGTGACGCTCGAAGATTGGTACTTGTTTGGCACGTCAGCATACCTTTTGGCAGAAGGCGTGCGCAAGAAAATGGCTGAGGCGAATCTTGACCTCTCATGGCTTGACTCCATGCCCTATACCGTGGCCTCATGCGAGGACTTCGAAGACGTGAGCCCAACGATTGCCGAGGAAGGCATTCATGCGTTCTTTAACTTGAAGCACTCCGGCGATCAACAACGTTGGATGATCAAGTACTTTGCCAAAGAGCACTTCAACGAGGTGTACCAACGAACTGTTCACCGCCACCTCTTCAAGGACGAGTGGGACAGAATCCTTCCAGATAGTGTTTTGCCCTCAGGACTTAAGACTCCAGAGTCAAATTCGCCCTGATGGGGCGCGTACTCTCTGCTTGGTGGGGCGCCATCATCGCTGTCTTCGAGCTACTAGTGCACGCAAAGGAGGAGCTGCCGGGCGAGCCGCCAGCAGTGGTCTAGCCTTCATTCCTGAGTACCACCCCCGGCGGCCGCTGAATTCAAACGTTTGTCATCAAATCATGAAAAGTCGTACTAAGGATTTCGTCGCCTTGTTCAATGCGTTCTGGTATCGGGACTTTCCAATAACGCCAGATCGTATTGACATCAGTCGTCGCGCGCTTTGGACTACACATATCGCGTCTACGGTCAAGATGGCTGCAGACCACCTCGGTCTATACACATGCTTCGAAACGGGCGGAAAAACTGACGCGGTAATCCAAGACTCAAACGCGAAGGCCTGGGCGAAAGCAGAATGGGAATGGACACCGGCAAAGGTTGAAACCGTAAATGAAATTGAGAAGCTGGCAAGTGCAGCCAGCGAAGCTGACACATTCATCTTTGTCGGCTACAGCCGGACTGACAATGACACACATCAGCTCAATCTCGACGCCATTGGGCGGCAGTGGGAAGGAATCGACAAGCCGCTGATAGTGTTTCTCGTGACTTTCTCGTATTCAAAGAAGCGGCGGCATTTTCAAGAGCTGCAGACTTATGTCTTTACTGGCGGCAACCATAAGAGGGTGCGTGTGCAAGAGGCGCTCCCGTGGCAAGTGTCCGGCACCAAATGGCACGCCTCCGCGTACGCAAAAGTTGATGGCTAGTCTTTCCATAGAACGCATATCCAATCGACTGCGCCGGTCGGCCACTGCTCATGTCAAGCGTTGAGCTTCCGCTTTCTGAAACCGCCACCGGCGGTACCTAACCGACCAACGCAAAAAGGCCCCGACATCACTGCCGGGGCCTTTTGTCTTTCAGCGCCAGGGCGCATGCCTGGCTCGCTTCATCGTGATGCTCAGGCCGTCGCGGTCGCCTCCGCCCGCTGCAGCTGCATCACCTTCACCGGCGTGAGGAACGCACGCCCCGCAAACGCCCCCAGCTCCAGCGGCCCCAGTGCCTCCACTTCGGGCCGCTGCTGCGCCTCTGGCCGCTCCATCGCCACGGCCGACAGGCGCTGCCAGATGAACTTCATCCGGTAGGCCCTTGGATCGTCGGCTTGCCGGTCGATGCCCGTGGGCTCCGAGGCATGCGTCATAAGCGCCATGGCCCGCGTGAGCGCCTCTTCGGACTCTGCCAGGGCCTTGTAGGCTTCAAGCCGCGCATAGGCCCCATAGGCCGCGTCGTGCGCGTTGGCGTAGGTCTGCGCAGCGCGCGACGCACTGGCGCGCAGGGACAACGTCGTACGCTCCGAATCGGCCAGCGCCTCGCGCAGTTCTTCGGCAATGGCCAGCGCATCGTTCTTCTTGAACAGCGCCTCTTTCACGGCCTTCGTCTTCTCAAAATTCGCAGCCGCCAGCAACTGCTTGAACTCCAGCGTGGCGGCCTCTGCCGCAGCCTCATGGGCGGCAATCTTGCCGCGCAGGTCCGCATGGCGCTGCATCAGCTCCGCGTACTGCTTGCCCGAGCCCTCGTTGAAATCCGCGCAGGCTTTGAGCAACTTCGCCAGCGCGCTGTCGTAGGCCGCCTGGGCCTGGGCCAACTCGTCTTGAATCGTGGCGGTCTTGGTGGTTTGGGTCGTCATGGTGGTGATTCCTTTCAGCAGTCGGTGAGAACAACTTCGGCGGTCTGGGTCTTGCCCGAGCGGGTGCTGAACTGCAGGGACAGCTTCTGATCGACAGCAGAGAACTCCCCCGTGATCTTGTGCAGCTCGGTGCGCGCTTGCGTGTACTCCGACAGGGCGGCTTCGAGCTTGCGATTGGCGGACACATAGGCCGCGCGGGCCTTGGATTCATTGGCGAACATGGTGAACTTTCAGAGGTGAAAAAAGGAAGAAAACAACGGAAAAAACAGAAGGGAACAACAGAAGGGAACAACAGGCGCGGGGCAGTGCCCCGCAGCGTTCAATCAGCGTCCAGCCACTCGATAAACCCGGTCTCCTGCAAGTGGCTGCGCGCCACATGCCGGGCCGCCGGTGAGAACTTGCCGAGGACGGCCCTCAATACCGTGCGCAAGGCCAGAAAACGGGCCACCAAGGGCTCATGCTCCGCACGCAGGGCCGCCAGCTCTGCCGCCTGCGCTTCGCAGCGCTTGCGGGCTGCATCGAGCTGCAGGCGCAGGGATGGCGAGTCATCGGGCAGGGCACGGGCCGAAACAGTTGGCACAACAGGTGCGGCCGATTGCAAGGGCAGAGCCAGCCGCAGCGACAGCGGGGCCGCAGCGCCAGCGCGCAGTGCCTGCAACTCCGCCTTGCGCTTCTCGCGGTGCTTGCGCTGGCGTTCGGCGTTGGACATGGGAGCCTTGGCCGGTGTGGTGTCGCCGGTGGCGAAAGTGGCCTTGCTCATGGCGCCCCCAGTTCCACCGCGTTCGGGTGGAAAAAGTGGCAGTGCTGCAGCACGTGGGGCGCAGGCGTGAACCACGGATTGACCCCGGGCATCAGGCCCTTCTGCGCCATCGCGCAATAGCCCTTGCGCTGCAGATGCACGCAGTCGCTGCAGCGGTGGCGCTCGTCATCAATGAACAGAACGCCGCGCAGCCGTAGCAGGGCCACCAAGCCCGCGCGGTGGTCGCGAATGGCCACTCGTTGGTCGGGGCGCAAGGCACTGGCGGGCGAGACCTGCAGCGCTCCGGCATCCGTCACAGCCAGGGTCAAACCAGCGGATTCCAGCGTCTGCAGAATGCCGCGGGCGGCCCTGGCCAGGGCCTTGTCGGCATCGGTCAAACCACCGTCAGCGCTAAACGTGCTCGCTCGATTCGCCGCCAGGAACCCACCAAAGCCCACCAAACCCACCACGGCGGGCTCGCTTGAAACGGCATCGGCGCAAATTTTGTGCGCGCCGTTGACCGCCAAACACCCACCAAAACGCACCAAACCCACCAAGGCCGGGTCGGGTTCAACCTTGGTTTCGTGAATCTCGGTGCGCCGGTCGTCCGAAGTAAACCCCCCAAAAGCCACCAAACCCACCAAAGGCGATGAATGCGGGGCCGTCATTGGAAGAACTCCACATCGTCACCGGCCGAATTTGCTGCTTCGCCGGTCTCAGAATTTTTGGCGCGCGGATTGACCGCCGGAAACCCCCCAAAACCCCCCAAACCCACCACGCCGGGTGCATTGGAGGTGTCCGAACCCCCGTTTTTGGTGGGTTTGGTGCCTTTTGGTGGGTGTCTGCCGGTCAACGGCGCGTTCACGTTTTGATTTTGCGAATCGGTCGGTTCGTGCCCGGTCTGCCCCGGATTGGTGGGTTTGGTGGCTTTTGGTGGGTGTTCGGCGGCCGATGGCGCGTTCACGTTTTGCGTTTGCAAAGTCGGGGCAGGTGGCGATGCCCCCACCTTGCCCACCGACCAATGCAGCACCCCAGCCCGCAGGCCAATCCGCACGAACTGCTTGCCCCCGACGATGCGCCCGGTCATACGTTCCACCCACCGGCCCAGCATGCGCGAGTTGACCTTCCCGGCCTGCCCGGCGATCTCGTCCATCGCCCCGCCCAGCCGCTCGTCGGTATCGCCCCGGCGGATGACACTGGCCACCGTGGTCTGCATGCCCCCGAACGCCTCGTGCCACGCCTCCAGCATCGCAGCGAGCTTTGTTGTTTCCGGGTCCTGCTCGAAGGCCCTGGCGGCCGCCTCCATCGGGTCGCCCAACGATGGCAGTTCCGGGTCCCCGGCTTGCCGCACCAGACCCGCCAGCCAGCACAGCGGCTGCCTCACCAGATCATCCCAATGCTCGAAACTCGCGGTGCGCCCGCTGGCCACCTTCGGCCGCCCCGCAGTGATGTAGGCCCGCACGATGGTCAAGGCCGCCACCACATAGTGCAGCCGGTCGTTCGTCATCATCTGCGCGGGGTCGAACGCGAAGTCCCGCGTGTAGGGCTTCTCGCTCTGCGTATCGATGCGGGCGGTCAGCACCCGGCGGCAGGTGTCCGAGGTCATGCGCAGGTTGTTGCCCGTGGCGATGAACAAGGCCCGGTTCGGTAGCGTCACGGTCTCGCTCGAACCCAGGATGCGGTCGGCGAACGTGGGCGCGGTCAAGAACGCATCCAGTGATGCAGAGCCCAAGGGCTCGCGCACGTTGTCCCACAGCACCACGCGCTGGCCCTCGCGCAGCACGGCGAACAGGCGCTTGCGCGTTTCCTCGTCGGTGTCTGCGGGCGGCAGGATGGCCGGGTCGGTCCCCATCGCCAGGATGCCGATACAGCGCGCGAGCAGCGTCTTGCCACTCCCCGCCGCAGGCGCATCCAAACCGATGCCGGGGGCCGTGGGCAGACTGGCCCGCAACGCGGCCGACAGCAGGCCATGCAGCACCACCCCGCGCGCCACATCGTCCACTAGCGGGAACAGGGCCAGAGGCCGCCACAGGAACCGCAGCGCGGCCAGCGCATCGGCCGGGCTCGGGCTGGTCGGCACCTTCGGCGGGTTCGGATGCTCGCTGTAGAACAGCAGCCCGGAAACGTCATCATGGCCAGGGCGATCCAGAATGCTCCCATCAAGCCGCAGCGTGGGCGCAGTGACCACGGCGACAAGCTTCTTGAAACCTCGCTCGCCATGCTTGGCCAGGATGGCGCGCGCCACGCCCAGCGGTGCATCCTCCGCGCCTTCCTCGGTCTGGTCATCCCCTGCAGAGTCCTTGCGCTTGCGCACGGAGTAGAAGTCGCACACACGCCCCATGTGGTCGGTCAACCAGTCGGGCGACACCGGCCGCGCCTTGCCCTCGCTGACGTAGGCAATCGCCCCCTCGCCATAGTCGAACAGCTCCCCGCGCGACTTCAACACGGACAGGACTGCATCGGTTGTTGCGACACGCATCCCGCGCCCAATTTGCACGCGCGCCGACTGCCGCATCAGCTCAAAACGCATGCCCCCGTGGCGGTGCGTGTAGAGGTACGGCCGCTGTCCGCTCTTGAGGTTCACCACGGCCACGCGGCGGTCGGTGTCCGGGTCCAGCGGGTCCGCGAACTGCGCGTTGTGCCAGCGGTCGGGCGCGTCCAAAATCTCGCCCACCGACACGGGTTCACCCTCTGCCGATGTGAGCATGAAATGCCCCATCAAAACCCGTTTCTCACTGGCCCGCACCAGCACATCGCGCGCCTTCTCCAACGGGATGCCGCGCCGCATGGCCAGCGATGGCGCCTTCGCATTGGCCCAGCGTTCACGCTGCGCCGCGCACTGCCCGGCGATGGCCTCGCGCTTCGCACGCTTGAGGCTCTGCACCTGCTTGCGGGTCTCGCCGTCGCACTCGATCAGGCCAAGGTCGAACAAGGCAGAGGGATCGCCATAGATGCGCGCTGCAGCGCCAGGGCGGTCCAGGCCATCGAGCAACACGGGAGGGGCGCAGAAGTCCAGCCGCTCGGGTTGCCATACGGTCGCATCAATGAGGGACCGCTCCAGCGCTTGGCCAGCGCGCCCGACCTCATACCAACCTTGTCCAAATGCCCACAGCAGCGTGAACAGCGTCTTGCCCGCATCGGGGATGCGCGAGGCATCACGCACAGGGATGTAAAGGCGGTGCCGGTCCAGGCCCGACAGCACGCGCCCATCCGGGGCCTGCACACCCGCCGAACAGCTGGGGCGCCAGAGCATCGGCGCATCGGCCAGGGCAGGGCATGCATCGATCAAACGCTGGCGCAGTTCATCGGCGTTCAGCTCGCCATTCGGGCACCCGTCATGGTCCAGCATCAAGACGCCCGGACCACGCGGGAACGCGAAGTGCTGGCGCGTGCGGGAGATAGCTCCATGCGCTCCGTCGTTCACCTGAGCATCCCGCTCCGCCACGATGGCGGCTTGTTCGGGCGCGCAGATTCCCCAGCCCACCGCTTGAGCCGGTGTGAGGCTGTCCAGCGCTTGGGCCAGGGCCTGCAGCCCTGACACGCGCACGCGCTGCGCGGTGCCCGCCATCATCGAAGCGGCCGCCTGTTTGTTCAGCGTGCCGTCGCGATTCAGGCTCAGCACCTTGGTAAGCCGCTCGGGCTCGGTGGACGTGAACACGGTGAACTGCAGCGCCGGTGCGCGAGCTGGTGCAGCTCCTTGTGGAGCTGCTTGCACTGCGGCTTGTGCGCTGGTGTCGTTCGATGCCGCGCCCGTGCTTGTGGCGTTGGCCTTCTTCTTTGCCATGGTGATTCCTTCAAACGTTGGGGGCGGAGGTGGTGTTGGCAGTGCGTGGCGTGACCGTCTGCACATAGCTGCTGAGACCGCAGCGCGCAGCCTTGCGCGCCAGCTCGCAGGCCGGGACCGCGTGGGCCGCGTCGCTGGTGTCGGTGAACACATGCAGGTGCGTGACCTCGCGTGGCCACAGGAAATGCGCGAGCGCTGCAGCGTCTGCAACAGCCCACACTGGCATGCGCAGTGCAGAGGAGAAGCGCAGCGCGGACACCACGCCCACGGCGACGCCCAGCACCACGCCATCGGTTTGCACACGCGGTGCAGACAGCCGCACGGCCGCGCCCTTGATGTGCCCATCGGTGCCCGTGGCCTTGATGAACGAAGGCACCGGCGCAGGCGTGCCGCGCGGGGTCAGATAAAAGCGCTGCAGGGCCACGGTGTGCCGCACGGCGGGCTTGAACAACCCGTGCGGGTGAACATCAATCTCCAGCGCGGCCAGCAGCGCGGGAAAGGCGCCAATGCACGCGGCGCTGCCCTGGCTGTCGGTGTGCCAGTAGTCGAGCGATGGATGCAGGCGCAAAGCGTCGGGCCAGTTCGCGGCGTCGTGCCCCCGCAAGCCCTGCCGCACCAGATAGCGGCTCGCTGCATCGTCCGATGCAATGGCCTGTGCCTCGTTCCAAAGTTGTGCGATGCGCTGGCGGTTCTGTTCGTAGGCGTGCTGGAGGTTGATGCGAACGGGCGCGTTCATGAGACCCTCCGCACGCTCAGCAAACGCAGGTCTCCAAAGCGCTCGAAAGCGCTGGAGCCGATGGCCGCATGCGATGCGGCCTGCTGGGTGTAGCGGTGGAATGTGCCCGCCCCGTCAATGCACTTGATGAGGTAGGTCTTCATTGCAGGGTCTCCCGTGCGCCCAGGGCGCTGTGCAGGGTCTGCAGCGTGGAATCGAGCGCGTCCAGGTCGTGAGCGAAACGCTCATTCACCAGACGAAGCAAGGCGCCCAGTTCGTCGCGATGGGCGACGATGGTCTGGCTGTCCTTTGAGCCGTGGCAGCTCATGAGCTTCTCGATGGCGCCATAGGCCTGCAGCGTGGTGCGCAGGTCGCCTGCGTTGTCGTCGGCATCAAGGGCCAGCGAACGCGGGGCGCGGTCAGACAGCGGGGGAGGGCAAGAGCAAGAGGGAGAGGAATGCGCGCGTGCAGCTGCGCCGGACGCGGATGCGCCCGAGGGGGTACGGTCAGCCATGGGAGGCCTCCAAGCGAGTTCGGTTTGCAAAAACCGTCACTCCCAACGCCAATTGGGGGCGGCGGCTCGAACAGGTTGGCGTACCGGGAACCCGCTTGCGCGAACCGGCGAGCCTTGCGGCTCCCCATCCGAGCCGCCAAAACTTGGAGGCGCGAACAAACAAGCCGCAGTTGCTCTGCGGGAGAGGCTGCGGCTTGCGTCGCAGCGGGTTACACGGGACGCCAATCCCGATTACGCCTTTTTGTGACGTAACGCCCGAAGTATAGCGACGCGTGGTGGGTTTGGTTGATTTTGGTGGGTGTTTGGGGGCGAACTGGCGCGGCAAGTTCGCGGCGTGTGCGGTATTGCACGGACGGAAAACAGGCTGGCCAGGACTGCAGGAGCTGGGGGTGGTGGTCATGGGAATCAAGGGCAAAAGGGGCAAACAGGGTTCTTCGGGCGTAGGTCGGGCCGCAGGGCCGCAAAACGGCTCCGCAAGGCGGTGCTTTGGGGGTAGGGTGGACCTACGGCGCCAGGGCGGCCGATTCGGTCTCTGTGGCGTCGGTATCCGTGCCCGGGCGGTCGGCATCAGCCGGGGGCAGGCGGTCGCATTGGGCGATAGGGTGTCGTGCCATCTGTTCCATCACGTCACGGCGCCGGACGTGGGGACTCAGGGGCAGCAGGATGGACGGATCAGGCGTAGCCGATGGGGACAGCGTGCGGTTGATCTCGGTCGCGGCCGCGAAGGTGTGGCCACAGGCGGCGTTCTTGCAGACAAGGAACAGCTCGCGCAGCAGGGGCGTTACTTCGACGCTGTTGCGAACGTTCGCCCAGCTCTTGCAGTGGGGGCAGCGCATTCTCATGAGCGGCTCCGTTTTGTTGCAGCGCTGGCCGTTGCGCGGGTGCGCGCTGCCTTGGGCGCGGGCTTGGCAGCAACGGGTGCGGGCGGTTCGATGGGCAGGGCGGCCGGTGGGCGGGCAGCGATCCACGCATCAATATCCGACTCACGCCAGGCCACCGCGTGGGCTGTGAGGTTCACGGCGGCCGGGAAGGATTTGGCCCGAATGGCTGCATAGATCGTGCTGCGGCCAAGGCCGGTCATGTGCTTCACGTCAGCCAGGCGTAGCAGGCGATTGCGCACAGGGCGCAGCTCAGAGGCAGGGGTGTTTTTTGCGTGGTGGATGTCGGTGGATGTGTGCATGCCTCTATGGTCATGGACGGACGGCCGTGGACAAACGAGTGCTGCATGTGTGTGCGCTCTACACATGCTGAAGTTGGGCGAAGTGGCCGGGGCGGACTCCGAAAGGCGGACTTTGGGCCGGTGGGCAGCTCGCCGCGTGGTGGGTTTGGTTGGATTTGGGGGGTTGTGGACGGCCAATCGCGCGCCCAAAAATTGGCTCAGCGGGCGGAGAGGCGAGGGCGGCCGGTCAGTTCTGGGGGCACAAACCGGAGTGGCTGGGGGCACATCAGGGCCGAACTGGGGGCACAACCGGCGGGCGGTTGGTGGGTTCGGTGGGTTTCAGGGGGGTGCTTCGGCCCAATCGTGCGCGGCGGAGTTATCCCGGGACGGAGGCCTGGTTGTGGGTCAGGCGTGGGGCACAAACCGGCGCGGCTGGAGGCACATCCGGCTGCCGCGTGTGGGTTCGGTGGGCTTTAGGGGGTGTTTGGGCCTGCTGGCGTGCGTAAAACCGCCCTGAGGCCGCCCTCTGCCATGGGGCATCTCCCCCTGGGGTGGGGGCATAAAAGAAATGTGCCCCCACTTTTGAAAAATGTGCCCCCAAATGTGCCCCCAATTTGCGCGGATGGGGGTGGATTGGGTTGGACGGGTCTGGACAGCTAAGATACTGATTTCAAAGGAGAAATAAAAAAGTCCGGAAGAGTTTGGACTCTTACGGACTGGTCGCTGGTCCCCTCGACAGGAATCGAACCTGTATCTAGCGCTTAGGAGGCACTCGTTCTATCCATTGAACTACGAGGAGCAAGACAGCCGCGCATTGTAGTGGGCACGCGCACGCCCGCCGGAGTGCCAGCCTCAGTCGTACTTCACCGTGTAGATGATGTCCACCGCGCTCTTCTCGCCCGTTTGCCCGCGCAGCGTGAGGCTGCGGGTAAGGTCGTAAAAGATGTACAGCGTGCCCAGCGTGCCCGACAGGCTGCGCTCGTACGTCACATACAAATCCTTGGACAGGCGTTTGCCGAAGGTGAGGGCGGCGGCGCTGGCGTCTTCGCCGGTGGTGGCGCTGCGAAAGCCGATTTCGTCCAGGCCAATGCGGCTGGCGATGTTGGCGCTGGTGTTGCCGCCGCCACGGCGGCCCAGCAGGGCCAGGGCGGCCTGCTGCATCACGGCGGCTTCGGCGCCGCCTGCGGAGGCGTTGCGGCCCAGTACCACCCACGAGAGTTTTTCGGCATCGGGCAGCTCGGGGTCTGAATAGAGCTTGACGCGCGGCGCCTGGGCGCTGCCGGTGACCTGCACCCCCGCGCGCACGCTGATGTTGGGGCGCAGCGCCAGGATGTCGAGCGAGGGGTTGTTGTACGGGCCGTTGAAGCGGATCAGGCCCGTTTCCACGTCCAGCATCTGGCCCCAGGCGCGGTAGCGGCCTTCGTCGGTGCGCACTTCGCCGGTCACGCGGGGTGGGGCGCCGGGCACGGCGCTGCTGCGGATGTCCACCTCGCCCGTCAGCCGCGTGGTGATGCCTTGGCCGCTCAGGGCAAAGTCGCGCCCCAGGTTCAGGGTGATCGCGATGTCGGGGGGCTTGGCGGTTTCGGCCTGGGCCGCTACCTGGTTGGCCTTGGCGGCGGCCTGGGCCTTGGCCTGGTCTTCGCGGTCTTTGGCAGCAGAGCGCACGACCACGTCCGAGCCCAGCGTGGGCGCGGTTTCGTCGGGCAGGATGATGGTGGCGCGGTCGGTAGTGAGCTTGCCGCGCAGGCTGATCTGGCCTTGCTGAAGCTGTGCTTGCAGTTGGCCTGACACGCTGATTTGCCGGTCGGCCCGCACCAGCACTTGCAGGGCCTTGGCCTCGGCCTGCAGCGACATGGTGATGCCCGACAGGCCGGTGGCTGCGGTGGCGCTGTCACCCCAGCTCACGCGGCCAGTGGCGGTGAGTGTGCCGCCGTCTTGCGGTGCGGAAGTGCGGTTGCCGCTGAAGCCCGCAATGCGCGCGCCGCTGCCGCGCCCACCCTGCAGACGGAACTCGGTGATGCTGAGCTGGTTGCCTTGCAGCGTGGCACGCAGGCGGCCGCCTTGCAGGTCCACACCATCAACCACCGAGCGCACGGCCATGTCATCAGCCCCCAGCGTGCCGGCCCAGCGCGGCGCATTGCGGGTGCCTGACAAGGTGGCGCTGGCGTCCAGCGTGCCGCGCACGCGCCAGCCGGGCGGGGCCAGGGCCGACCACACGCCCACGTCGGGCAGGCGCGCGCGCAGGGTGCCGGCCAGGGGTGCATCGGGCGCCCAGGTGAAGGGCGAAGAGGTGGCTGGCGAAGAGTTGACGGGCGAGGAGGGGCTGGCGCCCGCAGCGGCGGAGGCGCCGGGTGCTCCGGGTGTGAGACGGGTGCTGACGTTGGCCTGCACCTCGCCCGCCCGGTCGCTCGCCCAGGCGAGTTGGGCGCGCAGGGCCTCGCCTTCGATCTCGACGGTAACTTCGGCCTGGCGCACACCGGCGGCGGTGCCTGCCCCTGCACCGGATGCAGCAGCTGATGCCGAGGGGCTTGCCGAGGCCTCGGTGGCGATCACCGCCGTGGCGCCTGCGCCCGTGCCCTGGCCGCTGCTTTGCACGGCGGTGATGGCGGTGGCGTCGCCCGCCAGGATGCGCAGGTCGCCACTGGCGCGGCGCAGGCTGGCGCTGGCACGCAGGGTGCCTTGGGTGTTGTCCACGTTCCATTGCCCGTCCAGCACGATGCTGGTGGCCAGCCCCATGCGGGCCAGCAGCGGCTGGGCAGGGCGGCCTGCGGCGGCCGGGGTGTTGCCCAGGCCCAGCGCGTCGACCCAGGCCATGGGCAGGCCCTGCACGGTGCCCTGGGTTTGCAATTGCACAGGGTTCGCGCCGGTGGCCACGCGCAGGGGCTGCCACCGCAGCACGGCGGTGCCGGGCAGGGGGCCAGTCAGGCGGGCCTGGCCTGCAGTGGCCAACACGGTGTAGCCCGCTGTTGGCGAGCGTGTACCGGTGGTGGCGCGTGCGGTGATAGATACGGGCTCGGCCAGTTGCAGCGTCCAGGGGCCGGGGCGTGCGGTGTCTTGTGCCACCAGCCGCAGTTCGCTGATCTGCACCTGCGCCCCTTGCGTGGGTGTGGTCAGCCCGCCCGTGGCGCGGGTTTGCAGGGCCAGCCGCTGCATCTGCTGGGGCTGGGATGCATTCAGCCGGGCTTCGCCATCCAGCGTCAGCGTGGCCTGCGCCAGGGTGCCCGAGAGGCCGGCCTGCACAGCGCGCAGTTGCACGGCTGTGGAACCGCCGCCCTCATCTTTACTGGGAGGCAGTGACAGGTCCAGCAGCGGGGTGGAGAGCTTGGCTTGCAGCTCGAAGGTGGCTTTGTCTGATGGCGGCGTGTTGCCCGCACGGCTGGCGTTGGGGGATGTGCTGTCGCTGGTGGTTGCGGTGGCGGCTTGCAGTTGCCGGGCCGCTGTCTGCCAGCCACCTTTCCATCGCGCGTTCAGCTGCACGGCGCCTTTGGCGGTGGCACCCCGCAAGGATTCATTCAAACGGGGGCCCACCAGCGGCAGGCTGGCCAGCCAGCGCTGGGTTTGGTCCACGTCGGTCCATTGGACCTGCAGGTCGCCCGCGCCCTCCTGGGGCGCCATGCTGCCCTGGGCGCGCGCTGTGGCGCCGGGCACGGTCAGCGCAATCTGGCCCTGGCCCGACAGATCGCCGGGGGCCACACGCAGGTTGGTGGCTTCAATGCGGGCCTGCAGGGCGTCCAGCAGCAGGCGTTCCAGCTGCAAGGTGCCGCCGGGCTGGGTGGGTGACGGGGGTTGCCAGCTACCTTGGGTGGTCAGCGTGTTGATGCGCAGCAAGGCGGGGCGGTTGGTGGGGGTTTTGCCGGAGGCGGCGGTGCCGGTGGCGCGGATATCTGCCGTAAAGCGCACCACGTCGCCCTGCATCTGCGCGCCCACGCGGCCCGCCAGCGGGGCGGCTGCCCAGGCGGTGTGCAGGGCGTCTGGGCGCAGGTTGCGCAGTTCAGCCTGGCCCTCCAGCGCGCCGGTGGCGGGGGTGTAGTTGCCCTGCAGGGTGACTGCGCCGGTGCCTGTATTCACAGTGGCCCCGGGCACCGTCCAGCGGGTGCCGTCGTAGTTGGCATCGGCCTGCAGGGTGGTGATGGGCAGGCGGGCCTGGTCCCACGGGCCTGCCAGTTCGTTGCGCAGTTGTGCCTGCAGGGACCAACCAGTGCCGGCCGTTGCTCCGCTCCCGGTGGGCCCGGCCTGCACGGTGCCATGCAGCCGGGTGGTCGGGGCCTGGGGCCACAGAGCTGCCAGGTTGACGGCACGCAGCGTGGCCTGGGCCGATTGCAGGGGCTGTGGGGACCAGGGTGCCAGCGTGGCCTGCAGGTCGGCCTGCATGGGTTCTGCGGCGGGTGGTGGCGGTGCTGCTGGTTTGGCGGTGGGGCTGATGCGCGCCTGCAGTTGCAGATGCGCTGCCGCTGTGGCCAGCGTGCCTTGCAGGGTAGCGTGTGCACCCACCTGCAGGGCGGTGGTGCCGCCGGGCACGGCGGCGCTCACCGTGCCGTCCACAGTGGCGTTCAGCGCCATGGGGGCCTGGGCCTCCAGCGTCAGCCGCGCGGTGTATTGACCCTGGGCCAGCGCCACGCTAGCGACGTTGAGGCGGTGCTCGCGCCCGTCAAAGCGGTAGTCGCCGGCCAGGCCCTGGGCCTCCACGGCCGGGGCACCCGCCCATTGGATCTGGTCTACGCGGAACGGCACGCCGATCTGCAAGGGCAGCACCAGCTGTGTCAGGGGCGTGGGTGCCTCTGCACTGGGCGGGCTGCCCAGTGGCGTGATCTGCACGCGTGCGGCATGCACCTCGCCCAGCTCCAGGCGGCGTTGCAGCAACGGGGCCAGCTGCCAGCCCAGGCGGATGTCGGTCACCTCCACCGACAGGCTGGGGCTGCGCCAGCGCAGCCAGCCAATACGCCCCCCGCTGCGCAGTGATCCGGTGACCTCGCGGCTTTCCAGTTGTTGGTTGGCGGGCAGGTACTGCGCCGCGCGCGCCAGCGCCAGGGCCAGCGACGTGCTGCTGCCTGCCCACCACCACACGGCGGCTGCGGCGGCGATCAGCAGCGCAATCATTGCGACCAACAGCCAGCCCAGTGCACGCAGCACACGGCGGCCACGGCGTGGCGAAGGGTGCTGGCCACCCTGGTGGTGCGATGCCCCTGCGCTGAAATCGGAGGAGCGTGCGCGGGGTGTCGGGGAGTGGGGGGGCATGGGTGCAGCGCTCATCAGAAGCTGAACCCCAGCCGCAGGTGCAGCCGCACCTCCTTGGTTTTCACGCCATAGGCCAAGTCGGCCTGCAGCGGCCCCACAGGGCTGCGCCAGCGCACGCCAGCGCCAATGCCCACGCGCGGGTCCAGGTCGCCCAGGCGGTCGGCCACCGCGCCAGCATCCACGAACAGCGTGCTCTCCCAGTCGGTCATGGCGCCCTGGTAGACGATGGGGCGCTGCCATTCGACGCTGCCCACGGCCAGGTAGCGGCCGCCGTAGAGCTGGCCGTTGTCGGTGCGGGCGCCGATGCTGCGGTAGCCGTAGCCACGCACGGTGGTGTCGCCCCCGGTCAGGAAGAGTTGGGTGACAGGGATCTGCGCGCCATCGCGCGCCAGCACGGCCCCGCCCTCTGCGCGCAAGGCCACGCGGGCACTGCGGCCCACGCCAGCGGCGTCCTGCACGCGGCCTGCGGGGATGAACGACTGCCAGCGCACCAGGGTGCGCACAAACGGGTCGCGCTCAGGCCGCAGCGTGGTGCCCAGCCCCAGCTCCACGGCGATGCCATGGCCGCGCGTGGGGGCGGTGGCGCTGTTGAAGTAGCGGCCCGTCCAGCCGTAGTTCACGCTCAGGGCCGTGCTGGTGTCGGACGGCGACTGCACGTTGGCGGCAAGCCCCTGGCTGTTGGCGTAGTCGTACTGCAGGAAGTAGTTGCGGTCGATGTTCTTGGTGCTTTTGCTGCGGCCATAGCGCACGCGCCCGCTGTTGACGTCGTAGTCGCCCGTCGCCTCGCGCTGCAGCTGGGCGCCTGCAAACCAGCGCCAGCCGTTGTTGTTTGGCAGGTCGGTCCATTCGCTGCTGGCGTGTTTGGTCTCGCGGTCCAGCGAGAGCTTGCTCACCGCGCGCCAACCGATGACGGGCAACTGGTTGTGGATGTGCTCCAGCGACAGGCGCGCGCCGCTGTCCGTTGAGAAGCCGGGGCCGAACACCAGCTTTTGCATCGGTGCCTCACGCACCTGGGCCACTACGGGCGCGGCCTGCGGGTCAGTGCCCTCGGTGTCGAGCGTGAGGAACACCGAATCGTAGTAACCGCTGCTGGCCAGCCGCAGCTGGGCGTCGAGCAGTTCGGTCTCGTCATACACCGCACCTGTAGGCAGGCGTGCCAGGCGCCGGGCGCCGTCGGGGTCGTAGCGCTGGCTGCCCTCTACCCGTAGCGGCCCAAAGCGGTAGGGCGGGCCGGGCTCGTAGGTCACGCTGAGTTTTGCCGCGTGTTGGTCGGCATCGATCTCGGCCCGGCTGCTGGCGATGCGGGCGGTGGGGTGGCGGCGCGCCTGCAGCTGGCGCAGGCCGTCGTTCTTGGCCGAGTCCCAGGCAGACTGGGTGAACGGCTGGCCCGGCTGCAGGGACCAGTTGCGCTGCACGCGCTGCTGCTGGCGGATGCCGGCGCTGGTACCAGTTTCTTCTGTTGGTCGCTCCGCGCTGGAGCTGTCCGTGCCGCCCGTGTTGCCCGTGAAGTCGATGTCCGCGCTGGCAATGCGGGTCTGCGTGCCGGGCTGTACCGTGACCACCACCGTGCGAGGGGCAGCCTTGCTGTCGGGCGTTTCGGTCAGCTCCACCGTGATGGTGGGTGCGAAGTAGCCCATCGTGCCCAAGAGTTCGCGGGCGTTGGCATCGGCTGCGCCCAGCAGGCGCTGAAGCTCGTTGGCGTGGAGATCGGGCAGGTGGCGAAAGCGCTGCAGCTCCAGGTGGCGCTCCAGCGTCTCGCGCACGTTGGCGGGGGCGTTGACCTGAACGGCGAAAGAGGGCGTGCCCGATTCGGCAATGGCCGGGGTGGGTGCCGAGCCTGTGCTCTCGCTATCCTCACCGCGCGGCAGCAGGCTGCAGCCCTGCAGGCACAGCGCGCTGAAAAGCAGCAACGCCGACCATGGGGCCGGCGTTGAGAAAAGGGCAGTGGGGCGCAGGACGCGAAAAGGCACGGCAGGAGAAGGTGGTTTGGGTGGTTGGGGCTGGCTGCAAAACCGGCCCACCGCCACTATGCACCGAAAATCAGCCCCGTCGTGTCAGACAGTTCCGCGCGATGGGCTCCAAAGCGCTGGGGCCCCATCCCGCCTACTTCGACAGCAGCCGCATGGTCTCTTCCAGCCCCTTGAGCGACAGCGGGTACATGCGGTTGCTCACCAGTTGCTGGATGATGCTGATGCTCTGGCGGTACTGCCACACGCCCTGGGGCTCGGGGTTGATCCACGCAAACTTGGGGAAGGCGTGCGTGAGGCGCTGAATCCACTCGGCGCCCGCTTCCTCGTTGTTGTATTCCACACTGCCGCCGGGCTGCAGGATTTCGTAGGGGCTCATGGTCGCGTCGCCCACAAAGATCAGCTTGTAGTCCTTGTTGTACTTGCGGATGATGTCCAGGGTCGGAAACTTCTCGGCAAAGCGGCGGCGGTTGTTCTTCCACATGAAGTCGTACACGCAGTTGTGGAAGTAATAAAACTCGAGGTGCTTGAACTCGCTCTTGACCGCGCTGAAGAGTTCTTCCACCCGCTGGATGTGTTCGTCCATGGTGCCGCCCACGTCCATCAGCAGCAGCACCTTCACGTTGTTGTGACGCTCGGGCACCATCTTGATGTCCAGGTAGCCCGCGTTGGCGGCCGTGCTGCGGATGGTGTCGGGCAGGTCCAGCTCCAGCTCATGCCCCTCGCGCGCAAACTTGCGCAGGCGGCGCAGCGCCACCTTGATGTTGCGCGTGCCCAGCTCCTGCTGGTCGTCGTAATCCTTGTAAGCGCGCTGCTCCCACACCTTCACCGCGCTCTTGTTCTTGCCCGCGCCACCAATGCGCACGCCCTGCGGGTTGTAGCCGCCGTGGCCGAACGGGCTGGTGCCGCCCGTGCCGATCCACTTGCTGCCGCCTTCGTGGCGTTCCTTTTGTTCTTCGAGGCGCTTCTTCAGCGTCTCCATCAACTCGTCCCAGCCCATCTTCTCGATGGCGGCCTTTTGCTCGGGCGTGAGCTCGTTTTCCAGGATCTTGCGCAGCCAATCGGCCGGGATCTCCTTGGTGAAGTCGGCCACCATCTCCACGCCCTTGAAGTAGGCGCCAAAGGCCCGGTCGAACCTGTCGTAGTGCTTCTCGTCCTTGACCAGCGTGAGGCGCGAGAGGTTGTAGAAGTCGTCCAGGCTCCATGCGTCATCCGACTTGGGGCCCACCACACCGGCCTGCAGGGCTTCGAGCAGGGTGAGGTATTCCTTGACCGACACGGGCAACTTGGCCGAGCGCAGGGTGTAGAAGAAGTCGATCAGCATGATTTTGGCCTCCAGCGCTTATTTGGTAAGCGTTCGACGCTCTAAAAGATATAGCAACTGCGCCTTGGCCTCAGGCCACTCGCCTGAGCGCATGCTGTACATCACCGTGTCGCGAATGGTGCCGTCGCGGCGCAGCGCGTGGCCGCGCAGCACGCCGTCCTTCTTGGCGCCCAGGCGTTCGATGGCTTTTTGCGATGCAAAGTTGTAGTTGTCGGTGCGCCAGCCCACCACATGGCAGCCCAGCGTGTCGAAGGCGTGGCCCATCATCAAGAGCTTGGCGGTGGTGTTGACGTGGGTGCGCTGCACACTTTGGCAGTACCAGGTCCAGCCGATCTCCACGCGCTTCACGGCCGGCACGATGTCGTGGTAGCTGGTGGAGCCGAGCACCTTGCCGGTGGCGTCATCCACCACAGCAAAGGCAAAGCGGTTCCCGTCTTCGCGCATCTTCAAGGCGGCTTCGATGTACGCGCGGGTGTCCTGGGGCTCGGGTACCGAGGTGATGCGTAGCTTCCACAGCTCGCCATCGGCCGCAGCGGCGGCCAAGCCGTGTTCGTGGGAGAGCGCCAGGGGCTCCAGGCGGATGCCTCGGTCGCGCAGGGTGACTGGTTCTACAAAAGCCATGGGTCTTTTCTCTTCGTCAATCCTTGGAGGGCTTGTTGCGCCGACTGGTCTGCCAGCGCCGCGCAGCGTGCAGGCCCAGGCCGCCGCCCAGTCCCACCAGGGCAATGCCCACCAGGGCCGGGGTGCCGTAGCCTGGCGCAAAGATGTCCATGCCCAGCCACTGGCCCAGCCAGAAACCGGCGAGTGCGCCGCCAACAAAACCAATGGCGTCGGCAATGCCGTCTGCCAGCGAAGGGGTAGGGTGTTGGGACATTGCCGGGGAGTCAGCGGTTGCGCTGATTCATGAACACCAGCTTTTCGAACAGGCTCACGTCCTGTTCATTCTTGAGCAGCGCCCCCACCAGCGGGGGCACCGCCACCTTGTTGTCGGCGCTTTGCAAGGCGGTGAGCGGAATGTCTTCAGCCACCAGCAGCTTGAGCCAGTCGATCAGTTCGCTGGTCGATGGCTTCTTCTTGAGGCCGGGCAGGTTGCGCACGTCGTAGAACGTCTTCATCGCCACGCTGAGCAGCTCGCTCTTGAGCGTGGGGAAGTGCACGTTGATGATCTGCCGCATGGTGTCGGCCTCGGGGAACTTGATGAAGTGGAAGAAGCAGCGGCGCAGGAAGGCGTCGGGCAGCTCCTTTTCGTTGTTCGACGTGATGAACACCACCGGGCGGTGCTTGGCCTTGATGAGTTCGCGTGTTTCGTAGCAGTAGAACTCCATGCGGTCGATCTCGCGCAGCAGGTCGTTCGGGAATTCAATGTCGGCCTTGTCGATCTCGTCGATCAGCAGTGCCACGGGCCGGTCGGCCGTGAAGGCTTGCCACAGCACGCCCTGGATGATGTAGTTGCGGATGTTCTTCACGCGCTCGGCGCTGTCGCCGTCGTTGAGCTGGCTGTCCCGCAAGCGACTCACGGCGTCATATTCATACAGGCCCTGCTGGGCCTTGGTGGTGGACTTGATGTGCCACTGCAACAGCGGCATGTCCAGCGCCTGGGCCACTTCCTCGGCCAGCATCGTCTTGCCCGTGCCGGGCTCGCCCTTGATCAGCAGCGGCCGTTGCAGCGTGATGGCGGCATTGACGGCGAGCATCAGGTCCTGGGTGGCGACGTAGTTCTGGGAGCCTTGGAATTTCATGGGGGAAAACACCGGATCGTTGATGAATGGGCTTGACAGGGCGCTGGCTATAATCGGCGGCTGATCAGAGCCCAGAGCTGAACCTCCACGAGATTGTGCGCGCAAAATGAACAAAACGCTGACCACGCTATTTGCCCTGGCTGTCGCTTCCGTGACCGCCTTGTCCCATGCCCAGGAAGCCAAAGGCGACGTGGAGGCCGGCAAGCAAAAGATTGCCATGTGCATTGGCTGCCACGGCATTGTTGGCTACCAGGCCAGCTTTCCTGAGATCCACAAGGTGCCCATGATCTCGGGCCAAAGCGCCAAGTACATTGCGGCAGCGCTGGTCGCCTACCAGAAGGGCGAGCGCAAGCACCCCACCATGCGCGGCATCGCCGAGTCGTTGTCCGAGAAGGACATCGCAGACGTGTCGACCTACTACGAACAGCACGGCAAGACGGGGGCCGAGCTGCCCGCCAAGCCCGGCCGCGAACCCAGTGTGCAGGTGGCCGAGCTGTTGAAGAAGGGCGCCTGCGTGTCCTGCCACGGCGACAACTTCGCCAAGCCCATTGATCCCTCGTACCCCAAGATCGCCGGCCAGCATGCCGACTACCTCTTCGTGGCACTCAAGTCCTACAAGGTGGAGAAGAACGCCAATGTGGGCCGTGGCAACGCCATCATGGGCGGTGTGGCCAAGCAGTTCACCAACGCTGAGCTGAAGGCGCTGTCCAACTACATCAGCGGCCTCGATGGCGATCTGCACACGGTGCCCCAGTCGCGTTTCCGTTAAACGACAGACCACCGTTGATAAAAGCCCGCTTCGGCGGGCTTTTTGCTGGGCCATCGAATCGTCAGCGGCTGGCAGCCATGGCGCCCACGGCCAGGCACACGCAGGCCGTGGTTGTCAGGCGCCAGCGCAGCGGCAGGTACCATGCGGGCAGCGATGTGCGTGCGGCCAGCCGATGGTCTTGCACAAGGTGCGCCACAAAGCCTGCCACCAGCAGCGCTGCCCCTCCCGCTGGGGGTAACAGCGTTGCAGGCCAGGCCATCAGTGATGGCACCACACTCCACACAAAGCAGCCTGTGCGCTCGGCGGTGCTGAGGCCGCTCAGCGCCATGGCGAAGCCCCAGTACAGCGCTCCCACAAAACTCAGAATCACCGCGCCATAGGCCAGTAGCGCCGCGCTCCACCAAGGCGTGCTGGGTGCCCACAGGCCTACAGCCGCCAGTGCCACAAACGGCAGCAGGCCACCATAGCCCAGCCAGGCCACGGGACCAGGGATCGGCGCAGGGGGCGGTGAAGACAAGGGTTGTGCGGATGGGTGACTGTGCATGGTGCCTCCGGGTACGGTGCCCGCATTGTCTGGAAAGCGCGACTCCCGAGTAGGGTGCATGGTTGTGTGTATGCCGTGAGCGGTGTTCCAAGCGCGCTGCGCCTACACGGAGCCGCCGTTGTGCAACGGTAAAATGGAAGTTGGGTGTCGGCGCCATGGTGGCCCGGCAGGTTCATGCGCTGGTCGGGCCGCCACGCGGTTTTTCTGCGACCCATGAACTCCTCTCCCACCCTGATCCAGGTGATCGGTGCCGTCCTGTTCGGCCTGGCCATCCTCCACACCTTCTCTACCAAGTATTTCGAACGCCTGGCGCATACGCAGCCCAAGCATGCGGGCATCTGGCATTTGCTGGGCGAGGTCGAGGTGGTCTTCGGCTTCTGGGCGCTGGTGCTCATGCTGTTCATGTTCTCCATCAGCGGCAAGCAGGAGGCCACGGCCTACCTGGACTCGCGCAATTTCACCGAACCGCTGTTTGTGTTCGCGATCATGGTGATTGCGGCTACACGGCCGATTCTTCAGATGGCTGGCTCCGCGGTGCGGGTGTTGGCAAGGTGCATGCCTTTTCAGCGCGGTGTGGCGATGTACTTTGTGGTGTTGTCCGCCGTTCCGCTGCTGGGCTCCTTCATCACCGAGCCTGCTGCGATGACGCTGGCGGCACTGATGCTGCGTGACATCCTGTTTTCGCAGCCTTTGTCGAACAAGCTCAAGTATTCGACCATTGGCGTGCTGTTCGTCAACATCTCGATCGGCGGCACCCTCACGCCGTTCGCTGCGCCGCCGGTGCTCATGGTGGCGGCGCAGTGGAACTGGGACCTGTGGTTCATGGTGTCCAACTTTGGCTGGAAGGCGGCCGTCGCGGTGGTGGTCAACGCCGGTATCGCCACGCTGCTGTTTCGCCAACAGGTGGGGCACATGGGACGCAAGATCACGACGGACGAGGCGCCCGTGCCTGTGTCCGTGATGCTGGTGCATCTGGTATTCCTGGGGCTTGTCGTGCTGTTTGCGCACCACCCAGCAGTCTTCATGGGCCTGTTCCTGTTTTTCATGGGGTTCACCACGGCCTACCAGCGCCACCAAAACCCGCTGATCCTGCGCGAGGCCTTGCTGGTGGCTTTCTTCCTGGCCGGGCTGGTGGTGCTGGGTGGGTTGCAGCAGTGGTGGCTGCAGCCGGTGCTCATGAAGATGGACGCCAATGCCGTGTTCTTTGGGGCGGCGGCGCTCACTGCCTTCACAGACAACGCTGCGCTGACCTACCTGGGCTCTTTGGTCGAAGGCCTGAGCGACGAGTTCAAGGTCGCCTTGGTGGCGGGTGCAGTAACGGGTGGGGGGCTGACTGTGATTGCCAATGCACCCAACCCCGCAGGCGCGGCAATCCTGAAAGAGAAGTTCGCTGACAACGCCATCCACCCCTTGGGGCTGCTGCTGGGTGCCTTGCCACCTACCATGGTGGCGGTGCTGGCGTTCAAGTTGTTGTGACCGGCCAGCGGATGTAGCGTGGGTGGTCAGTCCCGTGTGGCGCGCCGCTGCACGCAGGCGATGTAGGCGTCGCCATCGGGCGGACGGCCTGCGCGCTGGCTCTCCCACAGCATCTCGCCCAGGCAGTCCATGGCGGCGTGGTGCGCGTCGTGCAAGGAGTCGAGCCGTGCCGTCAGCAGCTCCACCGCCTGGCGGATGCCGCGCGGCTGGTCGATGCTGCACTGCTCGCTGATGGACAGGTGCATCGACAGGTGCAAAAACGGGTTGGTCTGCCCCGGTGTTTCGTCGTAGTTACGAGTGACGGCCGCATCGGCATCGGACAAATCGCTATGGTATTCGGGGTGCTCGGCGATCCACAGGCTGGCCAGCGTCTCGATGGCTTCCATGGGGGCGCCGCTCTGGGTCTTGGCGTGCACACCGCACAGAAAGCGGCGCACATCGGCTTGGGAGGGGCTGAACATGGGGCGTGAGGGTAGCACGCAGGGCAAGAGTCCGGAGCGCACAGGGGAAGGCGGTTCGGATCGCGCCCGCCTGCTACATCGCGCCGGGGCGGCGTCCTACGCTGGCCCTGCGCTGGCGCACCTACATTGGGCTGGCGCAAAGGTCGGGAGCCGGGTCCACTTTGTCGCAGTCCTCCAAACCCGGCATCGGGAGAAGTGTCATGAATGCAATGCGAATCGTTGGTGTGCTGTTGTTGGTGGTGGGGCTGGCCGGGTTTTTGACCGGCGGCTTCAGCTTTACCAAGGACACCACCCAAGCCAAGCTGGGCCCGCTGGAGCTCACCGTGAAGGAAAAAGAATCCGTCAATATCCCCCAGTGGATGAGCCTGGGTGCGATGGTGCTGGGCGGCGTGGTGCTGGTGCTGGGGTTTCGCAAGAACTGATTTCACCTGTCATGGCGAGCGACTGGAGTTACGACTCCGGTTCTTGCCCTCTCCAACTAAGACGGGAGTCGGTGCTTTAGCACGGGCTGCTCGTTGCGGGGGGGGATCATCGGCTTTTCTCGGTGTGCCTTCCTCCCTTCGTCATCCCCTCGGTGCGCCCATCATGCGCGAGATGGTCCGGGCCGCACTCAGCAGTGTGGGCAGCAGGCGCTCCTGCATCACCGCCGCACTTGTGCGATTGGCCTGACCGCTGATGTTGAGCGCCGCCACCGTCTGCCCCGTGCGGTTGGTCAGCGGCGCAGCAATCGATATCAAGCCCTCTTCCAGTTCCTGGTTCACCAGGCACCAGCCCTGCTGCCGCGCCTGGCGTATGTGGGCCAGCAGTGCATCCACATCGGTGGTGGTGTGTTCGGTAAAGCGCTGCATGGGGTGGCCTTGCAGCCGGGCCTGCAGTTCGTCGTCCGGCAACCCCGCCAGCAGCATGCGGCCCATGGACGTCCAGCACGCGGGCAGGCGCGAGCCCACGCCCAGCGTGGTGCGCATGATCTTGTGGGTGGGCACGCGCAGCACATAGACGATGTCCAGGCCGTCGAGCACGGCGGCCGATGACGATTCGCGCACCTCTTCCACCAGGTCTTCCATCACCGGCTCGGCCAGGTTCCAGATGGGCAGCGAAGACAGGTACGCAAACCCCAGGTCCAGGATGCGCGGGCTCAGGCGAAACAGCTTGCCGTCCGTCTCCACATAGCCCAGCGTCTGCAGCGTGAGCAGGATGCGGCGCGCGCCTGCGCGGGTCAGGCCAGTCTGCACGGCGACTTCGCTCAAGGTTTGCTGCGGTGTGGCCGCGCTGAACGAGCGGATCACCTCCAGCCCGCGCGCGAACGACTGCACATAGCTGTCGCTCGGTTTGGGGTCTTTGGCTTCAGGGGTTTGGGAATTCATACGTATGCCAACTATAATTCTTTAAGCGAACATTTGTTCTATATGCGAACAAATTTCAAAGAGACAACAGAGAAACCAAGAAAGCGTTGCAATGATCAACAAATTGGCGGACTCGGTGGCCCAGGCCCTCGCGGGGGTGAAGGATGGTGCCACGGTGTTGATAGGTGGGTTCGGCACGGCCGGCATTCCGGGCGAGCTGATCGATGGCCTCATCGCCCAAGGTGCGCGGGACCTCACGGTGGTCAACAACAACGCAGGCAATGCCGACCAGGGCCTGGCTGCGCTGCTCAAGGCGGGCCAGGTGCGCAAGATCATCTGCAGTTTTCCGCGCCAGGTGGACAGCTATGTGTTTGACGACCTGTATCGCAGTGGCAAGCTGGAGCTGGAGCTGGTGCCCCAGGGCAATCTGGCCGAGCGCCTGCGCGCTGCGGGCGCGGGCATCGGCGCCTTTTTCTGCCCCACGGCCTATGGCACCGAATTGGCTGCGGGCAAGGAAACGCGTGAGATCAACGGCAAACACTACGTGCTCGAGTACCCCATCCATGGCGACGTGGCCCTGATCAAGGCGGAGAAGGGCGACCGCTGGGGCAACCTGACCTATCGCATGTCGGCGCGCAACTTCGGACCCGTGATGGCCACGGCCGCCAAGACCACGATCGCCACCGTGCACGAGGTGGTGGAGCTGGGCGCGCTGGACCCGGAAGCCATCGTCACGCCCGGCATCTACGTGACCCATGTCGTGAAGATCGACCGCACCGCCACACAGGCCGGCGGCTTCAAAAAATCGGCATGAAATCGGCCCCTATCGCACAAGGAACAGGCGTGAGCAGCTATCAAAAGCGTAGTAAAGAAGAACTGGCGAAGCGCGTGGCGCAAGACATCCACGACGGCGCCTACGTCAACCTGGGCATCGGTCAGCCGACCTTGGTGGCCAATCACATCCCGGCAGGCCGCGAGGTCATCCTGCAAAGCGAAAACGGCATCCTGGGCATGGGCCCGGCGCCCGCTGCGGGGCTGGAGGACTACGACCTCATCAACGCGGGCAAGCAGCCCGTCACGCTGCTGCCCGGCGGTGCGTACTTCCACCACGCCGACAGCTTCGCGATGATGCGCGGCGGGCACCTGGACATCTGTGTGCTGGGCGCCTTCCAGGTCAGCGCCACGGGCGACCTGGCCAACTGGAGCACGGGCGAGCCCGGCGCCATCCCCGCCGTGGGCGGCGCGATGGACCTGGCCATCGGCGCCAAGCAGACCTGGGTGATGATGGACCTGCTGACCAAGCAGGGCGCGAGCAAGATCGTGGCGCAGTGCACCTACCCGCTCACCGGTGTCGCCTGCGTGAAGCGCATCTACACCGATCTGTGCACACTGGCCTGCACGCCCGCCGAGCTGCAGCTCATCGACACCGTGCCCGGCCTGTCGCACGCTGAGCTGGAGCAACTGGTGGGCCTGCCCATCCGTGCAGCCGCCTGACCGAATCCCCCCCCAACAAACGAGGAGACAAAACCGTGAGCCAACAACGCCAAGCCTTCATCTGCGACGCCATCCGTACCCCCTTCGGCCGCTACGGCGGCGCGCTCTCCAGCGTACGCACCGATGACCTGGGTGCCATCCCCATCAAGGCGCTGATGGACCGCAACCCCGGCGTGGACTGGGCGGCCGTGACCGACGTGCTCTACGGCTGCGCCAACCAGGCCGGTGAAGACAACCGCAACGTGGCCCACATGAGCAGCCTGCTGGCGGGCCTGCCGATCGACGTGGCCGGCGCCACCATCAACCGCCTGTGCGGCTCGGGGCTCGACGCCGTGGGCACCGCAGCGCGCGCCATCAAGGCGGGCGAGGCCGGCCTGATGATCGCGGGCGGTGTGGAGAGCATGAGCCGCGCCCCCTTTGTCATGCCCAAGGCAGAGTCGGCCTTCAGCCGCAACAACGCGGTGTACGACACGACGATTGGCTGGCGCTTCATCAACAAGCTGATGAAGGAAAAGTACGGCGTGGACTCCATGCCCGAAACCGCCGAGAACGTGGCCACCGACTTCAAGATCGAGCGCGAAGCCCAGGACCAGATGGCGCTGCGCAGCCAGCTCAACGCCGTGGCCGCCATCAAGGCTGGGCACCTGGCGCGCGAGATCGTGCCCGTGCACATCCCGCAAAAGAAGGGCGACGCCATCATCGTGAGCCAGGACGAACACCCCCGCGAGACCAGCCTGGAAGCGCTGGACAAGCTCAAGGGTGTGGTGCGGCCCGATGGCACGGTGACTGCGGGCAACGCCAGCGGCGTGAACGACGGCGCCTGCGCGCTGCTGCTGGCCGACGAGGCCAACGCCGCCAAATATGGCCTCAAGCCCCGCGCCCGCGTGGTGGGCATGGCCGTGGCCGGTGTGGCGCCGCGCATCATGGGCTTTGGCCCCACGCCTGCCACCCTGAAGGTGCTGGCGCAGACGGGCCTGACCATCGACCACATGGATGTGATCGAACTCAACGAAGCCTTTGCCGCGCAAGGCCTGGCCGTGCTGCGTGCCCTGGGCCTCAAGGACGACGACGCGCGTGTGAACGCCTGGGGCGGCGCCATTGCGCTGGGTCACCCGCTGGGCGCCAGCGGCGCGCGCCTGGTCACCACCGCCGTCAACCGCCTGCACGAGCACGCGGGCCAGTACGCGCTGTGCACCATGTGCATCGGCGTGGGGCAAGGCATTGCCGTGATCCTGGAGCGCGTGTGACCGTGATTGAGCGCAACCCCACACCGGTCACTGTCATCACGGGTGCCAGCAACGGCATTGGCCGCGCGATTGCCGAAGCCGTGCTGGCCCAGGGCCGCGCCGTGGTCAACCTCGACTACGTGCTGCCCGGCTGGAGCCACCCGCGGCTCACGTCCTACCAGGGCGACCTGACCGACGAGGCCTCGACCCGCGATCGCGCGGCGGAGATCGCCGCAAAGCACAACGTCACGGCGCTGGTGAACAACGCCGGCGCCACACGCCCCGGCACCATCGACACCGCCACCACGGCGCACCTGGACGACGTGGTGGGCCTGCATCTGCGCGCGCCCATGCTGCTGGTGCAGACGTTCTTGCCCAGCCTGCGCGCGAGCGGCCAGGGCCGCATCGTGAACATGTCGTCGCGCGCCGCGCTGGGCAAAGACGAGCGCATCGTCTACTCGGCCACCAAGGCCGGAATGATCGGCATGACGCGCACGCTGGCCATGGAGCTGGGGCGTGACGGCATCACCGTTAACGCCATCGGCCCCGGGCCGATTGCCACCGAGCTGTTCCGCCAGAGCAACCCCGACGGTGCGCCGCAGACGCAGCGCATCCTGAACAGCATTGCCGTGGGCCGCATGGGCACGCCCGACGACGTCGCGCGCGCGGCGCTGTTCTTCCTGTCGCCCGACAACGGTTTCGTGACCGGGCAGGTGTTGTACGTGTGCGGAGGCACCACGCTGGGAGTGGCGCCTGTTTAACAACCTGAACTGATTTCCCCTGCCGCCCCGCAAGGGGCGCACCCCCGATCTCGCCCGGAGGCCTCTGCGCCCGGTTGAGGCCACGGCGCGGCCGGATGCCGCGTTCGCGAGACCCATTTCATCCACCTTCCTGAAGGAGACAAACCATGAACCGTTCCATCACCACCACCCGCCGCCTCGCGCTGTCGGCCGCTGCCTGCGCCGCCATCGCCGGTGCTGGCCTGCTGGGCAGCAGCGCAGCAATGGCCCAGGCCTATCCCACCAAGCCCGTCACCATCGTCGTGCCCTTTGCCGCAGGCGGCACCACCGACATCCTGGCGCGCATCATCGGCCAGGCGCTGACCACCGAACTCGGCCAGTCCGTCATCGTCGACAACCGCGCAGGCGCGGGCGGCAACATTGGCGGCTCCATGGCTGCCAAGGCCCCCGCGGACGGCTACACGCTGTTCATGGGCACGGTGGGCACGCACGCCATCAATGCCAGCTTGTACAAGAAGATGCCGTTTGACCCCGTGAAGGACTTCGCGCCGCTGACCCGCGTGGCCAATGTGCCGAACCTGCTGGTGGCCAACCCCGCCCAGCCGTTCAAGACGGTGCCGGAGTTGATTGCCTACGCCAAGGCCAACCCCGGCAAGCTCAACTTCGGTTCGTCGGGCAGCGGCAGCTCCATCCACCTGTCAGGCGAGCTGTTCAAGAGCCTGGCCAAGGTGGACATGGTGCACGTGCCCTACAAGGGCAGCGCACCCGCTGTCACCGACCTGCTGGGCAACCAGATCGGCATCATGTTCGACAACATGCCCTCGGCCATCCAGCATGTTCGCAGCGGCAAACTGGTGCCCATTGCCGTGACCACCGCCAAGCGCTCACCCGAGCTGCCCAACGTGCCCACCATCGCCGAAGCGGGTGTGGCGGGCTACGAAGCCACGTCGTGGTTCGGCATGTTTGCCCCCGCAGGCACGCCCGCGCCAGTGCTGGCCAAGCTGAACACCGCGTTGGTCAAGGTGCTGAACCAGGCCGATGTGAAGAAGAAGATCAATGACCAGGGCGCGGAAGCCATGAGCGAAACGCCCGCGCAGTTCGCCGCCTTCATCCAGGCCGAGTCGGTGAAGTGGGGCAAGGTGGTGAAGGAGTCGGGCGCAAGTCTCGACTGATCTGCACCTTCGATCACTGTAGCTACCAAATTGATAGCTGCTGCCGCCTGTTCGACGGGCGGCAGCAGCTATTTTTCTTTCAAATCCAGGTGGTGTGGCTCACTGAACCCGGTACACTCGCCCCGTCTGCGCCCCTTCCACGCTGCGCTGGTAGCCGCGCGCGGCGCGCTCGGCAGACACCGTGTCGAACCCCGGGAAGAACGGCCCGTACACGCCCACGGATTCGGTCAGGATGGTGGGGCTCACGGCGTTGATGCGCAGGCCGCGCGGCAGCTCAATGGCGGCGGCGGCCACAAAGCCCTCAATGGCCGCGTTCACCGCCGTGGCATTGGCGCCGTTGCGGATGGGCTCGATCGACAGGATGCCCGCCGTCAGCGTGATGGAGCCGCCATCGTTCAAATACTTCTGGCCGACCAGCGCCAATTGCACCTGGCCCAGCAGCTTGTCTTGCAAGCCCAGGTTGAACTGCTCAGCCGTCATTTCCGCCAGCGGGCCAAAGTGCAGGTTGCCTGCGGTGCTCACAATCGCATCGACCTTGCCCACGGCCTCGAACAAGTTGGCGACCGCGCCTGGCTGCGAGAAGTCCGCGCGGTGCGTGCCGCTGCTGCGGCCCACGGTGATCACGTCGTGGCGTGATCCCAGGTTGGCCAGCACGGCCTGGCCGATGGTGCCGCTCGCGCCGATGAGAAGAATCTTGGACATGGTGTTTTCCTTGGGTGTCAAAAAGGGTTGATGAGGAACTGACAGCCCGATTCTTTTGTGAATCAATCAATGCATAAAGTACGTGCAAGTTATGCTTGTGCTAACTATTGATTAGGAATATCCAGGAGCCATGGACAAGCTGCGCAACATGGAAGTCATGGTGGCCGTGGTCGAGGCCGGCAGCTTTGCGGCCGCCGCGCGCCAGCTGCAGGTGTCGGCGGTGATGGTGGGCAAGCACATCCAGCAGCTCGAAACCCACCTGGGCGCGCGCCTGTTCCAGCGCAGTACGCGCCAGAACAGCCTGACCGAGGTGGGCGCCGCGTTCTATGAAGACAGCAAGCGCGTGCTGGAGCAGGTGCGCTGGGCCGAATCGGCCGTGGAGCGCAGCCGCGCCGTGCCCCAGGGCCTGCTGCGGGTGAGCGCGCCCTTCACGCTGGGCAACCATGTCATCGCCCCGCTGGTGGCCGACTTTCTGCAGCGCCACGAGCAGGTGCGCGTGGACCTGCAGCTCACTGACAGCGTGGTGGACCTGGCGGGCGAGGGTTTTGACGTGGCCGTGCGCATTGGCCAGGTGGTGAATGAAGGCCTGGTGGCCCGCCCGCTGCGCCCCTACCGCATGGTGATTGCCGCAGCACCCGCGTACCTGCAGCGCCACGGCACGCCCGAGCGCGCCGCCGACCTGGCCCGCCACCAGTGCCTCAGCCACTCGGTGTGGCAGCGCCGCGTGGAATGGACGCTGCGCGACGGCAACGAGGAATTCTTCTGGCCCGAAAACGCTCGCTTCGTTTGCAACCAGGGCGACGGCCTGCGCCAGGCGGCGCTGCGCGGCCTGGGGCTCATCATGCAGCCCGAGGTGCTACTGGCCGAGGACCTGGCCAGCGGCGCCTTGGTGCCCGTGATGCAGCCCTGCCTGCCCGCGCCGCGGCCCGTGCAGCTGGTCTATGCGCCCGACCGGAGGCAACTGCCCAAGCTGGCGCGGTTTGTGGAGTACGTCGTGGGTGCGTTGGGCATACCGTAACTGGCGCAACGCCAAAAGGGGCGCAGGCCTGTCGGGCTGTCGGCGTTTACTCCACCGCGTCGCTGGGCACCGCAGGCCCGATCTTGAACACCCCGCTCACCCGCGCACAGGGCACGCCATCGGCCGTCACCAGTCCCTGAGCAAACACCAGCGAGCGCGTGACGCGCAGCGGCTCGGCCTCGCCCTGCACCCAGGCGCCCAGCGGGGCGGGGGCCAGGTAGTCGATCTGCAGGCTGATGGTGGGCAGGAAGCGGTTGGCCACCTGGTCGCTTTTGCGGTGCACCGACAGCGGCAGCAGCATGTCGCAAAAGCTGGCCATCATGCCGCCGTGCAGGTTGTTCATGGGGTTCACATGGCGGCTCTCCACGTGAAAGCCGAACTGCACCACGCTGCCTTCGTGGCGCAGGTAGAGCGGGCCGTTGTGCTGGATGAACGGGCCGCCAGACTGCAGTGGCGCAAAGCCCGGGGGGATCTCGGCATGGCTGCTCATGCGCGGGCCTCCTTCTCCACATCCTGCGCAAAGCTGGCGCCCTCCATGCTGCTGTGGGTGGCGCCGTCCTCGGGCAGCCAGCCGCTGTACACCGTGCGGAAGTCCGCCACGATCTGCGCCAGCGGCATGTCGTCAAACGCGCCGCGCTGGTGCACATATTCCATGTGGCGCGCGCCGGATTTGTCGAACGGGTGGTAGATCGAATCGTTCTCGCCATCGAACTCCAGCGGCAGCAGCCCAAAGCGCTCGCACAGCTCGATGTTGAAAGCGGGCGTGGCCTTGCGCCAGGCGCCGTCGAGCCAGATGTCGGTGTAGCCGTGCCAGATGAAAAGGTCGGTCTTCATCGTCTCGCGCATGCGCTCGGTGCTGAGGTGGTTGCGCACATCGGCAAAGCCCATGCGCGCCGGGATGCCTGCTGCACGGCAGGCGGCGGTGAGCAGCGCGGCCTTGGGCACGCACCAGCCGTAGCCGTTGGCGAGTACCGTGCTGGCCGCCATGCCCTGGGGGGAGAGGTCGATGCGGTAGGGGTCGTAGCGAAAGCCGTCGCGCACGGCCAGGTACAGGGCGACGGCGCGTTCGCGGTCGGTGGTGCCGCGTGCGTGTTGGGCGGCAAAGGCCTGGATGGAAGGTGCGTCGCTGTCGATAAGGGCCGTGGCACGCAGGTGGGCGGGCGTGGGGGTGCTGGTCATGGGCGGGTGTCTCCTGCAGTCTGTCGGGAATCAGTGTGTGGCTTCTGTGCACCCGATGCTGTCACAGGCGCGCCAGCCAGGCGCGGCTGGGGCTCGATGCCCCCATCACACCCGCCACGCAGGCAGCTCCCAGTTGCGCCACAGCGCCAGCCCGCGCAGCCCAGCCGTGAGCAGCACGCAGACCACCAGCGGTGCCCAGTCGGGCGCTTGCAGGTGGCGCAGCGCTACGTCGGCCCAGCCGCCCGCAAAGGCACACAGCGCATAGGGCCGGTGGTCGCTGAAGGCCTGGGGTACCTCGTTGCACAGCACATCGCGCAGCACGCCGCCGAACACGCCGGTGGTCACACCCATCATCACGCTGATGATGGGCGGCATGCCGATGGCGGTGGCGATGTCCACGCCCACGGCGGCGAAGAGGCCCAGGCCAATGGCGTCGGGCAGCAGCATGGCGCGCTCGGTGGGCTGAAAGTGCCGCTGGCGCATGAACAGCATGGCGCCGATGCACAGCGCCAGAATGCCCCATACGAATTCGGTGTGGCGGATCCAGAAGAAAGGCCGCTGGTCCAGCAGCAGGTCGCGAAGCGTGCCCCCGCCAAACGCGGCCACAAAGGCCACGACACACACGCCCACGGCATCGAGACGCTTGCGCGCGGCCATGATCACGCCCGACAGGGCAAACGCGATGGTGGCGGCCACTTCCAGCGTGAAGCGCAGGGTGTGAATCCAGGGGGCGTCGAGCGGCAGGTCCATGGGCGCGATTGTGCCGTGGCGCTGTGGGAGCGGGCAGGGGCTTGCAGCACTCTGTCTCTCAAACATTTTGCTATTGAAAACATAGCTGATAGCGCTTGCTGATCAAGCGCTGGGGCCTGTTTTATCCAAAAACAATCCGCCAACGTCCCTGCTCCTGGGCAACTGGGGGGCTTCATGACGCCAACCCCCCCACCCGAAGAAGCTGCCAGGCCAGCGCCAGCAAACAGCCCGCCCCGCCCAGCGCGCCCAGGCGGTGTCCCCAG
This sequence comes from Acidovorax facilis, assembly GCF_050626955.1. NCBI lineage: Bacteria > Pseudomonadati > Pseudomonadota > Betaproteobacteria > Burkholderiales > Comamonadaceae > Acidovorax > Acidovorax facilis. Next base: position 408,935 of record NZ_CP192460.1, read on the forward strand.
CGCAGGCTGCCCGCGGGCCATTGGTTCATGGCCAGCACCAGCAGCCAGCCCAGCACCATCCAGGCCGCCACCACCAGCGCCAGCCCCGCCGCCAGCCCCGCCGCAGCGGTGGCCGCGAGGGCCTGCAGCACGACGGTAGCCACAACCACAGCCCAGGCGCGCCGGGATGCCGTAGTGGCGGGGGGCGTGCCGTCGCCCCAGGCGCGGGTGGGCACGGTGCGCGCCCAGCGGGTCAGTGCGATCAATGAGGCCAGCGCGGCGCTGGCGCCGATGAGTTCATTCATGCAGCCTCCGGCGGGTGGCGCTCGGGCCCTGGGCTGGGCGCGTGCGGCGCCCCGTGGCCCGCCCGCCGCCAGCGCAGCGCCCACCACGCCTGTCCTGCGCGCCACCGCAGCGGTGCACCCGCAGCCAGGGCACACAACGCCGACGCCACAGCCCACTGCACGAGCCCCGCCTTGGCCGCCAGGCTGCCATAGGCCAACGCGGCCAGTGCCCACAGCAGCACGGCGGTGCGGGGCGTCCAGTGGCGCAAGGTGGCAGCGGGCAGGGCCACGAAGAAGGCGAGCAGCAGGCCCAGCATGCCCGACGACCGTGCGGGTTCGGTCGCCACGATGTGGGCCAGGCGGAAGGATTCCAGCGCCAGCACACCGGTCAGCCAGAAGGGCCAGTGGGCTGGCCCCACCCAGCGGGCCCAACGGTGTGGGTGCCAGCGCGGGCGGGCGGTGGTTGCGTGCACTGCAGAGCCTGGTCGGGCCACGGCCGCAGACCGCGACGCCTTGCGCCGGTGCGCCTGCACCCGCTGGGGCCCGATGAAAACCGCGATGCCCCCACAGACCAGCCCCATGGCGACCAGGCTGACGAACATGGCAGGGCCTTGTGCACTGCCCAGCACCAGCCCGGCCACACCGGCCACGGCCAGCAGCGCGCCTGCGCCACCCAGCGAGACGCGCCACAGCGCCACCGTGCGCAGCGCCCACGCCGCCGCAGCCGACAGCAGCAGCCACACGCCGATGAGCGCCCACACCGACCACACGGGCCGCTGCGCCAGCGGGGGCAGGCCCGCAGGCCCCCACAGGTGCACAAACACCGCCGCGATCAGCGCGGCGGGCGTGGTGGCGTGCAGTGCCAGAAAGAAACGTTGCATGGTGGGCGAGGCTGTGACGCTGTGAGAGAGACGCTGGTGGGTGTCAGCCTGCCGCCGCGATGCCGCCCGCAGCGCCCTGCGCAGCCTCCCCCTCGCGCCTGCGCTGCTGGCGCGCATCCAGCCAGATCAGCGTGCCCGAGATCGACAAAAACGCGGGCGTCATGCCCAAAAAGAAATAGAGCCATTTCAGCGCCAGCCCCCCAAAGTCGCCAAAGTGCAGGGGCTCCATCAGCCCATTGACCAGCGACCAGAAGCCCGCCGTGCGCGGGTCATGCACCTTCCTGGGCACGCCGGTGGCAGCGTTGATGTCCACCCGCGCGGTGCTGGCCAGGTGGTCGCTCAGGTTGCCGGTGAAGCCCGCCTCGGCGGTGCCTGTGCCCCAGCGGCGCAGCGACACATAGCGCGCCTCCAGCCCCGGCACGGCCTGCTGCGCGGCGGCATACATCGCATCCAGCGACTGCATGGGCACGGGCTCGCTGGCCTCGGCCTTGCGCGCAGGCTTGGTGGCCTTCATTGCTGCAGGGGTGGTGATGTATTGGTAGCCCTGCTCAAACAGCGGCGCCAGCCCCATCCATGCGCCTGTGGCCGCGATCAGGATGTGAAAGCCCAGCCCCCAGATGCCTGCGGACTTGTGCAGGTCCGACATCACCACCCGAAAGCTGCGGCCCCAGCGCTGGGTGAACAGCTCGGCCAGGATCTTGCGGTGGATGACGATGCCCGTGGCAATCAGCACCAGCATCGCCACCCCGAGGAAACCCACGATCCACCGCGGCCCGAAGAACAGGAACACATGCAGCATGCGCAGGTACTGGCCGAGCTGGCTGTCCACCGGGCCCACCACCGTGCCGGTGTCGGAGCGCAAGGCCACCTTGGTGCGGGTGTTGGCGGGCGCGCCACGCTCGCGCACAAAGGCGAAGTAGCTGGGGTTGACGGCATCCGGCAGCGCGATGGTCTCCACCGTGGCGCCGGGGTAGCGGGTGTGCAGCTGGGTCAGCACTGCGTCGAGCGAGGCAGGTTTTTGAGAGCGCGGCAGCTGCGCCAGCGACGGATTGGCCCAAAGGTCGATCTCGTGCTTGAACACCACCACCGCACCCGAAAAGCACACGATGAACATCAACAGCCCCGTGACGATGCCTGCCCAGGAGTGCAGGGTGAACAGGCGGTTGAGCGTGCGCTGGCTGGTCATGGCGTGCGGGAGGCGGGGTGGCGCTGCGCGTCAGAAGAAGTACGTCACGCCCAGGCTGAAGTTGCGTGGCAACGCGGGCGAGACCACGTTGGCGTTGATCGCGCCGTCGTAATACGCCTTGTTGAATACGTTCTTCACGCCCGCGGTCACTCGGTAGTTCTCGCCCACGTAGCTGATGGACGCATCGGCCACGAAGTACGAAGGCAGTGTGAAGGGGTAGGAGCCGATCTGCTCGCTCACATACCGCCCGCCCAGGCCCAGCGTCACGCGCTGGTATTGCGGCAGCTTGTACGTGGCCCAGGCCGTGAGCGTGTGGCGTGGCGTGAGGTTGAGTGGCAGGCCCACAATCGCCGCGTTGTTATCGCGCGTGACCTTGCTTTGTGTGTAGGTGTAGGCGCTGGTGATCTTCCAGCCGTTCTTCAGGTCGGCGCCCAGCTCCAGCTCCAGCCCGCGCGCGCGCTGCTCGCCGGTCTGCACGCTGAAGCCCGTGTTCACCGGGTCGGCGGTGGTCACGTTCTGGCGCACCAGGTCGAACACGGCGAGCGCGCCGGTGATCTGGCCGCCGGGGGCCTCGTACTTCACGCCCGCCTCCCACTGCTTGCCGGTTTCGGGCACGAAGTTCGATCCACCAAACGTCAGGCCCGACTGGGGCAGGAAGGACTCGCCATAGCTGCCATACGCGGCCCAGCCCGGCTTGAACTCGTACACCAGGCCGGCCGACAGCGTGGTGGCGTTGTCCTTCTGGCGCGTCTGCGTGTTGGCCACGCGGTTGTTGGTGTCGTTGGTGGACCAATCGCGGCGCAGGCCCACCAGGGCCGTCCAGCCCTGGCCAAACTTGATCTGGTCCTGCGCATACAGCCCGGCCACGGTGAGTTTGGCGGGCGCATCCTGCGTCAGCGCCTCGGGGCAGGTGGCCTGCATGCCATACACGGGCGCAAACAGGTCCAGCGCACCGATGCGGCAGGTGCGGCTGGCCAGCAGGCTGGTGCCGCTGCGCGCATCGAGGCCCGTCACCAGCTGATGCTTCACGCCCAGCGCTTCAAAGCGTGACAGCAGCGAGGTGTCGGTGGCCAGCAGATCGTAGTCCATGTACTGGCGCGAGGCCTGGCGGTTCTGCAGCCGCTGGTTGGCCTGCAATGCCTGGTTGGAGACGAAGTTGCCCGTGCCCTTCTCGGTCTCGTAGCGCACGTTCTGGCGGAAGGTCATGGCCTCCGACATCTTGTGCTCCAGTGTGTAGCCCACGGTTTTGCTCTCTACGTCATACCCGCCAAAACTTGGGTCGCCCGTGAACATCGTGACGGGCAGCGTGCCGTTGCGGTTGGGCAGCAGCGTGCCGTAGGGCGTGATGCCCTGCTGGCGCATCCACTGGCTCTGGCTGTAGGTGGCAAACAGCACCAGGTTGGTCTGCGGGCCCAGGTCGATGGATAGCGATGGCGCAAACCAGCGGTCCTTGCGGTAAACGAACTGTGTGGGGTCGTCCACGTTGGAGACATGCGCATTGATGCGCAGCGCCGTCTTGCCCGATTCGGACAGGGGCCTGTTGATGTCGGCCTGCAGCGTGCGCTGGCCGAAACTGCCCACCTCCACGCCCACCTCGTTGATCGCCTCCTTCTTGGGCCGCTTGCTCACCGCGTTGACGATGCCGCCGGGCTGCACCTGGCCGTACAACACTGAGGCCGAGCCCTTGAGCACCTCGAAGCGCTCGTAGCCGTAGGGCTGCAGCTTGGCCCACATGCCGGGGCTTTGCACCAGGCCATCGACCAGGATCGATTCGGTGGAGCGAAATCCCCGGATGTTCAGGTCGTCAAACCCCCGGCGCCCAAAGTTGACCGGGCTGACCCCCGCCACCGTCTGCAGCGCTTGCTGCACGTTGGTGATCTGCCGCGACTCCATTTGCTCGCGCGTGACCACGCTGACGGACTGTGGGGTTTCCAACCGCCGCATGGGCGCCTTGCTGGCGGTCTGTGCCTCCACGGGCGCAAAACCCATGTCTTTTTCGGTGCTGGCGTTGATGCGGACTTCTTGCAGCTGGGGCGCTGCCGTTGCTGGGTCTGCAGTGGGTGCGCTGCCCTGCTGCGCCATGGCGGCCTGGGCGAGGCACAGGGCCAGCGGGGTCAGGGTGAAAAGAGTGGCCGCGCGGACGGATGGCAAGCGCGGGGCGTGCGCGAGGCGCAGGGGCTGAGAAGACATGGGGGTCCCGATGGAGGTGAGCGGACAACAAACGCTGGGGGCGCTGGCTCACGTGGCAAGGGACGTTGGCTGGCGAGAAAGTGATGAATTATAATGCGAATGGTTATCGTTTGATATTTTGCAATGAAATGACTGGAGTGCGAGAAACCGCAGTGCCTTCTTGAGGGAGTTGAGATAACCGCCACCGCCGTGTGGCGCGAAAACTGGGACTGTTTGGGCTATCCCGGGACAACGCGAAACGTATCGTTGAAACGAAGTTGCAATCCATGTAGCAGCACGCGGCCCCGCCAGGAGCCCAATCTGAACTCCGAGGCTAGACTTCTGCCTTCGGCCAAGAGCCGCCCTTCAACACAGCCCGCAGCCCAAGCGGCCGAGATCGAATTTGTTGATTCGCGATGTCACATTCAGGCGCGGATATGCAAAGGCGCGAATGACTTCACCAAGTCGTCCAGAGCTTTCAACTGTGCGAGGAAAGGCTCTAACTGGTCCAACGGCAGAGCGCTGGGACCATCGCATTTGGCCTGTTGCGGGTCGGGATGTGCTTCAAGAAAGAGTCCTGCCAACCCTGTTGCTAGACCGGCGCGGGCCAGTTCAACCACTTGGTCACGGCGACCGCCAGAGACGGCAGCATTCGCCTCGCGTTGCTGTAGGGCATGGGTAACGTCGAAGATGACAGGTAAGTTTCCGGTGACCTTCTTCATCACTCCGAAGCCAAGCATGTCCACTACCAGGTTGTCATAGCCGAAGCAGGTTCCTCGGTCGCACAGAATGACGGGAGAACTACCGGCTTCTCTGATTTTTTCGACGATGTTGAGCACTTGTGGTGGGCTCAGGAACTGAGGCTTCTTGACGTTGATGACCTTGCCCGTCCTGGCAAGAGCCACGACCAAATCAGTCTGGCGAGCGAGAAACGCAGGCAGCTGTAAAACATCCACGACTTCAGCGACGGGATTCGCCTGCCATGGTTCGTGCACGTCGGTGATGACGGGAACACCAAACTCTGCCTTGACCGCCTCGAACATTCTCAGACCCTCTTCCAAGCCCGGGCCTCTGAACGAGTGGATAGAGGAGCGATTCGCCTTGTCAAAGCTCGCCTTGAAGACATAGGGGATGCCAAGCTTTCGGGTGACTCGGACGTATTCCTCCGCAGCGCGCAGCGCCATGTCCTTGGACTCGAGTACGTTCACGCCGCCAAACAGCACAAAGCCATCGTTGTTGCTGACGTTGATTGCAGGGGTGATGGCAACGGTGGTCAAGAAAAGCTCCCAGGTAGTTTTGCTCGCATTCTCGCTCCGGTCAGCTGACCTAACGCAAGAGGCCGCTTGGGGCTCATAGCGTAAGTTGCGACATGCCCCAGAAGCAAATCTTGCGGTGCTTGACGTCTAGGCATTGACCTAACGATTAGGCGTGGTGCGCTGGATGTCAGTAGGCCAGCACCGATGCGTCAGTTTGTGTGTCGCGAAAAGAAATCGCGCCAAAAGTAGGTGGCGCGAAAGCGATTTGTAGCTGGCGCGAAAGCGGTTTGCGCGCCACTTTGTTGAGCTGGTCACCCCTGCAGAAGCGCTTTCTGGAGCCCTCCGCACCGCGCGAGGTTTTTGCTATTAAATGTGTAGCTAAAAGTCATGATGGTCGAGCGGAGAAACCTATTTTTAATCCAATTTTTGGATGGAGGTAGCCCCCTCCCCATCCTCGGCCCCCTCCGCCCCGCCATACCCTGGGTACGCCCCTCCCGCCGCATTCAACGTCGCACTTTCCTGCCGCTCCCGCGCCATCTGCTCCGCAAACTGGTTGCGCCCTTCTCGCGCCACGGCGATGAACTTGGCGCGGTCCTTGTGGTGCGGGTACATGCGGTCGGCCAGCGCGATGTTGTGGGTGCGAAAGCGCTGGGTGATGGCGGTGGCTTGCGCGGGTGGCAGGCCCATCAGCTCCAGCACGGTGTGGGCGCTTTGCAGGCTGGACTCGAACAGCTCGCGCTGCACCAGCGTCACGCCCAGGTCGCGCAGCTTGTTCCAGTGCGTCACATCGCGCGCGCGGGCCACGATCTGCAGGTGCGGGAAGTGCTCGCGCGCCAGTTTGGCGATCTGCAGGGACTGCTCGGCATCGTCCACGGCCACCACCAGGATGCGCGCGTGTTCTGCCCCGGCGATACGCAGCAGGTCGAGCCGCGTGGCGTCGCCGTAGAACACGCGGTAGCCGAAGGTGCGCGCCACTTCCAGCATGTCCACGCTGTGGTCCAGCACGGTGGTGGGGATGCCTTGGGCCAGCAGCACGCGCGAGACGATCTGCCCATAGCGGCCGAAGCCCGCGATGATGATGGGCGCCTCTTGGGGCTCGGAGATTTCCTCGGCCTGGGGCGTGGTGGTTTTGAGTTTGGCGTAGCGGCGCAGCAGCACGCGGTCCATCACCACGAGCAGCAGCGGGCTGATCAGCATCGACAGCGCCACTGCGCCGATGAGCAGCGACGCGGTCTCGGCCGGGAACACGCTGGCACCGGCTGCGGCCTGGAACACCACAAAAGCAAACTCGCCGCCCTGGGCCAGCAGCAGGGTGAACACCGGACGCTCCTGGTAGGGGATGCCGACGATCTTGGCCAGCGTGTAGATCACCACGGCCTTGGCCGCCAGAAAGCCGACCAGGATGGCGGCCATGAGGCCTGGCGAGCGCAGGATCACGCCGAAGTCGATGCTCATGCCCACGGCGATGAAGAACAGCCCGAGCAGCAGGCCCTTGAAGGGCTCGATGTCGGCCTCCAGCTCGCGGCGGTATTCACTGTCGGCCAGCAGCACACCGGCGAGGAATGCGCCCAGCGCCATCGACAGGCCCACCAGCACCATCAGGTAGGCGATGCCCACCACCAACAGCAGCGCGGCGGCGGTGAAGATCTCGGGGGTGTTGCTCTTGGCGATCCAGCGCAGCACGGGGCGCAGCAGCAGGCGCCCGCCGAGGATGATGGCGGCGATCACGCCGACGATCTTGAGCACCTCCAGCACCATCTCGCCCGGCGTGTGGCCCGCGCCTTCGCCAGCGGCTGCGCCCAGCACGGGCAGCAGGGCCAGGATGGGGATGGCCGCCACGTCCTGGAACAGCAGGATGGAGAAGCCCGCCTGCCCGCTTTGCGTGCGCATCAGGTTGCGCTCGGCCAGCGACTGCAGCGCAATCGCCGTGGACGACAGCGCCAGGCCCAGCGCCCCCACCAGGCTCACGCGCCAGGGCAGGCCTGCCAGCGCGCCCAGCGCAAACAGCACGGCCGCGCAGCCCAGCACCTGGGCCGTGCCGGTGCCGAAGATGGGGCGGCGTAGCGCCCACAGGCGGCTGGGTTGCAGTTCCAGCCCAACCAGGAACAGCATGAGCACCACGCCAAACTCGGCAAAGTGCAGGATGTCCTGCACGTTGCTGACCAGCCCCAGGCCCCAGGGCCCGATGGCGATGCCCGCCGCCAAGTAGCCAATGATGGCGCCCAGGCCCAGCGCCTTGGCAATGGGCACGGCCAGCACGGCGGCGGTGAGGTACAGGAAACCGTAGGTGAGCCAGGTGGGGGCGTGTTCCATGGAGGCGCGGCAAGAGTGGTGGCGTTGGGAGGGGCGTCGCAGGGGTGCGGACGGGCGGGCGTGGGCGTGTCAGGATTCTGGCATTGCCGTAGCGATGCGGGGGTGCGCGTGGCATGCCATTGAAATGCTTCTATTTTGATAGCTGGTAGCGCTTTATGGTCAAGCGCTAGCAGGCATTTTTATCCAGATCATGGCAGCGACACGGGGGCGTTGTTAAGATGCTCGCCCTTCTTCGCACACGGGCTTGGTGATTCATGGACTTTCAGACTTGGCTGGCTTTTTTTGCGGCATCGTGCCTGATTGCGGTGTCGCCGGGGTCGGGGGCCGTGTTGTCGATGAGCCATGGGCTGTCGTACGGCGTGCGCAAGACGGGCGCCACCATCCTGGGCCTGCAGCTGGGCCTGTTGCTGATTTTGCTGATTGCCGGGGCGGGCGTGGGTTCGCTGCTGCTGGCGTCCGAGGTGGCTTTCAGCGTGGTGAAAGTGCTGGGCGCCTGCTATCTGATCTATGTGGGCTTTGCGCAGTGGCGTGCCGGGGACAAATCGCCGGTGCAGGGCGATGAAGCAGAGTCGGCCGGCACCTGGCAAAAACGCTGCCTCACGGGTTTTTTGACCAACGCCACCAACCCCAAGGGCATCATCTTCATGGTGGCGGTGTTGCCCCAGTTCATGACCGACACGCGCCCACTGTGGACGCAGCTGGTGGTGATGGCCGCCACCACGGTGACGGTGGACGTGGTGGTGATGCACGGCTACGCTGCAGGGGCCAGCGCGCTGCGCCGCCTGATGCGCAGCGCGCGTGCGGTGCGGGCGCAAAACCGTGTGTTTGGCGGCTTGCTGATGGCGGTGGGCGCCGGGCTGTTCTTCGTCAAGCGCGGCGGGCAGCACGCTTGATAGGATGGTTGCGCTTCGATTTTAATAGCTGCTTACGCTTGCCTATAAAGCGCTAGAGGCTGATTTGGCTTGGTTTTTCATGGATACGCAGATTCCAAGGAGGTTGTCATGCCAGTAGTTGTTGTCGCCAACCCGAAGGGTGGTGTGGGCAAGTCCACACTGTCCACCAACATCGCGGGCTACTACGCGAGCCAGGGGCATCCCGTGATCCTGGGCGACACCGACCGGCAGGAATCCGCCAAGCTCTGGCTGGGTCTGCGCCCGCCAGCCGCGCGCCCCATTGGCGCCTGGGATGGCATCAGCTCGGACGTGATCAGCCGCCCGCCCAAGGGCACCACGCACGCGGTGCTCGACACCCCTGCCGGGCTGCACGGCTGGCGGCTGAACGATGTGCTCAAGCTGGCCGACAAGATCATCGTGCCGCTGCAGCCCAGCGTGTTCGACATCTTTGCCACACGCAGTTTCCTGGACCAGCTGGCCGAGCACCGCCGCGCTGAAGGGGTGCAGATCGGCATCGTGGGCATGCGCGTGGACGCCCGCACCAAGGCCGCCGAGCAGCTGCACCACTTTGTGGACAGCCTGGGCTTCCCGGTGCTGGGCTACCTGCGCGATACGCAGAACTACATCCACCTGGCGGCGCATGGTCTCACGCTGTTTGACGTGGCGCCCGGCCGCGTGGCGCGCGACCTGGAGCAGTGGCAAGGCATTTGTGCCTGGCTCAATTCTTGAAGGACAGCGTGAAGCAGAACGTACAACCAGCCCCTCGGGAAAACACCTGTCACCCGGCAGACAAGGCGCGCCTGGGTGCGGGGCTACATTGCGACGATGAAAATCTTCCGCTCTTATTCCGAAGTCAGCGCCTGCGTGGGCCAGGAGGTCGCCGTGACCGACTGGATCACCATCACGCAGGAACAGGTCAACCTGTTTGCCCAGGCCACGGGCGACCACCAGTGGATCCATGTGGACCCCGAGCGTGCCAAGGCCGGGCCGTTTGGCGCGCCCATTGCGCATGGGTTTCTCACGCTGTCGCTGATCCCGCAGTTTTTCGAGACGGGCCTGACCATCGAGGGTGCGCGCATGGGCGTGAACTACGGGCTGAACAAGGTGCGCTTCACGGCACCGGTGCCGGTGGGCAGCCGCCTGCGCGCGCGCCTCACCTTGCAGGCTGCCGAGCCCGTGGCGCCCGATGGCATGCAGATGACCTGGCTGGTGACGGTGGAACGCGAGGGCAGCGACAAGCCGGTGTGCGTGGCCGAGTCTTTGGCGCGCAATTTCGGCGCTCCGGCGTAGCAGGACAACCCCCTGAGCGGCTGCGCCGCTTCCCCCTTCTCTCGAATGGCTGCGCCATTCGGGAAGGGAGACACCGCCAGCGCGGCGGGGCGGCCCTTGCGCGGCGGTCGCTGGCCTGGATCCAGCGTGTTCCACGGACTGTGTTCTCGTTAGATGCTCGTGTTTTTGGGCAGGAGGTCTGAACCATGGACCGCCTGCAAGCCATGAAAATTTTCGAGCGTGTGGTGGAGGAGGGCGGCTTTGCCGCCGCCGCCCGCGCCATGGACATGTCACCCCCCGTGGTCACCCGCATGGTGGCCGAGCTGGAGCAGCATCTGGGCACGCGGCTGCTGCAGCGCACTACCCGCAAGCTGGCGCTCACCGACGCGGGTGATGCCTATCTGCAGCGCGTACGCACCATCCTGCACGAGATCGACGACGCCGAAGCGGCAGCGGCGGCCAACACGCGCGATCTGCGCGGCACCATCCGCATCGTTGCGGCGCCGGTGCTGGCGACCAACTTTCTGGCGCCCATGGTGGCGCTGTGGCATGCGGAGTTCCCCAAGCTGTTGCTTGACATCGACCTGGACGCCTATGCCTCGGCGAGGGTGGATGAATATGATGTGACCATCATGGTGGCGGGTGAGGATTTTGATGCCAACATCGTGGCACGCCCCCTGTTGAAGGGGGAGGCGATTGTTGTTGCATCGCCCGACTACCTGGAGCGCAAGGGCATTCCGCGCGAGCCGCAAGACCTGCTGCAACACGACTATCTGCGCGACTCCGGGATGGCCGCGCGAGCGCAGTTGGGGCCAGCGCGCAAGCTGCGCCTGCAATCGCTCAACGGCAGCTTGCCCGCGCAAGAGGTCGATGTGCCGGCAGTGCTGCAGTCGGTCAGCACCGAGCTGCTTCTGCGCGCGGCGGTAGACGGCGCGGGGGTGGCCGTTACCTCGCGCCTGCTGGCCGAGGAACACCTGGCCCGTGGCGAACTGGTGCACATCCTGCCGGCGTGGATTTTTTCGCGCTACACCATCTATGCCGCGCTGCCGTCCGGCCGCATGCTGCCCGCGCGCACCAAGGTGTTTCTGGACTTTCTCAGCGAGCAGGTGCCCCTGGCCGTGGCGGACCAACGCGGGCAGCAGGCCAAGTAACCCAAGGCCATCGGCCAGGGTGGCGCGCCCACCAACAATCAGCCAGGCATCAACCCAGCTGCGCAAATCCGCTGATGATGGTGCCCTCTGGCTCCACGGCGATTTCGCCGTCGGGCATGGCAAAACTGTTCTGGCGCCAGGCTTCGAACACCGTCACAGCCACGGCGTTGGACAAATTCAGGCTGCGCTGGCCCGCCACCATGGGCAGGCGAAGGCGTTGTGCGGGCGGAAAACTCTCGCGCAGTTCGGGCGGAAGCCCCCGGGTTTCAGCCCCAAACACCATCCAGTCGCCCGGCAGGAAGCAGGTGGAATGCACGGGCTGCGAGCCGTGTGTGGTCATTGCGAACATGCGGGTCGGGTCTGGTTGGGTATCCCGCAGGAAGGCGGTCCAGCCTGCATGCACTTGCACCTGGGCGTATTCGTGATAGTCCAGCCCCGCACGGCGCATCTGGCGGTCTTCCATCGAGAACCCGAGCGGCTCGATCAGGTGCAGAGTGCACCCCGTGTTGGCCGCCAGGCGAATCACATTCCCCGTGTTGGGCGGTATCTCGGGTTCGACGAGGACGATATGGAACATGCCGCCAATTGTCATCGCTGGGCGTGTGAGTTGAGCAACCGCTCGTAATCAAAAGTATCCCGCTGGTACTTCGAGGTTGCGGGGCTCAGTCGCGCCCCGTGCGCGCCAGGACGGCGGCGGTGACATGCGTCACGCCTGCCTCGCGCAGCGCCAGGGTGGCCGCCTGCAGCGTGGCACCGGTGGTCATCACGTCATCGATCAGCACCACCCGCTGGCCGCGCAGGGCTGCCGCGCGGCTGGGTTCAACGGCGAAGGCGCCGCGCAGGTTGCGCAGGCGCTGGGCGCGGGGCAGGCTGCTCTGCGCCTCGGTGGCGTGCAGGCGCAGCAGGGTGTGGTGGTCGGTTTTGGTGCCTGCCAAGTGCCTTGCCAGCAGGGCCGACTGGTTGAAGCCCCGCTCGCGCAGGCGCTCGGTAGACAGCGGCACCGGAAGCACGCGGTCGGCCGCTTCCAGCGCCGGTTCCATCCACGGCGTGCTGCGCATCAGTGTGGCCAGCGCCTTGGCCCAGCCCGGATCACCGCGAAACTTGAACTGCGCCAGCGCATCGGCCCAGGGGTAGGCGTAGTCCACTGCGGCAATGCAGGCATCAAAGCTGGGCGGGGTCTGGATGCAGGCGCCGCAGACCTCTACCCCTGCAGGCACCCGCAGGGCGCAGCGCTGGCAGCGCGTGGTGGGCTGGGCAAACCGCGCCACGCAGGCGTTGCAGATGCGCTGCGAGGGCCAGGTGTGGCAGAACGCGCACTGGCTGGGCACCTGGTGGGCCCAGGTGTGGAAACGGCGCGAAATCCCTGTCAGGCCCGTAAAAAGCATGAATCAATATACTCGCGCGGCCCATGACGTCCTCCGAGCGCCCCCCCACCATTGATCCCGTTGCTGCGGCCCGCTGGCATGCAGCAGCCCCCGCCGTATCTCCCTGGCTTCATGAAGAAGTGGCCCGCCGCATGGAGGACCGCTTGCAGTGGATTCGCCAGGCCCCTGAATCGTGGTGCCATTGGGACGCAGTGCGTGGCGGCCTGCAGGCGCATGCGCTCGTGAGCGCACGCTATCCCAAAGCGCGTTGCCAGATCTACGAAACGGCAGCCCATTGCGAGGACTCTGCCCGGCAGGCGCTGGCCAAGCCGTGGTGGAGCCCTGCGCGCTGGAGCGCAGGCAACCCCCAGCTGGGTATGCCTGCAGATGCGAGTGTGCAGATGCTGTGGGCCAACATGGCGCTGCACACGGCAACCGACCCGCAGGCGCTGATCGCGCAATGGCACCGTGCCCTGGCGGTGGATGGCTACCTGATGTTCTCGTGCCTGGGGCCCGATACCCTGCGAGAACTGCATGCGGTGTATGCCGAGCTGGGCTGGCCCCCGGCAGGGCATGCCTTCACCGACATGCACGATTGGGGTGACATGCTGGTGCACGCCGGTTTTGCCGAACCGGTGATGGACATGGAGCGCATCACGCTCACGTTTGCCACGCCCGAGCGGCTGGTTCAAGAGCTGCGCGAGCTGGGTTGCAATCTGCACCCTGATCGCTTTCCCTCATTGCGCGGTCGGCGCTGGCGCGAGAAGCTCTACCAAGTGCTGTCCGACCGGTTGGCAGATCCGCAACAAGGTGGTCAGTTGGCACTGACTTTCGAAATCATTTATGGCCATGCCTTCAAGCCCGCGCCTCGGGTGCGCGTCAGTTCCAGCAGCGCTGTGTCGCTGCAGGACATGCGCACCATGTTGCGCCAGGGCGGCAAAGAGAACTAGCCTGTAACGGCGTGTCAATGACATGGAACAAGGCACGCTACAATTCCGGGTTATTGAGATTTCGGGCATCTTCCCGCGCAACTTTGCGGGCTGCGCCTGTCTTGCCTTGGGCATGACAGGCACCCAGCTGGCAGTCTTGTGAGCACTTCTGGTGACGGGCTTGGTTTTTCGTTTTGCCACGGTGTCGGGTCAACGCATTGACTGGCGTCTCGTTCGCAACTGTTCGGTCACGCCGGTGCAGTTGGGCTGGATGTATCTGTCCTTGTGTGTGGTGTCCCTGGGTATCGCAACGTGCTTCTGGATACTCGGTGCCCGCCTGGTCATGCCCTTTGCGTGGCTGGAGATGGTGGCGGTAGGAATTGCATTCGCCATGTACGGTCGCCATGCGGCGGATGGCGAGAGGATTTCGCTACAGGGTTCGCGCCTTGTAGTGGAACTGGAGACAGCAGGCAAGCTGGAGCGCGCCGAGTTTGACCGGAGTTGGGTTCGCGTAGAGCCCAAGTCTGGGGACCGTTCGCTGATCATGCTGTCTGCGCAGGGCCGAACGGTCGAAGTGGGGCGCTTCATGCGCCCCGAACTTCGACCGGCTCTGGCATCGGAGATCCGCATGGCCTTGCGCGCAGCCTGACCCCACGCAGGCGCGCGAAAGGGATTGGTTAAATTGAGGCTTAGAAGTAAGTGAGAACTATGAAGAGCATTTCCAACAAGCTGGCTTCTCTGCTGCTGATTGCCGGTGCATGGGTGGGCTCCGCAGCCCATGCCGTTCAGGACCTGCCTGGCGGCCCTGCAGTCAACCAGCTGAACCTGCATCCCCCGGTCACCAAGATCGCAGAAGAGCAACATTTTCTGCACTGGATGATGCTGATCATCTGCACGGTGATCTTTGTTGCAGTGTTCTCCGTGATGTTCTACTCGATTTGGAAACACCGCCGTTCCAAGGGCGCCAAGTCGGCCAATTTCCATGAATCCGTGACGGTGGAAGTGGTCTGGACCATTGTTCCGTTCATCATCGTGATCCTGATGGCCCTGCCTGCCACCAAGGTGCTGGTGGCCCAGAAGGACACCACCAACGCCGACCTCACCATCAAGACCACGGGCTACCAGTGGAAGTGGGGTTATGACTACATCACCGGCGAGGGTGAGGGTCTGGCCTTCATCTCCACGCTGGACAGCAGCCATCGCGTGATGTCCGACAGTGGCAATGTCAAGGATGCGCCGACTGACTACCTGCTCAAGGTGGACAACCCGATGGTGGTGCCAGTGGGCAAGAAGATCCGCATCATTACGACGGCCAACGACGTGATCCACGCCTTCATGGTGCCTGCCTTCGGTATCAAGCAGGATGCGATCCCTGGTTTTGTGCGCGACACCTGGTTCCGCGCCGAGAAGATTGGCGACTACTACGGCCAGTGCGCCGAGCTGTGCGGCAAGGAGCACGCTTACATGCCCATCCATGTGAAGGTCGTGTCTGCTGAGGACTACACCGCCTGGGTGGCTGATCAGAAGAAGAAGGCTGCTGCCAAGCTGGACGACCCCACCAAGGTCTGGGCGCTGGACGACATCATGAAGCGTGGCGAGAAGGTGTATGCCGCCAACTGTGCGGCCTGCCACCAGGCCAACGGCAAGGGCGCTGGCCCCATCAAGCCATTGGACGGTTCGGCCATCGTGCTGGACGCGGACCATGTCAAGCAGATCCAGGTTCTGCTCAAGGGCGCAGCCAATGGTGCCATGCCTGCATGGGCGCAACTGAGCGATACCGATATCGCAGCCGTTGCCACCTACACCAAGAATTCGTGGTCCAACAAGACCGGCCAGCTGGTGCAGCCTGCTGAAATCGTGGCCCAGCGCGGCAAGTAATCAGCGCCCTAACGTATTGAGGAATCCAAGATGAGTGCAGTTCTCGACAACCACGGGCATGCGGGCGACCACGCACACGACGACCATGGACACCATGGTCCCACCGGCTGGCGCCGCTGGGTGTATGCCACGAACCACAAGGACATCGGTACCCTGTACCTGCTGTTTGCCTTCGCCATGCTTATGGTGGGCGGCGTCTTGGCGCTGTTGATTCGCGCCGAGCTGTTCCAGCCCGGCCTTCAGCTGGTGAACCCCGAGCTGTTCAACCAGCTGACCACCATGCACGGTCTGATCATGGTGTTCGGCGCCATCATGCCGGCCTTCGTGGGCTTTGCGAACTGGATGATCCCGCTGCAGATCGGCGCATCCGACATGGCTTTTGCCCGCATGAACAACTTCAGCTTCTGGCTGATGATTCCTGCGGCCATCATGCTGGTGGCATCGTTCTTCATGCCCGGTGGCGCTCCTGCTGCGGGCTGGACGCTGTATGCGCCGCTGACGCTGCAGATGGGCCCCTCCATGGATGCCGGCATCTTCGCGATGCACATCCTGGGTGCCTCGTCCATCATGGGCTCGATCAACATCATCGTGACCATCCTGAACATGCGCGCACCCGGCATGACGCTGATGAAGATGCCCATGTTCGCCTGGACCTGGCTCATCACCGCCTACCTGCTGATCGCCGTGATGCCCGTGCTGGCTGGCGCCATCACCATGACGCTGACGGACCGCCACTTCGGCACCAGCTTCTTCAACCCCGCTGGCGGCGGTGACCCGGTGATGTACCAGCACATCTTCTGGTTCTTCGGCCACCCCGAGGTGTACATCATGATCTTGCCGGCCTTCGGCATCATCAGCCAGATCGTGCCTGCATTTGCCCGCAAGAAGCTGTTCGGCTACGCCTCCATGGTGTACGCCACGTCGTCCATCGCCATCCTGTCGTTCATCGTGTGGGCCCACCACATGTTCACGACGGGCATGCCCGTGACGGGCCAGCTCTTCTTCATGTACGCCACCATGCTGATCTCCGTGCCCACGGCCGTGAAGATCTTCAACTGGATCGCCACCATGTGGCGCGGCTCCATGACCTTTGAGACCCCCATGCTGTTCGCCGTGGGCTTCATCTTCGTGTTCACCATGGGTGGTTTCACCGGCCTGATTCTGGCCATGGCTCCCATCGACATCCAGTTGCAAGACACGTACTACGTAGTGGCCCACTTCCACTACGTGCTGGTGGCAGGCTCGCTGTTCTCCATGTTTGCTGGTGTCTACTACTGGCTGCCCAAGTGGACGGGTGTGATGTACTCTGAAACGCGCGGCCAGATCCACTTCTGGGGCTCGTTGATCACGTTCAACATCACCTTCTTCCCCATGCACTTCCTGGGTCTGGCAGGTATGCCCCGCCGCTACGCCGACTACCCCATGCAATTCGCTGACTTCAACGCGATTGCCTCGGTCGGCGCGCTGGGCTTCGGTCTGATGCAGGTCTACTTCTTCCTGGCGGTGATTGTTCCTGCCATGCGTGGCAAGGGTGAAAAGGCAGCTGCTAAGCCTTGGGACGGTGCTGAAGGTCTGGAATGGGAAGTTCCCTCTCCAGCGCCTTTCCACACTTTTGAGAATCCACCCAAGCTGGATGCCACGGCCACCCGTGTGATCGGCTGAGGATCACGACCATGACACCCGAGCAGAAAAAGAGCAACCTGCGGATGGCGCTGATCCTGGCGTCGATTGCGGTGGTGTTCTTCGTCGGGTTCATGGCCAAGGTGTTCTTCCTTTCCCGTTGAGTCCACACCTGCCATGAGTCTGCACCGCGAAAACGCCAAGATGGTCGGCAAGCTGGTCGTGATCGCGGCTGGCATGTTCGCCTTCGGCTATGTGCTGATTCCCATCTACAAGCACATCTGCGAGATGACGGGCATCAACATCCTGTCGCTCTCCGAGCGTCAGGTGCCTGGTAACGGCGTGGCGGGCAAGGATGTCAAGGTTCCTGCCAACACGCAGGTGGACAAGACCCGTACGATCACGGTGGAGTTTGATGCCAACGCGCGGGGTCCCTGGGATTTCAAACCTGCCCAGCGATCGGTGCAGGTGCACCCGGGTGAGTTGACCACGGTGATGTACCAGTTTCAGAACATTCAGAACCGCCGCATGGCTGCGCAGGCCATTCCCAGCTACGCGCCCCGTCAGGCTGCTGCACACTTCAACAAGCTGGAGTGCTTCTGCTTTAACCAGTACACGCTGGAGCCCGGCGAGAAGAAGGAATGGCCAGTGGCGTTTGTGATTGACCCTCGTATTTCGAAGGACGTGACGACCATTACGTTGTCCTACACGTTCTTTGAAGTGGGTGGCAAGACACCCGCAGCACCGCAGTCCACAGCTGCCGTGGATGTATCCCTTCCGGCCATTTCCTCATTGGAAGGGGCTGGATCATGAATACCCCACTGGAGCAGCCCGTGGTGAAGCCGCATGCGCGCAAAGGCTCGTTGCTGCGCACCGTGCGCGCCGTGGCCTGGTCGCTGATCGGCCTGCGCAAGGGCAGCGAATACCAGCAGGATGTCGAAAAACTTAACCCACTGCACATCATCGTGGTGGGATTGATCGCGGTCTTTCTGCTGGTCATCGGCCTGATCGGGCTAGTGAATTGGATCGTGTGAGTGTGTGTTGGTTGGTACGAACAAATACTGAAAACAAAGATTTTGAGAGTCAGGAGCTGAAATGAGTGCATCAACCCACGGCGAAACCCCGTACTACTATGTGCCTGCCGAGTCGCGTCACCCTGTGATGGCGGCTGCAGGCCTGTTTTTCGTCATTCTGGGCGCAGGGCAGTGGATCAACGGCCACGACTGGGGCAAGTATTCCCTGGCGCTGGGCCTGGCGTGGTGGCTGTTCACGCTGTACCAGTGGTTCGGCGATGCGGTGCGTGAGAGTGAAGGTGGCCTGTATGGTCACAAGATCGATCTGTCGTACCGCTGGAGCATGAGCTGGTTCATCTTCTCGGAGGTGATGTTTTTCGGCGCGTTCTTCACGGCCCTGTGGTGGGCGCGCTCGCACTCTGTACCTGCCCTGGGAAGCCTGGACAATGCACTGCTGTGGCCTGATTTCAAGGCGGTCTGGCCCAGTCTGGCTGCTGGCGTGACCGCTTCGCCGGCTGGCATCGTCGAGCCCTTCCAGACGGTGGGCCCCTTCTGGCTGCCCACCATCAATACGGCTCTGCTGCTGACCTCGGGTGTGACGCTCACCATTGCCCACCACGCCCTGCGCGAGAACCAGCGTGGCAAGACGATTGGTTTCATGTGGGCAACCGTGCTGCTGGGTTTTGTCTTCCTGCTGGTGCAAGGCTATGAGTACTACCACCTCTACACCGACCTGAACCTCAAGCTCAACTCGGGCGTGTTCGGTTCGACGTTCTTCATGCTGACCGGCTTCCACGGTTTCCACGTGTTCCTGGGCATGCTGATGCTGCTGGTGATCACGCTGCGATTGCAAAAGGGCCATTTCACCGCCGACAAGCACTTCGGTTTCGAGGGCGCTGCCTGGTACTGGCACTTTGTGGACGTGGTGTGGCTGGGTCTGTACGTGCTGGTCTACTGGATGTAAACCGTGCCTGCCATGTAAAAAAAGCGCCTCGCGGCGCTTTTTTTGTTGGCATGCATGCTGTCAGCGCAGAGCCTGGTCCATCGCTGGCGGCGTCCTGCTCGCCACGGTTGGAGGGGGTTAGCGGGCGGTTGCCGGCAGGCCAGTAGGCTGGATGTAGCCCAGCTGCCAGGCGACCAGGATACACAGGAACAGCACGATGGAGATCCCCACCCGCACGGCCA
Organism: Acidovorax facilis; assembly: GCF_050626955.1. Classification (NCBI taxonomy): domain Bacteria; kingdom Pseudomonadati; phylum Pseudomonadota; class Betaproteobacteria; order Burkholderiales; family Comamonadaceae; genus Acidovorax; species Acidovorax facilis. The sequence goes on from NZ_CP192460.1 coordinate 428,305, forward strand.
GCGCCTTGGCCATGTGGTTGCCCTTGGACTTGTCATCGCGTCCATTGCGCATCATGAAGAACAGGGCGGATGCCAGGCTGGCCAGAATGGCGATGAACGCCAGCACTACGAGGTATTTCATGGAGCACATTATCCCGTGACCACTTTCCGCCGTCCCGCAGGCCTGCGTTTCTGGTTGATCACACTCGCCGCAGTGGCGGGCATGCTGGTCACGGCATCGCTGGGCCGCTGGCAGCTGTCGCGCGCAGCCGAAAAAGAGGCGCTTCAGGCCGCGCTGGACGAACGGGGGCGCATGCCTGCCATTGACGGCCGCGCCTTGCTTGCTGCTGCGGTGGCAGATCCATCCTCGAAGGACGCCTCTTCGTTGGTGCACCGTGCCGTGGTTCTGGAGGGGCGGTGGCTGTCGGAGCACACGGTGTACCTCGACAACCGCCAGATGCACGGGCGTCCGGGCTTTTTTGTGGTGACGCCCTTGCAGCTGGCAGGGCAAAGTGGCGCGGCGGTGCTGGTGCAGCGTGGCTGGGCGCCGCGCAATTTCCAGGACCGTACGCGGCTGCCACAGGTGCAGACGCCACAGGATGTGACGGTGCGGGTGCAAGGCCGTGTGGCGCCCGCGCCTTCACGTTTGTATGAGTTCCAGGGCGCCGACAGTGCCCAGGGGTCTTCTCGCATCCGGCAAAATCTCGATCTGGCAGCGTTTCGCACCGAAACCGGTCTGGCGCTTGCCCACCTCACGGTGCTGCAGACGGGCGAAGCAGGCGAGGGGCTTCAACGCGACTGGCCCTTGGTCGGCGCAGGCGTCGACAAACACTACGGTTACGCATTTCAATGGTTCGGGCTCTGCGGCCTGATTGCACTTCTCTATGTCTGGTTCCAAATCGTCCGACGGTTCATTCGCCCGCGCAGCCACCCTGCCGCCTGAAGCCCAGGGGGACCATCCCCTGGGGCTCACCGTGCACACGCTGCCCGAAGCGGCGGGCGCCGTGGCCTTGACGCAGCGCACGCGCCATGGGCGTTTGAAGATGCTGGGCGTGCTGCTCATCTGCGCGGCGCCTGTCGTCGCCTCGTATTTCACGTACTACGTCATCCGCCCCGAAGGCCGGCGCAACTATGGCGAGTTGATCAACCCGCAGCGCACCCTGCCGGACGTGAGCGCCACGGCACTCGATGGCAAGGCCGTTCCCCTGGCTTCGCTGAAGGGGCAATGGCTTCTGGTCAGCGTTGCGGGAGGGGCCTGTGATGCCGCCTGCCAGAAGCACCTGTACCTGCAGCGGCAACTGCGCGAAAGTGTGGGCAAGGAGAAAGACCGCGTGGACTGGGTCTGGCTGGTGAACGACGCTACCAGCGTGCCCCCGGAGCTCACGCCCGCATTGCAGAAAGCGACGGTGCTGCGCATGGATGCTGCTGCACTCAATGCGTGGCTTGCGCCTGCCGAGGGGCACCAGATCGCGGACCACCTGTATGTGGTGGACCCCATGGGCAACTGGATGATGCGTTTTCCGGCAGCCATGGATGCGGCAGGCGCGGCCAAGGCCAAGCGGGATCTTGAACGCCTGTTGCGTGCGTCCTCGTCATGGGATGAGGCCGGGCGTCCCGGGAAGCCGTGATGGACACCCCACAGCCGCTCTACGATCTGGCGCCCATCGCCCGGCTGATGCTGCTGGGCGTGCTGATTGCGCTCGGGCCGCTCGCCTGGGTGGGCTGGCGCAACCGCAACAGCTCCCCCATGCGGCGCTTGCAGGCACTCACGGTGCTCACCCTGTTCCTGACGTTTGATCTGGTGCTTTTTGGCGCCTACACCCGCCTGACCGACTCGGGCCTGGGCTGTCCCGACTGGCCCGGGTGCTACGGCAGCGCCAGCCCCGTGGGGGCGCGCACCGAGATCGCGGCAGCCCAGGAGGCCATGCCCACCGGCCCTGTGACCCATGGCAAGGCATGGGTTGAAATGATTCACCGTTACCTGGCCACGGGCGTGGGCGTGCTCATCATCGTGCTCACGGTGTCGGCGTGGGTGCAGCACCGCAAGGCCTTGCGCATGGGGGGCGAGCGTCCGCCCATCAGCCCGTGGTGGCCCACCTTCACGCTGTTCTGGGTGTGTCTGCAAGGGGCTTTCGGGGCGCTGACGGTGACGATGAAACTCTTTCCGGCCATCGTCACGCTGCACCTCATCGGGGGGCTGGTGCTGCTGGCGCTGCTATGTGTGCAGGCAGTGCGCCACACCCAGAGCGCCCAGGGCAAGCTGCCTGTGCGTGTCTCCACCGGGGTGCGCTGGGGCCTGGTGATCACCGGCGTGCTCGTGGCGGTGCAGGTGGTGCTGGGTGGCTGGGTCAGCACCAACTACGCGGTGCTGGCTTGCACCACCTTTCCTACCTGTCAGGGGAGCTGGTGGCCAGCCATGGACTTTGGCCAGGGTTTTCAGGTCTGGCGCGCGCTGGGTATGCTGCAGGACGGCAGCCACATCAGTTTTGCCGGGCTCACAGCCATCCACTATGTACACCGGCTCATGGCTTATGTGGTCCTCTTGGCCCTGGGCATCGTTTGCTGGCGCCTTCGCCAGGCGGGCGTGCTCCGGGTTCAGTCCCGCTTGCTGGCCGCGCTGGCGCTGCTGCAACTGGCCACCGGCCTCTCCAACGTGGTGCTGGACTGGCCGCTGCTGGCCGCCGTGCTGCATACCGGTGGCGCTGCGGCGCTGGTGGTGGTGTTGACCTGGGCCTTGGTGTCCAGCCGCGCGGTGTCCGCGCCGCAAGAGTTTTCCGCGCCTTCGGGTGCATCGAGAGTTTCCGCATGAGTGTTGCTGCCCCCGCCGCTGTTTCTACGCCGTCGCGCATTGCGCAGTTCTATGCGCTGACCAAGCCGCGCGTGGTCCAGCTCATTGTGTTTTGTGCCCTCATTGGCATGGTGCTGGCTGTGCCTGGGCTTCCGTCGGCCTCGCAACTTGGGCTGATGGCCTTGGCCTGTGCCGGGGTGTGGCTGGTGGCGGGCGCTGCCGCCGCCTTCAACTGCATCGTGGAGCAGGGCATCGACGCCAAGATGAAGCGCACCGCCTGGCGTCCCACGGCCAAGGGCCAGTTGTCCAACGCCCAGACGCTGCTGTTTTCTGCCGTGTTGTGTGGTGCGGGGTCCGCACTGTTGTACTTCTGGGTGAACCCTCTCACGATGTGGCTCACGTTCGCCACATTTGTTGGCTATGCGGTCATCTACACAGTGATTCTCAAGCCCCTTACGCCGCAGAACATTGTGATTGGTGGTGCGTCAGGCGCCATGCCGCCCGTGCTCGGGTGGGCGGCCATGACCAACGATGTCGGCCCGGAAGCGCTCATCCTGTTCCTCATCATCTTTCTGTGGACGCCTCCTCACTTCTGGGCGCTGGCCCTGTACCGGGTGGAGGACTACCGCAAGTCTGGCCTGCCCATGCTGCCGGTGACCCATGGCAACGAGTTCACCCGCCTGCAGGTATTTCTGTACACCCTGATCCTGTTTGCCGGGTGCCTGATGCCTTTCGTTTACGGCATGAGCTCATGGATCTACCTGGCCGCTGCGGTGGTGCTGAGCGCGGGCTTCTGCGGCTACGGTTTTGCCCTGTGGCGCAACTATTCGGACGCGCTCGCGCGCAAGACCTTCCGCTTTTCCCTCATCCACCTGAGCGCCCTGTTTGCCGCCCTCCTGGTGGACCACTACGTGCTGTGAAGACCGCCATGACCATGCTGAAAAGAAGTGCTCTTAAAACGATAGCTGTTAGCGCTTTATCTATAAGCGCTGCGGGCATTTTTAGTGCCTGTTCCGAGAAAAAGGCAGAGTTTCGTGGCGTGGATATCACCGGTGCGGACTATGCCCGTGACATCCCGCTGACCGACCACAACGGCCAGGCGCGACACCTCAAGGACTTTGCGGGCAAGGTGGTGGTGGTGTTCTTCGGCTTCACGCAGTGCCCGGACGTGTGCCCCACCTCCATGCAAGAGCTGGCCGAGGTGAAGAAGATGCTGGGCAAGGACGGCGACCGCCTGCAGGGCATCTTCGTCACGGTAGACCCCGAACGCGATACGCCGGAAGTGCTCAAGGCCTACATGGCCAATTTCGATCCAAGTTTTCTGGCCCTGTATGGCTCGCCAGAGCAACTGGCTGCGGTCGCCAAGGACTTCAAGATCTACTACAAGAAGGTCGATGGCAAAACGCCCACCAGTTACACCATGGACCACTCGGCGGGCAGCTACGTGTATGACACGGCGGGGCGCCTGCGCATCTACAACCGCTATGGCAGTGGCGCGCAGGCCCTGGCGGCAGACGTCAAGGCACTGCTGGCCGAGGCGGGCTGAGGTTTCTGCGGGCACGCCAGTCCGCCTGCTGGTTTGACAGCACCTGCAACAAAAAACCCGGGCAGGCGCATCGGCCAGACCCGGGTTGATGTTTGCTAGCAGCAAAGGCGTGCGGCGTTTCCGTCGCGCAGATTTATTCCGCCTTGATGCCGCGCATCGCGATCACGCCGCCCAGCAAGTTGGTGTCGGCCTTCACGCGGTTGGCCAGCCCCTCGGGCGACGAGCCCACCGTCTGCCAGCCCTGCTGGAACAGCTTGCCGCGCACCTCTTCGCTTCGCGCGATTTCGCTGATCAGCGCCGCCAGCTTGGCCTGGATGGGCTTGGGCAGGGTCGAAGGCGCCGCAAAGGCGTTCCAGATTTCCAGGTTGAAGTTGCTGATGCCGGCCTCGGCCAGGCTCGGCACATCGGGTGCCAGCGGGCTGCGCCCGGAAGACGTCACACCAATCGCGCGCAACTTGCCCGCACGCACCTGGGCCTGCGCCAGGGCCGGGGGCAGCAAGGCCATCTGCAACTGCCCGCCCAGCATGGCGGTGGCCACCTGCGGGTAGCCCGGGTAGGGCACATGCACCGGGTTGATGTTGCTGCGCGACTTGAGCAACTCGGTGCCAATGTGGCCCACCGTGCCCACGCCGGGCGTGCCATAGCTCCACTTGTCGCCGCCATTGCGGGCTGCCACAAAGAAGTCGCGGGCGCTGCTGTTGGCGGGCACTCCGGGTTGGCTCACGGGCGCGGTCAGGATCAGGGGCGATGTGCCGATGAGGCTCAGCGGTGCCAAGTCCTTGAGCGGGTCGTAGGGTACGGCCGGGTTCAGCAGCTTGGCAATTGTCATGTTGCCGTTGATCATCAGGCCGACGGTGTGGTCATCACGCGCTTTGGCCACGGCATCAGCCGCAATATTGCCGCCTGCGCCCACCTTGTTTTCCACGATCACCGGTTGGCCCAGGGCCTTGGACAGCGGCTCGCTGAACGTGCGCGCCGTGAGGTCGGGCGAAGACCCGGCCGGAAAGCCCACGATGATCTTGAGCGGCTTGGTGGGCCATGCCAGGGGCGCGGCGGCTGCTGCGGCACCGGGCTTGGCGGCGTTCTGGGCGAGAGCCCAGGGGGAGGCGGCTGCCAGCGCAATCAGCAGCGTAGACGCACGGCGAGAAACAACAGGACGTGACGACAACATGGGAAGGGGTCTCCTCAACAAGAACATTCAGGGGCCAAAACGACACGGGGCCCCAGAACTGGGGCCCCGTGAGGCAACTTCTGCAGCCGGGGATATTAACCCCGCCGCCCTCAGGCTCAGGCGTACTCCGCCAGCGCCTTCTTCATCTTCTTCATTGCAGCCACTTCAATCTGCCGGATGCGCTCGGCGCTCACGCCATACACAGCTGCCAGCTCGTGCAGCGTCATGCCGCCCGTGCCGTCATCGTTGACCTTGAGCCAGCGCTCTTCCACGATGCGGCGGCTGCGGTCGTCCAGGCTGCCCAGCGCCGTGGCAATGCCATCGGTGGCCAGGGCATCGCGCTGGCGCGACTCGATCATGGCCGTAGGTTCGTGCGAGGCGTCGGCCAGATAGGCAATCGGCCCAAAAGCCTGTTCGCCATCGTCCGAGGGTGCGGGGTCCAACAGCACATCACCGCCCGACATGCGGGTTTCCATCTCGATGACTTCCTCGCGCTTGACGTTGAGCTGCGCAGCCACCGTGTCGATTTCTTGGTCCGACAGCGTATCGCGGTGCGTGGCTGCATCAGCGGCAGACGCATCGGCCTTGAACCCCTGCTTCATGGAACGCAGGTTGAAGAAAAGCTTGCGCTGCGCCTTGGTGGTGGCAACCTTCACCATGCGCCAGTTTTTCAGGATGTACTCGTGGATCTCGGCCTTGATCCAGTGCATCGCATAGCTCACCAGACGCACGCCCTGGTCGGGGTCAAAGCGCTTGACGGCTTTCATCAGGCCCACATTGCCTTCCTGGATCAGGTCGCCATGGGGCAGGCCATAGCCCAGGTACTGGCGCGCAATCGAAACCACCAGACGCAGGTGCGACATCACCAGCCGACCGGCGGCGTCCAGATCGTTGTTGTCCTTGAGCTGCCGCGCGTAGGTCTGCTCTTCTTCGTGCGTGAGCAGCGGCAGGCGATTGACGGCGGAGATGTACGCGTCCAGGTTGCCCAATGGGGGCACCAGCGCCCAGGGGTTGGCGGGCGCCAAAGTCGTCGTAGCGGTTCCAGATTGAATGTTCATTCCGGGAATCCTTTCCTCTAAGCCATGATATTAGCACTCCATAGGACAGAGTGCTAAGCCAGGAGTTCCCCTCCGGTTGTGGGCGATGCCGCCTGCCTGTCGCCTGGACCATTGGCCCAGGAATCCGAACGCGATATGGTTGGATGGTTTTGCTAAGCCATTGATTCAAAAAGAAATTTTATGGCTGCAGAGGCCGCGATGAACGCAGTATTTCGTTGTCAGAGCGCGTTCTGGGTTCAGGGTTCCAGCCCTTTGTAGCCAAGTTTTTCCGATTGTTGCGACAAATAGAACAGTGTTTTCATGATCTATGGATGACCTGCATAACTCCCTATGGCCCGGGCGTTTCGCTGCGTTGCTTTTCTTGCCAATAGCCCGTCTATTGGCTGCCGAATGACGCCTTGCGCCCCATCCCGATCCGCACTGCCACCGCCTCGCGAGGGTTGTGCAGGACATCCCTAGGGACCCTCTGCACGAATCACCGCGCCGTCTGGATCTGCGGACTCGGGTGGTCTGCGGTGTTGCAAATACTCGCAATAGCTACGGCTATTGCTGCGTCTTGCGCCTGGCCGCCCCTCCCGATCCGCAGCACACACTTACCGCTCGATTCGTGCAGAGGATCCCTGGCGGTTTTCGCGCCGCTGGCATTGCATCCCCCGCTATGGCAGACTGCACCGCCCAACGCCCTCGGGAGACGCGCATGACTGAGCCGACCGCCCTTTGCGACATTCTCGTTGTCACTACCACGGTGGCCACCGAAGCGGAAGCGCGGCGGCTGGCACAGCTGGTCTTGCAGGCGCGGCTGGCGGCCTGTGTGCAGGTGGAGCCCATCACGGCCTACTTTCGTTGGCAGGGCGCGTTGCAGGAGGACCGCGAGCTCCGGCTGGTGTGCAAGACCGTGCCCCGTGCGCTGCACCCGCTGCTGGCGCTGCTGCGGGCGCAGCATCCCTATGCGCTGCCGCAGCTGGTCACGCACGCGCTGCAGGGGTCTGCGGAATATGCTGACTGGGTGGATGCGCAGGTGGCCCACGCTACGGTGCTGGCCTGAAGCTTGGGCATTCCCCAGTTTGCGGACGTCTCGGCCGCTGGTACGGGTCGCTCAAACTCTCGGATCGCGATCACACGCTCAGGTCGATCTGCTGCACCGTGCCCGCGCTGCCGTTTTCTTGCAGGTAGATGCTGGTGGAGCGCACGGCGCCCAGGTTGTGGTTGTCCGCCGTGCGCAGGGCGAAGGGCGTTGCCTGGGCGGTGAGTTGCACCGCGCCCACGCCCAGTTCCTCCAGGGTCTGCAGGCTACCGCTGCCATCTGCATTCGGGGTCCACACGCGCAGCTGATGGAAGACCGGGTCGGCTTCATCGATCCAGCCGTTGCCGTCGCTGTCATGCCGGGCCAGTTCTGTAAAGCCGTTGCCCGTGTCCGGGCCGAAGAGTTCCAGGCCGCTGTCGATGCGCGCGTTCTGGTTGGTGTCCAGCGCCAGATAACCCCGGTTGCCGGCAAGCAGCGGCACTTGTTCGGTCTGCCCGTCGCCGTCCAGGTCGAAGGCAAAGCGCAGGTCCTGCAATTGGGCGGCGGTGCCGTCGAAGTTGATGACCAGCGGGTCCACCGCCACGGCGTCGCCCAGCCGCAGGCTCACGGAGGATTCCTCGCGGTAGCTGCGTTGCATATCCAGCTGCAGCGTGAACCGGATTTCCCGGCCATCGGTGGTGCGCACAGTGCCCGCTGCAGCAAACTGGGTGCGCTCGGTTTCTTCCAGCACTTCGCGCTGCTCATAGATCAGGCCAAAGCCCGCGCGCTGGCGCGGGGCTGCGGCCGTGCTGTTCGTTGGGGCCAAGGGGGGCGGGGGAGCTGCGGGCGCGTCGGTGGACTGCGGCCCGGCATAGACGCGGACGAGCACCCCGGTCATGCGTTCGATCAGATCGCGGATCATGGCGAGCTGGGGCGTCAGGCCCTCGTCGCGGGCGCGCTCCGGCAGAGGCTCGACCGAGGTGGTGACCCCATGGGGTGCATGGGCGGCCTGGGCCAGGCGGGCTGCGGTGGAGATTTGCAGCGGCGGTGGCTGGCGGGCGAGGGGCGTGCTGGCGGGGCGGTCGCCCACCCACATTTCCAGGCGGCTTGTCTGGCTGTGCATGCGCGTGGCGACATGCTGGGACTGCATCTGCAGGGTGGACGACTCGATTCTCATGGGGCACCTCCATGGTTTCCACGGAGGTCCGGCGCGGTGCGGGCTGGCGTGGCCCCTGGTTATCGGCACTTCTGCGCGGTACCTTGAATGCAATCCCGATACCGGCCCAAGGTCAGCTGGAGGTGCCTTCCGGGCACAGCACCTCCCGCGCGACCCCTTCAAAGTCTTCCAGCGCCATCGGCCTGCCAAACAGATAGCCCTGAAACGCCTTGCAGCCGTGCGCCAGCAGAAACTGGTGGTGCGCTGCCGTTTCGACCCCCTCTGCGATCACGTCCAGACCCAGGCTGCCGGCCAGCGCGATGATGGAGCGTGCGATGGCTGCGTCGCTGGGGTCCAGCAGCACGTCGCGTACAAAACCCTGGTCGATCTTGATCTGGTCCAGCGGCAGGCGCTTGAGGTAGCTCAAGGACGAATAGCCGGTGCCAAAGTCATCCAGCGAAAAGCCCAGGCCCTGGGCTTTGAGTGCGCGCATGGTGGCGATCACGCTGTCCACGTTGTCCAGCAGCAGGCTTTCGGTCAGCTCCAGCTTGATGTGCGCCGGGTCGGCGCCAGTGCGCTGCAGCAAGGCCAGCACCTGTGTCACAAAGTCTTCCTGCAGAAACTGCCGCGCGCTGACGTTGATGGCCAGGCTCAGGTGGGCCATTGCCGGATCCAGCCGCCACCGGGCTTGTTGGCGCAGGGCGGTTTCTATCACCCAATAACCCAAGGGCAGGATGAGGCCGGATTCCTCTGCCAGCGGGATGAACTCCGATGGCGGCACCATGCCGTGCGCGGGGTGTTGCCAGCGCACCAACGCCTCTGCGCCGGTAACCCGCCCCTGCGCGTTCACCTGGGGCTGGTACAGCAGCAGGAACTGCGACTGGCGCAGGCCGTTGTGCAGCTCCGTTTCCAGCAGCGCGCGGCGGTTCACGGCCTGCTGCATGTCAGGGTCAAAAAAGCGCAGGGTGTTGCGGCCCGCGTCCTTGGCGCGGTACATGGCCATGTCGGCCTGTTTGAGCACCTCGTCCACCGAGTCACGGTGCTCGCGCAGCAGCGTCACCCCGATGCTGGCTGTGAAGTGGTGTTCATGCCCGGCCAGATCGTAGGGCTGGCGCAGCTGGGCCAGGATCAGTTCGCCCAGCGTGCGCGCCTGGGCGGCGGCTTCCGGCGGGTCACTGCTCAGGTTCTGCAGCACCACCACAAACTCGTCGCCCCCCAGCCGGGCTACCGTGTCCTGCTCCCGCACGCAGCCGCGCAGGCGCAGGGCCACTTCCTTGAGCAGCAGGTCGCCCACCTCGTGGCCGCGGGTGTCGTTCAGGGTCTTGAAGTTGTCCAGGTCCACAAACAGCACGGCTGTGGTCAAGCCCGAGCGCGCGCCGCTGGCCAACACCTGCTGCAGACGGTCTACCAGCAGGCGCCGATTGGGCAGCTGCGTGAGGGCGTCGTAGAAGGCCAGGTAGCGGGCCTCGTCCTCGGCCGCCTTGCGGCCCGAGATGTCGATGTCGATACAGAACATCTCCGGTGGGTGGCCTGGCACCCGGATGTAGGCATGGCTCGAGAAGACATGCACGGGCGTACCGTCCTTGCGCTGCAGCTGCAGCTCGCCAGCGGGAATCGCCTCGGCCGTGGCGAACATGTGGCGTACGTGTTCACGCACGGCGTCGCGCATGGGGGGCGGAATGATGAGGTCGAGCAGGTTGCTGCCCAGTGCCTCCTCGGCCGTGTAGCCATACAGCTCCTCGGAGGCCTGGTTCCAGTAGCTCGTGGTGCCATCTTCCAGATAGCCTTGCACCGAGATGGACGGGATATTGCGCAGCAGCGAGCGAAAGCGAAGCTCTGACTCGCGCAGCGCACTTTCGGCGCGCTTGCGTTGGGTGATGTCCCGCGCCAGGAAGACCACGGCCGCCTGGCCACCCACTGTCACCCCCAGGGGCTGTGCGCGCCCTTCAAATTGCCGCGTGCCCGAGAGTGTCTGCATCTCGTATTCCACGCTCTGCGTCTGGCCCGACAGCAAGGTGCTGCGGATCAGTTCCACAAATCTGTCGGCCTGCTCTGCGGGCAGCACGTCATGCATCCGCTTGCCCACAAGTTGGGCGGGGCTGGCGGCCAGCGGGGCGTCGTCGGGCGATAGCACTTCCACATAGCGCCCCTGGGCATCCAGCACCAGCAGCACGTCGGGAATAGCCTGCGCAATGGCCCGCAGCCGTGCGGCCGTGCCGTGCAGTGCGCGTTCGGTGGCCAGGCGTTCTTCCACGTCGTGCAGCAGCAGGCCCAGGGCCACCGTGGCGGGTGTGAAGGTCAGCAGAAAGGGCAGGGCCAGGGTCTGGTTGACGCGCTGAACCACTTCGGTCGGCAGCAGCTGAAACACCGCCAGCACGGCGGTGTGCACCAGCAGCCCGAACAGCGCCAGCGTCACGGGCTCGACCCCCAGGCGCCCACGCGCCCGGCCCTCGCGGTAGACCAGGCCCAGTGCGGTGCACAGTGCGATCACCATCAAGCCCACCTCCGCCCCCGCGCCGCCCAGCCACAGGCGGCCGGTGGCGGCCATGGCGGCGGCGATGCAGGCCACCAGCGGGCCGCCAAACAGGCCTGCCATGCTCAGCACCACCGAGCGGGCGTCAAAGATCACCCCGGGCATCAGCACCACCGGCGTGAGCATGCCCACCACGCAGATGGTGCCAAAGAGAATGCCCGAGAACACCTGCCCGGTGCGCGGATGCTGGCGCCAGACGCGGATGTTGAACCCATGCAGAAAGCACAGCGCCAGCAGCAGGGCAACACCTTTGACCAGCTCAATGAACATGGGCCTCCGTGCCTTTCCAGGGGGAAGCCCATCATGGGGGAATTGCCGCAGTTCGTAAACGTGAAAATGGCCCCCGAAGGGGCCATGGATCACGCTGGCGGGGGAAGGGGGCGGCCCGGACCGCCGGGCTGCATCAGGTGAGCAGCGCCTGCGCGAACTCGCGCGCGTTAAAGGTTTCCAGGTCTTCGAGCTTTTCGCCCACGCCGATGAAATACACCGGAATCGGGCGCTCCTGCGCGATGGCGGCCAGCACACCGCCCTTGGCCGTGCCGTCGAGCTTGGTCACGATGAGGCCTGTGAGCTGCAGCGCGTCGTCAAACGCCCGCACCTGGGCCAGAGCGTTCTGGCCAGTGTTGCCGTCGATCACCAGCAGCACCTCGTGCGGGGCCGTGGCGTCGGCCTTGGTCACCACGCGGCGGATCTTCTTGAGCTCTTCCATCAGGTGCAGCTGCGTGGGCAGACGGCCGGCGGTGTCCACCAGCACCACATCCTTGCCGCGCGCCTTGCCGGCCGTGACGGCGTCAAAGCTCACGGCGGCCGGGTCGCCGCCTTCCTGGCTCACGATCTCGACCGTGTTGCGGTCGGCCCAGACGCCGAGCTGCTCGCGCGCTGCCGCGCGGAAGGTGTCGGCCGCCGCCAGCAACACGGCCGCCCCTTCGCCAGCCAAGTGTTTGGTGAGTTTGCCAATCGACGTGGTCTTGCCCGCACCATTGACGCCCGCCACCATGATCACCGTGGGGGTGTGTTCGCCGATGACCAGGGCTTTTTCGAGCGGGCGCAGCAGGTCGGTCAGTGCGTCGGCCAGCAAACCCTTGACAGCGGCGGGGTCGGTGGCCTTGGCCTCCTTCACGCGGCGCTTGAGGTCGGCCAGCAGGTGGGTGGTGGCCTTGACACCGGTGTCGGCCATCAGCAGGGCCTCTTCCAGCTCTTCATACAGCGCATCGTCAATCTGCGTGCCGGTGAACACCGTGGTGATGCTGCTGCCGGTTTTGCGCAGGCCGGCCTTGAGGCGATCCAGCCATCCCTTGCGTTCCGCGGGGGCGGCTGCCGGTGCAGAAGCGGGCGCTGGGGCAGCGATGGCGGGGGCTGCCACCGGCATGGATGCCGCAGGAGTTGCCTGAACCGGGGCTGCCACCGGCACAGGTGTGGGAACGGGTGTGGCCGGGGGCGCTGCGGCTGGCACTGGCGCAGGCGGTGGGGCTGGCGCTGTTACGGGCGTGGGCGCCGGAGCTGCCTCGGGCGCCTTGGGGGCAAACGGGTTGCGCAGCCAGCCAAACGCTGCCGGTGCTGCAGCCGGGGCTTCGACCGGCGGTGGCGCGGGCACGGGCGCTGGGGCGTGTGAAGGGGCCGGAGACGGCGGCTGCGCCGCCGCAGCTGTCGCCGCTGGCACGACCGGGGTGTGGGGGGCGGCAGGCGCCGGAGCGCCGTGCGAAACGGCCGGGGAGGGGGCATCGGACGGTGCAGGCGTCGATGGCGGAGCGGCGGGCTTTTTCTTGAAAAAACTGAACATTGGAGGGTTCTTAGAATCATCCATTCTATGAAACGTGCTTTCACCCTACTGGGCCTGCTGGCCTGCCTCTCGTCCGGGGCTGCCTTTGCGGCAACGCCTCCCGGCTCTCAACCCCCCGCTGCGCCTTCCACCACGCCGTCCGCCACGGCCTCTGGCGCGCAGCAGTTCACGCTTAAGAACGGCATGCAGCTTATCGTGCAGCCCGACCGGCGTGCCCCCACTGCGGTGCACATGGTGTGGGTGCGCGTGGGCTCCATGGACGAGGTGGATGGCACCACGGGTGTGGCCCATGTGCTGGAGCACATGATGTTCAAAGGCACCAAGACGTTGCCGCCGGGCGAGTTCTCGCGGCGTGTGGCGGCTTTGGGCGGGCGCGAAAACGCATTCACCAGCCGCGACTACACGGGTTACTACCAGCAGATCCCGTCCAACCGGCTCGAAGATGTGATGAAACTCGAATCCGACCGGTTTGCCAACAACCACTGGCCGGACGACGAGTTCAAGAAGGAGCTGGAGGTCGTCAAGGAAGAGCGCCGCCTGCGCACCGAAGACCAGCCCCGCGCCATGCTGGCCGAGCAGCTGTTTGCCGCCACCTTCACCGCATCGCCCTACCGCCGCCCGATCGTGGGCTGGATGAGCGACCTGGATGCCATGACACCGAATGATGCGCGCGCTTTCTACCGCCAGTGGTACACGCCCACCAACGCCGCCGTGGTGGTGGCAGGCGATGTGGACGTGGCCCAGGTCCGCGCACTGGCCGAGAAGTATTACGGCAGCCTGCCCGCCCACGCGCTGCCCGAGCGCAAGCCCCGCACCGAGCCCGCGCAGCAGGGCCTGCGCCGCATTGCCGTCAAGGCTCCGGCCGAGCAGGCCTACGTGGCGCTGGCGTTTCGTGCGCCCAGCCTGAACCGTGTGGAGAACCTGACCGAAACCGACCGCGACGCTCTGGCGCTCATGGTGCTGTCGGCGGTGTTCAACGGCTACGACGGCGCGCGGCTCGACCGTGCGCTGACCCAGGGCGAAAACCGCGTGGCCGACAGCGCCAGCAGCGGCGCCATGGTCACGGGCCGTGGCCCCAGCCTGTTCATGCTCAGCGGTGTGCCCGCTGCCGGCAAGACGGCCCAGCAGGTGGAAGACGCGCTGCGCGCCGAGGTCACCCGCGTCGCCCGCGATGGGGTCAGCGAGGCTGAGCTGACCCGCGTGAAGACGCAGTGGATCGCCTCGACCGTGTACGAACGCGACTCGGTGATGAACCAGGCGCAGGAGCTGGGGGGCAACTGGATTCAGGGCTTTCCGCTCGACGCCAACGAACGCCTTCTGGAGCTGCTGCGCACCGTGACGCCCGCCCAGGTGCAAGCCGTGGCCGCCAAATATTTTGGCGACGACCAGCTCACGGTGGCCACCTTGCTGCCCCAGCCGCTGGATTCCCCCCGCCCCCGCGCACAGCCCGCACCCGGTGCGTCCCGCCACTGAACCCGCTTTGCGCCCTATTCCATGATTACTATTAAAAACATAGCTGCTCGCGCTTTACTGATAAGCGCTGGAGCCGTTTTATATTCGAATTCTGCCTGGGCGCTGCTGCCCATCCAGCACTGGACGGAGGGGAACGGCGCCAAGGTCTACCTGGTTGAAAGCCCGGTCATCCCCATGGTGGATGTGCAGATCGACTTCGATGCTGGCAGCCGCCGCGACCCGGCGGGCCAGTCGGGCCTGGCCAGCGCTGTGGCCGCCATGGCCAGCAAGGGCGTGAAGGCCGGGCGCGACACAAGCACCGAACCCGCGCTGGACGAAAACGGCCTGGGCGAGGCCTGGGCCGACCTGGGCGCCAATTTCGAGGTGGCCGCCGACAACGACAGGCTGCAGTATTCACTGCGCTCGCTCACCGACCCGCCGCTGCTCGATAAGGCCGCCCGTCTGGCCGCGCGCCAGATCGGCGAGCCCAGCTTTCCGGCCGACGTGTGGCCACGCGACCGCGCCCGCTGGAGCGCCAGCATCAAAGAGTCGCTGACACGCCCGGCCACCGTGGCCAACCACGCGTTTGAAGCCGCCGTGTACGGCAGCCACCCCTATGGCGTGCAGACCACCGCAGAGACGCTGGCGCGCATCAGCGTGGCCGACATGCAGGCGTTTCACACCCAGCACATCGGCGCCTGCCGCGCCAAGGTCAGCATTGTGGGCGCCGTGTCGCGCACACAGGCCCAGGCGCTGGTGGCCACGCTGCTGTCGCGCCTTCCCGCCAGCACCGGCTGCGCGCCGCTGCCGCCCGTGGGCGAGATCGCAGCGCTCGCTGCCCCCGCCGAGCAGAACATCCCCTTCACCTCGGCCCAGGCCCATGTGCTGATTGGCCAGCCGGGCTTCCAGCGGCGCGACCCGGACTTTGTGGCGCTGCTGGTGGGCAACCACATCCTGGGTGGCGGCGGTTTTGTCTCGCGCCTGACCAACGAGGTGCGTGAAAAGCGCGGCCTCAGCTACAGCGTGTACAGCTACTTTGCCGCTGGCATGCACGCCGGCGCCTTCACGGTGGGCCTGCAGACGCGCCCCGACCAGGCGGCCCAGGCCGTGAAGGTCTCGCGCGACGTGATCGCACGTTTTGTGGCCGAAGGCCCCACCGAGGCCGAGCTGCGTGCCGCCAAGGACAACCTCATCGGCGGCTTTGCGCTGCGCATCGACAGCAACAAGAAGCTCCTGGGCAACGTGGCCAACATCGCCTGGAACGAGCTGCCGCTGGACTACCTGGACCAGTGGACGAAGAAGGTCGAAGCCCTCACCGTGGCCGACGTGCGCACGGCCATGGCCAAGAAGCTGCAACCCGAGCGCATGGTGACCGTGGTGGTGGGGGGCAAGCCATGAGCCGCTCGACCCTGAAAACCACCGCCATCAACGCCGAGATCCGCAAAGCCCAGGCTGCAGCGGCCACCCCCCCGGTTGCCGCTGGCAAAAAGGGCGCGCCCAAGGACAAGGCCGTTGCCGCAGCAGCGCCCAAGGGCGCGGGCGAAATCCGCATCATTGGCGGGCAATGGAAACGCACCCGCCTGCCCGTGGCCCAGCGCCCCGGCCTGCGCCCCACGCCCGACCGCGTGCGCGAAACGCTGTTCAACTGGTTGGGCCAGGACCTGACCGGCTGGCGCTGCCTGGATGCCTTTGCGGGCACGGGCGCGTTGGGGCTCGAAGCCGCTTCGCGTGGAGCGGCCGCCGTGCAGCTGGTGGAAAGCGATGCCGCTCTGGTGGCCCAGCTGCACACCCTGCAGCAGCGCCTTTCGGCCACGGCCGTGCGCGTGCAGCGTGGCGACGGGATTGCCGCCCTCAAACAGGCGGCGCCCGCCAGCATCGACCTTGTGCTGCTGGACCCGCCGTTTGACAGCGACCTGTTCGTCGCTGCCCTGCAGGCCGCTTCCAAGGCTGTGGCCGCCCAGGGCTTTGTCTACCTCGAAGCGCCCCGCGCCTGGACGGACGAGGAGCTGGCCGCGAGTGGCCTGGTGCTGTACCGCCACCTCAAGGCCGGCGCCGTGCACGCGCACCTGCTTCAGCGCAGCACCTGAAGCACGCAGGGCCGCAGACCCGCAGCGGCCTACCTTTTCAACGTCGCCAGCCGGGCGCTGCCGTCGGCCTCAATGCCCGCCATGTTCCAGCGCAGCGTCTGCGGCAGCCCCGCCAGCGTGGGCTGGCGCACCCAGGCCAGGTGCACCGTGTAGCTGCCCGCAGGTGGGATCGGCAAGGTCCAGGTGGTGTTGATCTGCGCGGGCACACCCGGAAGAATGGCACGCGCCTGGGCGGTGCTCAGCAGCTCCCGGCTGGCCACCACCTGGCCGGAGCCATCGCGCAGCTGAGCCTGCAGTTGCCAAGGGGTGTAGAGCGGTGCGTTACCCGTGTTGTCCACGCGCACCTGCACCTGCACCGTGCTGGGCGTGGGGGCCGTGACAGTGATGGGCCCCAGCGCAAAGCGGTAGCCCGCCTCGCGCCCCACGGCCGCCAGGTGGGCCTGTTCGGTGCCCGTAAAGCTGGACCACGGCGCGTTCAGGTTGCCATTGCCCACGGTGGAGACATGGAAGTCGCGCACCTGCTGCCGCGCGGTGGCGGCGTTGGTCTTGGACTCGCCGGGGCCGAAGGGGCAGAACTCCGCGATCCAGGGGGCGGTCTTCCAGCGGTCCGAGATCTGTGCCCAGTCGCTCGGGCGATCGGTCCACTGCTTCATGAAGCCGTCCTGCGCCAGGCAATCCCAGCGCAGGCCCACCGGCAGCGTGGTGGTGGTCTGCTGGAAGAACGCGTACTGCAGCGTATCCAGGTTGGCATGCGGGATGAACATCGCATGCTGTGCATCCGGGAACCTGTCGAAATGCATCTGCGCAATGCTGCGCTTGGTGGCGTTGGAGGCCGGGGTGATGCCTTGGGTTTCCAGGGCCGGTGTGTAGACCACGTTGCTGGTGCTCATGGCCCACTCGCCGTACTGCCCGTACAGGCCCACGTCGATCCAGGCCAGGTCCGACGTGTCGCCCAGCGCGGCGGCCACGGCCTGCAGCAGGGCCTGCATGCGCTCCAGCACATAGGGGTGGTTCCAGTTGGGCACCAGCGTGGGAGGCAATGCGGGCGCGGGCGGGGTGGGGGCGGGCATCGGGGCCGCCCACACACAGGCGGGGTTGGGTGCCGAGCATTGCGGCTGCGCCGTGCCCGCACCGTGCAGGTAGGTGGGCACGTCCAGCGTGTTGGTGCCGTAGCCGCGCATGGCCTGGATGCGAAACGCAAACTGTCGCCCAGCGGCCCGGGCGGCATCGCGCGCGGCCACCAGGTTGCCGAGGATGTATTGGCCGGGTGTGTTGCCTTCCAGGTCTTTCCAGAGGTAGCGCTGGTAGGCGGCCTGGGGTGGTGCCGATTGTGCGAGCGGCACGTCACCCGGGTCCGAGCGCCACTGGTAGTAGCCCCGGCCGGGGTTGGGGGTCAGGTCGCTGGCGATGGCCAGGGGCGCGAGCAGGGAATTCACTGAAACCACGCTCCATCCCGCGCTGGGCGGGGGGGGCGCAGGAGGTGGCGGCGGCGGTGGTACCGAGGGTGGCTGCGACGGCGGCGGCGATGGGGGTGGTGCAGACGGGGGCTGCACCGGCGGTGCTGTGGGGGCCGGCGGGGGCGGTGATGGGGGTTCCGGCGTGGGCCCTGGTGCGGGCGCCGTGCCTGGGGCTGGCGTGGGAGTGGGAGTAGGTGCCTCGTTGGCGTCCCCGCCGCCACAGGCCGCCGCAAACAGGGCGGCCGCCAGGGCCGTGAGCCGCGCCATGCGGACGGGGTGCAAGGTGCTGAAGGTGTTCATGGACGCCATTTTTTGAATGAAATTGGGTTCTAGCGCTTATCTGATAAGCGGTAGCTGCTATTGTTTTTGATGTTATCTGTCCGGCGCGGTGGTCCCGGCTTCCGGGATCACCGTCAACCGCAGTGCATCTCCCTCCAGCGTGTAGGCGAAGGTGTAGCGGCCCGGCTCCAGTGTGGCGCGGCCTTGTGGGAAGGAGGTGTCGGTCACGTCGGTGAGCTGGCGCTGGGCCAGCTGGATGCGGGTCTTGCGGTAGTGCGCCAGCGTGGCCGGAACGGCGTGCCACCGGCTGGTCTGGCCGGGCCGCAAGGGGCCCAGGTCCACATCGCTGCGGGTGCGCGGCAGGCCTTGCCAAACATGCTCGAACACCTCCTGGCTGTTGTTGCGCACGCGCAGCCACACCGTGGGGTGGTCCTGCGCGTGGGCCAGTCCGGGTGCCAGCACGGGCAGCAGCCGCAGGAGTGTGCGACGCATCATTCCGAATCCTTCAGGTTTTGCAGGTCCCTGCTCAGGTCGCACACCCGCGCGCGTCGGCGTTCCAGCGCGGCACCGGCGATGTTGAGCGCGGCCGATGTGCCCTGGTCGGCATGCAGCATGGCGTCCCACTGGCCCTGCGCGGTGTCGAACGCCAGCCATGCGCGCTGCGCCGAACGCAGGGCGTCACGCCGT
This sequence comes from Acidovorax facilis, assembly GCF_050626955.1. Lineage (NCBI taxonomy): Bacteria > Pseudomonadati > Pseudomonadota > Betaproteobacteria > Burkholderiales > Comamonadaceae > Acidovorax > Acidovorax facilis. Next base: position 447,281 of record NZ_CP192460.1, read on the forward strand.
GCGGGGCCAGCGGCCTTGAGGGCCTGGGCGTAGACGCGGTTGAGCTCCTTGTCCCACGCGGCGTAGGCGGCCGACTGCGCGTCACGCAGGTCCACCGTCACGCCACCGCTGCGTTCGGCGGCTGCAGCCAGGGTCTTGTCGATGGGGTGGGCAGAGGTCTGGCCGCAGAAGTGTTCGGCGGCGTGGGCTGTGTGTGTCCCGGCGGCCAGCAGGGTGAGTGCGGCCAGCAGCGCAAGGGTGGTGTTGTACAAGGGCTGGTGCAGGGGGTGGTGCATGGGGGGGTGTCCTTCTTTCTGGCGTTCTTCTCTTTTCAGGGGGAGTGCACGGAGCTCATGCGCCCACCCACAGGAGCGCTGCCAGGGTGGACAGCAGCGCCAGCACGGTGAAAGCGACTACCGCGCCCCCGCTGGCCGCTGCCACGCTGACCACGGTGGACCAGCCGCGCGCCTGGCCCCAGTGGGCAAGGTGGCGAGCAAGCCCCAGCGCGGCGAGCCAGCCCAGCACCAGCAGCACGGCCAGGGCGCCCAGCAGCTTTCCGCCCTGGGTGGAGTTCATCCCGTTGCTGCCGAGCAGTGCCGTAAACATGAAAAACAGCGCGGGCAGCAGATTGGCAGCGCCCGCCAGGAGCATGGTGAGGGTCGTGGCTGACATGCGGTGGGCCTGCGGCTTACTCCGTGACGGCGTAGCTCAGCACATCCAGCGACTGCGTGTGCTGGGGGTTGCCCGAGATCCAGTCCGCACGGGCGATCACCGTGTACACCCTGCCCTGTTCCAGCTTGCCGCCAGGTTGCAGGGCGGCGGTGCGCGGGTCTACGTAGAGCATGGCCGTGAACCCTTCGGCGCTGCGAAGCAGCACGGCCTGCTTGCCGTTTTTCACCTTGATATCGTTCACCCAGGCCGCCTTGTTGCCGGTGGGCGGGTTCAGGCTCTCCACGGTACCCGACAGGCGCACGATCTTGCGCCAGACCTTGCTGTCCTTCGGGTTGGTGACCTTGCCGCTTTCTGCGGCATCGGCCTTCTGAATGTCGCCCAGCGACTGGTAGGCGATGGTCCAGTCTGCGTGGCTGGTATCGCGGCGCAGGTGGTCGGCGGCGAGCATCAGGGTTTCGGTCCAGCCGCCACAGGCGTTCTTCTTCTTGCACAGCGGCCAGGCCGTGCTGATCCAGCGCTTGAGCTGCTCGGCCTTGTCCTGGTGGCCGTCCATCTCCAGCGCCACGCCCGCGCCCAGCACGGCGGCGGCCTGGTTCTGCTCGGGGGCCACCACCAGCACGGCGCCGTTGCCCACATCGAGCTTGCCTACGCGCAGCTGGCGCATCATGGCGTGGGCATATTCATTGGCGCTCTTGCCGCCCAGGTCTTTCACCAGCAGGGTGACGATCTCCACGCCCGTTTTCTGCGCGTGCTCGTACATCTGCTTTTCAAACTGAGCACGGATGGCCGGGTCCAGGATTCCGAACTCGTCGTAGATGAACTGGGTGCCCTTGGACGGGATGGCGGCCACGTCGGCCTTGGGCAGGGTTTCGGCCGCAGGCGCTGCCGCCAGGGCCGGGGCCTTGGCGGGTGGTGCGGCCACGGGCGCGGGCGATGGGGTGGCAGCTGGCGCCTTGGCCACCGGGGTGGTGGGTGCCGGGGCGGGGGATGGGGCTGTGGGTGCCGCTGCCGCTGCCGCAGGGGATGCCGGTGCCGTGCGCACTGGCAGCCCGCCGGAGCACTGCGGCCCACCGCCTTGCAGCTCGCAGGCTTCTGTCCAGCCGCTGGCAATGGCGGCCAGGCGCTTCTTGCGGCCCGGGTGGGTTTCGCCGTCCTTCTCGGGGATCAGCGTGGCAATGGCGCGCTGGGCATCGGCCAGCGGCGCGCCCATCTTGTAGAGCACAAAGCCGCTGAACTTGTCCGACTCCAGCTCGATGGGTGGCTGGCTGCCGCCAGGCACGATGGTGTGGCCCGAGAGGTGGTGCCCGATCTCGTGGGCCATGATGCTCACAGGCGCCCAGTTGTTGGATTTGGTGGCCTGAATGACTTCGCCCATGAAGGCCGGGTTGTAGGCAATCACGCGGCGCGGCACCTTGTCAGGCCCCTGCATGATCACCGCCGCCGCGTTGGGCACCTTGCCCTCCACCACCACAAAGTTGGCGGGCAGGCCGGTGTATTTCATGATCTCGGCCACCACCTGTTTGCCGGTGCCGCCGCCCTTGGACAGGTCGGGTGGCGAGAAGGCCAGTGGGCTGCCGTCGTACGAGCAGGCCTGCAGCGTAGCGGCCAGCTCAGCGGCCAGCTGGGCCTTGCTGGGCTTGGCCACGGCAGCCGTCTTTTGGGCCATGGCCAGGCCGCCCACGGCCAGGCCCAGCATGGTGGCGCAGGCGAAGGCGACAGGGCGAACAATGCGGTGTTTCATGGGGATGGGTTCCTTGGGTTGGGATCAGTGAATGCGGTGGCCGGTTGCGCTGCGTGTTGCGCGCAGCCGTCGATACTGTCGCGCCCCAAGCCAGGGCGGCCGAGCAAGGGCCGCCCCGCAGTGAGTGCCGCGTCCCCCTGCCCGCATGGCGCAGCCATGCGAGAGCGGGGGGAAGGCGCCGAAGGCGACTCAGGGGGGTTCTCATGCCGTCACCAGTGCCGCCACGCGCAGCACGCGCTGGGCCAGTTCGGCCTGGCCGCGTGTGCCGGTCTTGGCGTACAGGCTGGCCAGCTGGGAGCGCACGGTGGGCATCTTCACGTGCCGGTTGTCGGCCATTTCGCGCGGGGTCATGCCCTGCAGCAGCAGGGGCAGCAGGGCGGCTTCGGCGGGGGTCAGGCCATAGAGCGCGCTGCACACCGACACCGTGGCGCCCGCGTGGGGTGGTGCCTCGGGCACCAGGATGAACTGGGCCAGCGGCTCGGCGGCGGGCCCCGGGCCATTGCGCAGCGGCGCGGCCAGTGCCACCAGCGTCCCCGGCGCGGTGTCGTGCTGGGTCTGCAGACGGGCCGAGACGGGCGAGCGTGTGCTCAGGCTGGCGGTGAGCAGTGGCGTCAGCCCGGGGTGGATCTGCGCCAGTTGCAGGGGCTGGCGCGCCTGCCAGCCCGTGGCGTTGCGCAGCAGGATGCGGCATTCGTCCTCCACCCCCAGCCAGGCGCGGGCGTGTTCGTTCAGGTAGCGCACCTCGCCACGCTGGTTCACATGCATCAGCCCCAGCGGCAGCTGGTCCAGCGTGCGCTCCAGCGCACTGCTGTGGCGGCGGGCCTGCTGCAGGCGGCGCTGGGCGCGCATGAGGCTGCGCACCCAGGGCGTCACGGTGCGCAGCCGGGCAAATTGCTCGGGCGTGAACTCGTTCTGGCCCAGGTCGTTGTACATCGCCAGCACGTGCATGCCCACCTCGGGCGAGGCCTCCACGATGCTGTTGACCATGGCATCGATGCCCAGGGGCTTGAGGTAGTCGGCATAGAACGCGCCACGGCGCAGGGCTGGGGTGCTGACGAGCTGCTGGCTCAGCGAACCGCCGCGTGCCAGCGCCTCACCCTGCTGGCGCGCGAGCGCTTCGCTCCACGCATCGCTGCCCTGGATCAGGTTCGCATAGCGCGCCAGAAAATCATCGGGCATGCCCCATTGGTAGGCGGCCAGCGGGTCGTCCGAGCCGGGCAGGGGGCAAAACAGCACCACCTTGTGGCTGCCCAGCGATTCGCCCACGCGGTGCAGCAGGCGCTCCACCATGCCGGGCTCGCCCAGGGCCTCCAGGCTTTCAGCCATCAGGGTCTCGAAACCCGGTATTCCCACAGGCTGCGGGTCCCGCTCTTCACCGCTCAATGGGTGCTCCTCATCAGGTTGAATGAACTGCGCCGGATGGTAGGGTTGATGCCTGCGCCGCAACATCATTCAGGTGAAGGATGTGGCTGCGGCCCGACAGGTTTTCATGAACTTGTTCACGCTTTTCACGCGCCCATTTGCCACAGCACGAGTTCGACCACTGCGCGGGCATAAAGCTGGGTGGCCTGCCACTTGAGCGCCGCGAACAGCGCACCGGCCAGCAGCAGCCGCCAGCCATCGCGCCGCCAATCCAGCACCAAAAACTGCCGCAGCGCCACCATGAGCATCAGCGTCTGCAGCGCCGTCATGTACCAGGGAGACCAGGCCTTGTGCCACCTGAACAGCTCGGGCGACGACGCCAGCACCAGCGGCAGCTGGTTGACCATCTGCAGCGCAATGAACACCGCCTGGCAATACAGTGCCAGGGTCAGCAGCTCTGCCACGTTGTAGCCCCACCGGCGGAACACCAGCCACATGCTGGCAAAAGCCGCCACCGCGCCCAGCGAGAACGACCACTTGGAGTAGCCCGTGACCAGAGCGACCATGCGCTGCGCCTCTTCGCTGGGTAGCTCGGGCCGCAAGTAGTCGGTGTGGCCCAGCACGATCAGCAGGAAGCCGATGGTCAGGCACAGCAGGGTCAGCGGGTGGGGGTGGTCCTTGCGCTGGCCCAGCACGTATTCGCGTGCGGTGGTGCCGGGCTGGGGCAGCACGCGCAGTGCGTTGCGGAGGGTGTTCCATTCAAACCAGCGAAAACGCTCCCAGGCTTCCTTGCGCACGGTGCTGCTGCCCATGCGCGCGGCCTTCTTCTGCCCGCATTGCGCGCAAAACGGGCCAGAGAGCGCCGCGCCGCAGTTCAGGCATGCCTGGGTGTCGAACAGCGCGTCGCTGACGGTGGTGGGAGTGGGCTGGGGCGGACGGGGAATCACAAGGAAGGAACGGCGCAGGCCGGGCTGGGGTGGGCTGCGGATCGTAGGCTGTGGCCCGGCAGCCGCCATCGTTCACATGAACGACGATGAGCGACGGCGCTGCGTGGATTTGCTATTTTTTGTGTAGCTATTAGCGCTTGATGGATAAGCGCTAGCACCCAAAAATTCCTAAAACTTCTTGCGACGCAGTGCCCCCATGCCCAGCGTGGCCGCCGCGAGCGACAGCAGGATCAGCGCCCATTCACCCAGGGTGGGCACGGCGGTGGCGCCGACGGGGGGAACGTTGGGCGCGTTCACCGTGAAGTCGCAGGTGGCCGTGGGTGGGTTGGCGGGCCGGGGGCCCACCTGGTACAGCCAGGTGTTGGGGCGGGCCGGGTCATCGACCATGCGGACGTTGCCGCCGCAGTTGCCGCGGACCGTGCTGCCCACGGGGAGTGGCGGCGAAACGGCGCAGACCTGTTGGGGGCCGGGCACCGGGAAATCGGTGCAGGTAATGGTGAACGCGCCGGGCGGGTTGCTGATGGTGTTGATGGTGGCCCACTGGGCCTGGGCGCTTCCTGCGGCTAGGCAGGCGCTGACGGACACGGAGCGGAACAGGGCAACGCGGAAAATGCGGCGGCGGAGTTTCATGGGTGCGAGGCTTGGAAAGAAATGGACCATGCCGCCCGCTGGCGCGAGCGGCGACACGCAGGGACTGTAGAAAGCCCCGGCGCCCTTGCCCATCCGCTACCTGGAGGAGCCTCGCTCGCTATGTTCTCATTCGGGTAGATGATGACGGCAGCCAGGGGCAGCTCCTACGATCCGCCGCTTTCTATGAAACACATGGCCTGTGCGAAGCCGGGTGCCTGCGTCCGGCCCGCCTGCCTGCCTTTTGCAAAAGGTAACGGGTAGGGGGCAAACGCTGGGGCAGCTTTCCGGCGGGAGCAGGCTCTGCATGAAGGGAATGGGTTTGCATCCTGCTTTTTGCGATCTGCTGGCATCGGTGTCGGACGGCACCCGGTTTGGCGACACGCTGGCCCGCTACGCCGCCAGCTTTCGCGCGGACCTGCTCGGCGGCGCCTTCCTGGCCAGCGATCTGGACCAGCTGGCGCAGTGGGGCGCGGAGTTTGCCGCGCACCCCGAGGTGGACTACTGGCTGCAGTCGCCATCGAGCGACGGCGCGCCCGCGCTGCTGGCGATGGGCGTGACGCCCGAGGCGGCGCAGCGCTATGCCACGCACTTTCGCCTGCAAGACCCGCTGTGGGACGACGCCATGGCGCAGCGTGCGCGCACCGGCCCGTCGGGTGCCTGGGTGGCCACGGATGCGCCCGTGCACGCCACGCGCGGCTTTCGCCGCAGCGAGATCTACAGCGACTTCCTGCGCGAGTACGGCATCGGCACCCGCATGTTTGGCGGCAGCCAGGGCGCGTCGCACCCGGTGGGCAATTTGTTCATGTCGGTGTACCGCCAGGGGGACGACGAGGGCTTCACACCGGAGGAAGTCGCGCGTTTTCGCGCAGAGTTTGGCGGCGTGCAGCGCGCGGCCTTTCTGCACCGCGAGATGGTGGCGCTGCGCGCGCGCACCCAGGGCCTGGAGTCGCTGATGGAGCAGATGCCCATGGGCCTGCTGTTTTTTGACACTGCCGGCCGCCTGCTGCACGCCAATGCACGCGCCCGGCTGCTGAGCGCCCGGCCCGAAAGCGTGGCCCTGCGCACGCTGCTGCGCCGCCCGGTGCTGGCCAGCACGGCCGATGCCGCGCTGCGCGCGCTGTTCCAGCAATCGCTGCAGGGCCGCAGCGGCTGTGTGGAGCTGCCCGGCACCGAGGGCGGCTTGCTGCTGGTGACGCTGCCCCTGAGCGACCTGGCCGCGCTGGGCCTGTGCCACCGCGCGCCAGGCATCGCCTGGGTGGTGCTGGAGCGCAGCCTGTGCGGCGAGGCCGCCGTCGCCCTGGCCCGCCAGGCCTACCGCCTGAGCCCGTCCGAGGCCGACCTGCTGCTGGCGCTGATGCGCGGCCAGACCCCGCAGGATTTTGCCGACGCACGCGGCTCGCGCATCTCGACCGTGCGCACACAGATGAGCGCGCTGCTGGCCAAGACGCGCACCCAGCGCCAGCAGGATCTGGTGGCGCTGGTGGCCCGGCTGATGCTGCTGGCACCGGGCAACGTGGCACTGCAGGGGATTGCGGTGGTGTGATCTCTTGGGGAGAGGGCGGCCCGCCGGTTCATGTTGCAGTGCACTGCATAATGCGCGCACGCGGCCCGCAGGCCCTGCGGCTCGGGTGGTTCATCCGCTCCCAGGGCCCGGGCCAACGTCTATACAGCCAGACAGGAGACAACCAGCCATGGCCCAGAACGTGCTCGCCGTGTACCCCGGAACCTTTGACCCCATCACGCTGGGCCATGAAGACGTGGTGCGCAGGGCCACCCAGTTGTTCGAACGCGTGATCGTGGCCGTGGCTGCGGGCCACCACAAGAAGACGCTGTTCACCCTGGAAGAACGCATCGACATGGTCCGCGAGGCGGTCAAAAACTACCCACAAGTGCAGGTCGAAGCCTTCTCTGGCCTGCTGCGCGATTTTGTCGTGGAGCGTGGCGGCAAGGCCATGGTGCGTGGCCTGCGCGCCGTGACCGACTTCGACTACGAGTTCCAGCTGGCGGGCATGAACCGCAGCCTGATGCCGCAGGTGGAAACCGTGTTCCTCACCCCCAGCGACAAGTACCAGTTCATCAGCAGCACCTTTGTGCGCGAGATCGCCGTGCTCGGCGGCGAGGTGACCAAGTTTGTGTCGCCCTCGGTGGAGCAGCGGCTGGCCGAGAAGGTGCGCACGCTCACGCCGCCCTGATTTTTGGCCTAAATAGCCTCTGGCGCTTATCTGGTAAGCGCGAAATGCTATATAAATAGTAGCAAACTCTCTGCGACGGCAGTGGTCACGCCACGGCCTCCAGGCGGCGCGCCACCTCCGCCGCCTCTGTCCGCAGGGCCTCCAGCATGGGCGCCACCTCGGGCAGCGGTGGGCGGTACAGCGGCAGCACGGCCGCCACGCTGAACGGGATCGACAACGCGAGCCGCCGCACCACCAGCCGGCCATTGGCTGCGGCGGTCAGGGCCGTCAGCGGGTTGACGATGGCCAGCCCCAGGCCGTGCTCCACCATCGCGCACACGGCAGCCGCGCTGTGGGTTTCCATGCGCAGTGTGCGTGGCACGGCGGCTTCGGCGAAGCGCGCGTCAATGATGCGGCGATAGGGGTCGTCGGCCGACAGGCTCACAAAGGGCTGGTCGGCAAAGTCCGCCAGCTGCAGCACGGGTTGCCGGGCCAGGGCGTGGCTTGCGGGCAGCACAGCCACTTCGTCCAGGGTGAGCAGTACCTCGGCGCGGGTGCCGGGCGGGGCGGCGGTCTGCTCGCACAGGCCCAGGTCAAAACGCTGGGCACTCATCCATTCTTCGAGCAGCGGCGAATCCTGCGGCGTGACCGACAGGCGCGCGTGGGGCTGCACCTGCATCAGCCGCGCCGCCGCGCCGGGCAGCAGCGCATGCGCCAGCGCGGGCAGGCACAGCACTGCCAGCTGCACGGCGTCGGGCCGGCCCAGCGCCACGGCGCGGTCCACCACGCGCTCCAGCCCCTGCCACGAGCGCTGTACCTCGTCCCACAGCGCCAGCGCCCGCGCGTTGGCGCGCAGGCGGCCCTGTATGCGCTCGAACAGCGCATAGCCCAATAACGATTCAAGCCTGGCCAGCTCGCGGCTCACCGTGGGCTGCGAGCTGTGCAGCAGGTCGGCGGCGCCGGTGGCGCTGCCAGCGGTCATCACGGCGCGGAACACCTCGATGTGCCGGTGGGTGATGCGGTGGGCCAGTGCGGTGTCGGTCATGGGCAAAGCATATCCATATTGAATAGAGGATGTAAATCAAAGCATTCGACCAAATACCTTGGAAGGGGCATCATCCGCGCTTCCATTCAGTCATGACTTACGCAAAACAGGGTTCAGGCAAGCGGTTCACCCCAGGGCGAGGCGGTTGTTGCATCCCGATTTGCGTAAGTCCTATCAGTCTTTGTGCCTTCGGAGTCCCCATGTCCAACCCCTTCTCGCCCGCCCAGCTGTGGTCCCTGGCCGACCAGTTCGGCACCCCCTTGTGGGTGTATGACGCGGCCACCATCCGCCAGCGCATTGCGCAGGTGTCCAATTTCGAGACCATCCGGTTCGCGCAGAAGGCCTGCTCCAACATCCACATCCTGAAGCTCATGCGCGAGCAGGGCGTGAAGGTGGATGCGGTCTCGCGCGGCGAGATCCTGCGTGCGCTGGCGGCCGGCTACACGGCCGGCGGAGAGCCGTCGGAGATCGTCTTTACCGCCGACCTGTTCGACGCCGCCACGCTCGACTGCGTGGTGGAACACGGCGTGCCGGTCAACGCTGGCTCGATCGACATGCTGCACCAGCTGGGCGCGCGCTCGCCGGGCCATGCGGTGTGGCTGCGCATCAACCCCGGCTTTGGCCATGGCCACAGCAACAAGACCAACACCGGCGGCGAGCACAGCAAGCACGGCATCTGGCACACCGACCTGCCTGCCGCACTGGATGCGATCAAGCAGCACGGCCTGAAGCTGGTGGGCCTGCACATGCACATCGGCTCGGGCGTGGACTACAGCCACCTGCAGGAGGTGTGTGGTGCGATGGTCAACCTGGTGCGCACGGCGCATGCGGCCGGGCATGACCTGCACGCCATCTCGGCCGGTGGCGGCCTGTCCATCCCCTACCGCGGTGGCGACCCGGTGGTCGATACGCAGCATTACCACGGCCTGTGGGACGCCGCGCGCCAGCAGGCCGAGGCCATCGTGGGCCACAAGCTGGGCCTGGAGATCGAGCCCGGCCGCTATCTGGTGGCCGAATCCGGCGTGCTGCTGGGCCAGGTGCGCGCCACCAAGAACGCGGGCAACAACCACTTTGTGCTGGTCGATACCGGCTTCAATGAACTCATGCGCCCGTCGATGTACGGCAGCTACCACGCCATGAGCGTGCTGCGTCGCGATGGCTCGGCGGCGGCAGAGCAACCCACGGTGGTGGCAGGCCCGTTGTGCGAATCGGGCGACGTGTTCACCCAGGGCGACGGCGGCGTGGTGCTGCCACGCGACCTGCCCGCCGCCCAGGTGGGCGATCTGCTGGTGATCCACGACACCGGGGCCTATGGCGCATCGATGTCCTCCAACTACAACACGCGTCCGCTGATTGCCGAGGTGCTCGTTGACGATGGCCAGGCGCGCCTGATCCGCCGCCGTCAGACGGTGGACGAACTGCTGGCGCTGGAACTGGGGCTTTGATCGTGCTGTGGGGCGGGTGCCGCTCCCACAGCCGGTAGGCGCGCGCCTACGGCCACGCGCCGTGCTGGCGCACACGGGCGGGAAAAGGAGGGCCATACAGTGAAATCACTTATCCCCTTCAACCCTTTTCAGGAGATCACTATGCCCATCATTGCCTGGCTGCTCGGCGTCCCACTGTCCGTTGTTCTGTTGCTCATGCTGTTCGGCGTGTTCTGATCCTGCCCCGCAAGGGGATTGCCAAAAAAGCCGCAGGGCGCCTATCCATGGTGCCCTGCGGCTTTTTTGCTGGGCATGCCTTTCGCCAAGGTCGTTCGTCCGTTCGTCCGATTGCCATGCCAACCCGGGCTCCAGGGGACGAGAGAAGCCGCTAAGCTGGCCTTTCGCCCTGTTTTCAACGGAGCGACGAGGCCCCGGCTGCCTCGCGCCACGCACGGCGCGCGGGCGGGTAGAGGCCACTTTGCCCACCCCTGGAGCCGCCATGGACGCCGAAGAACAGACCATTGTCGAGCTGGCCTACCCCGGCGAGTACCTGAGCCGCCTGGGCTATGCCGAAACCAAGACCTGCAAGATCCGTCTGTCCCGCAAGGGCCAGGGGCTGCTGGCCCGCATGTACGCCCGCAAGGGCTACAGCATGCAGGCCACCTTGTCGCACGACTGCGACCTGAGCAGCCTGGTGGTGCAGATTGATGGACAGTCGCAAGGGACGATTTCGGTGCGCATGGACGACGGGCACCTGGCGGCGGAGGAGCAGTACCCCGAGTTCATTGCCGAACTGCGCCAGCGCGGCGCGCGCATCTGCGAAATGGGCAAGCTTGCAATGGACCCCGGGGTGCGTTCCAAGCATGTGCTGGGTGCCATCTTCCACATTGCGTGGATCGTGGCCTTCCGCGCCCGGCGCGCCACCGACATCGTCATCGAGGTGAACCCGCGCCATGCCCCGTTCTATCGGCGCATGCTGTGTTTTGACCAGATCGGCCCCGAACGCATGTGCGAGCGTGTGGGTGCGCCCGCCGTGCTGCTGCACATCGGCGCTGACAAGGGGCGCCGCCTCATCGACCAATTTGGCGGCCAGCCCAAGCTGGCCAGCGTGGAGCGCAGCTTCTACCCCTATTTCTTCCACCCTGACGATGAAGAGGGGCTGCTGCGGCGCCTGTCGGTAGGGTAGCCGTCAGGTCTTGCGCGGGGCCTCTACCGTCAGAGCTCGCCCCGGGGGCCGCGGCCCATGAGCTGCGCCACGGCCTCGGCAGGTTGCAGGCGGCCGTCAAGCAGCGCCACGGCGGCCTCGGCGATGGGCATGTCCACACCCAGTGTCTGCGCACGCTGCACCACGGTGCGGGCGCTGTAGACGCCTTCCGCCACATGGCCCAGGGATTCCACCGCCTGCGCCAGGGTCTGGCCCTGTGCCAGCAGCATGCCCACGCGCCGGTTGCGCGACAGGTCGCCGGTGGCGGTCAGCACCAGGTCGCCCAGGCCGGACAGGCCCATGAAGGTGTCGGGCCGCGCGCCCAGCGCCAGGCCCAGCCGCGTCATCTCAGCCAGGCCGCGCGTGATGAGTGCGGCGCGGGCGTTGAGACCCAGCGCCAGCCCGTCGCACAGGCCGGTGGCAATGGCCAGCACGTTCTTCACCGCGCCACCCACTTCCACGCCCACGATGTCTTCGTTGGCATACACGCGCACGCTCGGGCTGTGAAAGGCTTTGACCAGCGCATCGCGCACGGCGGCATGGGCGCTGGCGGCCACCAGGGCTGTGGGCTGCCCCAGGGCGACTTCCTGCGCAAAGCTCGGGCCGCTGAATACGCCTGCTATTAAATCAGGAGCTACTTGGGCTTGTACTTCGTGCGCCAGCAGCCCAAAAGATGCTGAATTGGCACCGGCAGGCACCGCCTCGAAGCCCTTGCACAGCCAGGCCACAGGTGCCGTGCACCCGCGCAGCGCCAGCAGCATGCCGCGCAGGGCGGCCATGGGCGTGGCCACGATGACCAGGTCGGCACCGGGCAACAGCGCGCGGAAGTCGCCATCGACCACTGAGAGGGCCGGGGGGAGGGCAATGCCCGGCAGGTAGCGGGCGTTTTGTGCCTGGGCGCGCATGCTTTGCGCCTGGGCTGCATCGCGGGCCCACAGGGTGACCGCGTGCCCGGCAGGGTGCTGGGCTGCGCTCATGGCGACCGCAGAGCCCCAGGCACCAGCGCCAAATACTATGATTTTCATAGCTGCTTGCGCTTATCTATCGCGCGGTAGAGGCCGAAATAGCATTGATTTCAAGGGCCCACAGAGCTGTGCTTCGTCGGCCGTCCGTGGAACCGGCGTGGCCCAGGCGCGGTAGCCGCGGAACTGGCTTTGCCAGGCCGCTGGCTGCGTCCCCCCCGTAGCGCGCAGCGCGTAGAGAGAGGGGGAAGGCGCGAAGCGACTCAGGGGGCGTTTTACATCACTGCGTGATGATGGGCGAGGCTTGGCCGGCGGCCTGCGCTTGCTGCTGCTCGTACATGGCCTGGAAGTTGATTTCGGCCAGGTGGACGGGCGGGAAGCCAGCGCGGTTGATCACGTCGGCCACGTTGCCGCGCAGGTAGGGGTACACGATCTGTGGGCAGGCGATGCCCATGATGGGGCCCATCTGGTCTTCGGGCACGTTGCGGATTTCGAAGATGCCGGCCTGCTTGGCTTCGACCAGGAACACGGTCTTGTCCTTGATCTTGGTCTGCACGGTAGCCGTCACGGCCACTTCAAAAATGCCTTCGGCCACGGGAGTGGCTTCCACACCCAGCTGGATGTCCACGCTGGGTTGCTCTTGTTCGAGCAGGATACCGGGGGAATTGGGTTGCTCCAGCGACAGGTCCTTGAGGTAGACGCGCTGGATCTGGAACACGGGGTTTTCTTGATCGGCCATGGTGAAGTCTCTTTGAGCTTACAAAATTGCTAGCAAAACAAAACCCGCCGGGGAGCAGCTCCCGCAGCGGGCACATGGGGCTGCATTATGCAGCGCCCGGGGAGGGGGTCAGGCGCCCAACAAGGGCATGAGCTCGCCTCGGCTGTCCAACGCCACCAGATCGTCGTGGCCGCCCACATGGGTGTCACCGATGTAGATCTGCGGCACCGTGCGGCGGCCGGTGATCTCCATCATGTGGCTGCGCGCGGCGGGGTCGGTGTCGATGCGGATCTCCTCGATCTGCTCCACACCCTTGGACTTGAGGATCTGCTTGGCCCGGATGCAGTAGGGGCAGACGGCGGTGGTGTACATCTTCACGGGTTGCATGGCGGACCTTCCTCTTTCTTCCTGTGGGGCTAAAAATCAGTGGCAAGACTATCGCGGACCCAATAACTGGGGGCGGATCAGGCTTTTTCCACAGGCAGGCTGGCTTCGCGCCAGGCCTTCAGGCCACCAGCGAGCGACTGGGCGTTTTCGTAGCCCAGCTTTTTGGCAATTGCGACGGCGCGGTTGGAGCGGGCGCCACTGGCACACACCAGCACCACGGGCAGGGCCTTGTTCTTGACCACGGTGGGCAGGCGCTCTTCGAGCTGGCCCAGGGGCACGTTCTTGGCTCCGTTCACGTGGCCGGCGGCGAATTCCTCGGTTTCGCAGACGTCGATGACCACCGCTTTTTCGCGGTTGATGAGCTGCACGGCGCGCGCTGGCGTCAGCGAGCCGCCACTGGCGTTCTTGAGGACCGGCCACAGCAACATGCTGCCCGAAGCCAGTGCAACGAGGAACAGATACCAGTTATCAATAATGAATTTCACGAAGCTTCCTTGGGTTGGCGAACAGCGTAATTCTAGAATGCTGGGTTTTGGCCCGCATTTTTTTGACCTGCCTTTCCTGGGGAAACCATGTACAAGCTCGTTCTGATTCGCCACGGCGAATCCACCTGGAACCTTGAAAACCGCTTTACCGGCTGGACCGACGTGGATCTCACGCCCACCGGTGTTTCCCAGGCCATGTCGGCCGGCAAGCTGCTCAAGGCCGAGGGCTACGAGTTCGACCTGGCGTTCACCAGCGTGCTCAAGCGCGCCATCCACACCCTGTGGTACACGCTGGACGAAATGGATTGCACCTGGCTGCCCGTGGTCAAGGACTGGCGCCTGAACGAGCGCCACTACGGTGCCCTGCAGGGCCTGAACAAGGCCGACATGGCCAAGCAGTACGGCGACGAGCAGGTGCTGGTGTGGCGCCGCAGCTATGACACCCCGCCGCCAGCGCTGGAAGCCACCGACCCCCGCAGCGAGCGCAGCGACCGCCGCTACGCCGCTCTGGCCGAAGGCAGCGTGCCGCTCACGGAATGCCTGAAGGACACCGTGGCCCGCGTGCTGCCGTTCTGGAACGATGCCATGGCACCGGCCATCCGCTCAGGCAAGCGCGTGGTGGTCGCCGCGCACGGCAATTCCATCCGCGCGCTGGTGAAGTACCTGGACAACATCTCCGAGTCGGACATCGTGGGCCTGAACATTCCCAACGGAATCCCGTTGGTATATGAACTGGACGCCGACCTCAAGCCCATCCGCCACTACTATCTGGGCGATGCAGAAGCGGCTGCCAAGGCAGCTGCAGCAGTGGCATCGCAAGGCAAGGCGTAAAGCCTGGGTAAAGACGGGGAAAACCCGCCGATACCCTGTCTAAAGTGAGTGCCTGCGCGGAACTGCAGCGGGTTTGGTCCTTCCAAGGTGTATATTGGTTTTGAAGCGGTAAAGGTGTTGTATGGGCCACAAACTCAAAATTGCGGGATGGGTATCGGTTGGTGTCGTGGCTGGGGCTCTGACGACGGTTTCGTTGCAGACGGTCGCGCGTGGTGCGATGACCCCGCTGCCGCTGGAAGAAATCCAGCAGCTGTCGGCGGTGTTTGGCCTCGTAAAGACCGACTATGTCGAACCGGTGGATGACAAGAAGCTCATCACCGACGCCATCTCCGGCATGGTCGCCAGCCTGGACCCGCACTCCCAGTATTTCGACAAGAAGTCCTTCAAGGAATTTCGCGAAGGCACTTCCGGCCGGTTTGTGGGGGTTGGTATCGAAATCACCCAGGAAGACGGCTTGATCAAGGTGGTGTCGCCCATCGAAGGGTCTCCCGCCTTCCGCGCTGGCCTCAAGACCAATGACCTGATCACCAAGATCGACGAAACGGCGGTCAAAGGCCTGTCCTTGAACGATGCCGTCAAGCGCATGCGTGGCGAGCCCAACACCAAGGTCACGCTCACCATCTTCCGCAAGGACGAGAGCCGCACCTTCCCGGTCACCATCACGCGCGAAGAGATCAAGACCCAGTCCGTCAAGGGCAAGGTGGTGGAGCCCGGCTACGCCTGGATCCGCCTGTCGCAGTTCCAGGAGCGCACGGTCGATGACTTTGTGCGCAAGGTGGAAGAAGTCTACAAGCAGGAACCCAACCTCAAGGGCCTGGTGCTCGACCTGCGCAACGACCCCGGCGGCCTGCTGGATGCGGCTGTGGCCGTGTCGGCCGCGTTCCTGCCAGAAAACGTCACGGTGGTCACGACCAACGGCCAACTGGCGGACAGCAAGGCCACTTACAAGGCCTCGCCCGACTTCTACCAGCGCCGTGGCGGGGGTGACCCGCTGCGCCGCCTGCCCGCAGCCCTCAAGTCCGTGCCACTCGTGGTGCTGGTGAATGAAGGCTCTGCGTCGGCCAGCGAGATCGTGGCGGGCGCTCTGCAGGACCACAAGCGCGCCACCATCATGGGCAGCCAGACCTTTGGCAAGGGCTCGGTGCAGACCGTGCGTCCGCTGGGGCCTGATACCGGCATCAAGCTCACCACCGCTCGCTATTACACCCCCAGCGGCAAGTCGATCCAGGCCAAGGGCATCGTGCCCGACGTGATGATCGACGAATCGGAAGAAGGCAACATCTTCGCTGCTTTGCGCATGCGCGAGGCCGATCTGGACAAGCACCTGGGTAGCGGCCAAGGCGAGGAAAAGAAGGATGAGGCCCGTGAAAAGGCCCGTGAAAGCGCCCTCAAGCGCATGGAAGAAGAAGCCAAAAAGCCTGCAGCAGAACGCAAGGCTCCAGAGTTCGGTTCGGACAAGGACTTCCAGCTCGTGCAGGCGCTCAACCAGCTCAAGGGCCGCCCCGTGCTGGTCAGCAAGACACTGACGGAACGCAAGGACGAAAAGAAAGAAAATTGAGCTTTCGCTCCCTGTGCTGAAGGCCGGATTTCCAGCGAAGTCCGGCCTTTTTTCTTGTCCTTCTTGCCCTTCTTTTCTTGAGACTCTCGCCATGACCGATGACCAGCTCCTGCGGTACTCCCGCCACATCCTGCTCGATGAGATGGGCATCGAGGGGCAGGAGCAGGTGCTGGCGTCCCATGCCCTCATCATCGGTGCGGGTGGCCTGGGCTCGCCTGCCGCGCTGTACCTGGCGTCTGCCGGTGTGGGGCACATCACCCTGGTGGACGACGATGTGGTGGACCTGACCAACCTGCAACGCCAAATCGCACACACCACCGCGCGCGTCGGCCAGCCCAAGGTGGCGTCTGCAGCCAGCGCCATGGCAGCTATCAACCCCGAAGTGCAGGTGACCGTGCTCCAGGCGCGCGCAGATGCCGCTGTGCTCGATACCCTGGTGCAAGACGCCTGCGTGGTGCTCGATTGCAGCGACAACTACGCAACACGCCACGCCGTCAATGCGGCCTGTGTGCGCCATCGCAAGCCCCTTGTTGCGGGGGCCGTCATCCGCTTTGATGCCCAGATCACGGTGGTGGACCCGCGCCAGGCTGCGTCGCCCTGTTACGCCTGTATTTTTCCGCCTGAGGCGGATTTTGAAGAGGTGCGTTGCTCCACCATGGGCGTGTTTGCCCCGCTGGTGGGCGTGGTGGGTGCCCTGCAGGCGGCCGAGGCGCTCAAGCTGCTTGCAGGCATCGGGACGTCACTGGCTGGGCGTTTGTTGATGCTGGATGGACGGTCCATGGAGTGGAGCACGATGAACGTGGCGCGTGCGCCGCACTGCACGGTGTGTGTTGCTCGGTAGGATTACTCCTACAGCGTCCGCGTGCGGCGGCTGGCAGAATCCGCTCAGCTGAGCCACTAAATTTGAGGCTCGACCAGCGTAAATGTGCGTTGGTAGTGAAACGGGACCCTTCTGTGAAACTCCTCACCTATATCGTTGAAGACAACGCCACCATTCGAGAGAACCTGATCGGGACGCTCGAAGAGTTGGCGTCCGTAGAGGCGGTAGGGGTCGCTGAGACCGAGGACGAGGGCAAGAACTGGCTCGCCACCCATGGTGAACAGTGGGATCTGGCGATAGTGGATCTTTTTCTGCGCCAAGGCAGTGGGCTGGGCGTCCTGGCGGCATGCCGCTCGCGCCGCCCTGGCCAGAAGATGGTGGTGCTGAGCAACTACGCGACACCCGATGTGCGCATGCGTTGTGCACAGCTGGGGGTGGATGCGGTCTTCGACAAATCCAACGAAATTGATGCGCTGGTGGACTACTGCATCCAGCACAGCAGCAGTCCTGCGGGAATGGAAGCTGGCCAGTCCCTGTCGTCGCCTGGCCATTCGCTGTGATGCTGCGCCCTGCAGCGCGGTCGTGCGCGGCGGGGTTTTTTGTTTTCTACTCTTCTCGCCAGCGGGCTGAGTCAGGCCCAATGACCCCGGACTGAGGCCACTGCTCCATGTCAGTCAATCAAGCGGTTCTTGAGCGCGTAGTAGGTCAGATCGCTGTTGGACGACAGGCTCATCTTCTCCATCAATCGCGTGCGGTAGGTGCTCACCGTCTTGACGCTGAGCGACAAGGCCTTGGCGATATCGCCTGCCGTCTCTCCCTTGGCCAGCTTGAGGAACACCTGGAACTCGCGTTCCGACAACTGCTCGTGGGGCGGTGCGTCGTCCTTGCGATTGAGTTGCTGGGCCAGCAGTTCGGCCACGGCAGGCGTCAGGTAGCGACGGCCCAGCGCAATGGTGCGTATCGCCTCCACGATTTCAGAGGGTTCGCACTCCTTGTTCAGGTAGCCGCTCGCGCCCTGGCGGATCAGGTTGATCGCATAGTGCTCTTCGGGGTAGCCGCTCAGAATCAGGATGCCCATGTCCGGGGCTTTGGCCCGCAGCATGGCCAGCGCATCCAGCCCGCTCTGTCCGGGCATCGACAGGTCCATGAGCAGGACATCAATTTCCTTGTTGCGCACCAGGTCGATGGCTTCACGGCCGTTGGAGGCCTCACCCTCCACCCGCAGATCCACATGCTCGGACAGGAACTGCCGCAGCCCGGAACGAACTATCGCGTGGTCATCCACAATGCCAATCTTGATCATCGATCTTTCTTTCGCAGGGCGGTGATGCCGCTCCTGATGTTTGTTGGTTGGAAAGCTTCTCCGGCACGTCATCCCTGTTGGCAGGGTGGTGCCCAGTCTTCACACATTATCCAGAATACCGCGTATGAGTCTTAAAGAAAACACCCGCATCTGGCTGCCCAAGGTCCGCAAGATGGCCTTGAGCCTGCCCATGGCGTTGCTGGCGGCGATGGTGCTGGTGGGTATCAACGAAACGGGTCACATGCGCTCACAAGATGCGGTGGAGCAGATGAGCCACGGTCAGAACACGCGCAAGGCCGTCAACCTGTTGCTGCAGAGCATGCTGGACGCAGAAACCGGGCAGCGTGGCTATCTGCTCACCGGCAACGAGACTTATCTGGAGCCTTACGACAAGGCGGTGGCTACCGTGCAGACCAACCTGGACGGCTTGCGCGGGCTGTTCATGGATGCCCCCGAAGACATGCAGGAATTTGCGCTGCTGTCGCGGCAGATATCCCGCAAGCTCGCGGAGATGGAACTGAGCCTGCGTTTGCGCCGGCAGGGCAATGAAGATGCCTGGAAGTTCATCCTGCATACCGATGTGGGCAAGGAGCACATGGAGGCCATCCGCAAGCACGCGCTGGAGTTGATTGCCCGCAGCGACATGCACGTGAAACAAGGCCAGGACCAGATCGAGCAGTCGCTCATGCTGTCGCGCATTGGCATTGCCACGGTGACGGTCATTGGCTTGCTGGCGTTCTACATGTATCTGCGCCAGGCGCAGGCGCTGCAGGTCGTCAACCAGCGCGAACAGGCCCTGCTGGAGCGCGAACGGGACCGCCTGGAAGGCCTTGTAAAGGCCCGTACCGCAACTCTTTCCGAGCTGGCAAACCATCTGCAGCAAGTACGTGAAGATGAGCGTGGGCACCTTGCGCGCGAGCTGCACGATGAGCTGGGTGCACTGCTCACTGCGGCCAAGCTGGATGTTGCGCGGCTCAAGTCCAGGATCGACGCCAACGCCCCCGAGGTGGCAGAGCGGCTCAAGCACCTGACCGAAACGCTCAACAGCGGTATTGCGCTCAAGCGCCGCATCATTGAAGACCTGCGGCCCTCATCGCTCTCCAACCTCGGACTGACGGCCGCGATCGAGATCCTCACGCGCGAATATGCCGAACGCGCAGGTATCGAAGTGGAAACGAGCCTGGAATCCGTGCAGTTGCCTGATGCCTCGCAACTCACGGTGTACCGCATGGTGCAGGAGGCGTTGACCAACATCGGCAAATACGCCAAAGCCAGCAAGGTGCTGGTGTCGGTACACGGTTACCCCACGCATGTGGCAGTTCAGGTGCGCGACGATGGCGAGGGGTTCGATCCCGCCACGGTGCGTCCTACCTCGCACGGGCTGTCGGGAATGCGCCACCGCGTGGAGTCTGCGGGCGGCAGGCTGTCCATCACCTCGCGCCCGGGCAACGGCACCCTGGTCTCTGCCGTGCTCCCGCTGCAGCGCCATGGCGCCGAGGCGTCGTCGCAGCCGCCCTCTCTGGCCGCTTGACCTAGCGGCCTTGGGCCAGGGATAGCGAGCCGCAGCGCGCCGTCCTACAGGCGGCCCGCTGCACCGCCGACAGGCTTGCGCGCCGGGCACCGGCATCTTTGACTCTCCATGCTCCTTACAGTGGATTCCAGGCGCTGAAATTCGTGTGCCAACCCACCCGCCGGCAACCGGCCCCCTCAAGAGGAGAAGGAGAAAGAAATGTTGCACTACGCAGTTGTTTTTCTGGTGATCGCGCTGATCGCAGCCCTGTTCGGCTTTGGCGGTATTGCTGCCGGTGCCGTGGGCATCGCCAAGATTCTGTTCTTCGTGTTCGTCATCATGGCGGTTGTGACCTTTGTACTGGGTCTGCTCAAAAAGGGCTGACGCCCCGGCCGTGAAACCAAGCATTCCGCATCCACCCCTTCAAGGAGTTTCCGCATGAGTATCCAGACCGCTACCGACAAAGTTGCCAACGGCGCACGCCATCTCGCAGATGATGTGCTGCAAAGCGCCCAAGACGCCGTGCAGTCCACCCGCACGGCCGCTAACACCTCGCTGGAAAAAGCAGAAGAAGGCGTACGTGCCCTTCGCAGCCAGACCGACCCCGTCATTGACGACTTGGCAGCGCGTGCCCAGGATCTAGCAGCCCGCAGCATCGGCTATTGCGCAGAAACCAGTGCCCGTGCCCGTCGCCAGATGCAGCATGCAGCAGACGCCACCACCAAGTATGTGGCGGAGCAACCCGGCAAATCGATGGTGATCGCCGCAGCATCGGGTGCCGTACTCGCAACCCTGGTGCTCTGGATGTCGCGCCGCAAGCACGCCTACTGAAGCCTGTCTCTATCCCTACAGTCCGCCGGTCGCGGAGGGTGCAACAGACCGGCAGATTGCAATCTTCCAGCACCCGCGTTCCCAACCATTTTCAAACAAGGACAACACCATGAAATACGCACGTGCACTCGCCTTTGCCGCTGTCGCTGGCATCACCATCATCACGGCCACGGGCTGCTCGGTGGCCCGTGAACAACAGACCGTTGGCGCCTATGTAGATGACGCCGGCATCACCACCGCCGTCAAGGCAAAAATGGCTGAAGACAAATCCGTCTCCGCCACGTCGATCAGCGTGGAAACGCTCAACGGCACGGTGCAGCTCTCGGGCTTTGCCAAGTCGCAGGCTGAAAAGAACCAGGCTGAAGCCATTGCACGCAACACCAAGAATGTGCGTGAAGTGCGCAACAGCATCGTGGTTCGTCCCTGACCGGATTGCCTGAACATTGCGCTGCGGGCTTCCTGCCGGTAGCGCATAGGCACTGACCGCTGAGCAGGCTCCGGGTACCTCCTGGAGCCTGCTTTTTTCATGGGGCGCCAGCAGGCATACCCCTGGGTCTTGCTCGTTTGCCACACCCTACCGGGTATAAGCTCCACACCATGCGGGTATTCAATTGCGACCATTGCGGTCATCTGGTTTTTTTCGACAGCGTGCAGTGTCTGCACTGTGGCAGCGCGCTGGCATTTTTGCCCGATGTGTTGACCATCGCGGCCCTGGCGCCTGCGCCGCAGGATGGCGCCGACCTGTGGCGCCGCCGGGGCGGGCGCGGTGGCTCGGATTACAGCGGTCGCTTGTACCGTATGTGCCGCAACCATACCGAACACCAGGCCTGCAACTTTGCCGTGCCTGCCAACGACTATGCAGAACTGTGTGTCTCGTGCCGCCAGACCCGGGTGTTGCCCGATCTGTCGGAGCCCGCGAACATGGGCCGCTGGATGCAGATCGAGGCCGCCAAGCGGCGCCTGTTTTACAGCCTGGCCCGCTTGGGCCTGGAGCCCGCCCCCGGGCGTACCGGACCCGTTTTTGAATTTTTGGCCGAGGTGCCAGGTGGTCCGCCGGTGTTGACGGGCCACCACAGCGGAACGATTACGCTGAATGTGGCCGAGGCCGATGACGATGAGCGCGCACGCCGCCGCATCGCGCTGGGTGAGCCCTACCGCACGCTGATTGGCCACCTGCGCCATGAGTCCGGCCATTTTTATTGGGACCAGCTGGTGCGCGACGGCGGCCGCCTGGAAGATTTCCGCCAGATGTTTGGCGATGAGCGCCAGGACTACGCCGCCGCGCTGGAGGCTCACTACGCCAAGGGCAACGACCTGGGCGACTGGGCCGACCACCATGTCAGCGCCTATGCCGCTGCCCACCCCTGGGAAGACTGGGCCGAAACATGGGCCCATTACCTGCACATGATCGATCTGCTGGAGACGTCGGCCAGCTACGCGACCGAGGTCACGATCCCGGGCATTTATGGGGCGCAGCGCAGCAGCGCCATCGACCCGTTTGCCAGCCCGGCGCCTGATTTCCAGTCGATGGTGCAGCACCTGGTGCCGCTGACACTGCTGCTCAACAGCCTCACCCGCAGCTTGGGACAGCCAGATGCCTATCCGTTTGCGTTGGCAGGCGAGGTGCTGGCCAAGCTGCGGTTTGTGCATGACGTGGTGCGCGAAGCCGCCCGGCAGCCCGCCCCAGTCGCCCCTCCGGCTCCGCAGCCCGCACCGGCTCCCAAACAAAACGTCAAAAAAAATAGCAAAACAACCAGCAAGGACGTGCGCTAGCGCCATTTTTTCTTGGTTTTTTGCCTGCATCAAAGATGCGACAAGGGTGGCGGCCTGGAACTTGCTAGGTGTCCGCCATGGGGCTATTGAAACCCCTTGAGCAGCCAGTACCGAGCCACACACGACGCCAAGGGAGGGCGCGACCATGCTGAGCCGCACCGCTGACCATCTTTTCTGGATGGCACGCTATACCGAGCGCGCCGAAAATACGGCGCGCATGCTGGATGTGAATTACCAGAGCGCGCTGCTGCCGCAATCGACCGAGGTCGCCAAGCAGGGCTGGCAAGGGTTGCTGTCCATCAGCGAGCTGCTGCCCGCCTACACCACCCAGCATGGCGAAGTGACTCCGGCGAAGGTGCTGGACTTCATGGTCAAAGACCCTTCCAACCCCTCGTCCATTCTGGCCTGCCTGCAGGCCGCACGCGAGAACGCGCGGGCCGTGCGCGGTGCGCTCAACACCGAGGCCTGGGAGATCCAGAACCAGACCTGGCTCGAAGTGAACCGCCTGATCGCCAGCGGTGCACTGGAGCAGGACCCGGCGCGATTCTTCGAATGGGTGAAGTTCCGCTCGCACCTCTCGCGGGGTGTGACGGTGGGCACCATGCTGCAGGACGAGGCGCTGCACTTCATGCGCCTGGGCACCTTTCTGGAGCGGGCCGACAACACGGCGCGGCTGCTGGATGTGAAGTTCCACGCGGTGCAGAGCGACTTCATGGGCGCGGCCACAGCACAGGACCAAGACTACGACTTCTACCACTGGAGCGCCATCCTGCTGAGCGTGTCGGGCTTCGAGACCTACCGCAAGGTGTACCGCGACGTGATCACACCCGAACGAGTGGCCGAGCTGCTGATCCTGCGGGCTGACATGCCCCGCTCACTGCACGCTTGCATGAAAGAGGTGCTGGGCAACCTCGACATGCTGGGCAGCGGCCAGTCGGCCGAGACCCAGCGGCACGCGGGGCGGCTGCTGGCACACCTCAAGTTCGCACGAATCGATGAAATCCTGACCCATGGACTGCATGCCTACCTCACCCAGTTCCTGGAGCGGGTGAACGACCTGGGCGCGCGGATCAGCCGGGACTTTCTGGTGCCTGCGGCGGTGTGAGGGGTGTATCTGGTGCGTCTGGCGCAGCGGCCATAGCGGCCGTGGCGGCGGGCACCGGCTCCACCGTCACGCCCACCTGCAGCACATGGTGGTCGCCGCCGTGGATCACGCCGCGCAGCGGCGACACATCCGAAAAATCGCGGCCGATGGCCAGGGTCACGTAGTCCTCGCCCGCCGCGCGGTCGTTGGTGGGGTCCAGGTCAAACCAGGTGTTGTCGTCTGATGCGCCATCACTTTCGTCGGCTGCCGGTGACCACACCGACACCCAGGCGTGCGATGCATCGGCCCCCACCAGCCGGGGTTGCCCGGGCGGGGGCTCGGTCAGCAGGTAGCCGCTCACATACCGCGCCGCCAGGCCCAGGCTGCGCAGGCAGCCGATCATCACGTGGGCAAAGTCCTGGCACACGCCCCGGCGCAGCCGCAGCGATTCGAGCGCGGGCGTGCCCGCGTCGGTGGCGTTGGATGTGTAGGCAAAGTCGGCATGGATGCGCGACATCAGGTGGCGGGCGGCCTGCATCAGCGGTCGGCCGGGTGCAAAGCTCTCGCGCGCATAGGCCACAAAGTCGGTATGCCGGGGAATGTAGGGCGAGGCAAAGCTGAACTCGGTGGCCGCGTGGTAGGGCTGGCCGCGCCGATAACCCAGGCGCTCGCGCACGACCTCCCAGGGCTCGCCGGGCGGTGCGGCGGGCACGGGCAGGGTCTCCAGCAGGCTTTCGGCGCGCACCCGCAGTTGCTCGTGAGTGAACGGCAGGCTGAAGAACGCGCGGGTGTTGCCAAACACGTCCTGCACCATGTTGCACTGTGTTGGGGCGGGGTCCACCTGCAGGCTGTGGGTCAGCACGCGCTGCACCACGCCGGTGCGCGGACGCAGATGGGCCATGTGCTGGGCGTTTTGCACCGCCGGGCTGTAGTGGTACACCGTTTCGTGGATGACGCGCAGCTTCATGGTCAAGCTCCTACGCTGTGCCGCAACGCATCGATGGAGTGGGTGAAGTAGCGCGTGGCCAGCACATCCGACAAGCCCATCACACCCCGCACACACTGGCTCAGATACTCCTCCAGCGCGGCATGGCGCCCCTCGGCATCCTGTGCGCACAGGGCCACCAGTGACAGGTCGGACGCTTCGGGGATGCCCGTGGCCGCGGACTCTGCGGGCGTACCGGCGGCCGCTTCGATCTTGGCAATGCGCCCGCGCAGCGTCTGCGCGACCCAGGCCAGCGAGCGGGGGTTGTCGCGGTCGATCACCAGCAGGTCCAGCAGGGCGGGCATGTCGCGCCGCTGCTGGTACTGCGCGTGGAAGGTGATGGTGCTGTCAAACAGTGCCACCATGGCCTCAAAGCCGCCTTCATCGTGCACGGCGCCGGTCTGCAGGCCGCTTTCCAGCGCCGAGGCCAGAAAGCCCAGGCGCTCCAGATGGCGCCCGATGGACAGCAGGCGCCAGCCGTCGTCGCGGGTCATGCGGTCGGTCTGCTGGCCCGTCATGGCGGCGGTGTGGCCGCTCAGGCCTTCCAGCTGGCGCAGCGCATCCAGCGGCGAATAGTCGCCGTCGTCTTCGGCCCCTGTGCGGGGCGCAAAAAACTCCGCCTCGGCGCGCACGATGAGGTTCCAGTGTTCCTGCGACAAACGGTCGCGCACGGCCGAGGCCGCACCCAGGATGCCGCGCAGGTTGTAGCCCACGCTGGTCACCTGCGCGGGCTGCGTCAGCCCGGCGATCAGCGAGCGCTCGAACACGCGCCGTGCCTGCCCGGCCGCAGGCACGGTCGGCAGCACCAGCCCCTGGCTCACGCCCATGGCGCTCAGCCAGGTCAGCAGCGGCTGCGAGGTCTGGTCCTCGCCATTGAGGCATTGCAGCGTGATGCGCGCCAGGCGCGTGACGTTCTCAGTGCGTTCGGTGTAGCGGCCCAGCCAGAACAGGTTTTCGGCCGCGCGGCTGGTCACCTGGCGGCTGCGGTGCACCACGGCGGGCGCGGCCTGGTTGTGGGCCAGCAGCGTGGTGGTGTCCACGGGGCCATCGGTCTGCACCCACACATCAGCGCTGCTGCCGCCGCGCTGCATCGACGTGATGCCGCTGTCGCCCTGGGCCAGGCGGGCCAGCCCGCCCGGCAGCACGCGCCACGAGCCTGGGCCGTCGCACACCGCAAACACGCGCAGCATCACCGAGCGGGGGGCGATGGGGCCACCGTCCTGGTCCACACCCTCTGCGGCGTCACTGCGCCAGGTGGGCATTTGCGACAGTGGCAGGTGGGCCTGCACGGTGTATTCGTCGCCCTGGGCTTCGATGCGTGCGGACCACTGCGCCAGGTCTTGCGCCGACAGCGCACCGCCCAGCACGGGCACGCGCTGCGCCATGGGCCAGGTGGGGCGGATCACGCTGTGCGCGAGCTGCGGCAGCACCGCCTGCATGGCCGAGCGCTCGCCACACCACCAGGTGGGCAGCGACGGCAGGGCCAGCTCTTCGCCCAGCAGGTGGCGCGACAGCGCGGGCATGAAGCCCAGCAGCGCCGACGATTCGAGGAACGCCGAGCCCGGCGCATTGGCCACCAGCACGTTGCCCGCGCGGATGGCCTGCAGCAGGCCGGGCACGCCCAGGCGCGAGTCGCTGCGCAGCTCCAGCGGGTCCAGAAACTCGTCGTCCAGGCGCTTCAAGATGCCGTGCACCGGCTGCAGGCCGTGCAGCGTCTTGAGGTACAGCCGTGCATCGCGCACGGTGAGGTCGTTGCCCTCCACCAGCGTCAGGCCCAGGTAGCGCGCCAGGTAGGCGTGCTCGAAGTAGGTCTCGTTGTACGGGCCGGGCGTGAGCAGCACGATGCGCGCATCCGCCCCCGCCGGGCTCATCTGCCGCAGCCCGTCGAGCAGTGCGCGGTAGGTGGCGGCCAGGCGCTGCACATGCATCTGGCTGAACGCCTCGGGGAACAGGCGCGAGATGAGCAGCCGGTTCTCCAGCAAATACCCCAGGCCTGAGGGCGCCTGCGTGCGCTGCGTCACCACCCACCAGTCGCCCTGCGCATCGCGCGCCATGTCGAAGGCCGCGATGTGCAAATGGGTGCCGCCCACGGGCTGCACGCCATGCATGGCGCGCAGGTAGCCCGGGTGGCCCTGCACCAGCGCGCTGGGCAGCAGGCCTTTGCGCAGCAGCTCCTGCGGGCCATACACGTCGGCCATCACGCGGTTGAGCAGGCGTGCGCGTTGCAGCACGCCGCGCTCGATGTGTGCCCAGGCGCCCTGCGAAAGGATCAGCGGGAACAGGTCCACCGACCAGGGCCGTTGCGGGCCGTCGGCGTCGGCATAGACGTTGTAGGTGATGCCGTTGTCGCGCACCTGGCGCTGCAGGCTCTGCATGCGCCGATCCAGGTCCTGGAAGCCCTCGGGCCCCAATTGATCAAAGAATTGGGCCCAGGCGCTAGTGATATATGGCTTATTTGCTATTGATTTGGGAGTGGCTGATGCAGTGGCAGCGCCGGGGGCGTCCGCCACGCTGGCACCCCGCAACTCGTCAAAATGCCCGGACGCCGCAGCAGGCGCCAGTGCAGCCGCCAACTGGGCTGCGCTGTCAGAAGGGTCGGGGGTGGGGAGGCTGTCGTTGGATTGGTTCACTGCGCTCGATTTTCGGGCATTTGGTCGACAACACTCTGCGGGTAACCCGCACCGTCGAAACTGGCGGGGCCGATGCCAGAGACGCCAAGCAAGGGCCGCCCCGCAGCAAGGGCGTCGTCCCCCTGGGGGGAAGGCGCGCAGCGACTCAGGGGGGCTTCTCTACCTCCGCATCTTGCGCCGCAGATCCAGCGTGAACGGAAACTCCCGGCTGCCCGGCAGTTCAATGGTCGCAGGCGGCACCGCCAGCCGGCCCGGCGTGTGGCCCATGCGCGAGAAGCGCGCCAGGCGGCGGCTTTCGGCCTCATACGCGTTGACCGGGAAGGTGTCGTAGTTGCGCCCGCCCGGGTGCGCAACGTGGTACTGGCAGCCGCCGAGCGAGCGGTTCATCCAGGTGTCCACGATGTCGAACGTGAGCGGTGCGTGGGCGCCAATGGTCGGGTGCAGGGCCGAGGGCGGGTTCCATGCCTTGTAGCGCACACCCGCCACAAACTCGCCGGTCGTGCCCGTGCTTTGCAGGGGCAGCGGCTGGCCGTTGACGGTGACCACATGGCGGCTTTCGTTCATGCCCGTCACGCGCACCTCGATGCGCTCCAGCGACGAGTCCACATAGCGCACGGTGCCCCCGGCGGAGCCTTCCTCGCCCATCACATGCCAGGGTTCCAGCGCGTTGCGCAGGGTCAGCTCCACACCCATCGACTTGACGGTGCCGACCATGGGGAAGCGGAACTCGAACTGCGGTGCAAACCAGGCCGCGTCAAACGCGTAGCCTGCGGCGTTCATCTCGGCCACGACGTCGTGCATGTCCTGCTGGATGAACGTGGGCAGCATCCAGCGGTCGTGCAGCTCGGTGCCCCAGCGGGCGGCGGGCGCGCGGTAGGGCGTCTTCCAGAAGCGGGCGATCAGGGCGCGCAGCAGCAGCTGCTGCACCACGCTCATGTGGGCGTGGGGCGGCATCTCGAAAGCGCGCAGCTCCAGCAGGCCCAGGCGGCCGGTGCTGCTGTCGGGCGAGAACATCTTGTCGATGGAAAACTCGCTGCGGTGGGTGTTGCCCGTCACGTCCACCAGGATGTTGCGCAGTGTGCGGTCCACCAGCCAGGGCGGCATGTCCTGGCCGTAGACCGCGCGGTTGGCTTCGATCTCGCGCAGTGCGATCTCCAGCTCATACAGCTGGTCGTTGCGGGCCTCGTCCACGCGCGGCGACTGGCTGGTGGGGCCGATGAACAGGCCGCTGAACAGATAGCTCAGGCTGGGGTGGTTGTGCCAGTACAGCAGCAGGCTGGCCAGCAGCTCGGGCTTGCGCAAGAACGGCGAGTCAGCCGGTGTGGCGCCGCCCATCACAAAGTGGTTGCCGCCACCGGTGCCGGTGTGGCGGCCATCGGTCATGAACTTCTCGGCCGACAGGCGCGTCTCCCATGCGGCCTGGTACAGAAACTCGGTGTGCTGCACCAGCTCCTTCCAATGGCTGGCGGGGTGGATGTTCACTTCGATCACGCCCGGGTCGGGCGTGACTGCCAGCACCTTCAGGCGCGCATCGCGCGGGGGCGGGTAGCCTTCCAGCACGATCTTCACACCCAGCTCTTCGGCCGTGGCTTCGATGGCGGCCAGCAGGTCCAGGTAATCATGGAGGCGCGCCAGCGGCGGCATGAAGACATAGAGCACGCCGTATTTCTCGCCCACCTTCTCGGCCTTGGGGCCGCTGGCGCGGCGTGGGTCGCGCACCTCCACGCACAGGGCCGTGCGCGACAGGCCTGCGGCCGACTGGAACTTGCCCGGGGGCTGCGTAGCTGCATGCGGGTCGGGTTGCCCGGTTTGGCGCGCGTGGTCGCCGCCTGCGGTGCCTTGCGCCATGCGGCGTGCCTCGCCAGGGGCGGTGGCGCCTGCCAGGTAGGGCAGATCACGGTCGCCGGTGACGGGGCCGGATGGCACGGAATACCGCGCCCGCAGCGTGGTGGCAGCGGCCAGCGGGCCCTGGGGTGCGGTCGGGTCTTGCGGAATCAGGTGCTCGGTGTCTGATGCCTTCACCCAGGGCAGGGCGTCCAGCGGCAGGCGGTAGCCCATGGGCGAATCGCCGGGGATGAGCAGCATGCGGTCGTCGCGGAAGAACCATGGCCCCGTGCTCCACACGCTGCCTGCCAGCGTGCCCGCGCCTTCGCCTGCCTGCAGCGGCAGCACATAGCCCACCACGCTGTCGAGTTTTTGCTCGAACACGCGGCGCAGCCGTGCGCGCTCCAGCTCGTCGTCCAGGCGCGCATCGAACGGGTCCACGTTGACCGGCAGGCGGCGCTCGCGCCACAGGTAGTAGAAGGTGTCTTCATAACCGGGCTGGATGAATCGGTCCGTCACGCCCAGCTTGCGCGTGAGGTGGCGCACAAAACGCTCGGCGTCGGCACTGGTGTAGTGGGATGGGTCACGCTCGTCGGCAAACAGCGCGGGGTTCTGCCACGCGAGCTGGCCGTCGGCGCGCCAGCAGATCGACAGTGCCCAGCGCGGCAGCTGCTCGCCCGGGTACCACTTGCCCTGGCCAAAGTGCAGGAAGCCGCCCTGTCCATATTCGGCACGCAGCTTGTGCGTGAGTTCGGTGGCAAAGCCGCGTTTGGTGGGGCCCAGGGCATCGGTGTTCCACTCGGGCGCGTCGCGGTCGCCCACGGCCACAAAGGTGGGCTCGCCACCCATCGTCAGGCGCACGTCGCCCGCCACCAGGTCGGCGTCCACCTGCTCGCCCAGCGCCAGCACGGCCTGCCACTGGTCTTCGGTGTAGGGCTTGGTCACGCGGGGCGATTCGTAGATGCGCGTCACGCGCATCTCGTGGCTGAACTCCACCTCGGCCTTGTCCACGCCGCCTTCAATCGGCGCGGCGCCCGAGGGCTGGGGTGTGCAAGCGAGCGGGATGTGGCCCTCGCCCGCCATCAGGCCGCTGGTGGCATCCAGGCCAATCCAGCCTGCGCCGGGCAGGTAGACCTCGCACCAGGCGTGCAGGTCGGTGAAGTCGTGGTCGGTGCCGCTGGGGCCATCGAGCGCCTTCACATCGGGGGTGAGCTGGATCAGGTAGCCCGACACAAACCGTGCCGCCAGCCCCAGGTGGCGCAGCAGTTGCACCAGCAGCCAGCCCGAGTCGCGGCACGAGCCGCTGGCCTTTTGCAGCGTCTCCTCGGGCGTCTGCACGCCGGGTTCCATGCGGATCAGGTAGCGGATGTCTTGCGAGACCTGCTGGTTGAGCTTGACCAGGAAATCGATGGTGCGCTGCTTGCTGCGGTCCACCTTGTCCAGATAGGCCTGCACCAGCGGTGTCATCGGGTCGGTGGCCAGGTACGGTGCCAGCTCCTGCTGCACATCGCTGCTGTAGTTGAACGGGATGTTCTCGGCCTCGGGCTCCAGGAAGAAGTCGAAGGGGTTGTACACCGCCATTTCCACCACCAGGTCCACCGTGACCTTGAACTCGCGCGTCTTTTCGGGGAAGACCAGCCGCGCCTGGTAGTTGGCAAACGGGTCCTGCTGCCAGTTGAGGAAGTGCTGCGCGGGCTCGACCTTGAGCGAGTACGAAATCACATTGCTGCGGCAGTGGGGCGCGGGCCGCAATCGGATAGTCTGTGGCCCGAGGCCTACCAGCCGGTCGTATTGGTAATGCGTGACGTGGTGGAGCGCGGCGTGGATAGGCATATGCAGGCCATGCTAGCAAGTCCCGAGCCATCGCGGGCAACTATTCCGGGGGCGGTGACAAGCGGTCATCGGCTGTTCACAATGTGCGGTCCGTGCCCCGCTGCCGGGGCTGTCTCTCTTTAGCTGATCGCGCACCAACTTGGTGATGCCTTTTTTCACCCATGTCCCACTCCCCCCAACTTGTGCTCCTGCCCGGCCTGGCTGCCGATGAACGCATGTGGCGCGGCGTGCTGCCGCTGCTGCCCGCCGCGCTGCGCCCCGCTGTCGCCACGGCCCACCAGGATGTGAACCTGCACCGCATCGAAGACTTTGCCGCACGCCTGCTGGCGCAGCACGCAGGGCCGCTGGTGCTGGCGGGTGCGTCGATGGGCGGCATGATCGCCACGGAGGCCGCGCGCCAGGCGCCGCAGCGTGTGGCCGGGCTCGCGCTGCTGGGCACCACCGCGCGGCCCGAGACGCCGGATATGCGGGCGCTGCGCGAAGCCGCTATCGAACTCTTTGAACAAGGCCGCCTGCGCGAAGTGATCGAGCCCAACGTGGCCTTTGCCTTTCATCCTGACAACGCCACGCGGCCTGAGCTGGTGCAGGCCTATCTCGACTTTGTGCTGGACGCAGGCGCCTCCCACCTGGTTCGCCAGAACCGCGCCGTCATCCATCGGCCCGATGCCCGCCAGCACCTGCCCGGCGTGGCCTGCCCGGTGCTGGTGGTATGCGGCGAGGCTGACCAGCTCACGCCGCCCGAATGTTCGGCGGAGATTGCGGCGCTGGTGCCCGGTGCTGAGCACCACCTCTTGCCGGACAGCGGCCACATGCTGACCATGGAGCAACCTGAAACGGTGACACGGCTGCTGGTGCAGTGGTTGGCGCGCAGCGGATGGATCTGACCTGAGCTTCCTTCCTCTCGCCTTGTGGACGAGGGCGCAGTGGTGGGCGGGATGGACTTAGAGCGGCTCAAAAAACTCAGCGAAGCGGCCATCCCTAGGCGTTCGGCCTCAGGCAGTACAAGGAGTACGGCAAGGTGGGACAACGACGCCAGGGAAGTTTGTGAGGCGCTCTCAGGCAGTTTGTCGCGCTGGCTTTGTCTCGGGCGCCAATTGTGTTGCCGCATACCAGCTGCGCAGCTTGCCGGGGTTGAGCAGGCCCTGCGGGTCGAAGCGGCGCTTCATGCCCACCACGGCCGGGTCCAGGTTGTTCTGCTTGCCGTCTTCCACGATGTACACATGTGGGTTGTTGATCTGCACGCCGTGGTCGCGGTAGATCTGCATGATCTGGTTCAGGCGCTCTTCGGTGGTGTAGCGGATGATCTGCAGGCCGCTGCAGTTGAAGGCGCCTTCCTTTGTGCGCAAGAATTCCAGATGCATCATCACCTCGCCTTTCAGCGCGGCCTCGAGCGCCTTCACCTGCTTGAGGCGGTGCATGGGATTGAAGCCGCTCTGGATATAGGTCAGGCCCTTGTCCACCTTGAGGGCGTGCAGGGTGGTGTGGTTCCAGGTGTATTCGAGCAGCGTCTTGTGGCTGCTGGCCACTTCGTCGGCCGTCTTGCGGTAGGTAATCTGGCCGCCGTGCTGCGCCACCATGTCGCGCATGCCGGCCTCGGAGTGCGGGGCCACCAGCAGCAGCACCGCGTGCTGGTCGGCAGGCAGGTGCTCTGCAAGACTGGTGAAGTACTGCGGGATGGGCGCGGCCAGAAAACACACCTCTTTTTTCTCCAGCCCGGGGGCGCTGCCAAAGCGGTCGGCAAAGTCCAGCGCGGCGTCAAACTGCTCGAAGGTGGCGATGCATTCGGTCCACTCCACGGCGGGGGTCAGGGCCACTTCCAGCTCCAGCACGATGCCGTTCGTGCCGTAGGTGTGGTGCAGCAGCATGGCCTCGGGGCCGCGCAGTTCGGTGACCTGGGGCTCGGGCTCCACCGTCATCGCACGTACGGCCAGCACGTTGCCGGGCGCGGCCAGCGGGCCGTGGTTGATGGAGCCTGCGCCCCCAAAGCCGCCGCCAAACAGCCCGCCCAGCGTGGCGCTGCGGTAGGTGCTGGGCAGCCAGCGCAGCTCTTGCCCGTGCGGCTTGGCCTGTGCGTCAAAGTCTGCCAGCCGGATGCCCGACTGCGCGCGGCCCACACCGCCGCGCACCCAGCCAAAGGCGTTGTAGCCCGACAGGTCCAGGATCACGCCGCCGTGCAGTGGCGTGCTCTGGCCATAGTTGCCGGTGCCGCTGCCGCGCACGGTGAGGGGGATGCCCGCGCTGGCGCAGGCGGCCACCACCTGCCGGATTTCTGCTTCGGTGCGCGGGCGCACGGCGATGTCGCCGCGCTTGCCCGCCAGGTCGCGTTTGAGCACGGGGCTGAACCAGGCAAAGTCCTGCGAGAGGCGGCCCACGCGCAGCGGGTCGGCGATCCAGTCGAGGTCGGGCAGCAGGTCGGGCAGTTGATGGGCGGTGGTGGCGTTGGTCATGTCGGTATCTCCTTGGCCGCTGGTGGCCGTTTTGGGCAAAAGGAAGCCCGTGCCGCGCGCCAGTGGCTGCGCGCGGTGTGTTGGCGATGGGGTTGAAAGGGCTAGTCGTGCGACGTTTCGCTGGCGTGCCAGCCGCCCAGGGCGACACGCGTCAGCCACGCCATCAGTACGAACAATGCGACCCCGGTGAGCGAGATCAGCAGCAGCGCAGCAAACATGCGCGGGATGTTGAGCTGGAAGCCCGCCTGCAAAATCTGGTACGCAAGCCCCGCACCCTGGCCCCCGGTGCCCGCTACAAATTCGGCCACCACGGCGCCGATGAGCGCCAGGCCGCTGGAAATGCGCAGCCCGCCAAAGAAGTAGGGCAGCGCGCTCGGGATGCGCAGGCGCAGCAGCGTCTGCAGCCGCGTGGCGCGGTTGAGCTGGAAGTAGCTTTGCAGGTCAGGTTCCACACTGCGCAAACCCAGCGTGGTGTTGCTGATGATGGGGAACAGGGCGACCAGTGCGGCGCAGATCACCATCGAGGCCGTCGGGTCCTTCACCCAGATGATGATGAGCGGTGCCACGGCCACGATGGGAGTGACCTGCAGCAGCACGGCGTAGGGAAAGAGCGCGGTCTCGATGCGTTTGCTCTGAACGAACAGGAACGAGATCAGCACGCCTGCCACCGTGGCCACCACAAAGGCCAGCACCGTGATCTTGACGGTGACCCACAGCGAGCCGCCCAGGGCGGCCCAGTCGGTGAACAGCGTCTTCATCATCAGGATGGGTGAGGGCACCAGGTAGGGTGGTAGCTCCATGGCCGTGACCAGCCCCTGCCACAGCGCGATCAGCACCAAGCCCACCAGCACGGGGTACACCACGCGCTGCACGCGTGGCTGGGCCATGAGCGGCGGGCGTTTGGGGGTGGCCTTGGCGGCAGGTTTGGCAGCGACTGGTGCAGGCGCTGAGCGCGGGGCGGCCGCGGGGTGGGCGGTGACCACGGGCGACGTCATGGGTGCGGAAGGGAAAGGGGTGCTCATGCCACGGTCTCCTCGGTGTCCACGCTGGCGCGCAGCAGGCTGTCCTGCAGCAGCTTGGCGTAGCGGCTGAATTCGGGCGACACCATGAAGTCGGCCGTGCGGGGGTAGGGCGCGTCGATGCGGAACTCTTCGACCACGCGGCCCGGGCGCGCGGCCATCATGACCACACGGCTGGAAAGGAACACCGCCTCGTGGATCGAGTGCGTCACAAAGATCACGGTGAGCTTCTTCTTGCGCCACAGATCCAGCAGGTCGGCGTCGAGCTTGTGGCGCGTGATTTCGTCGAGTGCGCCAAAGGGCTCGTCCATCAGCAGCAGGTCGGGCTGGGTGACCAGGCCGCGCGCAATCGACACGCGCATCTGCATGCCGCCCGACAGCGCACGGGGCAGGGCGTTGGCAAACTTTGACAAGCCCACCAGCGCCAGTGCCTCGGTCACGCGCGCATCGGCCTCGGCACGCGGCACGCCCGCCAGGTCCAGTGGCAGGCGCACATTGGTCTGCACACTGGCCCAGGGCATGAGCGTGGGCGACTGGAAGACAAACGCCATCTTCTTGCCGCTCTCGTCCAGCTGCGCCACGGGCTTGCGCCACAGGTGCAGGCGGCCGTCGGTGGGCTCCAGCAGGCCCGCCACCATTTTCAGCAACGTGCTCTTGCCGCAGCCCGAGGGGCCGAGCAGGGTGACGAATTCGCCTTCCTCAATGGTCAGGTCTACCGGCAGCAGGGCCTGGGTGCCGTTGGGGTAGGTTTTTTCGGCGGAGAGCACCTCCACGGCGGGTGTGGAATAGGTGGCTGGCATCGGGGTGTGCACCAGCGGCGGAGAGTCAGCGGGGGATGTCATGGTCGCCTTTCGATGGATGCGGCCGGGCGTGCAAGGGAGCGCACCGGCCGCTGTTTCAGGGCTGTCAGGCTCAGGGAAGAACCTTGAGGTCTTTGACGAACGACGTGGTGTAGGTCTCTGTCAGCTTGACCTTGGCAGGGTCGATGAGCTTGGCGTCCACCAGGAAGTCGTAGCTGGCCTTGGCGCGTGCGTCGGTCATGATGCCGATGCCCATGGTGGCGGCGTCACCACCCGTGGCCATGCCCATTTCCTTGAGCTTGGCCACGCTGTAGGCGAGCTGCTCGTCGGTCATGTTGGGGTTGTCCTTCTTGATCAGTGCGTTGGCGGGGGCGGGGTCGGCCAGGTAGCTCTTCCAGCCTTCCATCGATGCCTTCACGAACGAGGCCACGGCGGCGCCGCGGTCCTTCACCGTCTTTTCCATGCACGAGATGGTGGTGGCGTACGCTGGGTAGCCCTGGTCGCTGAACATCAGCGTATTGGCCTTGACGCCCGCCTTGGCAATCGCAAACGGCTCAGATGTCAGGTAGCCCTGCTGCGCGGTGTTCTTGTCGGCCACGAAGGGCTGGATGTTGAAGGTGTAGGGGCGCGTCTGCGAGTCGGTGAAGCCGTACTTGGCCTTGAGCCAGGGCCAGTAGCCGCGCTGGGCCGACGAGGCGATCAGGATGGTTTTGCCCTTGAGGTCTTCGAATTTCTTAACGTCCTCGTGCGCGATGAGCACCTGCGGGTCCTTCTGGAACACGGCCGCCACGTTGACCACGGGCACACCGCCTTCACGCATCTGGATCATCTGCAGGTCGCTCGACCCCATTACACATTCGGCCTGGCCGGCGGCCATCATCTGCACGATGTTGACCTGCGGGCCGCCCATCTTGATGGTCACATCCAGCCCGTACTTTTTGTACAGACCGGTAGCCACCGCCTGGTAGAAGCCGCCATGCTCGGCCTGCGCGTACCAGTTGGTCATGTAGGTGAACTTTTCCTGCGCGTGGGCCTGCATGGTGCCGACGGCACCAACAGCGAGCAGCGCGGCTGCACCAAGTTTGGAAAGGCGGGAGGCGGTCTTCATCATGGTGGTACTCCGGTAGGGTGGTGGAGGTGGAACGAAGGGACAACGAAGGGGAAGGCGAAAAGGTTTTGCGGTGGCGTTCGCAGGTTTCAGGCCAGTGCGCTGGAGTGCTCCACGTGCCCGGTGTGATGGGCGCGGCCCCAGGTGGGCTCAGCGCGCCGTGCCCATTGCAGCTTGTGCAGCTCGGTGATGGCGGCGGCCCAGCTCACGGCCAGCGAGTCGAGGATGGCGTGGCCCTGTTCGGCCGTGGCGGGCAGCGGGTCGCCAATGATTCCGCTGGGGCCGAAGTCGCGCGCACTCCAGGCGCAGGCCGGGCGGCCGTCGGGTGAGAGCAGGGGCGAATCAAAAACGGGTGGGTAGTTGACTACCGCACGCTCCATGTGCACGGTGTCGGGGGCCAGCGCCAGCATCAACGCGGTCTCGGCGTGGCCTGCGTGCATCGCCAGCTTCTTTTCGGTGTCGGACAGGTACTTGCCCGCCACATGCGGCACACGCCAGGTGAAGCTGGGCACCACGATGAAGTCGCCATGGCGCAGGCGCAGCTCGCGGGCGCACATCTCCATCACCTGTGGCTGTCCGCCGTGGCCGTTGACGAACAGCAGCTTACGAAACCCCGCGCGGTACACCGACTCACCCACCTCGTTCATGGTGGCCAGCAGGGTCTCGCCGCTCAGTGTGACGGTGCCGGGGAAGTGCAGGTGCTCTTCGGACTTGCCGTAGGTGATCGGCGCCATCGCGAACGCAGGCACATCGGCCGGCAGGCGCGCCAGCGCGTGGCCCACCACGCCCGCGCTGATCACCGTGTCCACCGCACACGGCAGGTGCGGGCCGTGCTGCTCGGTGGCGCCGGTGGGCAGCACGATGACGGTGTTTTCCTTGTCGGGCAGGTCGGCGATCTCGGTCCAGCTCAGGTAGGGCAGGTAGCGGTGGGGCGGGTTGTAGCCGTGCAGCATCGGTGGTTCTTTCGTGAAGGAAGGCGTTGTCAGCGCAAGGGGAGGTAGGCCGTGGCCTCCACCTCGATGAGGATGTCGGGGGTGGGCAACATGCCGCTCACTTCCACTACGGTGGATGCGGGGGGCTCGCCAGGAAAGAACAGCTTGCGCACGCGGCTGTACTGTGGGAAGTGGTCCAGGTTCTTGAAGTACTGCACCAGCTTGAACACGTCGGACATCTGGCCGCCCGCCGCTTCAATGGTCTGGCGAATGCGGTCCAGCACATACCAGCTCTGCGCGAGGATGGGGCCCTCCTTGATGTCGCTGCTGAACTCGCCGGTGCGGCCAATCAGCGTGGCAGCTTCGTCAGGGATGTCGGCATAGCCAAGCACGATGCGGCTGGCGACAGGGTCCACGGCAATGATCCCGCTCAGGTAGATGAAGTCGCCTGCGCGGCGCCACGCGGCGTAGCGGGCCAGGGGCTGGGCGATACCTGGCGCAGGTACGGGCGCAGATGTGGGGCTCATGCGAGGCTCCTTGCGGACTGGGTGGTGGGCACATGCCAGGCAGCCGGTGCATGGCCGCTGGCCACGCGGCCTTGGCGCAGCACCACACGGCTTTGTGCGCGCGATGGAAAGCCCCAGTGGTCGGCCTGCGTGAAGACCAGCAGGTCGGCCACCGCACCGGGCTGCAGGGGCAGCGCCGTGGTGCCAGTGCGGCCGGTGCGCAGCCAGTCGGTGCGGCACAGCGATTCGCTCCACTGGTCGAAAGGTGCATCCAGCTGCGCCGCCAGCACGCCCGTGGCCAGGGCCTCCAGCGGGTCGAAGCTGCCCACAGGGCAGAACGGGTCTTGCACGTTGTCGCTGGCGACCAGCACCGGGATATCGCGTGCACGGGCTTCCTTCACCAGCGTCAGGCCACGCTGGCGCGGCGTGCGACCGGTGGTGGCGTCCTGCAGCAGCAGGTTGGTGATGGGCAGCGTGACCAGCGTGATGGGTTTTTGCGCGACGGCGTCGAGCGTGGCGAGCGCTGTGGCCTCGTCCTGTGCGGCCAACGCGCAGGTGTGCCCGCAGACCACATGGCCTTCAAAGCGCAGCTCCTTGATCAGTGCGGCCGTGGTCGCCAAGCCCTGTGCGCCGGGGTGCAGTTCTTCGTCCACATGCAGGTCCACGTTCAGCCCGTGGTGTTGTGCGGCTTCCAACAGGTGGCGCAGCGCCTGCGGGTCCCAGTTGGTGGAATGCACAAAGCCGCCCAGCA
The DNA here is from genome assembly GCF_050626955.1 of Acidovorax facilis. Classification (NCBI taxonomy): domain Bacteria; kingdom Pseudomonadati; phylum Pseudomonadota; class Betaproteobacteria; order Burkholderiales; family Comamonadaceae; genus Acidovorax; species Acidovorax facilis. Next base: position 485,553 of record NZ_CP192460.1, read on the forward strand.
ATGCGCCGGGGCCGCTGGCGGCCACGGTGGCGGCCAGCCGCAGGGCGGCGCTGCGGTCTGCGTACAGGTGCAAGGGGATCAGGCTCACGCGCTCCAGCGTGATGCGGTCGGCCCAGTCGTGGGCCAGTGCGCGCAACACGTTCCAGGCCAGTGGCTGCGCGTCGGGCTCCCACCAGTCGCAGTGGGTGCGCAGGTGGACGGTGCCTGCGTCGTAGGCCCATTGCAGCGCGCGGCTGGCGCGGGCGTGGATGTCTGCTTCGGTCCAGCTTTGGCGATCCACCATCATGGCCTCGATGGCACCCAGCAGGCCGGGTTTGACCTCTCCCATGCGCGGCAGGGTGAAGGCCTTGTCCAGGTGGGTGTGGGCATCGACCAGGCCGGGCAACACCAAGGCGCCCGCTACGTCCCACACGGTGCCATGTGGCGCAGGCTGGGTGCCGTGGGGCACCACCTGCACGATGCGGCCCTGGGCCAGGTGCAGGTCGGCCAGTGCGGGCTGGTGGCCCTGCTGCGGCCACGCAGAGGGCAGCAGCCAGCGCGGCAACCGGGCGCGCAGGATGTGGTCGGGAGTGTTGGATGCGTGCATGCCGTGGCCCTTAGAACGTGGTCTTACGCAAAGCGCGCCATCGCCTGGCCCACGCGGGCCTTGAAGGCCGCCAGCCGGGGCGGTGTGGCCACGTTCATGTGGTAGTAGGCGTGGTAGTCCACCCGCGCCTTGCCGCCCGTGAGCAGGCGCATGTAGCGGGTGATGGACTTGCGCGGCGGGTCGCCCATGAACAGGGCCGTCCAGCGGGGGCGCCCGTAAGTGACCACGGCCGAGATGCGCTGGATGTGCGTGAGCGAGGGCTTGACGTTGTGCGGATCGCTGATGTCAAAGGCCACGCCGGGCATGAGCACGCGGTCGAAAAATCCCTTGAGCATCGCCGGCATGCCAAAGCACCAGGTGGGAAAGCAGAACACCACGGCTTCGGCCCAGAGCAAGCGGTCCACGTAGCCTTGCACGGGCAACTGGTTGCTGGGCACCTCGTGGTAGCCCAGGCGCTCCTCGCGTGTCATCACGGGGTTGAAGCCCTCGGCGTACAGGTCGCAGTCGTCCACCTCATGGCCTGCGCCGCACAGCTGCTGCACCACCTCGGTGTGCAGGGCGGCGTTGTAGCTGGTCTCTACCGGGTGGCAATAGATCACGAGGATGCGCATGGCGGGGCTTCCTGGTTGTTGAAGTTCAGAGGTCGAGCGTGAGCGTGGGCCCGTGGCAGCGTGCGCAGCACACGGCGACGTGGGTGGCTTGCTCTGCTGCGCTCAGGCAGTTGTCGCGGTGGTCGGGCTCGCCGTCCAGCCAGCGGGTGACGCAGGTACCGCACACGCCCTGCTCGCACAGGGTTTCCAGCGGCACGCCAGCGAGCTGCAGCACGTCGGCCATGCTCTCGCCGGGGCCAACGGGCAAGCGCATCTGGCTGCGCTGCAGGATCAGCTCGAACGTGTGTTCTGTGCGGGTGGCGCTGGCGGTGTCAGGGGCTGTCTGCATTGTTTGACCATGTGATTTGATCGATTGGTCAAACTATTGCAAAGGCTGTGCCAGCCACAGAAATCGGTCAAACGTCTTTGTGGTGGATCAACGCGGCCTGAAAGGGGCTTTTGACGCCGCGTGCTGGTGCAAATTGCCCGGGTTTCGCCCCTCGGGCACCCAAGGGATGCCCAGAATGGGGCGGGGGCCTTAGTCTGGTGCGAGGCCGCAGCCCAGCAGCACAAAGCTGGTGAGTTCACGCACGATGGGCTCGCGGTCGATGGGCTCGTCGGGCGCCAGGCCCAGCATGATGTGCACCTGCACGCCGTAGTCGGCGTAGTGCTGCGTCATGCCCCAGATCTGCATGAGCAGCAGCGTGGGGTTGACGGCGCGCATGCGGCCTTCGGCAATCCAGCGGTTGATGAGGTCCACCTTCTGCTGGGTGGACTTGACGGCCACGGGCCAGTATTTGCCCAGGTTGCGCCCACCGCCCAGCACCTCGGTGGTGAAGATGCGCGACAGGCCCGGGTTGTCCAGCGCGTAGTCGAGCTTCTTGCGCACGTAGCTGCTCAACACCTTCTTGGGATCGTCGCTGTTGCTGTCAAAAATGAAGGCGCCCGACCAGCCGTTGAGCACCGAGTACAGCAGCTCTTCATACAGCTCTTCCTTGCTGCTGATGTAGTAGTGCAGCTGGGGCTTGGTCAGGCCCGCGCGCTCGGCAATGGCCTTGGTGGATGCCCCTTTGAACCCATGGCGGCTGAACTCGGCAACCGCCGCCTCGCGGATGGCGGTGAGGATGCGCTCGCGCCCTTGTTTGGCGCGGCCCAGGAGTGCGCCTGAGGCGACATCGGTTTCGGTTTCAGTCATGGACGGGCGGGGTGCAGGATGCGCGGCTTGCAAGAGACAACAGGTAGAAGATAGCGATTTTGCGCGCTACTGCTCGCTTCACGCTTTCCAGAAGCCGATGTGGGGAACGCTGGCCTCCTCGATCAGCGCGGGGCCAATGCACTCGATGGAATGGGGCGATGCTGCGAACACATCGCGGCAGGACAGCTCTGCATCGCGTTGTTCCGCTCGCTCGCCGCGATAGACCCGCAGGCGAACGGCGTCAATGCCAAACACCACGCGACCGATGCCAGACCAGAAAATTGCGCCTGCGCACATCACGCAGGGCTCGGCCGACGAGTACAGCGTGGCCTTGGCCAGTGCATCGCGGCCCACGCGGGGGCTGAGCTGGCGCACGGCGTTGGTTTCGGCATGGCCCGTGCAGTCGCCGGTTTCGGTGGTGTTGCAGTAGGCCTCGGCAAGCAGTTCGCCGCCTGCGCCCACCACCACGGCGCCAAATGGACGATTGCCGCGCGCTCGTGCCGTGCAGGACCAGACGATGGCCTGGCGCAGGTAGGTGCCGTCGGTGTCGTTGATGGACGTGGGGTCGTCAAAACTGGCAGGGCGTGCAGACATGAGCGCGTGCATGGGGTGTCTCCGTCGATGGTGGGTTGGTGGCTGTCGTTGTGCAACGCCAGGCCGTCTGCACGCCCGCCGTTGTGGTGCGGGGCGCTATGCATTTGGCATGCCAATCACAATCAGTGACATGTGTGCATGGCTTTCGGCGCGCTGTACACAAGCGCTCTGACTTTGCGCGGGCACAAACCCAAGGCGTTGTGGGCATTCTTCTTGCATCGCCATTGGCAAGAGTAGAAGCGTTCACTGCGTTGCCCCCTGTGCAGTCCTGCACGACGCGATGCCAGTCGGAAATTGCTCTTGAAGCCCGCTGTGCGCACAGCGGTGTGCGCTTGCACACCGGGGCTTCAAGGGTTGAACGGACGGCCGCAGCAGGTGGTGCCAAACGCTCTTGAAGCACCCAGCGGGAGGGCCTTTCTTCCTTCCACTTGTCTTCAGGAGAACTGCATGACCACCACCACCGCCACCTACGACCTCGCCGAGCTGCAAAAAGAAACGCGCATGGGCGCGATGGGCTCGGAAACCGCGAGCCGCGAGATCCGCCGCATCGACCTCAGCCACTTTGCTCAGCGCAAGACCGAGATTGCCGACCAGCTATGGGACGCCGCAGTCGATGTCGGCTTTTTCCAGATCGTGAACCACGGCATTGACCTGGCCGAGGTGCACAAAGCCTTTGCGATGACCGAGCGCTTCTTTGCGCTGCCGCATGCCGTGAAGGCGCAGTACCCGCTCAAGAAGGCGCTCAACGTGGGCTGGGAGAGCCGCGCGCAGGTGCGTCCCTCCACCGGTACACCGGACCAGAAGGAGTCGTACCAGATCACCCGCCCGCACATGGCAGGACTGTGGCCCACCGACGAGGAGCTGGCGGGCTTTCAATCCACCATGCTGAACTTTGAGGGCCAGTGCTGGCAGGTGGCCATGCAGGTGCTGTCGTGTTTTGCGTGGAAGCTGGGGTTTGACGAGGCCTTCTTTGCCCGCGCGCATGACCCAGCACAGGCCAGCTACCAAAGCACCCTGCGCCTGCTGCACTACTTTGCGACCCCGCCCGAGCAACAAGCCAGCCTGGGCCTGTGGCGCGCCGGGGCGCATACCGACTTTGATTGCATGACCCTGCTCTTTCAGCGCCAGGGCCAGGGCGGCCTGCAGGTGTGCCCGGGCAAGGAGATGGACACCCAGGCCTGGACCTCGGTGGAGCCCGACGAGCAGGCCATCACCTGCAATATCGGCGACATGCTGATGCGCTGGAGCGACGACCAGCTGCCCAGCAACTTCCACCGTGTGAAGAACCCGCTGCCGGGCGAGTACATGGGCCCGCGCTACAGCATTGCCTTCTTTGCCCAGGCCAACCGCGACGCCATCATCGAAGGGCCGGGCAAGAAGTACCCGGCGATTGCTGCGGGTGACTACCTGAACCAGCGGGTGGCGGCCAACTTCAAGGCGTACTGATGGCGCGTAGGCCGCCGGTGGCCGTGCGGCTTACAGCCAGGGCTGGAGCCAGCCCAGCCCGTCGGATGTGGCATGGGGCGCCGCGCCGCGTGCCGGGCGGTATTCGCAGCCAATCCAGCCGTCGTAGCCTAGGCTGTCCAGCAGCTTGAACAAATAGGTGTAGTTCAGCTCGCCCACATCGGGCTCGTGGCGCTCGGGCACACCGGCAATCTGGAAGTGGCCGACGTTGCCGGTGGGCAGGTACTGGCGCACCTTCATGGCCAGGTCGCCTTCCACGATCTGGCAGTGGTACAGGTCCATCTGCACCTTCACGTTGGGGGCACCGATCTCGGCGATCAGCGCATGGGCCTGGTCCTGGCGGCTCAGGAAGAAGCCGGGCATGTCGCGGCCGTTGATGGGCTCCAGCAGGATCTGGATGCCATGGGGCGCGGCCTGTTCGGCCGCGTAGCGCACGTTGGCGATGTAGGTGGCGTGCACGGTGGCCGCATCTGCACCCTGGGGCACCAGCCCGGCCATCACGTGGATGCGGGGGCATTGCAGGGCCTGGGCGTATTCAACCGCTTTGGTAATGCCGTCGCGGAACTCGGCCTCACGCCCGGGCAGGCAGGCCAGCCCGCGCTCGCCCGCGTCCCAGTTACCGGGCGGGGCGTTGAACAGCACCTGCTGCAGGCCGCTGGCCTGCAGGCGCGCGGCCAGTTCTTGCGCCGGGTAGGCGTAGGGAAAAAGGTACTCCACCGCCTTGAAGCCATCGCGCGCGGCGGCGGCAAAACGGTCAAGAAAGTCCACGTCGTTGTAGAGCATGGACAGGTTGGCGGCAAAGCGGGGCATGAAAGATTCCTGTGAAAAAAGCGGTCAGCGGCGCGGTGCGCTGGTGAGCACCTGCGCCAGCCGGTCTTGGTAAAAGCGCGCCAGGCCCACCGTGCTGTGGCCGATGGTGTCGGCGCTGGCAGGGATCACGTAGGCCTGGGCGTGGGGGATGCGGGCGATGGCTTTGTCCAGCACACCCAGCTCGGGTGGGTTGCGCTCATCGTCTGCCGAGTTGATGGCCAGCACGCGTGCGGTGATGCGTTCCAGCCCGGGCTCGGGGTCGTAGTCGCGCGATGCTTCCCACTGGTAGATGTGGTCGTTGGCATCGCCGCGGAAAGGGGCCTTGAGGCGTTGCTCCACCAGCGCATCGGCCGCAGCGCGGTTGGGGGCCAGCTTTTGCAAGCCTTGATTGCCACCGTTGGTGCCCGTGCCAAAGAACACCGACGCAAACTGCAGGCTTCGGGGCTGGCGGGTGTAGTTGCCGCCCTGCCATTCGGGATCGTTGCGGATGGCATCCACCAGCAGGCGGCGCATCATCCAGTTGCGGCCTGACATGGCGGCGGGCAGCGAGGCCATGGGCACGGCAATGTCCATGAAGTCCGGGTGGCGCTGGGCCCACACCCAGGTGTGCATGCCGCCCATGGAGTTGCCAATGATGGCGCGCACATGGCGCACGCCCAGGTGCTCGGTCAACAGGCGGTACTGCGCCTGCACCATGTCGTCATAGTTGTAGGCTGGAAAGGCAGCGCGCAGGCCGTCTGATGGCTTGCTGGAGCGGCCGGTGCCGATGGCGTCCGGCAGGATGATGAAGTGCTTGCGTGCATCCAGCGGCTGGCCAGGGCCAAACAGCGTGCCTGCAAAGCCGGGTGTGAGCATGCTCTCTGCCGAGCCATTGGTGCCATGCAGCACCAGCACGGGCTCTCCGGTGGGCTCGCCCACGGTGGAGTAGGCCAGCTTGAGTTCGGGCAGGGTCTGGCCGGTGTGGAAGCGGAAGTCCTTGACGACCCATTCCCCATGCTTGGGTGCGGGGTAGTCCGCAGCCGTTGCGCCGCCGGTGGCCAGCACGCCCAGCAACACGGGGGCAAAGGCTTTGCGCCAGAAAGAGAGGGTCATGGTGTGTCTCCTTGTGTGTGTTCTTTCATCCCCGCGCCTTGTGCGCAGCCCGTCCGTTACCAGTTACCAGTGGGCACCAAAGCTCTGGCGCAGCTCTTCGATCTGGGGCTCGGTCAGCGGCGTGAGGCGGGGCTGGCAAAGCATCCACAGGCGCGCGGTTTCTTCCAGCTCTTCCAGCACAGCCATGGCGGCGGCAGGCGTGTCGTGCCACACATTGGGCCCAAGCCGCGCCAGCATCACGGCGCGCACAGGGCTGCCCTGTGTGGCATAGCGGGTGATGGTCTGCGCCACCAGTGCTGCCGCTGCGGCATCACCCGGGCGGTGGTAGGGGATGTGCGGCACCCGGCCCACCTTCATGACGAAGTAGGGCGTGATGGGCGGCAGCAATTGCGCATCGGGCGCCAGCTGGCCACCTGCAGCGGTGTCGGCTTGCAGCGAGCACGCCACCAGATGCGTGCTGTGCGTGTGGATCACGCAGCGGGCCGGTGCGGCTGTCGATGCCGATGCCTCGTAAATCTGCCGGTGCAGCGCAATGGTCTTACTGGCCCGGTCGCCCGCCACCTGCTGGCCTTGTGCGTCCAGGCGCGCCAGCCGCTCGGGCTGCAGCGTGCCCAGGCAGGCATCGGTGGGGGTGATGAGGTAACCGTCGGCCAGGCGCACGCTGATGTTGCCTGCGGTGGCATGCACATAGCCCCGCTCAAACAGGCTGCGGCCCACGCGGCAGATTTCGTCGCGGGCTTGGCGCTCATCCATGAAGGCGGGGGTAGAGGTCATGCCAACAATTGTGCAAAAGCCTTGGTGAAAAAATCGGTGCTACCAAAATTGCCCGACTTCAGCGTGATGTGCAGCCCGTCCTTGGCGTCCGGGGCCACCGCATGGCACCACGGCACGCCGGGGTCAATCTGCGCGCCAATGCGCATCTGCGTGATGCCCAGTGCCTGCACACAGGCGCCGGAGGTTTCGCCACCCGCCACGATGAGCTGGCGCACACCGCGCTGCACCAGGCCGCGTGCAATGGCGGCAATGGTTTCCTCCACCATGGCACCGGCTTTTTCGGAGCCCAGTTTGCCTTGAATGGCGCGCACGGCCGAGGGCTCGGCGGTGGAATACACCAGCACCGGGCCCTGGCCGATGTGGTCTTCGGCCCAGGCCAGCGCTTCGGCGGCCACGTCCACGCCTGCGGCGATGCGCAGCGGGTCGATGGCCAGGGCTGGCTTGCCCGCCTTGATGAAATCCATGACCTGCTGGTTGGTGGCCACCGAGCAGCTGCCCGACACGATGGCCTGCAGCCCTTGCGCGGCGGGGAGGCGGGCTGCCTCGTTGCTGGGGGCCACGCCAAAGTTGCCCGGCAGGCCAATGGCCACGCCGGAGCCTGCGGTGACCAGCGGCATGCCCTTGAGCGCAGGGCCCAGGCGCAGCAGGTCGGCGTTGGACACCGCATCGACCACGGCCATGCGCACACCCTCGGCCTTGAGTTGGTCGATGCGCGCGCGGATGGCAGCCTCGCCCTGTGCGACCACACTGTGGTCGATCAGGCCCACGCGGCTGGCCGTCTGCGCTTGCAGCACGCGCACCAGGTTGGGGTCGGTCATGGGCGTGAGCGGGTGGTTTTGCATGCCGCTCTCGTTCAGCAGCACATCGCCCACAAATAGGTAACCCTTGAACACGGTGCGCTTGTTGTCGGGGAAGGCGGGCGTGGCGATGGTGAAGTCGGTGCCCAGGGCCTGCATCAGTGCATCGGTCACGGGGCCGATGTTGCCTTCGGCCGTGCTGTCAAAGGTGGAGCAGTACTTGAAGTAGATCTGCTCCGCGCCCTGTGCCTGCAGCCACTGTAGCGCCGCTAGCGACTGGGCAATGGCTTCTTGTTTGGGGATAGTGCGCGACTTGAGCGCGACCACGATGGCATCGGCCTCGGTATCCAAAGGGGCCCGGGGCACGCCCATGGCCTGCACCACGCGCATGCCTGCGCGCACCAAGTTGTTGGCCAAGTCGGTCGCGCCGGTGAAGTCGTCGGCAATGCAGCCCAGCAACGCGCGTGTCATGCCTTCTCCTTTCCTTCGGGCAACGTGATGCCAGGGAAGATCTTGATCACGGCGCTGTCATCTTCCTTGGCAAAGCCTGCGGTGGAGGCTTGCATGAACATCTGGTGCGCAGTGGCCGCCAGCGGCAGGGGAAATTTGCTGGCGCGTGCGGTGTCCAGCACCAAGCCCAGGTCCTTCACGAAGATGTCTACAGCCGACAGCGGCGTGTAGTCGCCCGCCAGCACATGGGCCATGCGGTTTTCAAACATCCAGCTGTTGCCCGCGCTGTTCGTGATCACTTCATACAAGGCGCTGGCTTCCACGCCTTCGCGCAGGCCCAGGGCCATGGCTTCGGCGGCCACGGCAATGTGCACACCGGCCAGTAACTGGTTGATGATCTTGACCTTGCTGCCGGCGCCCGCCTTGTCGCCCAGGCGGTACACCTTGCCTGCCATGCCGTCGAGCACGGCACCCGCAGCGGCATAGGCCTCGGGCTTGGCCGAGGTCATCATGGTCATTTGGCCTGATGCGGCCTTGGCGGCGCCACCGGAGATGGGCGCGTCCACATAGTGCAGGCCTAGGACGTTCAGGCGGGCTTCCAGCGCCACGGACCAGTTGGGGTCCACCGTGGAGCACATCACAAAGGTGCTGCCGGGGCGCATTGCCGCTGCTGCGCCACCTTGGCCATCGTCGCCGAACAGCACGCTCTCGGTCTGCGCCGCGTTGACCACCACCGACACCACCACATCACTCGCCGCTGCCAGCGCAGCGGTGTTGGCGTGGGCTGTGCCGCCGTCCGCGACAAAGGCATCGGCCACGCCGGGGCGCACGTCGCACACGTGGATGGTGAAACCGTTGTTGCGCAGGGTTTTGGCAATGCCAGCGCCCATGGCGCCCAGGCCGATGATGCCGACGGTGGGTTGGGTCATAGTGGTGTCTTTCTAGAGCAAAGAGAAAAAATTAGGCAACGGCCACCCAGAGCAGGGCGGTCATTGCAAAACCTGCGATGCCCAGCACAGTGGTCAGCACGGTCCAGGTGCGCAGGCCATCACCCACGCTCAGGCCCAGGTAGCGGGTCACGATCCAGAAGCCCGAATCGTTGACGTGCGACAGGCCCAGGCTGCCGAAGCCAATGGCAACCGTGAGCAGCGCCACTTGCAAGGGGGAATACCCGCCACCGGCCATTGCATCGGCCAGCAGGCCGCAGGTGGTGATGATGGCCACGGTGGCCGAACCCTGGGCGGCACGCAGCGCCAGCGAGATGATGAACGCCAGCAGGATGAGCGGCAGGTGCGTGGCCGTGAGGCTCTGCGACAGCGCCGTGCCAATGCCGCTGGCGGTGAGCACCTTGGCAAACACGCCACCCGCGCCCGTCACCAGGATCACGGTGGCGGCGGGGGGCAGGGCGGATTCCATGATGGCGTTGGTGCGTTCACGGTTCCAACCCTGGTTGCGGCCCAGCAGAAACATGGCCAGGCCCACGGCCACCATCAGCGCAAAGATGGGCGAGCCGATGAAGCCCAGCACGTTGCGCAGGCTGTCGCCCTTGGGCAGCAGCGTGGCGCCGGTGGTGCCAGCCATGATGAGGGCCAGTGGGATCAGGATGAGCGCCATGATGGTGCCCACGCCGGGGGCAACGGCAGCCTTGGGGGCCTTGGAGTCCGCGCCTTCTTGGCTGCTGCCAAAGGCCGCAAACTGCTCTGCCGTGGTTGGCAGCATAGGGTAGCCCTTGCGGTTGAGCCAGCCCGACACGACCTGCGACAGCGCTGCGAGCGGGATGCAGATGGCCAGGCCAATGATGGTGATCCAGCCAATATCGCCCTTGACGATGGCTGCCCCACCCACGATGCCGGGGTGCGGTGGCACCACCACGTGTGCGGCCAGCATGATGCCCGCTACGGGCAGGCCGAATTTGATGGGGTTGACCCCCGCCGCCTTGCAAAAGCCGTAGACGATGGGCACCAGGATGATGAAGCCCACATCAAAAAACACCGGGATGGCCAGCACCAGCGCGGCGGCCGTGAGGGCCGTGGGCACCCGCGTGGGCCCCAGCAGCTGCGTGAAGCGGTTGGCCAGGCTGGCTGCGCCGCCCGAGACCTCGATCATCCGTCCCAGCATGGAACCCAGCGCCACCAGGATGGCGACCGAACCCAGCGTGCCGCCCATGCCCGCAATCAGCGTGCTGATGATGTCGCCGATGGGCATGCCCGTGGCGAAGGCGACGAGAAAGCTCACGAGCATCATGGCCACGAAGGCGTGGACTTGCCAACGGATGATGAGCAACAGAAGCAGGGCAATGCTGCCGGCGCCGATTCCGAGAAGTGCGAGGGTGGACATGTGAGGGATATCTCCGGGATGGAAGGGTGGGAGACGGAGCAACGGGTCAGTGCAAGCGGCCGATTTGCAGCTCCTGTCGGTACCTTGATTGATGTGCTTATATGGTTATCATACAAATTACCGCGTTCTATTCCGCTTCGGGTTAACCCGTATCGGTAGCCATCTGCGGCGGGCGCTACGCTCGTGTTTACAAGGTTTTTTGCTATCTAGCGCTTATCTGTTAAGCGCTAATAGCTATTGATTTAATAGCAATTCGGAGAGACCTTTTCCCGCCTCAAGGTCCCCGCGCCGCAGGGCGGCCAACAAGGTCAGAAGACCAGTGGACCGGATGCCGCCACCAGCGGCTGTGCCAGCCGCGCGCCGTCCTGGGCCCAGAAGGCCAGGTCGGCCTGTTCGATGCGGGCCAGTGCGTTCTTCATGTGCTGCGCCGCCGCAGCGCGGGCAGCTACTGCATCGCCTGCCTCGATGGCCAGCACGATCTGCGTGTGCTCATGGGTCACGGCGTCGGCAAAGTCGGCGCGCCGCGCCTCGTTGGCGCGGGTCACGCGGGTGGCGCCCTTGAGAAACTGCGCCAGATAGTCCAGCGTGCTGATCATGAACGGGTTGCCTGCCGCCTGGGCGATGGCGCGGTGGAACAGCACGTCTTCCTCTACCCCGTCGCGGCCTGCGCGCACGGCGTCGGCAATGTGCTGCATGGCGGCGCGGATGGCGGCAATGTCTTCATCGGTGCGACGCAGGGCTGCCAGCTCGGCCACCTCGGCCTCCAGCGCACGGCGCACTTCCACGATCTGCATCACCGCCTCGCGCGATGCGGCAAGGGGCACATCGAACTGCAGCGGCTCGATGCCCGGCGCGAGCACATACACGCCGCTACCCTGCCGCGAGTCCACGAGCCCCAGCGACTTGAGGCGCGAGATGGCCTCGCGCACCACCGTGCGGCTGACCTGAAACTGCTGCGCCAGCACCGCCTCGGTGGGCAGCTTGTCGGACGCCTGGATGCGGCCCGCACGGATCTCGGCCTCCAGCGCGCTGGCCACCTGGTCGGAGAGCTTGGCGCTGGGTTTGACGGCGGAGAACGGCGAAGACATGGGCGGGGCGGGCAGTGGGGCGTGAAGTCGGTGCCGGGATGTGCGGGCAGGCCGGGGCGCAGGTGACTTTACCCGAAGGGCACTGCGCCGGAATCGTTTGTTTGCCGCGCTACTTGGGCGCCGGGCAGGAGTCGTCCAGTTTGGCCAGGCCCGCCAGCTTCTGCAGCCGGCTGCGGTTGTCCAGGCAGGCCTGGTGCTGCACCTCGGTCGCCTTCTGCTGGGCCTGCACCGCCGCCTTGCTGCGCTCGGCCTGGAGCTGGGCCACACGCTCGCGGATTTGCGGCATCACGGCCAGAGCGGCCTTCTCGCCTTCCACGATGGCGTTGGCGCGCTGGCTGAAGTCGGCGGCGCCGATGTCCAGCACCTGCGGGCGGATGATCACGTCGGCCCGCGCCAGCTCGGCCTGGCCCAGCTTCTGGCCCATGATGGCAATGGACTGGTTGAGCGCGCCCAGCATGTTGCCCGGCGTCTGGCCCCGGGCCTTGTTGGAGATATCCACCGCGATCACGATGTCCGCACCCAGCTGGCGCGCGGCGTCCACCGGCACGGGGCTCACGATGCCGCCGTCCACAAAATGGTATTTGCCGATGGTGACGGGCTGGAACACGCCGGGCACGCTGCTCGATGCACGCACCGCCTGGCCTGTGTTGCCGCGCGCAAACACTGTGCGCTCGCCATCTTCGAGGCGCGTTGCCACCACCACAAACGGTTTGACCATCTGCTCCAGCGGCTTGCGGCGCACCTGCTCGTTCACATAGTCTTCGAGCTTCTGGCCCAGCACCAGGCCGCCGGACGAGAGCTGCAGGTCGCGGATCTTGGCTTCGTCCAGCGCCACAGCTTTTTCCTGCATCTCGAACGCATTCATGCCGCTGGCATACAGCGCACCCACCACGCTGCCCGCACTGGTGCCAGAGACCACAGCGGGCGCAAAGCCATTGGCCTCCAGCATCTTGATCACGCCGATGTGTGCAAAACCCTTGGCCGCGCCGCCGCCCAGGGCGATCCCGATGCGGATGGGTGCGGGGGTAGATGTCGCCAGCGGCGCGCTGGTGGAATCGCCAGGGCGCGCGGGGGCGGTGCCCGTGCTGCCGCATGCCGCCAGACAGAGGGTCGCCGCCGTGACGATGGCGATCCGGATGGCGGGGGGCGCTGCAAACGCCGCGATGGGGTGGAAAAGGGCGGTCAGGCGCATGCCGGGAGTCCTGCGGTCAACGGGCGGGCAGTATATCGGCGGCGTGTTGGCAGCGCGGGAAATACGGCCCATTGCTTCTGAAGAGGAAGTGCCGGCGCATCCTTTGCACTGGCAAGGAGCGCAATCGTCGAAACCGGCGCGGCCTGGTCGAGAACCGCCGCGCAAGGTCCGCCCCGCCGCGCTGGCGGTGTCCCCGTTCTCTCGAATCGCGTCAGCGATTCGAGAGAACGGGGAAGGCGCCGAAGGCGACTCAGGGGGATGTACCCTACCTACTCGCCTTGCGAACCCCGGTGTGCCCACCCTGTGGTGCGCTTTTCGATCCAGCTGAACAGCTCGTACATCACCATGGCCATCGCACCCACCACCATCAGGCCCGCAAAGGCCAGGCCCATCTGCATGGACGAGCCCGCGCTGATGAGCAGGTAGCCGATGCCTTCGTTGGCGGCGGTCATCTCCGACACCGTGGTGCCCACAAACGCGAGCGTGATGGCGACCTTGAGCGAGCCGTAGAAGTACGGCATGGATCGCGGCAGGCCCACCTTGGTCAGCACGTCCCACCGCTTGGCGCCGAGCACGCGCAGCACGTCTTCCAGCTCGGGCTCCAGGGTGGCCAGGCCGGTGGCGATGTTGACCATGATGGGGAAGAAGCTGATGAGAAACGCCGTGAGGATGGCAGGCCCCACGCCAATGCCGAACCACACCACAAGGATGGGCACAAAGGCCGCCTTGGGCAGTGCGTTGAAGGCGGTCATCAGCGGGTATACGGCGGCATAGGCCAGGCGAGAACTGCCGATCACAAAACCCAGCAGCACGCCGACCACGATGGCAATGCCAAAGCCCGCCATCGTGACCCAGTAGGTGCGCCAAGCGTGGGCGGCGATCACGCCGCTGAACTCGACCAGCTGCGTGGCAATGACCCAGGGGCTGGGGAAGAGAAATTCGGGGACGCTGAAGGCCGAACAGATGATTTGCCACAGCAGAATGGTGGCGGTCAGCAGCAGCCAGGGGGACCAGCGCTCTACGGTTTTCTTGTGCATGGTGGGAAGGTCTTCGGGTTACTGCTGGATGGGCGCGCCGGCCTTGCGCAGGGCGCCGATGTGGCCGCGCAGTTCATGCACGATGTCGGTGAATTCCTTGGTGTAGGTCACCTCCAGGTCGCGCGGGCGGGGCAGCTCGATCTCCTTGCGCACCACAAACCGGCCCGGGCTCTTGCTCATCACATACACCGTGTCGGCCAGGAAGACCGATTCGCGCAGGTCGTGCGTGACCAGGATCACGTTGAATTTCTGCTCGGTCCACAGGTCGCGCAGGATGCACCACAGCTCCTCGCGCGTGAAGGCATCCAGCGCCCCAAACGGCTCGTCCAGCAGCAGCATCTTGGGCTCGTGGATCAGCGCGCGGCAGATGCTGGCGCGCTGCTGCATGCCGCCCGACAGCTGCCAGGGGAACTTGTCCTCATAGCCCGCCAGCCCCACCTTCTGCAGCAGCTTGCGGGCGCGTTCTTCGTATTCCTTACGTTTCTGCTTGAAGTTGCTGCGGTAGGGCTCGACGATTTCGAGTGGCAGCAGCACGTTGTCCACCGTGGTGCGCCACGGCAGCAGCGAAGGCGCCTGGAAGGCCATGCCCGAGACCTTGAGCGGCCCGGTCACGGGTTGGCCATCGATGAGGATCTTGCCCATGGAGGGCATCTTCAGACCGGTGGCCAGCTTCATGAAGGTGGACTTGCCACAGCCCGAGGGGCCCACGATGGCGATGAATTCGCCCTGGCGTACCTGCAGGTCGATGGCCTCCACCGCAAACTGGTTCTTGGCGCGCAGCTCGTCGTTGTAGGCGAGCCAGACGTCGCGGAAGTCGACAAAATAGGAATCGGCAGCCTGCATCAGAGGTCCGTAGTGAGTAGTGTTTGTGCACCGAGGTTGGGCTGGGCGCGGCCCAGGCCAGCGCCCCCGTGCAAGGGCCGCCCCGCCGCACCGGGGGCGTCCCCCTCCCGACTCGCGCAGCGAGTCGAGAGAGGGGGAAGGCGCGAAGCGACTCAGGGGGTGTCACTTCTTCGGCAGGATGTTCAACTCCGCCGTGCTGGGCAGAAAGCTGGGGTTCCACACATCGTCGGCGTTCACGCGGGTCTTGGTGTTGAACGCGTCCGACACCTGCGATGCCATCAGCGACAGGCGGCCGGGCTTGGCTTGGCCAAAACCTTCGGCGCGGGCGTCGGGGCTGTTGATGACAGTGTCGATGGCCAGTTGCAGGCGGCGGGTTTCGAGCGGCACGTTCACGATGCCGTCGCGTGCCTTCACATGCTCGATGGCGGCTGCGGGGTTGGCGATCACTTCCTTGGCACCCTTTGTGAAGGCCGACAGGAACGCCTTGATGGCGGCCGGGTTCTCCTTGATGAGCTTTGGAGACGCGATGATCACGTTGCCATAGAGCTTAACGCCGAAATCGGCATAGGGCAGCACCACCACGTCGGCGGCCTTGGCGCCACGGGCTTCCAGGTTCAGGAGCGAGGTGAAGGTGAAGCCGGTGATGGCGTCCACATCGCCGCGCACCAGCATGGTTTCGCGCAGGGGCGGGTCCATGGCCGTCCAGGTCACAGCGCCAATGCCGTTGGCCTTCTGGAAGATGGGGAACGCGCGGCGGCCTGCGTCGAACACGGGGGCGCCCAGCTTCTTGCCGGCCAGGTCGGCGGGCTTGGTGATGCCGCTCTTTTTCAGCGCCATGACCGATGCGGGCGTGTTGTTGTAGACCATCATCACCGCCACGGGCTTGTTCTGTGCGTCGGGGTTGTTGGCGTGGAACTCCATCACGGCGGCCAGGTCGGCAAAGCCCATGTCGTACGTGCCCGAGGCCACGCGCTGCACTGCACCACCCGAGCCGTTGCCAGCATCCACGGCCACATCCAGGCCTGCGGCCTTGAAGTAACCCTTGGCCACGGGCTGCAGGAACAGCGCGGCGGGGCCTTCAAAGCGCCAGTCGAGCTGGAACTTGATGGGCGTGGTGGCCTGCGCCTGGGCCAGTGAGGTGCTGCCGATCAGGGCCAGGGCGGCAGCGGTTTGCATGAACAGTCTCTTTTTCATCGGGGGCTCCTGTCGGGCGAGGGGAAATGCGGTGAGGGAAGGCATGGGCCCCATCCAGGGGCCATACACCTGCAGTCAGCAAAAACGATGCCCGGTTTGTGTACGCGGGTGTTTCGCTGCGCCCCATTGTTCACCGAAGTGGTGCACGTCAGCATGCTGGGTTTCCCGAAATGGTGCATGCGCCGGTTGAGGGGTTGGCTTGCCCATGAAAAACGGGGCCCGTGGGCCCCGTTGCAACGGTGTGTGGGCAGGCCTGATCATGGACTGCGCACGGTCAGCACGGCACAGCGCGCTCAGCGTGGCCGGGCGGCAGCGCTGGCCACGGCCAGGGCCGTCATGTTGAGCACGCGGCGCACGGTGGCGGCCGGGGTCAGGATGTAGGCCGTGGCAGCGGCACCCATCAGGATGGGGCCCACCGTGACGCCACCGCTGGTGGTCGTCTTGAGCACGTTGTAGAGGATGTTGGCGGCATCCAGGTTGGGGCAGATCAGCAGGTTGGCCGAGTCCGTCAGGGTCGAATCCGCCATGTAGGCGTTGCGGATGTTCGGCTCCAGCGCGGCATCGCCGTGCAACTCGCCATCACACTCGATCTCGGGGTGGGCGGCCACGAACAGGTCGCGCGCCTCGCGCATCTTGCGGGCTGATGCGCGCTTGGACGAGCCATAGCTGGAGTGCGAGAGGAAGGCGACCTTGGGTGGGATGCCAAAGCGTTGCACCTCCTGCACCGACATCCAGGCGATGTCCGCCAGCTGCTGTGCCGTGGGGTCTTCGTTCACATAGGTGTCGGCAATGAACAGCGTGCCCCGGTTGGTCATCAGCGCGTTCAGGGCAGCGTAGTTGTGGGCACCTTCCTGGCGGCCGATGATGCTGTGGATGCGTTCCAGGTGCGTTTCATACGTCCCCACCAGGCCGCAGATCATCGCGTCGGCATCGCCCAGCTTGACCATCAGCGAGGCAATGATGGTGTTGGAGCGGCGCACGGCGGCCTTGGCCACTTCGGGCGAGGCGCCGTTGCGCTTCATGAGCTGCTGGTAGTGCTCCCAGTACTGGCGAAAGCGTGGGTCGTCCTCGGGGTTGCACACCTCCACATCCTTGCCCAGCTGCATGCGCAGACCGGCCTTGGCGATGCGCGCAGCAATCACGGCAGGGCGACCGATGAGGATGGGTTGCGCGATCTTGTCGTCGATGGCCATCTGCGCGGCACGCAGGGCGCGTTCGTCTTCACCGTCGGCGTAGGCCACGCGCTTTTGCGCGTCGGGCAGGGCCTTGGCAGCCATGATCACGGGGCGCATCAGCATGCCGGTCTGGTAGACGAAGCGCGACAGCGTTTCCTTGTAGGCCTCCATGTCTTCGATGGGGCGCGTGGCCACGCCCGATTCGGCTGCGGCCTTGGCCACGGCGGGCGCGATCTTGAGGATCAGGCGCGAGTCGAACGGTGTAGGGATGAGGTAGTCGGGGCCAAAGGTCAGCTCTTTGCCCGCATAGGCGCTGGCCACTTCTTCGCTGATGTCGGCCTTGGCCAGGTCGGCGATCTGGCGCACGCAGGCCAGCTTCATCGCCTCGGTGATCTTGGTCGCGCCGCAGTCCAGCGCGCCGCGGAAGATGTACGGGAAGCACAGGACGTTGTTGACCTGGTTCGGATAGTCCGAGCGGCCCGTGGCAATGATGCAGTCGGGGCGCACGGCCTTGGCCAGTTCGGGGCGGATCTCGGGCTCGGGGTTGGCCAGTGCCAGGATGATGGGCTTGGGGCCCATGGTCTTGACCATCTCGGCCGTGAGCACGCCCGGGGCCGAGCAGCCCAGGAACACGTCGGCGCCGTTGACGGCATCGGCCAGCGTGCGGGCATCGGTCTTTTGCGCGTATCGCGCCTTCGACTCATCGTAGCCCCCGGGGCGGCCTTCGTAGATCACGCCCTTGGAGTCGCACACGAAGACGTTCTCGATCTTCACGCCCAGGCCCACCATCACATTCAGGCAGGCAATGGCGGCCGCGCCCGCGCCAGAAACGGCAATCTTCACCTCGCCGATCTGCTTGCCCACCAGCTCCAGGCCGTTGAGCAGCGCGGCGCTGCTGATGATGGCCGTGCCGTGCTGGTCGTCATGGAACACCGGGATGTTCATGCGCTTGCTGAGTTCGCGCTCGATGTAAAAGCACTCGGGCGCCTTGATGTCTTCGAGGTTGATGCCGCCCAGCGTGGGTTCCAGCGCCGCGATGATCTCGATGAGCTTGTCGGGGTCGCGCTCGGCCAGTTCGATGTCGAACACATCGACACCGGCAAACTTCTTGAACAGGCAGCCCTTGCCTTCCATCACCGGCTTGCTGGCCAGTGGGCCGATGTCGCCCAGGCCCAGCACCGCCGTGCCGTTGGTGATCACGGCTACCAGGTTGCCGCGCGAGGTGAAGTCAAACGCCTTGGAGGGGTCGGCCGCGATGTCCAGGCACGGATAGGCCACGCCTGGCGAGTAGGCCAGCGACAGGTCGCGCTGGTTGGACAGCGGCTTGGTGGGGGTGACCGAAATCTTGCCCCGGGTGGGATTGCGGTGGTATTCGCGCGCAGCGTCGCGCAGGGCCTGTTCGGCGGCGGAAATGTTCTGTGTCATACGGAAATCCTGGAAGTCCTCGGCGGAATGCAAAACAAGGGTACCCGATGGCGTGGGCGGCTGGCATGCAGGTTTATGCGTATGCAGCATGAAGCCAAAACCCCCTGGCAGCCATGGCGGACAGGGGGCGGAGCCACGCGGGCGGTGTCAGGTTTTCGGCAGCGTGCAAGCGGGACGCTAGTGGGCGTCGGCCTGGCGTGCGGCGTTGACAGCGGCGGAGGTGTCGCGGCTGGCGCCATTGAAGAAAACGTTCAGGGCCACCGCCGTGATCGAGGCCAGGAGGATACCGGATTCGATCAGCGGGTGGATGGCATGCGGCATCCACTGGCGGAAGTTGGGCGCGATCAGCGGCACCATGCCCACGCCGATGGATACGGCCACGATCATGGCGTTGAAGCGGTTGGTCTTGAAGTCCACCCCGCCCAGAATGCGGATGCCTGTGGCCGCCACCATGCCGAACATCACCAGGCCCGCGCCGCCTAGCACCATGGTGGGCAGTGACTCGACCAGCGCGGCCATCTTGGGCAGCACGCCCAGCACGATCAGGATCACGCCGCCCGCCACGCACACAAAGCGGCTCTTGACGCCGGTGACGGCGACCAGCCCCACGTTCTGCGAGAAGCTGGTGTACGGAAAGGTGTTGAAGATGCCACCCAGCAGCGTGCCCAGGCCATCTGTGCGCAGTCCGCGCGTGAGGGCCGCCTGGTCCACCTTGCGGTCGGTCATCTCCCCCAGGGCCAGGAACATGCCGGTGGATTCGATCATGACCACGATCATCACCAGGGTCATGGTCAGGATCAGGATGGGGTCGAAGACGGGGCTGGCAATCTCAAACGGCAGCACCAGGTCAAACCACTGTGCCTTGGCCACCTTGTCGAAGTTCATCAGTCCCATGCCCACGGCCACCACCGCGCCGATCACGATGCCCAGCAGCACCGAGATGTTGGCAATGAAGCCCTTGGCGAACTTGGCAATCAGCAGGATGGACAGCAGCACCAGGGCCGAGATGCCCACGCCGGTCAGGTCCGCGTACTTGGGGTTGGGCACCGTGGGCACCACTGCAAAGCCCTTGGGCACCGGCGGCAGCGAAGAGCCAGGGGCTCCGGCAGCGGCTTGGGCATCGGCCAGCCACTTGAGGTGCTCGGGGTTGGGCACGCTGGGCGCCGTGGGGCCCACGGGGTTGCCAAAGATCCAGTTGATGCCCACGCGCATCAGGCTGATGCCGATCACCGCGATGATGGTGCCCGTGACCACCGGCGGGAAGAACCGGAGCATGCGGCTGACCAGCGGAGCGATCAGGATGGAAAGCACGCCCGCGCCAATCACCGAGCCAAAGATCAGCCCGGCCCCGGCCGTGCCGCCCGTGGTCTGCGCCATCGAGACCATGGGCGCCACCGATGCGAAGGTCACCCCCATCATCACGGGCAGCTGAATGCCGAACCAGCGCGAGGCGCCCAGCGCCTGGATCAGCGTGACCAGCCCGCATACAAACAGGTCGGCCGAAATCAGCTTGGCAACCTGATCGGGCGTGAGGTTGAGGGCGCGGCCCACGATGAGCGGCACCGCTACAGCGCCCGCATACATCACCAGCACATGCTGCAAGCCTAGCGCCATGAGTCGCCCCAAAGGTAGGTGTTCGTCCACGGGGTGTACAGGCGGGTTCATGCGAGTCTTTCGGGGGTTGGGGGTATGAATACGGAAGGGACACCTGAGCCGGATGGTGCACAAGTGTCCATACAAAAATCGTATACAAAATGACAGGACGCGCTTATCCCGGTAAACCCTTAGAGGGGCGCAGCAAAATACCCGCCTGCAGTGGATGCAGGCGATGGGAAGGTTTGTGGCCGGGGCGCGACCGGCTTGGGCTAGCTCAGGGCTGTCGATGCCGCCTTGGTGCGTTGGCTGGTCAGCGGTGCGAGGGATTCACGCAGCCGGTCCCGCACCAGCGGCTGGCCGGGGTTGAGGGCGCCTTCCACATGCCCGATGTGGGCCAGCATGCGTTCTCGGGCCAGCGTGGTGTTGCCTGCTTCCAGCGCTTCGACGATGGAGGCGTGTTCGGCGCACGACTGGCTGGCCGCGTGCTGCGACTGGTACAGCGAGGCCGCCAAAGTGGTGCGCGCCGTGAGGTCGCGCAGGATGTCGCTCAGGCTGCGGTGTCCCATCGCCTCGGCCAGGCAGACGTGGAAGTCTGCGAGCAGAAAGGCGCGTGTGGCGGCATCTGCACCTTCGATGGCCTGCTGTTCCTCGGCGATGTGCGCCCGCAGGCGGCGGGTCACGCTCTGCAGCGGGCGGCCCGCATCGGCCAGGATGCCCGACTCAATGATGCGCCGGGCCGAGAACGCATCGCGAGCGTCCTCCACCGTGGGCTCCACCACATACCAGCCCCGGCGTGGCCGCACTTCGACAAAACCACGGGCCTGCAGCTGCATGAGCGCCTCGCGCACCAGAGTACGGCTCACACCGAAGAGGTCGGCCAGTTCCTGCTCGCCCAGGCGCTCGCCGGGTGAGAGTTTTTGCGCAAGGATGGATTCCACCACCTGCTGGGCGATCTGGGTCTGGTTGATGCTCATGCGGCCGATTGTGGCGCTACCGGGGCCGCCATCTCTGGCGAGACCTCGGGGGCCAGCGGCGGCGTGCTGCGGCCGTCCAGCACGGCATGTGCGCGCTCGCGGTCGATGTCGCCCTCCCAGGCCGCGATGGCCACGGTAGCGACGCAGTTGCCAATCAGGTTGCCCAGGGCGCGGGCAATGCCCATGAACCAGTCCACCGACAGCACCAGCACCAGCCCGATGGCGGGGATGGCCGGGATTGCGTGCAGCGTGGCGGCCAGTACCACAATGGCCGAGCCCGGCACACCGTGAGCGCCCTTGGACGTGACCAGCGAGATCGCCAGGATGGTCAGCAGGTCGGCCATCGAGATGGGCGTGTTCGTGGCCTGGGCGATGAACACGGCCGCCAGCGTGATGTAGATCGAGAACGCGTCCAGGTTGAACGAGTAGCCCGTGGGGATCACCAGGCCCACGGTCGAGTCGCGGATGCCCATGTGCTTGAGCTTGGCCATGATCTGCGGCAGCACGCTGTCGGACGACGTGGTGGCGAACACCACGGCCAGCTCCTCGCGCAGGTAGCGCAGCAGCTTGAACAGGCTGAAGCCCGAAAACCGCATGATCAGGCCCAGCACCACCACCACGAAGATGGCCACTGCCGCATAGAACAGCACCACCAGCATGCCCAGCTGCTTGAGCGAGCCAATGCCGTACTTGCCCACCGTGAACGCAATCGCACCCAACACACCCAGCGGCGCCAGCTTGATGATCAGGCCCATGGTCTTGAACAGCACGTGCGACAGGTCTTCGATGAGGCTGGTGACGCGCGCGCCGCGCTCGCCCATCAGCGCCAGCGCGCAGCCAAAGACGATGGAGAACAGCAGCACCTGCAGCACATCGCCATTGGCGAAGGCGCTCACGGCGGTGGTGGGTATGAGCTTGAGCAAAAAGTCGCTGAAGCCGCCACCCGTGAGCTTGGTGGCGTTGTCTGCATAGGCGCCCATCGCCTTGGGGTCGAGCGCCTTCGGGTCCACATTCATGCCCACACCGGGTTCAAACCAGAACGCGAGCGCCAGGCCCAGCACCAGCGCGATGGTGGTGACCACCTCGAAGTAGATCAGCGACTTGATGCCCACGCGGCCCACACGCTTCAGGTCGCCCGTGCCCGCGATGCCGTGAACCACCACACAAAAGACGATGAGCGGGATCAGCATCTTGATGAGCTTGATGAAACCGTCGCCCAGCGGCTTGAGCTGCACGGCCGTGTCGGGCCAGAGCAGCCCGATGGCCACGCCAGCAATCAAGGCCAGGACCACCCGGCCAAACAAGGAGTTGAGAAAGCGGAGCATGTGAACCCTTTGGATAGGAAGGCGATACTGTTGGTCAATCTTGCATACAAGAACTGTAGACAACAGTTGCGGGCCAGAACATGGGGTTATCCCGCGCTGCGCGTGGTAACCGCGTCGCCACCGCGTCATGCCGCCGTGGGCTGGGTTGAAGTAGTTTTGACTTCTGCGCACGGTCATGCCCCGGCCGTGCCCGCACAATCGCTCGCGGAGACGACCATTCATGACCACCCCCCCCACCGTGCCAAACCCCATTCGCCAGAGCGGCGAATTCCTCGAATATCTCTACGGTGTTGCCGTGCGCCGCGCGCTGCCGCTGCACAACACTGCAGCCTTTTTGCCCCCGCCGCCCAGCCGCGAAAGCGGAGGCCGCACGCTGGTGCTGGGTGCTGGCAAGGCGGGCGGCGCCATGGCGCAGGCCGTCGAAGCACTGTGGCCTGCGGATGCACCCTTGTCGGGGCTGGTGGTCACGCGTTACCACCACACACCGCCCCGGCCGCAAGGCCTGGCGCAGCGCATCGAAGTGGTTGAGGCCGCCCACCCCGTGCCCGATGCGGCGGGCCTGGCTGCTGCGCAGCGCATCCTGGCGCTGACGCAGGGTCTGACTGAAAACGACCTCGTGCTGTGCCTCATCTCGGGCGGGGGCTCCGCCCTGCTCACGCTCCCGGGCGACGGCCTCACGCTGGAGGACAAGCAGCGCATCAACAAGGCGCTGCTCGAAAGCGGCGCTGCCATCGACGAAATGAACTGTGTGCGCAAGCACCTCTCGCGCATCAAGGGCGGGCGGCTGGCGGCGGCCTGCGCGCCCGCGCGCGTGGTGACGCTCACGATCAGCGATGTGCCGGGTGACGACCCTTCGGTCATTGCCAGCGGCCCCACGGTGCCTGATGCCACCACCTGCGCCGATGCGCTGTCCATCCTGGACCGCTACCGCATCGAGGTACCCTCTGCAGTGCGCTCAGCCCTCGAAGCGGGCACGCTGGAAACCCCGAAGCCCGGCGACGCCGTGTTTGCTCACCATGTGGTGCACATGACCGCCACGCCCCAGCAGTCGCTGGAAGCTGCGGCCGAGGCCGCGCGGGCGGCGGGTGTGCAGGCGCACATCTTGTCGGACGAAATCGAAGGCGAATCGCGCGAGGTGGGCAAGGTGCACGCCGCGCTGGCGCGGGCCGTGGCGCGGCGTGGTCAGCCCTTCACAAGGCCGTGCGTGATCCTGTCTGGCGGTGAGACGACCGTGACGGTACGCCCACAGCCGCCAGGCGCACCCCGGGGGCGGGGTGGCCGCGCGGGCGAGTTCTGCCTGGGCCTGGCGCAGGCGCTGCAGGGGCAGCCGGGTGTGTGGGCGCTGGCCGCAGACACCGACGGCATCGACGGCGTGGAGGACAACGCGGGTGCCCGCGTGGCGCCCGACACGCTGGCGCGGGCCGAGGCGGCGGGCCTGCGCATCGCAGCCCACCTGGACCGCAACGACGCCTATGGCTTCTTTGAGCCCCTGGGGGATCTGGTGGTGACGGGGCCTACCCACACCAACGTAAACGATTTCCGTGCGCTATTAATTTTGCAGCTTCCAGCGCTTGATGGATAAGCGCTAGAGGCTAATTTCCCCCAAGTTCTGCCTGACAGTTCACGCCAGGAGATCGCACAGCGCCCGCGCAATCACCGTGGTTGCACGGCGCAGGTCTTCCAGCTGCAGTCGCTCGTCGGCGCGCTTGGCGTGGGATTCGAGTACCGTACGTGGCCCGGCCCCGTAGATCACGCCGGGGATGCCGCGCTCCACATACAGGCGCACGTCGGTGTACAGCGGCGTGCCCACGGCGGGCACGGGCTCTCCCAGCACGGCCTGGGCGTGTTTCTGGATCGCATCGACCAGCGGTGCATTGCCCGCCAGCGGGGTCATGGCGTTGGCCAGCAGCAGGCGCTTGATCTCCACGCTGATGCCAGCGCGTTCGCCCGCCGCCTGCTCAATGATGCGGCGGATGGCGGCTTCGACTTCCACCGGGTTCTCTTCAGGGATCATGCGGCGGTCGAGCTTGAACATCACCTTGCCGGGCACGACATTGGTGTTGGTGCCGCCTTCGATGCGGCCCACGTTCAGGTAGGGGTGCTTGATGCCCGTGACGTTGGACGTGACCTTCTTGTATTCGTCGTTCTGCGCGTACAGCGCGTTCAGGATGTGCACCGCGCCCTGCAGCGCGTCCACGCCGGTGTGCGGCACGGCGGCGTGGGCCATCTTGCCGTGTACGGTCACTTCCATTTGCAGGCAGCCGTTGTGGGCGGTGACCACTTCGTAGCTGAAGCCTGCGGCAATCATCAGATCGGGCTTCGTCAGCCCCTTTTGAAGCAGCCATCCGGGGCCCAGCTCGCCGCCAAATTCTTCGTCGTAGGTGAAGTGCAGCTCGACCGCGCCTTTCGTGGGCTTGGCCACGGCTTCCAGTGCGCGCACGGCGA
The DNA here is from genome assembly GCF_050626955.1 of Acidovorax facilis. NCBI lineage: Bacteria > Pseudomonadati > Pseudomonadota > Betaproteobacteria > Burkholderiales > Comamonadaceae > Acidovorax > Acidovorax facilis. The sequence goes on from NZ_CP192460.1 coordinate 510,536, forward strand.
AGGTGAACGATGCAAAGTCGCTCTTGCTCACGGCAGTGGCGCGGCCATACATGGCGCCATCCACGATCTCGGCGCCATAGGGGTCGTGCGTCCAGCCTTCGCCGGGGGGCACCACGTCGCCGTGGGCGTTCAGGGCAATGGTTTTGCCGCCGTCGCCCTGCGCACCGTACTTGCGGCGCACGATGAGGTTGGTGATGGACTCCATGCCGTAGGCCAGCACATCGGAAGCGGGCACCGCGTGTTTTTCGGCCTCGTAGCCAAACTCCTTGAGCAGCTCGGCCGTGCGTTCGGCGTGGGGTGCGTTGTTGCCGGGCGGTGTGTCGGTGGGCACGCGCACCAGGGCCTGCAGAAAGCGCACTTCCTCGTCGAAGTGCTGGTCGATCCAGGCGTCCAGCGCGGCGTAGTTGTTGTTCGTTGTCATGATTGTGGTTCCTCGGCAAGTTGGCGCAGCACCTGGGTGAAGGCGTCCACGGCCAGCTGCATGTCGTTGTTGGTGGTGGATTCGAGCGGGTTGTGGCTGATGCCGGAGTTCTGGCCGCGCACAAAGAGCATGGCCTGGGGCATGATTTCGTGCAGCTTCATCGCGTCGTGCCCCGCGCCGCTGGGCATGCGGAACACGGGCACGCCCAGAGTGTCCACGGCGCGCTCCCACTGGTGCTGCCAGGCGGGCGCACTGGGCGCGGCGGCGGCGCGCATGGATTCTTCCAGGGTGTAGCGCAGGCCACGCCGGGCCGCGATGTGGGCGAGCTGCTCTTTCACATCGCTCACCAGCGCATCGCGCTGGGCATCGGTGGGGGCGCGCAGATCCAGTGAAAACAGGCAACGCCCCGGCACCACGTTGATGGAGCCAGCGGGCACCTGCAGCTGGCCGATGGTGCCCACCGAGTCGCCATCTTGCGCGGCGCGCTGCTCCACATACAGCGCCAGCTCGGCCACGGCCACGGCCGCGTCGCGGCGGCGGTCCATGGGGGTGGTGCCCGCGTGGCTGGCGGTGCCGATCATCTCGCACAGAAAACGCACACTGCCGTTGATGGAGGTGACCACGCCCAGGGGCAGGTCCAGCTCGTTGAGCACGGGGCCCTGCTCGATGTGCACCTCGATGAAACCCAGGTACTGCGCAGGGTCGCGCTGCAGCTTGGGGATGTCGTCAATGCACAAGCCCGCATGCTGCATGGCCGCGCGCATGGTCACACCATCCACGTCCTTCTGGTCGAGCCAAGCGGGGTTGAAGTCGCCGATGAGAGCGCCCGAGCCCAGGAAAGTGGCCTTGTAGCGCTGGCCTTCCTCTTCGGCAAAGCCCACCACCTCGATGCCGAAAGGCAGACGTTTGCCGGCGCGGTGCAGCTCGCGCACGCAGGCCATGGGCACGAAGATGCCCAGGCGGCCGTCGTATTTGCCGCCGTTGCGCACGGTGTCGTAGTGGCTGCCGGTCATGAGGTAGCGTGCGCCTGGGCCCGCCGGGTGGTAGCGGCCCACCACGTTGCCCACGGCGTCGATCTCCACCTCGTCAAAGCCGCAGTCGCGCATCCAGTGGCTGATGCGCTGTGCGCATGCGCGGTGCGCGTCGGTGAGGTAGGTGACGGTGAGCTGGCCTTTTTCGGCAAAGCCGGGGTCGGAGTGTTCGGCCAGTTTTTCCTGCCAGTCCCACACGTCGTTGCCCAGCACGGGCTCGGCCGCGAACTTGTCGTTCAGGCGAATCTCGGCAATGCGGTGGATGTTGCGCAGGGCCTCGGCCAGTTCGAACTCGGGGTGGTTGTCCAGGCGCCGCGCAAAGGTGTCGATGATCTCCCGCTTGGGCAGGCCCGTGCCGCGCGGCCCGCGCACGGCCAGGATGAACGGGAAGCCGAAGCGCTCGTTGTAGGCCGCATTGAGCTGCTGGATGCGCTCGAACTCCTCGGGCGTGCATTGGGTCAGGCCCGCCGTGCTTTGCTCGTTGGTGGATTCGGCCGTGAGGTTTTTCGCCACCATGGCTTTGCCCGCCAGCTCGGGGTGGGCGCGGATCAGACCCAGCTGGGCGTCCAGCTCGGCAGTGCGCACCACCTGCGCCAGCGCGTGCTTCAGGTGCGCCAGCGTTCGGAAGGGCCGCTGCGCCAGGGCCTGCTCGGCAATCCAGGGCGAGTGTTCGTACAGCCCGTCCAGCAGCGCCAAGGCCTCGGCGGGGCTGGCGGCGTTGAGTTGTTCCAGGGTCAGTGGCATGGTGGGTGCTTCAAAAAAGTGAGCTGCTAGCGCTTATCGGATAAGCGCTGGAGTCCAATTTGGTTCATCAATGTGGCTCACACGGTTGGCGCGGGATGATGCTGCGCCCAGTGGCGCGCAATGTCGATGCGCCGCGCCACCCATACCTTGTCATGCTGTGCGATGTGGTCCAGAAAACGTTGCAGCGCCGTGATGCGGCCGGGGCGGCCCAACAGGCGGCAATGCATGCCGATGCTCATCATCTTGGGGGCGTTGTCACCGTCGGGGTCACCCTCGGCATACAGTGCGTCGAAGGTGTCCTTCATGTACTGAAAGAACGGGTCGGCGTGCGAGTAACCCTGTGGCAGGGCAAAGCGCATGTCGTTGCAGTCCAGCGTGTAGGGCACGATGAGCTGGGGTGCCGTGCTGCCATCCGTTTTGCGCACCTTCATCCAGAAGGGCAGGTCATCGCCGTAGTAGTCGCTGTCGTATTCAAAGCCGCCAAAGTCGGCCACCAGGCGGCGGGTGTTGGGGCTGTCGCGGCCGGTGTACCAGCCCAGGGGTCTCTCACCCGTCATGCGCTGGAGGATGTCCATGGCCTCTTGCATGTGGGCGCGTTCCACCTCTTCAGGGATGTGCTGGTAGTGAATCCACTTGAGGCCGTGGCAGGCGATCTCGTGGCCCAGCTCCACCAAGGCGGCTGTGAGCTCGGGGTGGCGCTGCAGAGCAGTGGACACGCCAAACACCGTGAGCGGCAGGTTGCGCTTTTCAAACTCGCGCAGGATGCGCCACACGCCGGCGCGCGAGCCGTATTCGTAGATGCCCTCCATGCTCATGTGCCGCTCGGGGTAGCTGGCGGGGTTGAACATTTCGGAGAGGAACTGCTCGCTGCCTGCATCGCCATGCAGCACGGCGTTTTCGCCGCCTTCCTCGTAGTTCAGCACAAACTGCACGGCAATGCGCGCACCGCCCGGCCACTGCGCGTGGGGCGGGGTCTTGCCGTAGCCGATGAGGTCGCGGGGGTAGGCTTGGGTGGAGTCGTAGATCATGGGAATGCGGAAAACGTCGGAAGGTCAGGCAGTGATGGGGGCCAGGGCGGCGGCCAGGTCGCTGGCCGGGCGCTTGCGGTCAAAGGTCAGGCTGGCTTCGACATGTTCGAGGTGGCTTTGCATCAGGGCGACGGCGCGTTCTTCGTCGCGCGCGGCCAGGGCTGTAACGATGTCGGCGTGCTCCTCGTGCGAGTGTTCTGCGGCGCTGGCCGACTGGTACATCAGCGTGATCAGGGCGCAGCGCGAGATCAGGTCGCCCAGCATCTGCGCCAGCACCTCGTTGCCCATCAGCTCGGCCATGCGCACATGGAAGTCGCCCAGCAACTCGGTGCGGCTGCTGGCGTCGGCGGTGTCCATGGCGGCCTTCTCGCTGGCCACATGGGTGCGCAGCGCCTTGATCTTGGCGGGGGTTACGCTCTGCACGAAGGCGCGGGTCATCTCGGTCTCCAGCATGCGGCGCACGGCGAACACCTGGCGCGCTTCTTCCACCGAAGGGGTGGACACGAACGCACCGCGCGCGGGCTCCAGCGTGACGAGGCGGTTCTGTGCGAGCTGGAACAGCGCCTGGCGCACCAGCGTGCGCGACACGCCGAAGTGGTCGGCCAGTTTCTGCTCGGCCAATTTGGTGCCTGGCTGCAGGCGGTGCTCCACGATGGCGCGGGTCAGAGCGTCAACAATGGCGCTGGTGGATGAGGATTCCATGGCGGCATGATACGGTGGATGGCGAAAAGTGTATACACTTTTGGTCTACACACTGCGGTCCGGCAATCCTCGCCGATCGGCCGTGGTCCCCACTTCAGGAGATTCCCTATGGGATTGAGCACCCACGTTCTGGACACCATGAACGGCTGCCCCGCCGCTGGCATGGAGGTGGCCCTGTACTCCACCGACGGCGACAACGCCACCCTCATCAAGCGCCTGGTGCTGAACCACGATGGCCGCACCGATGCCCCGCTGTTTGACAACGCCAGCCTGCGCACCGGCACCTACCGGCTGCGGTTTGATGTGGCGGGGTACTTCAAGGCCCGGGGTGTGGAGTTGCCCGAACCCAATTTTCTGAACCAGGTGAGCCTGGACTTCGGCATTGCGCACGCCGACCAGCACTACCACGTGCCCTTGCTGGTGAGCCCGTGGAGCTATTCGACCTACCGTGGGTCGTGAGACGTACTGCTGCGGTGCGTGGCATCGCGTGGCCGTATTTACTGGCGCTGCCCGGACCAGGGATGCCAAGCAAGGGCCGCCCCGCAGCGAGGGCATCGTCCCCTTTCCCGAAGTCGCGGAGCGATTTCGAGAGAAGGGGGAAGCGGCGTAGCCGCTCAGGGGGATGTACCTAATGCTGCCCTTCGGTGAGCGTATCGAGCTGGAAATGCCCGCTTTTGTCCCACAACCAGGTGTCGGTGTAGGTGACCTTGCCCATGCGCGTGGGCGCAGGGAAGGGGGCTGCGGCGCGCACGGTGCGTTCGATTTCGGCCACCACCTCGGGGGCGTGTTTGGGAGCACGCATCCAGCGCAGGCGCGTGACCTTGCCGGCGCGGTCGATATCCACCTCCAGCACGCCGATGGCATACAGCATGGGCGGCAGTTTGCCCTTGTACACACGCTGTGCGTTCAGGCCATAAAGGTGGGTGGCAGCGTCTTCGCGGTAGGCGCGTGCCGTGCTGGCGGCAGACGCGCGCGCCGAGCCTGCGGCAGCGGGCACAGGCCCCTTGACGCTGGCGGTGTCCGGGCTGGGCATGGTGCTGTCCTGCGCCGGGGCTGGTGGCTCGGGGGCCGACTTACAGGCCGCCACCAGCGATGCAACGGCGGCCATGAGTCCGGCAAGCAGCCAGGGGCTGCGGTGGCTGGAGGAGCGCTCGGTGGGGGTGGGCGGCATGATGGCTTTTGTGAACTGAACGATGCCCCGTGGGGCGGGCGACCCTTGGTGGCGTGAAGGATCTGGATTGACTGATGTACTTTTGTTGCTGGACGGCCTTGCAGCCGCCCCCGCCTGTCTGGTAAGGGTGGAGTCTACCGAAGGCTCGGCCCCGCGTGAACCCGGTGCGTGGATGGCCGTGTTCGCAGACCGTATCGTGGGCACCATCGGCGGCGGCCATCTGGAGCTGCAGGCGATTGCCGAAGCGCGCCGCCGCCTGGGCGGTGTGCCCGGCCCGGCCCCGGGGCAGCCACCCATGCGTTTTGCACTGGGCCCGGCGCTGGGGCAATGCTGCGGGGGCGTGGTGTACCTGGGTTTTGAGGTGCTGACCGCTGCCGACCTGGCCCCCGCTGCGGGTCTGCGCGCGCGCCTGTCGCCGCACCAGCACCCCGTGGCACTGTTCGGTGGCGGCCATGTGGGCCACGCGCTGGCGCGGGTGCTGGCGCCGCTGCCGTTTGCGCTGACCTGGATCGACAGCCGCGACGGCATCTTCCCTAGCCCCACGCCCGAGGGCGTGGTCTGCGAACACTCCGAGCCCGTGCAACTGGCTGTGCCCCGCCTGGCGCCGGGCAGCCGCGTACTGATCATGAGCTTCAGCCATGCCGAAGACCTGGACGTGGTGGCCGCCTGCCTGCGCCGCCAGCGTGAACAGGGCGACCTGCCTTTCATCGGCCTCATAGGCAGCAAGACCAAATGGGCGACGTTTCGCAATCGCCTGAACGGGCGCGGCTTTGCACAGGACGAACTGGCACAGGTCACCTGCCCCATTGGTATCCCCGGCATTGAGGGCAAGGAGCCCGAAGTGATCGCCGTGGCGGTGGCTGCACAGCTGCTGCAGACGCTGAAGGGGGCGGGCTGAGGGTAATTCCGGGCCTCCATGCCTCGGATTGGGGCTGGAGTCGGGAACAATTCCTGCATACACTTTTCAACGGATTTGTTGACGGTTTACGGGTCGCAGCGGTGCCCCGGCGGGTTTGCCCGCCAAGGTGCGCGACCAAAATTTCTGCTCAGAGCGCCCGCAGTGGTGAGCAGGTTTGCTGTTTGGCGCTGACGCGCCATCAAGGTTGAGATATGGAAAGCTACTTTCTCGACTGGGCCAACCTGCTGTTGCGCTGGGTCCACGTCATCACCGCCATCGCCTGGATTGGCTCGTCGTTCTACTTTGTCTTCCTCGACAGCAGCCTCACGCCGCCCGAAGACGAAGACCTCAAAAAACAGGGCGTCAGCGGCGAACTCTGGGCCGTGCACGGCGGCGGGTTCTACCACCCGGTCAAGTTCGCCGTGTCGCCGCCCAAGCTGCCCGGCCACCTCCACTGGTTCTTCTGGGAAAGCTACAGCACCTGGATCAGCGGCTTTGCGCTGTTCACCGTGTCGTACCTCTACAGCGCCAGCACCTACCTCATCGACAAGTCGAAGATGGACTGGGCGCCTGTCACGGCCATCGTGGTGGCGCTCGCGTTCTTCGTCGTGTTCTGGCTGCTGTACGACGCGATCTGCCGCATCTTTGGCCAGAGGAAGAACGGCGACGCCATCGTGGGCGCGCTCGTCTTCGTGCTGGTGTGCATCGCCTCGTGGCTGGCCTGCCACTGGTTTGCTGGCCGCGCAGCCTTCTTGCTGGTGGGCGCGATGATCGCCACGGCCATGAGTGCCAACGTGTTCTTTTGGATCATCCCCGGCCAGCGCACCGTGATCGCACAGATCAAGGCGGGCGAACCGGTGGACCCGATCCACGGCAAACGCGGCAAACAGCGCAGCGTGCACAACACCTACTTCACGCTGCCGGTGCTGTTTGCCATGCTGAGCAACCACTACAGCTTTACCTGGAGCCACCCGCAAAACTGGCTGGTGCTGATCCTGATGATGTTTGCGGGCGCCGCCATCCGCCAGTTCTTTGTGATGCGCCACGGCTACAAGCTGGGCCGCAACGGCAACCCGCTGCCCTATGCGCTGGTGGGCGTGGCCGTCATCGTCGGCGCCATCGTGTGGATGCGCCCCGCGCCCATGGCTGCTGTCAGTGGTGCTCCTGTTTCAGGAGCTGCTAGCGCAATTGCAGCAAGCGCTAGCGGCCAAAATGACTACAAGTCGGTGCAAGCCGTGCTGGAGCAACGCTGCTACCTGTGCCACGGCGAGGCGGTGCAGATGAAGAACCTGCGGCTCGATTCACCCGACAGCGTCAAGCAACACGCCCAGGCGATTTACCAGCAAGTGGTGGTGCAAAAACTCATGCCCATGAACAACGCCACGCAGATCACCGACGCGGAGCGGGCACTGATTGGGCGGTGGTTTGAGGCGGGGGCGCCTACAGGGCCTTGAGGGTTGTGGAGGAGGCGTCACTCTGCACTCAAGCGAAGCCGTGCAGACTCCTAGCCCTTCACGACGGTGGCGTCGATCTCCACCACCTGTCCCGGGTATCCCAGGCGGGCGACGCCCAAGAGCGTTGCCGGAGGCACTTGCCCCCCAAAGTGCTCGGTCACGGCGCCCCAGGCCGCTGAAAGGTCGGCCTGTTCGCCAACGACGTAGACAACAAGGCGGCGAATGTCTGGCGCGGCAAACCCGTGAACAGCCAGAACCTTGCTCAGATTCTCCAAACACTGCGATGCCTGGGCGCACGGATCTCCGGGCGCCATGATCGAGCCATCGGGAGCTTGTGGCACCTGGCCTGCAAGGAAGAGCTGATTCCCCATGCGCTGCGCGTATTGATAGTTCGGCGTGCTTGGCAGGCCTGAGGCGATTTCGGCTTCGTTCATGGGTGGTTGGGGGGAGATGCTGCGCGAGTTGTCTTTGTGACGCCTAATGCTCAAGCATGCGCGGCATGCAGCAAGCGCCGCGCATCAGCATCCTGCGGCTGAGTGTCCGCGCCGAGCGAAATGCTAAGAATCATCGTCCTCCCAAACCTCTGGATCATCTGCCCATTCGAGCAGAGTTTTCGCCCTTGACGCAAGCAACGGCGCCAGTTCTTCGTCAGAGTCGCCGTCCCCGATGCTAAAAGTTGGGTGCTTTTCACCACGCAACATGTGCTCGCTCGCTTCTTGCCACAACGTCGCTATAGCGCGCATGGCATCCCTTGGGCTGTTGATGCCCTCCGCCGAGACATAGTCATTTGGCAAATCACCTGAAATTGCCCACCAGCCAACGCTACCGGGACTTCTAAAACTTTCTATGGCCCAAATGGAAACATAGGGTGTGACCGACCAAGCCGGAAACTCACCGACTTGACCATGCGCGATGCCTTGGCGGCTCAAGTACTCTTCAACTTCCTTGCGCCGGTCTACAAACCATTGCGCTTCAACATCTGGATCGTCGTAATCAAGCATTGGTGACCTTCAAGGTGATGCATTCCGCAAATCTTGCGAAACAAGTTGGACTGTGCGGGATTTTCTGGATACGGGCTCCTCCTCAAGTCGGCTTGCAGCCTCGGATTTAGGAAGGTATCCAGATGCAAAAAAACTGCGACACCCGGTACGCCTCAGCCGAGTAAAACTATAGCTTGCGGAGTTGAAAGGCCGGGTGGTCGAGACTCCAATTGGGGCCGCGCGCAGAATCAATTACCGGATGGAGCTGCGGCGCTCAAAGCCGTGCCTGAGTCCGAAGCGAACTGGCTGGCAGCGTGAATCGCCCCATCCCTACACCCGACGGAAACTACGCCGCCAGCACATCCTGCAGCGCCCGCGTAGCAGCCAGTGCGCCCAGGGCGGATTCAGTAAACCCACCATGCAGCACCACACCGGTCGCTGCCTGCTTGGCCTCATGCTTGGCCACGGCCGCCAGGTTGGCCACTTCCTCGGCATGCCGAAAACGCCCGGGGGTGATGCGCACCGCACCAATGGCCAGCGTGGTACACGGAAAGAACCGTGGCACCCCATGCCGGTCTTCGGCCTGGATGCCACCGGCGCGCCGGGCCTCGTCGTCAAACAGCGTGAGCGCTTCGCGGGCAAAGGCGTCCACGATGTTCTTGCAGCGCTGCAGCCAGTTGCTGCTCTGAAAGATCAGCATGAAATCGTCCCCACCCACATGGCCCACAAAGTCGCGCCGCGCGTCGCAGTGCGCCGTGGCCAGACGGGCGACGAGGCGGATCATCTGGTCGCCGCGCCAGTAGCCGTAGTGGTCGTTGAAGGGCTTGAAGTTGTTCAGGTCGGCATAACACGCCACGAACTCGGTGTGGTGGTCCAGCAGGCGCTGCATGTGCAGGCTGATGGGGATGTTGCCGGGCAGAAAGGTCAGCGGGTTGGCGTGGCGCGCGGCTTCGATGCGGGTCTCGGTCACGGCCCGCACCAGTTGGTCGCCCGTGCCCAGGCCCAGGTAGCGGCCGTTGTCGGTGACGATGTAGCCGTCGTTCAGATACCGCTGGTCCTGCGAGGTGAGGATGCCCACGAGCTGGTCCACGTCACAGTCCAGCTCGACCACGCGCGGCGCCTGGTTGGCAAACGCCAGGCACGATTTGCGGCCATGCACCTCGCGAAAGTACAGCGTGGCGTAGTGGTTCATGAACTGCTGGCGGTTGATGAGTGCCACGGGGCGCGTGCCGTCCACCACAGCCAGCGCGTGCAGGTCGGTGCGCTCATGGAACATGGCGGCCACTGCATCGTTGCTGGTGGTGGGCGCGGCGGTGGGCGCCTGCACCACCAGCAGGCTGCGCAGGATGCCCGGGCGCGCCGTCTGGCCCAGGTGCGGCAGCACAGCCACGCGGCGGTCCTGCATCACTTCCTGTGCCGGGCTCTCCACGGCCTCACGCGGGGCCTTGGCAGGGCGGCCCAGCAGCCAGCCCTGTCCGTAAGGGACGTCCAGGTCCCGCAGTGCGCGCAGGTCGTCGCGTGTCTCGATGCCTTCGGCAATCAGCTTGGTGCCAAACATATGGGCTATGCCCTTGATGGCCTGCAGCATCTGCAGGTTCTCGGGCTGGTTGCTGATGTCGCGGATGAAGTATTTGTCGATCTTCACGAAGTCGGGCTTCACCTCGGACCACAGCCGCAGGCTGGAGCGCCCGTCGCCAAAGTCGTCCAGCGCCAGCCGCGCGCCGCAGGCGTGCACCGCCTTGATGGCCTGGCGCAGCTGGGGCATGTCGGTCACGCGCTCGTGCTCGGTGATTTCCAGCACCAGAAGGCGGGCGCTCACGCCAAAGCTGCGCACGGCCTCGCCCAGCATCGGCGCGCCCACCAGGGCCACCCCGTGCACCAGCGCGTCGGCGCTGATGTTCACAAACAGGCGGCCCGGCGCCTTCTGAACGCCCCACTGCTGCAAGGCGGTGAACACGCACAGCAGCTCGAAGTCCTGCAGGATGTGTTCGCGCCGCGCCAGCTCCAGCAAGGCATCGGGCGTGTGCAAAAGGGTGCCCTCGGGGCCCCGGATCAGGGCTTCGTGGGCATACACGCTGCCCTCGCGCAGGTCGGCCAGGGGCTGGAACACGCAGTGCAGGCCCCCTTCGCGCATGAGTTGTGCCAGAGGGCCCTTGCCATGGCGCGCAGCCGGGGACAGCAAGGCCATCATCGCCTCCAGTCGGCTCCAAAGGGGGTTGTGCGTCACGGTAGATGGGGGGCTCTGAGCAAGATGCCCACGATATCGGCCGGGTGTGACAACCTTGTTACACACTGTTTCCGTGAGGTGACTGGCCATTCCCTGGGGTGGACGTTCGGGGGGCATGCAGGTTGTTCATGCGTTGGCTCAACCCTGGCGCAGCGGCAGGGCTGCCGCGAGGGTTCGGTTTGATCTTGCTCAATGCCCAGCGGTCCGGGGCGCGGCACAGTCCGTCCCATGCTGCCCTCTACCTATTTCTCACTGCCCGCCGAAACCGAGGTGATTGCCGCCGGTGAAGTGCTGCGCAGGCGCAACGAGGTGCTGACGTCTGTGCTGCACCTCGAAAGTGGCCGCGTGCTGCGCGGTGTGCTCGACGATGGCTACCTGCGCCACCAGCTGGGGGCCGTGGAAGGGCCGTTCTGGCTCGATGCCGCGTCGGCCCTGATGGGCATGCCGCTGCCGGTGGACATGGTGGCTGATACCCGTGTGCAGGTGCGCCGCCTGCCCATCGAGGAGTTTCGCCGCAGCCTTGCAGAAATGCCGGCGGGTGCACGGGGCCTGTTGCTCGACATGGCGCAGGGCTACCGCCAGCAGTCCGAGCTGGCCGTGAGCCGCCTCGCGCAGGATGCCGAATCGCGCTGCGCGCAGTGGTTGCTCAACCACGCCCAGCCCGACCACAGCGGCACCATGCAGGTCACGCTGCACCAGCGCAAGCGCCTGATTGCGGCGCAGTTGGGCATCGCCCCCGAAACCTTCTCGCGCGTACTGCGCCATCTGCGGGAGCTGGGCCTTATCCACGGCACGGGCAATGTGCTGAACCTGCCCCAACCTCGGGCGCTGCAGTCGATGGCCGGTTGCTGAACTGAACCCAGTGTGGATGGCTTCGGCGCCGCGCGAAAAATAGCGCGCACCGCCTCTGCTACTGGCGCGCCGCCCGCCAGCGCACCCGTGGAACTGGCTTTGCCAGGCCACTGGGTGCGTCCCCCTCCGGGGGAAGCCGCGCAGCGGCTCAGGGGGGCTTCCTCGTCAGGGTTTGTCCTTGGGTTTCACTGAGGGTTCTACCCAAGCCTTGGGCTGCAGGGGCTGCGTATATTTGTTGGGACCTGTCCGGTTTGACCTGTCCCCATGCCCAACGCCACCCCTTCGCGCCCATCGGGCGCTCCCTGCGCGGAGTGTCCATGACGCCCCCGACCCACCCTGCGCCGCCACAGGACGCGCCGGGCTGGTCAATGCCCGGTCCGCTGGTGTTGCGGTTGGTGCTGGTGGCGGTGCTGGCCGTGGGGCTGTCGGGGGCGGTGTCGGCGTGGCTGGTTACGCGGGCCTCCGGGCAAGAGGCCATGCGGCGGGTGGTGAGCCAGCAGACCGATGAGGTCGAGGTGGTGGCCCGCCTGCTGGCCAGCAAGATCGAGCAAAGCCAGAAGGTGTTGCGCACGGTGGCCGCTGGTATTACGCCCGCCATGCTCGAATCACCCTCGGCCCTCGAATGGCTGCTCCAGCAGGGCCTGCCCGCCGTTCAGTTCTTTGATGCGATGCAGGTCGCCCGCGACAACGGCGAACTGCGGCTGAACCTGCGCGGGGGGCGGCTGGACAAGGCCTCCAACCTGGACCCCGCCGAGCGCGATGCGCTGCGCCGCACGCTCATCGACGGCAAGCCGCTGGTGTCCGAGCTGATTGCCGGGCGCACCAGCGACGCGCGTGTGATGTTCACCATGCCGCTGCACCGCGAAGACGGCACTGTGCTGGGTGTGGTGGCGGGTGCGTTGCGCCTGCAATCGCAGGGCCTGCTGCCGCCGTCCATGACACTGCCCGCGCGCGATGATTCTCGGCTGCTGGTGTTTACGCGCGACGGCACCATCCTCTCGCACTCGGACCCGACCCGCATCATGGGCAAGGTGAGCGACGAGACGGGCCTGGCGCCCGTCTACAGCCGCTGGCTGGAGCAGGCCCAGCCGGTGGTGGGGCGGGGCACGACCCATCTTGAAGACCAGCACATCGTCAGCATGGCGGGCATGCCGCTGCCGCAATGGATCGTGGCGCGGGTCAGCCCCTCGCAGGCGCTGCTGGCGCCCCTGCAGGGCGCACAGCGCGAAGCCTGGTGGCTGGCCGCCGCCAGCATGGCGCTGTGCATGCTGCTTGTGGCCGGGCTGATGGCCTGGATGGCGCAGCCGCTGGCGCAGCTCACGCACAGTGCCCGCCAGCTGCTCCGGCGCAGCACGCGTGCTGGCCCGCCGCAAGGCACCGTCGTCTGGCCGCGTGCGGGGGGGGAAGTGGGCGAACTGGTGCAAATGTTCCAGGGCATGGTGCAGCAGGGCAGCCTGCAGCAGCAGCACAAGGCCACGCTGGACGGGCAGTTCCAGGCCGTGCTGGACAGTGCCTCCGTGGGGATTGTTATCTCGCGCCACGGCATCCTGGAGGTGGTGAGCCGGCAGGCCTGCCTGATGCTGGGCTACACCGAGGGCGAACTGCAGGGCCATCCGGCGCGCACCCTGTATGCCAACGATGCTGAATACGGCCGCATTGGCGAGCGTGTGCAGGCCGAGTTCGCCGCACATGGCGCCTTCGATGGCGATGTCTGCTTCATGCGCAAGGATGGCACCCCCGTGTGGGCCCGCGTGCAGGGCCGTGGTGTGCGGCCCGACGAGATGGCAGGCGGCACCGTCTGGATTCTGGAGGACATCACCGCTGCACGCGAGGCACAGATGCAGCAGGCGTGGGAGCGCACGCACGATGCCCTGACCCAGCTATACAACCGCAATGCGTTTGACGAGCGTCTGGGCCTGCTGCTGGCCGAACGCTCGATGCGCCCGCGTGCACCGGATGCAGACAGCAGCGAAGCAGCCGGGGACGGCGTGGTGCTGTTTCTGGATCTGGACCACTTCACCGTGGTCAATGACATTGCCGGGCATGACGCGGGCGACGATGTGCTGCGCCATGTGGCCCGCTTGCTCGAATCCCAGGTGCGCCAGATCGGCTGGGCCGCGCGGCTGGGCGGCGACGAGTTTGCGGTGGTGCTGCCCGGATGCGCGCTGGCACGGGGCCAGGCGGTGGCGGAGCAGCTGCGCGCCTCGGTACAGGCGTGGGAGCCTTCGTACCAGGGGCGCAGCTTCACGCTGGGGGTGAGCATCGGGTTGGTGGTGCTGGATGCGAGTCTGCAGGATGTGCCGTCGGTGCTGTATGCGGCCGACATGGCGTGCTACGACGCCAAGCGCGCGGGGCGCAACCGGGTAGAGACGCGCCATGCGAGCCAGGCGACGGCGTCGGGGCGGATGGCGCTGGGAGCGGCGTGAGCAGATTCCAAAAGATTTTGCGGTGTAGCGCTGGCTGGTAATGCGCTGACAGCTATCTTTTTTGAAGTCTATGGTTTGGAGAATGCTGAGGAGTGCACGATGGCGCTTACTCGCATCCCAAGCACGCCCGAAACAAGCACTACAGGCTATATGCTATAAAAATAGTAGCTATTTACGCTTGTCTAGTAAGCTGTAGAGCCAAAAAATCTCACAAAATCCGCCCGTGCCACCACACCGACAGCCCGGCTGCCAGCAACGCCAAAGTCGCCCCCAGCAACGCCAGCAATGACGAGATTTCGGTTTCCCGCTTCTCCACCGTCAGCCGTGAGCTGAGCGTCTCGTACACCTTCTTCAAATCCGCGGCGGTGGCCGCGTGGAAGTACTCGGCGTTGGTGCGCGTGGCCACGGCCTTCAGGGTTTCTTCGTCCAGCCGCACCCGCATGGACCAGCCTTCAAAGCCGATGGTCTCCCCCGCCACCGTACCCACGCCCACGGTGTACACCCGCACCCCCCGGTCGGCCGCCCATTTGGCGGCCTCCAGTGGGTCCACGCCAGTGGTGCGCTGGCCGTCGGTCAGCATGATGATGGCGGCCGAGGTGTAGGAGCCAGGCGCCACAGGTGTGAAAGCCTTGGCCGGGTCTTGTTTGCCAATTTCGTCAATGGGCTTGGGGCGCATGGCCTGGCGGCCGCCCAGGGCGGAGATGTCGATGCCCGCGTCGGGGAAGATGGTGGCCAGCGACAGCATGATGCCGTTGCCCGTGGCCGTGCCGCGCTGGAGCTGAAAACTGTCGATGGCTTTGACGAGGTCTTCGCGGCTTTGCGTGGGCAGCTGGGCCAGCTGGGCGCTGCCGGCAAACGCCACGATGCCCACACGCACATGGCGGGGCAGCTCGGCGATGAAGGCCTTGGCGGCGTTCTGCGCAGCAGTGAGGCGGTCGGGCTCCACATCGGCGGCGCGCATGCTGCCCGAGACATCCATGGCCAGCATGATGGTCTGGTCCTGCGAGGGCAGGGTGATGACGGCCAGCGGGCGTGCGGTGGCCAGCAGCAGCGCCACCAGCGCCAGCAGAAAGAGTGCGGGCGGGATGTGGCGGCGCAGGTTCTGGCCGGGGCCCATGGCCTCGCGCACCAGCGACAGGCTGGAATAGCTCAGCGCCGTTTTCTTGCGCCGGTGCAGCAGCCACCAGTACATCAGTACCAGCAGGGGCACGACCAGCAACAGCCAGAGCAGGGTGGGCCAGAGAAAAACCATGGTGTGTTCCTTCGGGCGGGGACGTGGTTCGTTCAGGCGGCGTGCTGCGCCGGATCTGCAGCGCGGGAGGGCGCGGCTCGGGAGGTGCGTACCCGGCGCTGGCGCAGGTCCATGAAACGCAGCAGGGCGTCGACCAGATCGTCGTCGGTGCACAGCTCCAGCGTGTCGGCGCCCGCGCGGGTCAGGCCTTCGCGCAGCACGGCCTCGCGCTCGGTCGCCAGGCGGGCGAAGCGGCGGCGAAAGCCCGCGTCGTGGGTGTCCACCTGCAGCTGCTCGCCGCTTTCGGCATCGCGCAGCGTGATGAGGCCCACATCGGGCAGTTCCAGCTCCAGCGGGTCGAGCAGGCGCACGGCCACCACGTCGTGCCGCTGGGCGAGTTGGGCCAGGGGCTTTTCCCAACCGGGTGCGCTGATGAAGTCGGACACCACAAACACCGTGGAGCGGCGGCGCAGGTTGGCCAGGCCCGTTTGCAGCAAACGGTGCAGTTCTGTGGCGCCTCCGCCGGGTTTGGATGTGCCGGTGGCAGGGGCGGGCGGTGTCAACAGCCGGTGCACCAGATGCAGCACATGGGCGCGGCTGTTGCGGGGCGGTAACACCGCATCCACAGCGCGGGCGGGTGCATTGCCTGCGCCGTAGAGCATGGCGCCCACGCGGTTGCCGTGGCGCGTCAGCAGGCGCGACAGCACGGCCACAAAGCCGGTCAGGATGTCGCGCTTGGCGTTGCCCTGCGGGCCGAAGTTGATGGACGGGCTCAGGTCCAGCAAAAACCAGGCGGACATCTCGCGGTCTTCGGTGAACACGCGCACGTGGGGGATGTTCAGCCGCGCGGTCACGTTCCAGTCGATGTGGCGCACGTCGTCATGCGGCTGGTATTCGCGCAGGTCGGCCAGGTCCAGGCCGCTGCCGCGCATCAGCGTGCGGTAGTCGCCCTGCAGCAGCCCGTCCAGGCGGCGGACCACCTTCCACTCCAGCTCGCGCAGCAGCCGGTCCGCCTGCCCGGGCAGGGTGGGCAGCGTGTGGACCGTGGCTGAAGTGGTGTCAGGCAACTTTTTGCTCATGATGCAGAGGCCGAGCAGGCGCCGGTATCTTGGCCATGATGCGTTTGACGAGGGCATCGGCATCCAGCCCTTCGGACAGCGCTTCGTACGACAGCGCGATGCGGTGGCGCAGCACGTCGGCCGCCAGGTCGGTCATGTCTTCGGGCAGCACGTAGTTGCGCCCGCGCAGCATGGCCAGGGCCTGGGCGCCCTCTGCGAGGGCAATGGTGGCGCGCGGGCTGGCGCCGCAGCTGATGTAGCCGGTCAGGTCCTTGAGGCCATGCCGCGTGGGCTCGCGGGTGGCGGCCACCAGCTTCACGGCGTATTGCAGCATCGACGGGTCTACATAGACGGTGCGGCATTCGGCCTGCAGCGCCGCCAGCTGCGCGGTGGTGGCCACGGGCAGCACCTGCACGGGCACATCGAGCGCGCGCTGGGCGATCACGAACTCTTCCTCCTCGGTGGGGTAGCCCAGCAGCACTTTCATCATGAAGCGGTCCACCTGGGCTTCGGGCAGCGCGTAGGTGCCTTCGGTCTCGATGGGGTTCTGCGTGGCCATGACCAGGAAGGGCTCGGGCACCTTGTGGGTCTCGCCCGCAATCGTCACCTGGCGTTCCTGCATCACCTCCAGCAGGGCGCTTTGCACCTTGGCGGGCGCGCGGTTGATCTCGTCGGCCAGCAGCAGGTGGGTAAAGACCGGGCCCAGCGTGGTGCTGAACTCGCCGGTCTTCTGGTTGTACATGCGCGTGCCCACCAGGTCGGCGGGCACCAGGTCGGGCGTGAACTGGATGCGCTTGAAGCTGCCCTGGATGGTGCTGGCCAGCGTCTTCACCGTCAGCGTCTTGGCCAGGCCCGGCACACCTTCGACCAGCAGATGGCCCTGTGCGAGCATGGCCACCATGACCCGCTCCAGAAAGCGGTCCTGGCCCACCACCACGCGCTTGACTTCGTAGAGCACCTGCTCCATCAGGGTGGCGGTGGCGGCGTTGTTCATGGCAGAGGGCGATGGGGTGGTTTCCATGGTGCTCCTTGTGAAGGGTCGGGATCAGAAGGGGGGCATGCCAACGGCAGAAGCCGCGTTCTCGATGGGCACCGCAAACCCGATGCCGATGAAGGTGCGTGCCGACGTGGGGTTCAGGATGGCGGTGACGATGCCCACCACCTCGCCATCGAGCGTGACCAGTGGGCCACCGGAGTTGCCGGGGTTGGCCGCGGCATCGAACTGGATCAGGTTGCTGAGCTGGCGCTTGCCTTCGGGCGAGGTGAATTCGCGCTGGAGGCCCGAGACCACGCCCGCTGAGGCCGAAGGCCCGATGCCGAACGGGAAGCCCACGGCCACCACGTGGTCGCCGGGGCGCAGGTCCTGGGTGGAGCGCAGCGGGGCTGCGAAGAGGTCATCGGGTACTTTGTGGGCTTGCAGCACGGCCAGGTCGTTCTCGGGCTGGGCGCCCGTGATGCTGGCGGTGGTTTCAAGGCCATCGTGGAAGGTGATGGCAATGCGGTCTGAGCCCGCCACCACGTGCAGGTTGGTCAGGATGATGCCTTTGTCCACAATCACCACGCCCGTGCCGATGCCGCGTTCCACCTCTTCCTTGCCGTTTTTGCTGCGGCCGTAGCCCACAACGCGCACGATGGAAGGCGAGATGGCTTCCACGGCGCGGGCGGCGGCGGAGGGCGGGGTGGTCGTCTCCAGCGTGCGCAGCACGGCGGCGTCGATGTCTTCCTGGGTGATCCGCTGGGCGGCGGGGCGCTGGTGCAGCCACAGGCTGTAGAGCAGCAATGTGGTCAGCAGCGCGATCAGCGCCCACAGGGCGTACAGATGGCGCCGCGACAGAGCCGTGCCCGCCACAGGCTTGATGGCAGGGTTTGGAAAGGGCTCCATCACACTGGCCGCAGGTTGTTCGGTGGGCGCAGGCGCTTTTTCAACCGGCTCGGGCGGGGAGCGGCGGGTGTGGCGGGAGCTGCTGTAGAGGGCGGGCCGGGGCATCCTGTCACCTTTTCTACGGAAGACGCCGCGAGACGGCGCACGGTTTTCACGTTAGCACGGATCGCTGCAGAGTGCACTTGCAAGGTTTCACGCCGAGGGAGCGGTCGGGGCTGATGGGGCATCATCACTCCATGACTGTCTGGATCGATACCCATTGCCACCTGGATGCGCCCGAATTTGACCCCGACCGCGATGCCGTGCGTGCCCAGGCGCGGGCCAAGGGCGTGGCCCATTGTGTGATTCCGGCGGTGGAGCGCAGCAACTGGGCCACGGTGCGCGCCCTGGCCCATCGGCATGGCGATAGCTATGCGCTGGGCATTCACCCCCTGTACACAGGGCGCGCTCACGACGCAGATCTGGAGCTGCTGGCGCAGGAACTGGAGCAACACCGGGCTGACCAGCGTCTGGTGGCCATCGGAGAGATTGGCCTGGATTACTTCGTGCCCGGCCTGGACCCAGCCCGGCAGGAGCAGTTCTATCGCACGCAGCTTCAGCTGGCGCGCCGGTTCGACCTGCCCGTAATCCTGCATGTGCGCCGCTCGTCCGACAAATTGCTCAAGGGCTTGCGGGAGCTGCCGGTACAAGGCGGTATCGCCCATGCCTTCAACGGCAGCCTGCAGCAGGCGCAGGCGTTCATCGCCCTGGGCTTCAAGCTGGGGTTTGGCGGCGCGATGACCTACGACCGGGCGCTGCAGCTGCGTCGTCTGGCGGCAGAACTGCCCGCAGAGGCCCTGGTGGTGGAGACCGATGCGCCGGACATCCCGCCCCATTGGTTGTATGCCACCGCCGCCCAGCGGCTCGAAGGCCTGCCCCAAGGGCGCAATGCACCCGGCGAACTCCCGCGCATTGCAAGCGCATTGGCCGAGCTGCGCAGTCAGCCGCTGGAGGATTTGGCGGGTATCACCTGTGCCAATGCGCTGGTTGCGCTGCCCCGGTTGCAGGCTCTGGTCTCCGTCTGATCCACCAATTGGTAGGTTTTTAGGAGGCCAGCGCTTTGTGGTAAAGGGTTTACAGCTATCGTTTTTTTTGAGGATGTCGCGGGGTTGCTGACGGGTTTCGGTTCAGAATCGGCGGATGCCCGACGCCGCTCTGACGCAGCCCCCTCCGCTCCCTGATGCTCCGGCGCCAGCTCCGCCGGTGCGCCTCCAGGGGCTGCCGCCGGTGGTGTCTGCAGGCACGGTGGTGCTGGTCCTCGGAAGTTTTCCGGGGGCTGCCTCCTTGCGGCTGCGCCAGTACTACGCACACCCGCAAAACCATTTCTGGAAGATCTTGCAAGCGCTGTGGCCGCAGCATCCCTTGCCGCCCGCAGGGGCCGAAGGGTATGCCGCACGTTGCGACTGGTTGCTGGCAAGGGGGCTTGGCCTGTGGGATGTGTATGAGAGCTGCGAGCGGGAGGGCAGCCTGGACACCAGCATCCGCAACGCGCAGGTCAACGACTTTGCGCGCTTGCAGGCGGCGTGCCCGCAGCTCGCCGCCGTCGCCCACAATGGGGGTGAGAGCTTCAAGCATGCCCCGGCGGTGCTCAGCAGCTTCCGGCCCCCCCGCGCTGCGGCGCATGATGATGTGCTTCCCGATCAGCGGGGGGGCTCGGGTTCCGGGCCTGGTCCCGCCCGCTCTATCGCATCGCACCGTCTGCCCTCGACCAGCCCGGCCAATGCCTCCTGGAGCTTTGAACGTAAATTGGCTGCCTGGGCGGACCTGATGGCAGCCCACCGCCTGCTTTGATTGTTGTGAATGACCCGCAAAAAAGAAAAATCACAAGAACTGCCCGAAGTCAGCGTCTCTGATGACGGCGAAGTGCGCCACCTGCACCTGGGCACCCCGTGGATTCAGGGGTCCATGCGCGTTGCAGAGCCTTTTGAACTGGAACTGGAGTACGTGCAGCGCATGATGGCGTGGCTGTTGTTTGCCGACCTGCCCCAGGTGTCCAAGGGGCACGCCATGCAGCTCGGGCTGGGGGCCGGTGCCATCACCAAGTTCTGCCACAAGAAGCTGCGCATCTGCACCACGGCCATCGAGCTCAACCCACAGGTCTTGGCGGTGTGCCGGCAGTGGTTCAAGCTGCCGCCCGATGGCCCCAAGCTGCGGGTGGTGCTGGCCGATGCGGCGCAAGAGATCAAGAACCCCATGTGGCAGGGCACCGTGGATGCGCTGGCGGTGGACCTTTACGACCATGAGGCCGCAGCACCGGTGCTCGACAGCGCAGACTTCTATGCCGACTGCCGCGCCTTGCTGACCGAAACGGGGTGCATGACGGTCAACCTGTTCGGGCGGGCGTCCAGCTTTGAGCGCAGCCTGCAGAGCATGGCGGCGGCCTTTGGTGACAAGGCACTCTGGGCCTTCAAGCCCACGCGAGAAGGCAACACCGTGGTGCTGGCCCAGAAGACGCCAACGCGCCCCAAGCGGGCGGAACTCGACGTGCAGGCGCAGGCCATCCAGGCGCGCTGGGACCTGCCGACCACCAAATGGCTACGGGCATTCAAGCCCGTCGCGGCCTGAGCCCCCGGGCCGCCCACAGCCCCGTTTCGGAAAGGTATCTGATGAAAACAATCTCCGCTTCCCTGGCCAGCACTGCGGCGCGACCCTACGTCGGTCCGGTGGACTGGCGACGTATGGTGCAGTGGCTCAGCGATGATGAAGTCATCTCCCAGGAAGAAGCTCAACGCACCATCGCCCGCTGCTCGCAGGCGGAAAGCTCCCAGCACGCGCTGGTGCGCCTGGCCAACGTGGCCATGGAACGTGCCAGCGATGGCAAGCCGCTGGACATCGAGGCATTGTCTGAGTACTTGGCCAAGCGCTCGGGCCTGCCCTATTTGCGCATCGACCCGCTCAAGGTGGACGTGGGGCGCGTGGCCGAAACCATGAGCGCCACCTATGCAGAGCGCCACAAGGTGCTGCCCGTGCAGGTCACCCCCAAGGAAGTGGTGGTGGCTACGGCCGAGCCCTTCATCGAGGACTGGGTGGCGGAGGTGGAGCGTCAGTCCCGGCGCACGGTGCGCCGCGTGGTGGCCAGCCCGCTGGACATTCACCGGTTTACTGCAGAGTTTTTTGCCCTGGCCAAGTCCGTGCGTGCCGCGCAGAAGGCAGGGGGCAACTCCGGGGGCAGTAGCTTCGAGCAGCTGGTGGAGCTGGGCAAGAGCAACAAGCAGCTCGACGCCAACGACCAGGGCGTGGTCAAGGTGGTGGACTGGCTCTGGCAATATGCCTTTGACCAGCGCGCGAGCGACATCCACCTGGAACCACGGCGCGACCAGGGCGTGATCCGTTTTCGCATTGACGGCGTATTGCACCCGGTCTACCAGATGCCGATGGGCGTGCACAACGCCATGGTCTCGCGCATCAAGCTGCTGGGCCGCATCGACGTGGTGGAAAAGCGCCGTCCGCAGGATGGCCGCATCAAGACGCGCAACCAGCGCGGGGACGAGGTGGAAATGCGCCTGTCCACCCTGCCCACGGCGTTTGGCGAGAAGATGGTCATGCGGATCTTTGACCCGGACAATGCCGTCAAGGATCTGGACGCCCTAGGCTTTGCCCAGCACGATGCCGAGCGCTGGGAGGCGCTGGTCAAGCGCCCGCACGGCATCATTCTCGTGACGGGGCCCACGGGCTCGGGAAAGACCACCACGCTGTATTCCACCTTGAAGCGGGTGGCGACCGAAGAGGTGAACGTGAGCACGGTGGAAGACCCGATCGAAATGATCGAGCCCAGCTTCAACCAGACCCAGGTGCAGCCCCAGCTCGACTTCAACTTTGCCGAGGGCCTGCGTGCCCTCATGCGCCAGGACCCGGACATCATCATGGTGGGCGAAATCCGCGACCTGGAGACGGCCGAGATGGCCATTCAGGCTGCGCTGACCGGGCATCTGGTGTTCTCCACACTGCACACCAACGACGCCCCGTCGGCCATCACCCGCATGATGGAACTGGGCGTGCCCCCCTATCTGCTCAATGCCACGCTGCTGGGGGTGCTGGCCCAGCGGCTGGTGCGCACGCTGTGCAAGCAGTGCAAACAAAAGGACGAAACGGCGCAGCGCGAAACGCTGGTGGAGGTGGTCAAGCCGTGGAAGCTCAGTGGCGGCTATCACCCCTACAAGCCCGTGGGCTGCGTGGATTGCCGCATGGGTGGATTTCGGGGGCGCATGGGCCTGTATGAATTGCTCACCGTGACCGAGGCGCTCAAGGAGAAGATCAACCAGGCGCCCTCGATCGACCAGTTGCGCCGCCAGGCCGTGCAGGATGGCATGCGGCCCTTGCGCCTGGCGGGCGCGCTGCGGGTGGCAGAGGGCCTGACCACGCTGGACGAGGTGATTGCTGCGACACCGCCGCTGGAGTAAGACCTTGAACCAGCTCCGCAGGAGCAAGGGATGTCCTGCATAACTCCCTGCGGTCTGTGATAGCGCGGTCTCGGGCAGTCCGCTGCGTTGCTTTTCTTGCCAATAGCCATGCTATTGGCCGCAAAAAGACGCCTTGCGGCCTTTCCCGATCCGCACTACCACCGACGCGCGAGGGTTATGCAGGACATCCCAAGCGTTACCGGATGTAGGTGGAATCCACATCCGCGCGGGCCTTGGTTGCACGCACAATCGCGCAGTCGAGATTTCCCGCCAAGGAGACAATTCGTGAAAATCAAAAGTCAAAAAGACTTCTTTGCCGGCCTCATGTTCATGGGGGTTGGTGTTGCGTTTGCGTGGGGAGCCACCACGTACAACGTCGGAAACGGGGCCCGCATGGGTCCGGGTTACTTCCCGCTGCTGCTGGGTATCTTGCTGGCCATCATCGGCGGCGCGATCACCTTCAAGGCCACTACGGTCGAAACCCAAGACGGTGACAAGATTGGAAAGTGGGCCTGGAAGCCGCTGTTCTTCATCTTGGCTGCCAACTTTGCGTTCGGTATCCTGCTGGGCGGCTTGCCCAGCATAGGTGTCCCGGCGATGGGCCTCATCGTGGGCATCTATGCACTGACCTTCATCGCAAGCCTGGCGGGCCAGGAGTTCCACGCGAAGTCCGTGTTCATCTTGGCCACCGTGTTGGCCATTGGCAGTTACGTGGCATTCGTCTGGGCGCTCAAGCTGCAGTTCCCTGTGTGGCCGAGTTTCATCACGGGTTGAGCAGGAGCACCGACCATGGAATTATTTGACAACCTCGCGATGGGTTTTGGCGTCGCGTTCACGTTCCAAAACCTCATTTACTGCTTTGTGGGCTGCTTGCTGGGCACGCTCATTGGTGTGTTGCCCGGCATCGGCCCGGTGGCAACCATCGCCATGCTGCTTCCAGCCACCTACGCGCTGCCACCCGTGGCTGCGCTGATCATGCTGGCCGGTATCTATTACGGTGCGCAGTACGGTGGCTCGACCACTGCCATTCTGGTGAACCTGCCGGGCGAGTCCTCGTCGGTGGTGACCGTGATCGACGGCTACCAGATGGCGCGCAAGGGCCGTGCGGGCCCTGCATTGGCGGCGGCGGGCCTGGGCTCGTTCTTTGCCGGCTGCGTGGGTACGCTGATCCTGGCGGCCTTCGCACCTCCGTTGACCGAAGTGGCATTCAAGTTCGGCCCTGCCGAGTACTTCTCGCTGATGGTGCTGGGCCTCATTGGCGCCGTGGTGCTGGCTTCGGGCTCGCTGCTCAAGGCCGTGGCCATGATCGTGCTGGGCCTGCTGATGGGCCTGGTGGGTACCGACGTGAACTCGGGTGTGGCCCGTTTCAGCTTCGACATTCCTGAACTGACCGACGGCATCGGCTTTGTGACCATCGCCATGGGTGTTTTCGGCTACGGCGAGATCATTGCCAACCTCTCGCGCCCTGACGATGAGCGCGAAGTGTTCACTGCCAAGGTGGAAGGCCTGTTCCCCACCAAGGACGACTTCAAGCGCATGATTCCTGCCGTGCTGCGGGGCACGGCGCTGGGTGCCGCCCTCGGTATCCTGCCCGGTGGTGGGGCATTGCTGGCTGCGTTTGCGGCCTACACCGTGGAGAAGAAGACCAAGCTCCAGCCCGGTGAAGTGCCTTTTGGCCAAGGCAACATCCGTGGTGTGGCAGCGCCCGAGTCGGCCAACAATGCCGGTTCGCAGACTTCCTTCATCCCGCTGCTGACGCTGGGTATCCCCCCCAACGCCGTGATGGCGCTGATGGTGGGTGCCATGACGATCCACAACATCCAGCCTGGTCCCCAGGTGATGACGAGCAATCCCGAGCTGTTCTGGGGCCTGATCGCCTCGATGTGGCTGGGCAATGCCATGCTGATCATCTTGAACCTGCCGCTGATCGGCATTTGGATCAAGCTGCTCACGGTGCCCTACCGCTGGCTGTTCCCGTCCATCGTGCTGTTCTGCGCGGTGGGTGTGTATTCGACCAACAACAACACCTGGGACATCTGGATGGTGGGTGCGTTTGGGCTGGTGGGCTACATCTTCCACAAGCTGGGCACCGAACCCGCACCTCTGCTGCTGGGCTTCATCCTCGGCCCGATGATGGAAGAGAACCTGCGCCGCGCACTGCTGCTGTCGCGTGGCGACTGGAGCGTGTTCGTCACGCGTCCGCTGTCGGCAGGCCTGCTGGCTGCTGCGGCACTGCTGCTCATCATCGTGCTGCTGCCTTCGGTGAAGAGCAAGCGCGAGGAAGCCTTCGTCGAAGACTGACGGCACGGCCTTTTCCATCCGACTCCAGAACAACGGCACCTTCGGGTGCCGTTGTTTTTTGGCGATCTGCAGCCGCAGCACGCCCTCAGCGCCAGTACACAATGGCGGGCAAGAGGCCCGCATGTCCACTCCATTCCATCTGCCACAGCATCCCCACCGGGCGATGCTGCACAACGAAATCCACGCTCGTCCGCCCGAGGCCATGACGGCCCCGCTGGCCATTGCACACATCGTGATGCTGGCCGATGCCGCAGGGCGTGAAGCGAGCCGGGCCCATGTGGCGGCTCTGTTGCGCGACCACCACCTGGCATTGCCCGATGCGGACACCACGCACCTGCGCATGGACCTGGGGGCTTACCGCATGCGCTGGGAGCTGCACACCGAATTTGTGTCCTGGACCTTCATGGTGCCCATGGCGGCCGACGCCTTTGGCGAGCGGGAGCCGGCCAGCGCCGCAGACGCGGTGCCCCGCGGGTGGCTGGCGGCTTTGCCCGGGCATTGTCTGTGCAGCCTGAACCTGTGGGTACTGCCCACCCACACCTTTGGTTCGGGGTCGCTGGTCAAGCATGTGCTGCATGAGGACACGCTGGTGGCCTCCACGGTGGCCGACGGGCATGGCGAGGTCTACACCGATTTTGCGATCCACGCCGATGGGTTCTCGCGCATGGTGCTGCTCGCGGGCGGCATGACGCAGCGCCGCCTGGGCCGCCTCGTGCAGCGCCTGCTCGAAATCGAGACCTACCGCATGGCTGCCTTGCTGGGCCTGCCCGCTGCGCGCGAGGCCGCCAGTGTGCTGGCTTTTGCCGAACGAGAACTGGCCGAACTGGCCGACGCCATCCGCACCGCCAACCGCGACGCAGAGCCTGCGCTGCTGGACCGCCTGACCCGTCTGGCCGGGCAGGTGGAGAGCCAGTATGCGGCCACCCACTCGCGTTTTTCGGCCAGCAGCGCGTACTTCGAACTGCTGGACAAGCGCATTCAGGACATTGCCGAATCGCGCCTGGCCGGGATGCAGACGATTCGGGAATTCATGGACCGGCGCCTTACGCCTGCACGCAGCACCTGCGAATGGGCGGCGCGGCGCCAGGATGCGCTGTCGCAACGTGTCTCGCGCATGAGCAACCTGCTGCGCACCCGCGTGGAGATCGAGCAGCAGCAAAGCAGCCAGGCGCTGCTGACCACCATGAACCACCGGCAGGATCTGCAGCTGCAGATGCAGTCCACGGTGGAGGGCCTGTCGGTGGCGGCCATCACGTACTACATCGTGGGCCTGGTGAGCTACCTGGCCAAGGGGGCGCAGAAGCTTGGTTGGCCCCTGTCGCCGGAAACCACGGCGGCCATCGCCATTCCGGTGGTGGCGGGCGGCGTGTGGTGGTCGCTGAGGCGGCTGCACCACCGGGTGTTCCGCAAGCACGGCTAGCAGGGATCCACAAGAAGACAGCTCAGCGCACCGCGGCGTGCTGAGTGCTGAGCAGGGATGCTGGGGGTGGGGCCAAGCCCGACGGGCAGGCAGGCCCTTGTCGTATGCCCAATGTGCGGACATGGCATGCGACCCATAATGGCTCGATGCACTTCAGCTACACCCACCCCTATGCCAGCACCCGCCTGCCGGTGTTTGCGCGCAATGTGGTTTCCACCTCGCATCCGTTGGCCGCCCAGGCGGGCCTGCGCATGCTGCAGCAGGGCGGCAATGCCGTTGATGCTGCTGTGGCGGCGGCAGCGGCCATGACGATCTGCGAGCCCGTGAGCAATGGGCTGGGCAGCGACGCGTTCTGCATCCTGTGGGACGGACAGGCCCTGCACGGGCTCAATGCCTCGGGCCGCGCCCCTGCGGCCTGGACACCCGGGTACTTTCACAGCCGCTACGGCAAGAGCCCGGCGAGCCCTCCCAAACGCGGGATCGATTCCGTCACTGTGCCGGGTGCCGTCAGCGCGTGGGTCGCTCTGTCCGAGCGTTTCGGCAAGCTGCCCTTTGCCGCGCTGATGGAGCCCGCCGCCGAGATTGCCGAGCGTGGCTACCTGGTGCCGGTGGTGGTGCAGCAAAAATGGGCCGCTGCAGTGCCTGAGCTGCAGTCGCAGCCGGGGTTTGCGCGAAGCTTCATGCCCTGGGGCCGCGCGCCGCAGGTGGGGGAGCTGTTCCAGTTTGCCGCCGCAGCCCGAGCGCTGCGCGCCATCGGAGCCACACAAGGCCAGGCGTTCTACACGGGCGAAATTGCCCAGGCGCTGGTCGCCTTCTCGCAGGCCCAGGGCGGCAGCCTGACACTGGCGGATCTGGCAGCACACCGCCCTGAATGGGTTACGCCCATTGCCCGCCACTACCGAGGCTATACCCTGCACGAGATCCCGCCCAACGGGCAGGGCATCGCAGCGCTGATTGCGCTGGGCATACTGGACCGATTCGATCTGACGAGCCATCCCGTGGATGGCGCAGCGTCCCAGCATCTGCAGATCGAGGCCATGAAGCTCGCATTTGCCGATGTGTACCGCCATGTGGCCGAGCCATCGTCCATGGAGGTGACCCCCGCGCAAATGCTCGATGACGCGTACCTGGCCTCCCGTGCCAAACTCATCGACATGAACAAGGCGCAGGATTTCGGGGCTGGCAATCCGGTCAAGGGTGGCACGATCTACCTCACTGCGGCCGACGAAAACGGCATGATGGTGAGCTTCATCCAGAGCAACTACATGGGCTTCGGCTCGGGTTGTGTGGAGCCCACCTTTGGCATCAGCCTGCAGAACCGGGGCCAGGCGTTCAGCACCGACCCGGCGGGCCCCAACCCAGCCAACCTGGTGGCGCCCGGCAAGCGACCGTTTCACACCATCATCCCCGCCTTCCTCACGCAAAACGGCCAGCCCGTGATGAGCTACGGAGTGATGGGCGCCAACATGCAGCCACAGGGCCACATGCAAACCCTGGTGCGCATGCTGGACTACGGCCAGAACCCGCAGGTGGCTTGCGACGCACCACGCTGGCGCTTCAATGAAGGGCTGTCGATCAACGTCGAGGCCGCCATGCCCGCCGCGACGGTGCAGGGCCTGCTGGGCCTGGGGCACCGCATGGAGGTGATCCAGGATTCCTACCAGGACTTTGGCGCCGGCCAGTTCATCTGGCGCATGGGCGACCCCAAGGTACAGGGCTATGTGGCCGCCAGCGATCCGCGTCGCGACGGCCTGGTGGCGGGGTATTGATGGAACACCCCCTGAGTCGCTTCGCGCCTTCCCCCTCTCTCTACGCGCTGCGCGCTACGGGAGGGGGACGCGGCCAGCGGCCTGGCAAAGCCAGTTCCGCGGCCACCTCGCGTCAGGGCGTGCCAGTTTCATGGGCTGTGCTGCCGCGCAACGCAATGGATAACCGAAAAATACATTAAAAGTGTCTATAGACCAATCTGTAAAAGCGCGAGCAGCTACAAAAAACGCAGCAACCGGTCTCACCCTGGCCCTGCTGGGCTCCATCGCCTTCAGCGGCAAGGCCATCATCGTCAAGCTGGCGTACCGCCATGGTGTCGATGCGGTCACGCTCATCATGTACCGCATGCTGTTTGCGCTGCCCATCTTCGCCGTGATGGCCTGGTGGGCCAGCCGGGGCAAGCCCCCCCTGACCCGCAAGGACTGGCTGGGCGTGCTGGGGCTGGGGCTCACGGGCTACTACCTGGCGAGTTTTCTGGACTTTGCAGGGCTGGCCTACATCAGTGCCAGCCTGGAGCGCCTGATCCTGTATCTCAACCCCACTCTGGTGGTGATGCTGGGCTGGGTGCTTTACCGGCGCAGCATTACCTGGGGGCAGGCGGTGGGCATGCTGATCAGCTACTGCGGCGTGGTGCTGGTGTTCGGCCACGAGGCCAATCTGCAGGGCACCAACGCAGCCTGGGGCACCCTGCTGGTGTTCCTGAGTGCGGTGAGCTATGCCATCTATCTGGTCTACAGCGGCGAGATGGTGCGGCGCCTGGGTTCGCTGCGGCTGGTGGGACTGGCCACCACCGTGGCGTGCCTGCTGTGTCTGCTGCAGTTTGTGGTGCTGCGGCCTTTCAGCGCTGCCGTGGTGGCGCCCGAGGTGATCTGGCTGTCTATCCTCAACGCCACGCTCTGCACGGCTGCGCCCGTGCTCATGGTGATGATGGCCATTGAGCGCGTGGGCGCTGGAATGACCGCACAGACCGGCATGGTGGGGCCGCTGTCCACCATCCTCATGGGGGTCTGGATTCTGGGTGAGCCGTTCACGGTGTGGGTGGCTGCGGGCACGGCACTGGTGATCACGGGTATTTTTGTGTTCACCCAATTGGCGCGCCGCCAAGCGCCCTGACCTGGCAGCGGAGAGCGGGTGCGCGCTCTCCTTGGGGGTGACTTATCCCGCCTTCTTTGCCGCTGCAGGCCGGGCAGAGGGTGCTGGTGCATTGGCAGGCGCACTGCCGCCCAGGCGCTGTGCAATCGATGCGCGCGACCCGCCCAGCCCATCGAGCTGGCGGCCCATGGATTGCTCCAGGTAATCCAGACGGGCCTGTGCGGCGGGGTGGGTGGACATCGTCAGCGTGAACATGGGGTTGTCCGGCGTGACGGTGCGCAGCTGCTGCAGCACTGAGACCAGACCGTAGGGGTCAAAACCCGCCTTGGCCGCCAGCGACACCCCGGTGCGGTCCGCCTCGAATTCGTCGGACTGGCTCAGCCCCTTGGTGTAGACGGTGCGGAACAGCGACAGCAGCTGGTCCTTGACGAGCTGCCCGGCGATGTTGCTGGTGCGGATCTGCGAGGCCAGCAGTTGCGTGCCGACCCCCGCCATGGCGCTTTGCCGGATGGCCTGGAGGTGGTGTTTGGAGGTCACGTGCGTGATCTCGTGCGCCAGGATGCCCGCCAGCTCGGACTCGTCGGCGCAGCGGTCAATGAGCCCCTTGGTCACGAACACATAGCCGCCCGGCGCGGCAAAGGCGTTGTAGCCTGCGTCGTCCAGCACCACAAAGGTCCACGGCAGGCCAGGGCGCGACGACTGCAGGCTCACCCACCGGCCCAGGCGGTTCACATAGCGCTGCAGTGCCATGTCCGGGTGGGCGGGCTTGGCGCCCAGCAGCAGGGCGGCCAGCTGGCGGCCGATCTCGATTTCCTTGGCCTCGTCGATGTTCTCCATCGACTGCGTGAGCAGGCTGATCAGATCGTCACCCTGCGCCGCCGGAGCGGCTTTGCCCCCCGTGATGGCCGAGCCCAGCCCGCCCCCCAGGGAGTTGAGGATGTTCATCACGTTCTGGCTGTGGGCGGCCAGGGGCGCTGCGGCGAGCAGCGCGCACAAGGCTGCCGTCTGCGCGCGGCGTTTCCAGGTGGAATTCCGGTTCATGGCCATTTCCTCAGTTAGGGCTGTAGTTGGGGTCGGAGGGGTTGCTGGACCCGCTGCCGGAGCCCCGACTGGATGTGGGCAGTGCGGGCTGCGCCAGGGCGGGCACATCCCGGGATTGCAGGGACGCCGAGCTGGCGAACTGGCGCGCCTGGTCGGCATTCACCCGCAGGCTTTCTGCCCGGCCGACGGCGGCAGGATTGGGCTGCGCATTGGCGATGTCTTCAGCATCCAGGCCACGAATGCCCACCGTGGACGTGGCCGTGGTGGTGGAGCCGCTGTTGCCGCCAAACAGCCCGCCCAGGCCTCGCAGGCCGCTGGTGGCGGCGTTGTTGGTGGGCGTGGCCGACCCCGACTGCGGTCCCAGGTCGAACATGTGCACCCAGCCGGTGGCGCCTTGCTGTGTGCTCACCTTGGTCCAGGGGCCCTTGCGCTCGTTGCTGCGCGTGACCACGGTGTTGGCCTCCAGCGGGGCCACGCTCGCACCGCTGTCGGCGGGGGTGTCGCGCAACTGGGTGGCACGCTTGACCACCGCCGCCTCCTGCGCATGCGCGCTACCTGCCAGGGGTGCCAATGCGGCCCATGCCAGCCAGGTGGCCAGGGCTCCGCGGTGCAGCCAATTCATGTTGCAGCTCTCCACTTATGATGATCTGTGAATGCTGCGGCTTGCAGCAGAACCGGAGATTGTTATGGATTTGGGTATCGCAGGCAAATGGGCGCTGGTGTGTGGCGCGAGCAAGGGTTTGGGCTATGGCTGTGCGCTGGCCCTGGTGCGTGAGGGCGTCAACGTGGTCATCAACGCCCGCAATGCCCAGGCGCTGGAGCAGGCTGCTACACAATTGGTAGCTGAAGACGCAATGCAGGAAAGCGCTGGCGGCCAAAAAAGCTCCAAACCGACGGTGCTGGCGGTAGCTGCTGACATCACCACCGCCGAGGGCCGTGCTGCCGTGTTCTCCGTGACAGGTGGCCCGGGCCGTGACTTTGACATCGTGGTGACAAATGCCGGCGGCCCGCCAACGGGCGACTTCCGCGACTGGGACCGCGATGCATGGATCAAGGCCGTGGACGCCAACATGCTCACCCCCATCGAACTGATAAAGGCCACAGTTGACGGCATGGCTGCGCGAGGCTTTGGCCGCATCGTCAACATCACCTCCAGCGCGGTGAAGGCGCCCATCGACATCCTGGGTCTGTCCAACGGCGCGCGCAGCGGGCTCACGGGCTTTGTGGCGGGGGTCTCGCGCAGCAAGATCGCTGCACGGGGCGTCACCATCAACAACCTCTTGCCCGGCAAGTTCGACACCGACCGACTGGCCGCCACCGTGACCGCTGCTGCCGGTAAGGCTGGCAAGAGCGTGGACGATGTTCGCGCGCAACAGCAGGCCCAGATTCCGGCAGGGCGGTATGGCACGGCGCAGGAGTTTGGTGCCATCTGCGCTTTCCTGTGCAGCCAGCAGGCGGGTTATATGACCGGGCAGAACGTGCTGGCGGACGGCGGCGCTTATCCTGGGACCTTCTGACCCGCGCTGAGACGGAAGGTCACCGCGTCGTCTGTGGTCACTGGCGGGCGAAGGAGATTCCCTGGCGGCAGGGCGTGGCGTTTTGCAGACAGCTTTGCCCGCCGAGGGGGAAAACTTGGTGAAGAATGGTGCCCCAGCATTCCAACCCGAAAGTACCGGAACATGACACCGCGCATCCCTCCCCAGGGCGGCCTTCCAGACCTCTATGCGATCCATGGATGCCGCTGGGGCGCTGGCATGGCCCTGGGCATGAAGGGTGCGCGGCGGTGGCCGTTCACTGCACCCCGGTTGACGAGCCAGAAGTTGCCATGCAGCCCAAACCCGCTGTGACTTCCCGCCTTCTGCACCGCATCGCTGCACTGTGCGTGGCATGGGCCGCGCTGGGTAGTTCGCCACAGGCTGTGGGCCAGCCTGCGGCCACCCCGGCAGCGGCCACTGCGCCCTACAAGCTGCGCATCGTGGGGGGGCTGGCAGGTATCAACCAGTACACCCGGCAGGAAGAGCCCTTCTGGAGCAAGGAACTGCTCCGCTTGAGCGGTGGCCGGTTCGACGCTGAAATCGTGCCCTTTGACCGAGCGGGCGTGCCTGGCGCCGAAATGCTGCGCCTGCTGCAGCTGGGTGTGGTGCCTTTTGGCACCACGCTCATGAGCTCGTTCACGGCCCAGTACCCCGAGTACACCGCACCCGATCTGGCGGGGCTGAACCCCGACATTGCCACGCTCAAGACCACGCTGGCGGCGTTTCGCCCTTACCTGGAGAAGAGTCTGCGTGACCAGCACGGCGTGGAGGCGCTGGCGATGTATGTGTATCCGGCCCAGGTGGTGTTTTGCAAGAAGCCCCTGCGCGGGCTGGCCGATCTGGCCGGGCGCCGCACGCGCGTGTCGTCATCCACCCAGGCGGATTTTGTCGGGGCGCTCGGCGGCATCCCCGTGCTGACTGGCTTCGCGCAGATCGTGCCCAGCCTCACGGCGGGCAATACCGAGTGCGCCATCACCGGCACCATGTCGGGCAACACGCTGGGGCTGCATACCATGACCTCCCATGTGCATGCGCTGCCCGTGACTTGGGGGCTGGCTGTGTTCAGCGCCAACAAGGCCGCCTGGGAGGCGCTGCCGCCCGATCTGCGTGCCCTGCTCCGGCGCGAGCTGCCCCGGCTGGAGGCCGCCATCTGGGAGGAGTCCGAGCGCGAAACCTCCGACGGCATGGCCTGCAACCGTGGCATCCCCGCCTGTGTGGGGGGACGCAAGGGCAGCATGGTGGTAGTGCCGGTGTCTGCGCAGGATGAACGCAGCCGCCAGGAGATCCTTGCCTCCACCGTGCTGCCGCGCTGGGTGCAGCGCTGCGGGCCGCGTTGCGCCCAGGTGTGGAACCAGACGATCGGTCCCGTCCGTGGCCTGGCTGCGGCCCCGGCGAAATGAGGGATACCACGACCCCACTGCGCATCAGGGCCTTTGTATGGGCCGGGGCGGCGGTGTTCATTGCGGCGGTGGTGATGGTGTCTGCCGCGCTGGTATGGAACGCTCGCAAGGTGGCGCTGGACGATTACGAAGCCCAGGCCACCCGTTTTGTGGCGGGTGCCGAAGCGGCGCTCAATCGTTCCCTGCTGGCGGTGGACGTGCTGCTGGCCAGCATGGACGAACTGCTGGGCCTGTCGGGTTCGATGAGCGAATGGGTGGACCCTGACCTTGCAAGCCAGCGCCTGCGCAGCTCCGCTCGGCAGAACCTGATGGTGCGCTATGTGGCGCTGCTGGACGCGAACGGCAAGACCATCGCCTCTTCCGATGCGGCTGGCAGTGCGCTGCCGCTGCAGCTGCCTCCCGGTTTTCTGGCGTCTGTGCTGGAGCAGCCCGTTTCCACCCTGATGATCAGCCCGCCGGTGGTGAGCTTTGCGACTGCCGAGCGCGTGCTGTATTTTGCGCGCCACCTGCGCATGGCCGACAGTTCCCTTGTGGTGGCCATTGCCGAATTGCCGGTGGGGGCGCTCAGCTCGGTGCTGGTCCAGGGTGTGGACATCACAGGCCTGCAAGTGACGCTGGAGCGTGCCGGAGGGCTGCTGCTGCTGAGTGCGCCCAACCGCGAAGAGGCGATCACGCCCGTGCTGTCCCCGCCACTGCAGGAGGTGGCCGCCCTGGGGCAGGCGTGGAAGGCACCCGCCCGCTTGAGTGGCGAGCCGGCGCTGGTGGTCTACCGACCCATCCTGTACCAGGACCTGCGCATCTCGGCGAGCATTCCGCTGCGCGATGCGCTGGCAGGCTGGCGCGACCAGCGCAACGCCATTGCACTGACGGGGTTGTTGTTTGTGGCCATGATCGTGGCAGCGGGCAACCTGGCGCTGCGCTACCTGGACCGCATGTCCCAGGCGCGGCTTGCCATTGCGCAGTCCAAGGCCACCCTCGACCAGGCACTGGAGTCGATGGTGAGTGGTTTTGTACTGCTCGATGGCGAGCAGCGCGTGGTGCAATGGAACAGCCGGTTTGAGGAAATTTTCCCCTGGCTGCGCGCCGTGATGGCGCCCATGGTGCCGTTTCGGCGCGTGATGGAAGAGACCGCCCGGCACCATCTGCCGCGCGCCAGCGAGGAAGAACGCATGCGCTGGGTGGAGCTGCGGCTGCTCAAGCAGAACCAGCACCATGAGCCCCATGAGCAGGTGCTGCCCAATGGCCGCACGATCCAGATCACCGAACGGCCCACACCCGAGGGCGGTCTGGTCATCACTTACCACGACGTGACGGCCCTGCGCCGCGCCAGCGCCGAGATTGAGAGCCTGGCCTTCTACGACCCTCTGACCAATCTGCCCAACCGCCGGCTGCTGATGGACCGCATGCAGCAGGTGATCGCGGCCAGTGTGCGCAGCGGGCAGTACGGGGCCTTGCTGTTCCTGGATCTGGACCACTTCAAGACGCTGAACGACACCATGGGCCATGAAGTGGGCGACATGCTGCTGCGCCAGGTGGCAGAGCGCCTGAAGACCTGCGTGCGCCGCGAGGACACCGTGGCGCGCCTGGGGGGAGACGAGTTCGTGGTCATGCTGCACGAGCTGTCGCTGCACAGCGAAGAGGCGGCTGCCTATGCGCGCCGCGTGGGCGAAAAGATCCTGCGCACGCTCAACATGCCGTACTCGCTGGCCGGGCTCAGCCACCACAGCACGCCCAGCATCGGGGCCACGCTCATGGGCGGGGCGCTGCAGCCCTCGGTCGATCTGCTCAAACAGGCCGACATCGCCATGTACCAGGTCAAGTCGCAGGGCCGCAATGCGCTGTGTTTTTTCGATCCGCAGATGCAGATTGCCATCAGCGTGCGCGCGCAGCTGGAGGGGGATCTGCAGGCCGCGCTGGCCGCGCGGCAGTTCGCGCTGCACTACCAGCCCCAGTTCCATCTGGACGGGCGCATCGTGGGCGCCGAGGCGCTGATCCGCTGGATCCATCCCGAGCGCGGCCTGATTGCGCCGAGCGCCTTCATTGGCGTGGCAGAAGAAAGCGAACTCATCGTGCCCATGGGCCACTGGGTGCTGCGCACCGCGTGCGAGCAGCTGGCGGCATGGGAGAACGATGCCCGCTACCGGCACGTACCGCTGTCGGTCAACGTGAGCGCCCGGCAGTTCCGCCAGCGCGACTTCGTGGCCCGCGTGGTCGAAGTGCTGCGCGAGACCGGCGCGCGGCCCCACCTGCTCAAGCTGGAGCTGACCGAGTCGCTGGTGCTGGACAACGTGGACGACACCATTGCCAAGATGGGCCTGCTCAAGACCAAGGGTGTGCGCTTTTCGGTGGACGACTTCGGCACGGGCTACTCGTCGCTGGCCTACCTCACGCGGCTGCCGCTGGACCAGCTCAAGATCGACCAGTCCTTTGTGCGCAACCTGGGTGTGCGGCACACCGACGACGTGATCGTGCAGACCATCATCGGCATGGCGCGCAACCTGGAGCTGGATGTGATTGCCGAAGGTGTGGAAACCGCACAGCAGAAAGCCCTGCTGGCAGACTATGGCTGCCAGCTCTTTCAGGGCTATTTGCTGGGCATGCCCGGGCCGGTATCGGAGCTCGAAGTCTTGTTGCAGCAGGCCGCAACACAAGCCTCGGCCGAAGGCGCAGCAGGTTGACCCCGCCTGTCGCTATCGCCGCGACGACACCACGATCCCGCCCACGATCAGTGCGAATGCCACACCGTGGAAAAGCTGTGGCGTTTCCCCTAAAAAGGCGGCCGACAGGATGCCTGCAAACAGCGGGGTGAGGTTCACGAAGAAGCCCGCCACCGCAGGCCCGGCGCGCTCCACCCCCACGCCCCAGCAGCGATAGGCCAGCACGGCGGGGCCCACGGCGATGAAAGCCAGCGCTGCGATCAGCGGCCAGCCCCATGCGATGTGGGTGTGGCCCATCGCCCATTCCACGCCCGCGAAGCTGCCCGACCATGCCAGGCCAAACACCATCTGCGCCATCAAAAAAGCGGCCCAGTCGCCCCGGATGCGGGCGGGCTCGCTGGTGCGCGACAGCAGCCAGCTGTAGAACGCCCACGAGATGGTGGCCAGCAGCATGAACACATCGCCTGGCACGAGGCGAAAAGCCAGCAGCTGCGACCACTCGCCCCGGCTGAGCACCAGCAGCACGCCACACATCGACAGCAGCGCGCCCAGCAGTTGCCGCCGCGTGACCGTCGCGCCGAAGAACAGCGCCCCCACGGCCAGCATCCACACCGGCATGCTGGAGCCCACCAGCGTCACGTTGATGGGCGTGGAAGTCTGCAGCGCCATGTACTGCAGCGCGTTGTACAGGCCAATGCCGAGCAGCCCCAGCAGTGCATAGCGGCGCCAGTGGGGCCACAGCGGGCTGTCCTTGCGCAGCACGTTGTACGCGAGCGGCAGCAGGATGAAGAAAGCCAGCACCCAGCGGATGAAATTGAGCGTGATGGGCGGGATCAGGTCGTGCACCAGCCGGCCTGTGACGGCGTTGCCAGCCCACAGCAGCGGCGGTATCACCAGCAGCGCCGCCGTACCGGGCGTGAGTCTTTGAGTCATGGGCTGCACTGTAACGGTGCAGGGCAGGACAAGGCTTTCAGATTCATGGCAGGATGGCCGCCGTTTGTCTCGCCCGTTACAGGCCCTATCCATGCCCGTTGGGACCCGTTCAACACCCGTTATCCAGGAGCGTTTTGCCATGAGCCTTGCCGTCCAGATCCGCCAGCACGGTGGTCCCGAAGAACTTCACATCGTTGACGTCACCGTGGGCGAGCCCGGCCCCGGCGAGATCCGCATCCGCCACCACGCCATCGGCCTGAACTTCATCGACGTGTACCACCGTACGGGGCTGTACCCCCTGAACATGCCCGCCACCATCGGCATGGAAGGCGCGGGCGTGGTCGAAGCCGTGGGCGAGGGCGTTGCGCACCTGAAGGTGGGCGACCGCGCTGCCTACGCCAGCCAGCCCCCCGGCGCTTATTGCGAAGTGCGGGTGATGCCCGCCAAGTGTGTATGCAAGCTGCCCGATGCCATCAGCTTTGAGACGGGCGCGGCCATGATGCTCAAGGGCCTGACGGCGCAGTACCTGCTCAAGAAGACGCTGCCCGTGGAAGGCCTGCAGCCCGGTGACCATGTTCTGTTCCATGCCGCTGCGGGTGGGGTAGGCCTGATCGCCAGCCAGTGGGCCAAGGCGCTGGGCCTGCAGCTCATCGGCACGGCAGGCACCGATGCCAAGTGCCAGCTGGCCCTGGCCAACGGCGCGGCGCATGCCATCAACTATCAAAAAGAAGATTTCGCAGCCCGGGTCAAAGAGATCACCGGCGGCAAGGGCGTGAAGGTGGTGTACGACTCGGTGGGCAAGGACACCTGGGACAAGTCACTCGAATGCCTGCGTCCCTTTGGCCTCATGGCCAGCTTTGGCAACGCCTCGGGCCCCGTGGCACCGTTTGCGCCGGGTTCATTGGGCGCCAAGGGCTCGCTCTACGTCACGCGCCAGACGCTGTTCACCCACATCGCCGCGCGCGAAAGCACGCAGGCCATGGCTGACGACCTGTTTGCCGTGGTGGCCAGTGGACAGGTGAAGATCCACATCGACCAGCGCTACCCGCTGGCCGACGTGCAGCAGGCGCACCGCGACCTGGAAGCACGCAAGACCACGGGCTGCACCATCCTCACGCTGTGACAGCCTCCTACCCCGGCGCATCGTTCGACCAGTGGCTGGTGGGCGCGCGGCAACTGGCGCACCAGCCCGCCCGCCAGCCACGCCAACCCCTGCGGGTGGCGGGGCAGGTGGTAGGGTCGGTGGCGGAAGGATTTCTAAGCAAAATAAGCCTCCAGCGCTTATTGGATAAGCGCTACCAGCTATCAATGGGTGAGCATGGCGGCGCCCCTGCATGGAGTCTGCATCTGCCGCCCCAAGCGGCCTCTGGTGCCAACGTCAACGCCACCACCGACGGCCTGAACACCTTGGCCGAAGCGCTGCGCGACGCCAACCTGTGTGGCCCGTGGCGCAACGAACAACTGGCGGTGACCAACCCCAGCGGCGAAGTCGTGGGCACCGTGGAGCGGGGTGCCGTGCGTGTGCTGGGCATCACCACCTGCGCCGTGCACCTGGTGGGGCTGGCGTCCGATGGGCGCATGTGGGTGCAAAAGCGTTCGCTGAACAAACCCAACGACCCAGGCCTGTGGGACACGCTGATGGGCGGCATGATCTCGGCCGCCGACTCGTTGCCCCAAGCCCTGGTGCGCGAGACCTGGGAAGAAGCCGGGCTGCATGTGCACACCCTTGCCGGCGTGGCGCACGGTGGCCATGTGCTGTTCAGCCGCCCCAGCAGCGAGGGGGGCGGCGCGGGGTACATGGTCGAGCGCATCGACTGGTTCCGCGCCGTGGTGCCCGAGGGCATGGCGCCCGACAACCAGGACGGCGAGGTGGACGAGTTTGCACTGCTGCCCTTGGAAGAGGTGCGCGCGCAGGTTGCCCAGGGCCGGTTCACGCTGGAAGCCGGGCTGGTGATTGCGGGTTTCCTGGGGCTGTGAGCGGCGCTTTGGCCCCTGGCAGGCAGCCCAGACCCAACAGCGTGGCCTGCACCGCCGCGTCCAGCGGCGTGTGGGGCTCTTCGCCCAGCACGGCGCGCAGCGGGTCGTTGGCCAGGCGCACCGGTTGCCTCCACAGGTAGCGCATCTCCCGCAGTTCGCGCAGCGTGGCCACAAACGGCGAGGCGAGTGTGACCAGCCACCACGGAAAGGCCCGCACGTGCGGGGCCGCACCACCATGTGCCACCACGGTGCGGCCAATCGCGGCGGCCATCTGCGTGCCGTCGGCGTCCCAGTGCCCGGCCATGTGAAAGCGTGCAAACGCGGGCAGTGTGGCGCGGCGCTCCAGCAACTGCACCATGGTGCGCGCCACGTCGGGCAGGTATGACCATTGGTGGCCCACGCCGGGTGCGCCGGGCAGGTTCACCGCCTTCACGGGTTGGCCGGGCTTGACGAGGCCTTGCGAGAACCAGCTGTTGCCCACCTGGGGGCCAAAGTAGTCCCCCGCCCGCACGATGAGCACGCGGCAGGTGCCCGCACTCAGCGGGTGGGGCTGGGTCGCCTGCTGCAGGCGCCGCTCCAGCTCCACGCGCACAGTGCCCTTGCGGGTGTGGGGGCGCTGCGGTGAGTCCTCGCGCAGCACCGGGAAGGCGTCGGGCCCGTAGTTGTAGATCGTGCCGGGCAGCACCACGGTGGCACCCACTGCGGTGGCCGCCGCAATGGTGTTGTCGATCATGGGCAGCACCAGCTCGCTCCAGCGCCGGTAGCCGGGCGGGTTGACCGCGTGCACGATCACGTCGCAGCCTGCGGCAGCGGCCACCACGTCCTCGCACCGCATCGCGTCGCCGCGAATCCAGGCCATGCCGTCGCGTTGCTCCCCGGCCTGCGCCACGCCCCGGTGCAGTGCGCGCACCTGCCATCCCCGGTCGCGCAGCTGCCGCGCCACTTCGCCACCGATGCCCCCGGTCGCGCCGAGAACCAGAACCGTATTGCCTGCGGTTGCCATGTTTTGCTCCAAAAAAAAGTGGTGATGGATGCAGTGTGGTCGTGGGTGTTGTGAAATGGAATTACCGAAAATCGGCGCATGGCTATACATTTATGTATGGCACAACCTGCACACAAAGACATTGGCTGGGAGCTGTACCGCTCGTACTTGGGCGTGGTGCAAGAGGGATCGCTCTCGGGCGCAGCCCGCGCGCTGGGGGTGACACAACCCACGGTGGGGCGCCACATTGCGGCGCTGGAGCAGGCGCTGGGACTGGTGCTGTTCACCCGCTCGCAGCAGGGCCTGCTGCCGACCGAGGCGGCGCTGGCGCTGCGCCCCTACGCGCAAGCCATGGGCCACACCGCCGCTGCCCTGGTGCGCGCAGCCGACAGCCATGGCGGCGGCGTGCGGGGCACGGTGCGGGTGACGGCCAGCGAGGTGATCGGCGTGGAGGTGCTGCCGCCCATCCTGGCGCAACTGCAAGCCGAGCACCCGGCGCTGACGGTGGAACTGGTGCTCAGCAACCGCGTGCAGGACCTGCTGCAGCACGAGGCCGACATCGCCATCCGCATGACCGAACCCCGCCAGGACGCGTTGATCGCCCGCCGCGTCGGCAGCATTCCCTTGGGACTGCACGCCCACCCCAGCTACTTGCAGGCGCACGGCGTGCCCGAGACGCTGGCCGACCTCCCCCACCACCGCCTGATTGGTTTTGATGCAGAAACGCCCTTTTTGCGCGCCGCACAAAAGGCGGTGCCCGCGTGGCGGCGCGATCAGTTTGCAGTGCGCAGCGACAGCGATGTGGCGCAACTGGCTTTCATGCGCGCCGGGGGCGGCATTGGCGTTTGCCAGGTGGCACTGGCGCGCCGTAGCACCCCGGCGCTGGTGCATGTGTTGCCACAGCAGTTTGTGTACGGGCTGGAAACCTGGGTGGTGATGCACGAAGACCTGCGCGCCAGCCCGCGCTGCAAGGTCACGCTGGATGCGTTGTGGACGGGGCTGCAGCGCTACGTGGCGGACGTGGAGTGACGGCGAGACAACGCCGCACAGCGGCAGTGGTGAGGTTTTGCTATAAAAATAATAGCTTTTAGCGCTTATGGATAAAGCGCTAGAGACCAGAAAAGGCTTGAATTTCTGCTGAAGGCGCTTCTCAAGCCTGGTCCGCCATCGCCCTTAGCCGGCTGGGCGCCAGTGCTCCGGCCGATTCCAGAATCGGGTAGGCCACCGAGCACAGCAGCGAGTTGATGCGCTTGAGTTCGCTGATCAGGTCGATGTGCAGCGAACTGGTCTCGATGCTTTGCACCGTGTTGTCCGACAGGCGCGCCAGGTGGGTGGCGGAATACGCGTGTTCCAGGTCGCGAAAGCGGGCTTTTTCTTCGAGCAGCTTTTGCGCATCGCGCACGCTGCCGTTGAGGAACACGCTCATCGCCAGGCGCAGGTTGTCGATCAGGCGGGCGTGCAGTTCGTTGATTTCTTCCATGCCCGCTTCGGAGAACTGGCGACCCTTCTTGATCTTCTTGTCCTCGATGTCGATCAGCACGCGCTCGATGATGTCGCCGATCTGCTCCATGTTGATCGTGAAGCTGATGATGTCGGCCCAGCGGCGGCCCTCGCGTTCATCCAGGGCCTCGCGCGAGATCTTGGTCATGTAGTACTTGATGGCCGAGTACAGGCCGTCCACCTCGTCGTCCAGTTTGCGCAGGTCCTGCGCCAGCTGCAGGTCGTCGGTGCGGATCACCTTGTGCAGGCCCAGCAGCATGGATTCGACCACGTCGGCCTGGTGCAGGGCCTCGCGCGCGGCGCACGAGATGGCCAGCGAGGGCGTGGCCAGGGCGGAGGGGTCCAGATGCTGGGGGCGGGTGCCCGCAGCCTGCGCCTTTTCCTTCGGCAGCAGGCGTTGCACCACGCGCGCCACTGTGCCCGTCAGGCCGATGCAGATGATGCCCACCACCACGTTGAATGCCAGGTGGAACAGCACCACCAGTGCTGCGATTTCGGGCACGTAGGGGCGCACATGCTGCAGCCACAGCCCGGTGAGCGGGGTCATGATGATGACGCCAATGATCTTGAAGAACAGGTTGCCCAGTGGCACCTGGCGCGTTTGCACGTTGGCCTTCATCGTGGTCAGCACCGCCAGTACGCCGCTGCCGAGGTTGGCACCCAGCACCAGGCCCAGCGCCACGTCGGGCGGGATGCCGCCGGAGCCTGCCAGCGCGGCGGTGAGCAGCACGGTGGCGAGGCTCGAATACGCCACGATGGCCAGGATGGCGCCGGTGAAGATCTCCAGCAGCAGGTCACTGGTCAGCGCCCCGAGCAGCGTACGCACCGTGGGTGACTGGGTGAGCACCGTGGTCGATTCGGTGATGAGGCGCAGCGCCAGCAGCATCAGCCCCAGGCCGATCAGCACCCTGCCCACACGGCCCACGGCCGTGTCCTTGCGCGAGATGAACAGCACCACACCTGCGAAGATGAACAGGGGCGACAGCCAGGACAAATCCATCGAGAACACCACCGCCATCACGCTGGTGCCCACGTCGGCGCCCAGCATCACAGCCAGCGCGGCGGGCAGGCCCACCAGGCCCTGGCCCACGAAGGAGGACACGATGAGCGCCGTTGCCGTGCTCGACTGCACCACGGCGGTCACCCCGATGCCCGACAGCACGGCCGTGAACCGGTTGCTGACGCTGTGCGCGATCAACTGGCGCAAATTGGCGCCAAAGACACGCAGGATGCCGGTGCGCACCAAGTGGGTGCCCCAGATCAGCAGCGACACCGCTGCCAACAGATTCAAGAGATGCTTCATGAAAAACCGTTGTTTCTTCTTCTTGTGTCCACCCAAACGAGCATGCGCCATGCACTGCGCAGACGCAAGCGTTAAAGCTGGCGCCCGTGCAGGGAAGCGGTTTCATTCATTTCTGTGCCCGTAGGCGGCGGCAGGCGGGGAGGCATGAGCCTGGCTGCTCGGCTTCCGGGATGAAGAGCGCGCAGAAAATACTGCGGCACCCGGACCATTTGTCACAAAACTGACATATAAGCATACTCCTGATTGAGGAGTTGTGCAGCGATGACCCTGTCGCGGCTGGGTGCTCGGCGGTGGAGGTCTTGTCGCCAGGGCCCGTTTTTTCAGTCGATCAGCTGCCCGCCGTCATGAAACGGGTAGGGCCCCGCGTATTGGCCGCTGGCCACGGTGTGGCTGACCAGCCGCCCCCCCGCAGGCAGGGCGTGCAGCGCAAAGCCGGGCGG
The DNA here is from genome assembly GCF_050626955.1 of Acidovorax facilis. Taxonomy (NCBI): domain Bacteria; kingdom Pseudomonadati; phylum Pseudomonadota; class Betaproteobacteria; order Burkholderiales; family Comamonadaceae; genus Acidovorax; species Acidovorax facilis. The sequence continues at coordinate 553,428 of NZ_CP192460.1, forward strand.
CTCCAGCATCCAGGCCGAGGCGGCGTTGGGCGCCAGGTCCAGCCGCACCTGGTGCGCGGGCGATGGCACGGTGGCCGCGATGGTGCCGCCAAACCGCACCTGGATGGCCCGGTGCAGGTGCCCGCAGATCACACGCTCCACCTGCGGGTGGCGGGCCACGATGGCTTCTAGCGCATCGGCGCCTTCGCGCAGGCCGATGTCGTCCATGTGGCCAATCAGCGTGCGAAACGGTGGGTGGTGCATGGCGATCACCACCGGGCGGCTGGTGTGGCGTGCCAGCTCTTCCTCCAGCCATTGCAGGCGCTCTGTGCACAGGCTGCCCTCGCTGGCGCCGGGCACCACGGTATCGAGCGCGATGAGCTGCATGCCGCCCACCGGCACGCTGTACTGGATGAAGCCCTCGGACCCCAGGTAGTGGTGCTGCGGAAAGCTCGCGCGCATCTGCTCGCGGCTGTCGTGGTTGCCGGGCAGCAGGTACACCGGCATGTTCAGCGGCGTGAGCAGGGCGCGCAGGTGCTCGTATTCGGCGGCGCGGCCAAAGTCTGTCAGGTCGCCAGTGATGACGGCGGCATGGGGCGCCTGCGGCAGCCGGTTCACGCTGGCCACGGCCTCGGCCAGATAGGGCGCGGTATTGATGCGGCCATAGGCCAGGCGGCCGGGCTCGCGGATGTGGGGGTCAGACAGTTGGAGCAGCAGCGTGGTGGTCATGGCTAAAAGGCGTGCAGGCGGGGTAGGGCTGGCTGGGTCAGTCGCTGGTTTCGTGGCAGGGCATGAGGCGCTCGGGGGCGATGCGCACGCCCACGGTGTCGCCCGTGCGGGCGGGGTGGTCGCGCGGCACATCGGCCATCAGCGGGGGCTGGTCGGCCAGGGTCAGAACCAGTTGCACGCGGTCGCCCAGAAAGCTGCGGCGCGTGACTTCGGCCTGACCCCAGTCAGTTTGAAGGGCCGACACCTCGATGTCTTCAGGCCGCACGAGCAAGGCCGTGTGGGCCTGCACGGCGGCAGGGCAGGGCAGAGGCAGCCCCCCCAGCATCAACACGGCCTGGGCGCTTGCGGCGGCGTCCCGCTGGAGCCGGTTCACGCGGCCCAGAAACTGCGCCACAAAGGGGAGGGTGGGCGCGCGGTACAGCGTCTCGCCATCGCCCACCTGCACGATCTGGCCCGCGTGCATCACCGCCAGGCGGTCGGCAATGGCCAGGGCTTCCTGCTGGTCGTGGGTGACATGGATGGCTGTGATGTGCAGGCGCCGCAGCAGGTCGGCCAACTCGTCGCGCAGGGACTCCTTCAGTTTGGCATCCAGCGCGGTCAAGGGCTCGTCCAGCAGCAGCACGCGGGGGCGCACCGCCACGGCGCGGGCCAGGGCCACACGCTGGCGCTGGCCGCCGGAGAGCTCGGCGGGGCGCTTGTGTTCCAACCCTTGCAGGCGCACCAAGTCCACCAGCTCGCCCACGGTGCGGCGGCGCTCGGCCTCGGGCACGTTGCGGATCTTGAGGCCGTAGCCGATGTTGGCGGCCACCGTCATTTGCGGGAACAAGGCGTAGTGCTGGAACACCATGCCGATGCCACGCTGCTCGATGGGCAGGCGCGTCACATCGGTGCCACCAAAGGCAATGCGGCTGCCTTCATCGGGCGCCTCCAGCCCGGCAATCAGGCGCAGCAGTGTGGTCTTGCCGCAGCCCGATGGCCCCAGCAAGGCGACGACCTCGCCGGGCTCCACAGTGAGGTCGGTCGGCCGCAGGCCCCGCGTGCCATCAGGGTAGGTTTTGGCGCATTGGTTTATCTCCACGCGCGTGCGTTCAAGTTCCATGGTGTTTTTCGATCAGGGTGCCGACGGCCTGCAGGCCCCACAGCACGGGCAGGATGACGATAAGAAAGACCAGCGTGTAAGCGGAGCCGATCTCGATGCGCATGGACGCATAGCTGTCGGCCAGACCTACTGGCAGGGTGCGGGTCAGCGGGGTGTGCAGCATCCATGTGAGGTTGAATTCGCCCACCGACAGCGTGAACACCATCAGGCTGCCCGCCACGATGGCGGGCAACACGGCGGGCACCAGCACACCCAAAAAGCGCTGCCCGAAGCTGGCACCCAGCGAGCGTGCCGCTTCTTCAAGCGAGAGCAGTTCCTTGCGCTGGAATGCAGCGCCCACGGTGCGCACCATGAACGGCAGGGTGAACACCATGTGCCCCACCAGGATGAACGCAAAGCTGGTGCGAAAGCCTTGCAGCGTGCCGTAGGTCAGGATCAAGGCCAGCGCACTGGCCAGGCCGGGCACGGCCACTGGCAAGGTCAGCAGTTCTTCAAACAGGCGTGCGGCGCGCGAGCGGCTGCGCGCCAGCGCATAGGCACAGGGCACCCCGATCAGCAGGTTGCCCAGCACACACAGCAGCGCAAGGCCCAGCGACCAGCCCACGGTGCCGCCGTACAGGTCCCACACCTCGTGCAGCCATCGTGTGGTGAGCCCGCTGGAAATGCCAGTGCTGTAGTTGTTGACGAGCCCCGCCATCACCGACAGCGCGATGGGGGCGAGCATGAACGCCGCCACTAGCGCCGTGAGCGCCAGCAGGGGGAAGGAGGCTTGTTGGGTCGTGCGCATGGTGGTGGTTACGCCCCGGCAGCCGGTGCCGGGCCCGCAACACGGCGGGACAGCCACAGCACCACCCAGGTGATGAGCCCCAGGGTGATCGACAGGCTGGCGGCCAGTGCAAAGTTGGCGTAGTTGGTGAACTCGTTGTAGATGGTGATGGGCAGCACCTCGAACTTGCTGGACAGCGTGAACGCGGTGCCAAACGCGCCCATGGCCGTGGCGAACACAATGGCCCCGCACGACAGCGTGGTGGGCGCGAGTTCGGGCACCCACACGTCGCGCACCACCCGCCAGCGCGGCGCGCCCAGCGAGCGGGCGGCTTCTTCCAGCGCCGCATCCATGGCCCCGGCCGCCGCTGTGTAGGTCGCAACGGCCCGTGGCAGCGAGAAGTACAGATAGGCCAGGAACAGCCCGGCCAGGCCGTAGGCAAACGTGACGCGGCCCAGGCCCAGCGCGTCCGTCAGGTCGGCCACCAAGCCTTGGCGGCCACCGAGCAAGATCATGAAAAAACCAATGATCACGCCTGGAAACGACAGCGGCAACGTCAGCAGCGACAGCAGCAACTGCCGCCCTGTAAAACGGTGCCGCGCCAGCGTGATGCCCACGGCCGCGCCCAGCACCAGGGTGGCCAGCGTCACCGCCAGGGACAGCCCCAGTGTCTGCAGCAGGCTTTGCAGGTAGCGCGGGTGGGTGAGCACCACAAAGTAGGTCTCCCAGCCCTTGCTGGCGGGCAGCGCAATCAGCTGCACGATGGGCAGCAGCCAGAACGCTGCAAAGAATGCCACGGCAGGTGCGGTACACGCCAGCAGCAGCGCGCGGGATGGAGCAAAGCTGTTGTGGCGCATGTGCATCTCTCCAGCTCGCCCCGGCTTACTGGGCTTCTTTCAGGTAGCGGTCCGAGAAGGCCTTTTGCACTGCGGCCATCTTGCTGTAGTCCACCGTTTTGGCGCGTGCGTATTCGCTGGCAGGCAGGAAGCGGGCCTGCACCTCCTTGGACATGGCGCTGGCGCGCACGGGGCGCAGGTAGGCATTGGCCCACAGCGCCTGGCCTTCGTCCGACAACACAAAGTCCAGCACCTTCTTGCCGTTGTCGGCGTGCGGCGCGTTGGCCACCAGGCTCATCACGTAGGGCACCACCACCGTGCCTTCAGTGGGGATCACAAACTGCACATTGGCCTTGTCCTTGTACTTGGCGCGGTAGGCGTTGAAGTCGTAGTCCAGCAGGATCGCGATCTCGCCCGACAGTACACGGGCGTAAGACGTTTGCTTGGGAACGATGGGCTCGTTCTTCTGCAGCGCCTTGAAGTAGTCGATGCCAGGGCCGAAGTTGTCCAGCGTGCCGCCGCGCGCCTGGTTCACTGCCACAGCGCCCACATAGCCCACGAAGGCCGATGCCGGGTCCAGGTAGCCGATGAGGCCCTTGTAGTCGGGCTTGAGCAGGTCGGCCCAGGACTGCGGCACGGGCTTGCCCTTGAGTGCATCCACATTGACCATGAAGCCCAGGGTGCCCGAGTGGATGGTGAACCAGTGGCCTGCAGGGTCCTTCAGGCCATCGGGAATCTCGGCCCATGCAGCGGGCTTGTAGGCGGCCACCACGCCGTCCTTTTGCGCCTGGATGGCGAAGGTCACGCCCAGGTAGGTTACATCCGCCACGGGGCTGGCTTTTTCTGCCACCAGCTGGGCCAGCGACTGGCCGGAGTTCTTGTTGTCTGGTGGCACGGTGATGCCGGTCTTGGCCTTGATGGCCTTGATCTGGCTGCCCCAGTCGGCCCATTCGGGCGGGCAGTTGTAGCAGATGGCGTTTTGCGCCATGGCCGTGGCACCGGCGGCCAGGCCCCAGGCCAGCAGCGTGGCGCGGGTGAAGTTTTTGAGGGTTGTTTTCATGGGTCAGCTCCTTGGGTTCAGGTGAGGGGAGGAACAAGGGAAGAGGCGGGCGGTGCGCAGGACTCGCCAGCGCGGAACTGGTGCGCCAGCGTCAGACCCATGTCGGGGCCCAGCGGGTTGCCACTGGCCACGGCCTGGGCCAGCAGCTCCACGCTGTGGCGGCCGATGTCGGCATTGGGTTGCACCACGGTGCTCAGTTGCGGAGTGAGGTCTTGCCCCAGCGCAATGCCGTCGAAGCCCACTACGCTCAGGTCGCGCGGCACCGCCAGGCCCGCCAGGTGCGCGGCGCGGATGCTGCGGATGGCCAGCAGGTCGTTGGAACACACCAGGGCCGTGGGGCGGTCTTGGCTGTTCAGGGCTTCGCCCAACACCTCTGGCGCAGCGGCCACGAAGGGCACCTGCAACACAGGCTGGGCCCGCAGGCCTGCCTGCTCCATGCCGCGCGCGTAGCCCCGGCAGCGTTGTTGCGCGCGGTCAGAGGCGCTGAGCAGCCCGCTGACCATGGCGATGCGGCGGTGCCCCAGCGTGGCCAGATGGGTCACCACGTCGGCCACAGCCAGCTCGCTGTTCACCGACACGCAGGGGTGATCGGGGTGGTGGTTGTAGGCGAGCACATAGGGCAGACCCACCTCGGCCAGCCGCTGCAGTGCGGTGGAGGTGGCGGGGTTCGAAACCACCAGGATCATCCCGTCCACGTTGCCCGCCAGCAGCAGGTTCACCGCGCGGTCTTCCTGGTCCAGGCGGTAGTCGGTGGTGAACGGCGAGATGGCGTAGCCACCCGCTACGGCGGCCTGGGCAATGCCTTCCAGGCATTCGGCAAACACGGGGTTGGTGAGCGTGGGCAACACCACGCCCAGCACGCGGCTGCGCTGGGTGCGCAAGGTGCGCGCGCTGGCGTTGGGCAGATAGCCCAGGGTGCGGGCGATGTTCTCCACATGCTCGCGCGTGGCCGGGGCCACTTTGTCAGGCAGGTTGAAAACACGCGACACGGTGGCAACCGACACACCGGCCTCGCGGGCGACTTCCAGAATGCTCATGGCAGTTTGGTGCAATACATTTGATGTAAACGTTTACATTGCAACCGCTGACCGTGACATGCGCATGACACTGCATGCGGCAAGAGCAACTGGCGCTACAAAGCAAACAGCCCGCACGAGGCGGGCTGTTGCAAGGCTTGCACGGGGGATGCCGGTGGCGTCAGCGCTCGCGCCGCACGCGAAGCAGCTCATCCAGAATGAGACACGCTGCCCCCAGCGTGATGGCCGAGTCCGCCACGTTGAACGCCGGAAAGTGCCAGCCGCTCACATGGAAGTCCAGAAAGTCCACGACATAGCCGTGCATCAGCCGGTCCACCACATTGCCCACCGCGCCGCCCAGAATGCTCGACAGCGCAAAGCCAAAGAGCTTTTGCCCCGGGTGGGCACGCAGCTGCCACACGATGAAGATCGTGGCTGCCACGCCGATGCCGGTGAACAGCCACCGTTGCCAGCCCCCCGCGTCCGACAGGAACGAAAACGCAGCACCCGTGTTGTGCGCCCGCACGATGTTGAAGAAGCTGGTGATGAACGTGGAATCGCCCAACTGGTAGTGGTTGAGGATCAGGGTCTTTGTGATCTGGTCGACCACCACAAGCACCACAGCCCAGGCCAGCCAGGGCCACATGCTCGCGCCGGAACGCCCGGCCTGCAATGTGCGGTCCATCAGGCGTGCTCCCGGCTCTCGCCGTCGCCGTAGAGGTTGCTGGTGCAGCGGCCGCAGATCGTCGGGTGGGCGGCGTCCTGCCCTACATCGCTGCGGTAGTGCCAGCAGCGCTCGCATTTGGCATCAGAACTGGGCTTGACGCTTATCTGTAATGCGCTACCAGCTACCAATTCAATAGCAGATGTGATGAACACGAACTTGAGGTCATCGCCCAGGCTGGCCAGCAGCGCATGGTCTTCGGGCGCCGCCGTGAGGGTAACGGTGGCCTGCAGGGACGAGCCCACCTTGCCATCGGCGCGCAGTGCTTCGATCTCCTTGTTCACCGCATCGCGGATCTCGCGGATGCGCGACCACTTGGCCAGCAGGCCTTCGTCGGCACCGGCACCCACGCCCGCCACGTTGCCGTAGGTCTCCAGGAAGATGGAGTCGGAGCTGCCGAACACCTTCCACGCCTCTTCGGCCGTGAACGACAGGAACGGCGCCATCCAGCGCAGCATGGCGTGCGTGATGTTGTAGAGCGCGGTCTGCGCGCTGCGGCGGGCCAGGCTCTTGGGCGCCGTGGTGTACAAGCGGTCCTTGAGCACGTCGAGGTAAAAGCCGCCCAGGTCTTCCGAGCAGTACAGCTGCAGCTTGGCCACCACGGGGTGGAATTCGTAGACCTTGTAGTGCGCCAGCACCTCGGCCTGGAACTCGGATGCGCGGGTGAGGGCGTAACGGTCGATCTCCAGCATCTGGTCGAACGGCACGGCGTCCTTGGCCGGATCGAAATCGCTCACGTTGGCCAGCAGGAAGCGCAGTGTGTTGCGGATGCGGCGGTAGGCGTCCACCACGCGGGCCAGGATCTTCTCGTCGCCCGCGATGTCGCCGGAGTAGTCGCTGGCGGCCACCCACAGGCGGATGATTTCGGCGCCGAGCTTCTTGTTGATTTCCTGCGGGTCGATGCCGTTGCCCAGCGACTTGCTCATCTTGCGGCCCTGGCTGTCCACGGTGAAGCCGTGGGTCAGCAGGCCGCAATACGGCGCGCGGCCTTCGAGGGCCGAGGCCAGCAGCAGCGAGCTGTGGAACCAGCCGCGGTGCTGGTCGTGGCCTTCCAGGTACAGGTCGGCCTCGGGGCCGGTGTCGTGGTGCACCTCGGGGTGCGTGCCGCGCAGCACATGGCTGAAGGTGGAGCCGGAGTCAAACCACACTTCCAGGATGTCGGTGCTCTTGGTGTAGTGCGGCGCGTCTTCGGCGCCCAGGATTTCCTCGGTCGTCACGCGGCTCCAGGCCTCGATGCCGCCCTTTTCAACGATGTCAGCCGCCTGGTCCATGATTTCCATGGTGCGCGGGTGCAGCTCGCCCGAATCCTTGTGCAGAAAGAACGGGATGGGCACGCCCCAGCTGCGCTGGCGCGAGATGCACCAGTCGGGCCGCCCGGCGATCATGTCGTGCAGGCGGGCCTTCCCGTTCTCGGGGTAGAAGCTCGTGTGTTCGATCGCATCCAGCGCGATCTGGCGCAGCGTCTTGGCGGGCTTCATGCCGGGCTGGGTGAACACGCCTTCGCCCTCGTCCATGCGCACGAACCACTGCGCGGCGGCGCGGTAGATCACCGGCGTCTTGTGGCGCCAGCAGTGGGGGTAGCTGTGCGTGATGTCCTTGGTGGTCATCAGGCGGCCCGCGTTGCGCAGGGCTTCGATGATGACGGGCACCGCCTTCCAGATGTGCAGGCCGCCAAACAGAGGGAAGTCGGCCGCGTAGGTGCCGTTGCCTTGCACGGGGTTCAGGATGTCGTCCAGTGCCATGCCATGCGCGCGGCAGGAGTTGAAGTCTTCCAGGCCGTAGGCAGGGGAGGAGTGCACGATACCCGTGCCGTCGTCGGCCGTGGCGTAGTCGGCCAGGTACACGGGCGAAAGGCGCTTGTAACCCTGGGTTCCGTCCTCGCTCTTCACGTCGTACAGCGGGTGTTCAAATTCCAGGCCGCCCAGGTTCTTGCCCAGGGTGGTGGCCAGCACGCTGCCGGCGAGGCCGTAGCGCTCCAGGCACGAGGCCACCAGCGGCTCGGCCACGAGCAGGATGCGCTCGCCCGTGTCCACCAGCGCGTAGCTGATCTCGGGGTTCAGGTTCAGCGCCTGGTTGGCGGGAATGGTCCAGGCGGTGGTGGTCCAGATGACCACAAACGCATCCTTGGCCAATGCTGGCAGGCCAAAGGCGGCTGCCAGCTTGGCGGGGTCGTGCGACTTGAATGCCACGTCCAGCGTGGTGCTCTTCTTGTCCTGGTATTCGATCTCGAACTCGGCCAGCGAAGAGCCGCAGTCAAAACACCAGTACACGGGCTTGAGGCCTCGGTACACGAAGCCACGCTCCATCACGCGCTTGAAGGCGCGGATTTCGCCCGCCTCGTTGGCGGGGTTCATGGTCTTGTAGGGGTTGTCCCATTCGCCCAGCACGCCCAGGCGCTTGAAGTCCACCATCTGCTGCGCGATCTGCTCGGTGGCAAACGCGCGGCTCTTGGCCTGCATGTCGTCGCGGCTCAGGTTGCGGCCGTGTTTCTTCTCGATGGCGTTCTCGATCGGCAGGCCGTGGCAGTCCCAGCCAGGCACGTACAGCGCGTCAAAGCCTTCGAGCTGGCGCGCTTTGGTGATCATGTCCTTCAGGATCTTGTTGACCGCGTGGCCCATGTGGATCTGGCCGTTGGCGTAGGGCGGGCCGTCGTGCAGGATGAACTTGGGCGCACCCCGACGGGCATCCCGCAGGCGCTTGTAGATGCCTTGGTCTTCCCAGTCCTTGACCCAGCCCGGCTCGCGCTTGGGCAGGTCGCCACGCATGGGGAAGGAGGTGTCGGGCAGGTTGAGGGTGCTGCGGTAATCCGTGGAAGGAGTGCTGGCGTTGTCGTCGGACATGAGGGAGCCTTAAAAACGGGGCATTCCGGGGCAAGGCCCGGAGCAAGAACGGGGTTGGAGCGCGAAGGATGGCGGGCCCGTCAGGCGGGCGCTGCGAGAAGCAGCTCCCTCAAATTCGGTCGCGGGTGGTCTGGCGCCGGGTTTCGGTGTGGTTGGGTGCCTGGGCCGAGGCAAAGTAGGCACGCGCGTCGGCGCAGTCTTTGGCGATGCCCTTCGTCAAGGCATCCAGACCGTCGTATTTCAGCTCGTCGTGCAGTTTGTGTAGCAGTTCCACGCGCACGATTTTACCGTACGCCCCCTCGGGCCCCAGATAGGCGGGCCAATGCAGGCAATGGGTTTCCAGCAGCACGCGCCCGCCGTTGACGTCGTTCGGGTCCAGCGAGGGGCGCACGCCCAGGTTGGCCACCCCTGGCAATGGCTCGGTGGCAAGGCCATGCACCAGCACGGCAAAGATGCCGCTGGCGGCAGGCTTCCAGTGGGCAAAGCGCAGGTTCAGGGTGCGAAAGCCGTCGCCTGCACCGGCGGCGGTAGCACCCAGTTCGCGCCCAAGCTTGCGGCCATGCACCACATGGCCGCTGATGGTGTAGGGCCGTCCCAGCAGGCGTGCCGCGGCTTCCATGTCGCCTGCGGCCAGCGCCTGGCGCACGGCGGAACTGGACACGCGCAGCCCATGCACTTCGTAGCTGTTCATGCGCGCTACGTCGAAGCCCTTGGCTTGCCCGGCCGCGTCCAGCATGGCGTAGTCGCCCGCTCGCTGGCGGCCAAAGCGGAAATCGTCGCCCACAAGCACGTACCGGGCCCCCAGACCACGCACCAGCACCTCGTCGATGAAAGCGTCGGGCGACTGGGCGGCCAGCCGCGCGTCAAACGGCAGCACCACGGTCTGCTGCACACCGCAGCGGGCCAGTTCGGTGAGCTTGTCGCGCAGGGTGCCGATGCGTGCGGGTGCCAGCTCGGGCTTTTGGTGGGCGCCCGCGAAGTAGTCGCGGGGGTGGGGCTCGAACGTCAGCACGCAGCTTTCCACGCCCCTGTGTGCAGCCTCGCTGTTCAGCAAGGCCAGCATGGCCTGGTGGCCCCGGTGCACACCATCGAAATTGCCGATGGTCAGCGCACAGGCATTGGCAGTGCCAGGGTGGTGGAATCCGCGAAAGATCTTCATCGGTTTGTTATCTTTTTGATAGCAGCATGCGCAAGTCCATCAAGCGCAGGACGCCAATTTGTCATGAAAACGGAGTATATTGTGACCCACGGCTGGCCCCGCGCAGGGCTGCCCGCGAGACATCTGCGTTCCGATCCTTGTGTACTTTGTGTTCCAGGAGGCGTGTTTTGAAGGTCTTGAAGCTGTCAGCCCAAGGGCTGCCCCAATCGTGGATTTCGCTGGAGCAGGCGGTGATTCATTACGCCGCCGGGGAAGTGCGCTGGGAGTCTGGTGCACAGATTGCCCGGTTCCGGGGCGGGCACAACGCCATCTCGGGTGAGCAATCGGTGATCGCCATCAACAGCATCATCGGCACCAAGGGCGTGCCCAGCATCAATCCGTTCGAGCTCAAGCCCAGCCTGACCAACAGCAAGCTCTTTGCCCGCGACCGCAATGTGTGCGCCTACTGCGGCGGGCATTTTCATGAGGAAGACCTGACGCGCGAGCACATCGTGCCGTTTGCCCGCAACGGCCAGGACCACTGGATGAACGTGGTCACGGCGTGCCGCCCCTGCAACCACCGCAAGGGCCCCCGCACTCCAGAGCAGGCACACATGCCGCTGCTGTATGCGCCCTATGTGCCGAGTCTGTGGGAGGACTTCATCCTGCGTAACCGGCGCATCCTGGCCGATCAGATGGAGTTCCTGATGGCCCACGTCCCCAAGTCCTCGCGTCTTTTGGCGTAGAGCGGCCAATAGGACCCCGCTGGCGTCGTTGCTTCGTCTTGCCGTGAGGGCCTGCCAACCCTCTTTTCGGGGATCGCGTTGCCCGACCTGGGGGTGGGATGCAAGGCGCCTGTGCGCAGCAAGGTAGGCACCTTGCAAGCGCGGGCAACGCCGCAGACGGCCCCCAGGCCGGGCAACCCGAAGGGAAGGCCCCTGCGGGCGCGCCACTCGTCGTTCCGCTCCTTACGTGTGCAAGAGCGCACGCTGCGTCGCGCGCCTAGATTGGCACGCCCGCAAGGGCCTTCGCGACCCCGAAAAGAGGGTTGACAGGCCCTTCGTACTGTCTGCGACGGAGCTCCTAGCCATCGGGGCCGTCTTGACCGCTCTTGGGGGCGTGCTACACGGTGCAAAGACACGGTGCAGCGCCTATTCCTTTAGTAAGTCAGTTCCAGGAACACCAGATGGCCGCTGGCAGCCGGCCAGGTCTGTCCCACCAGGCGTTCGCCATTGAACTCACCCGCAATGCTGCGCACGCCGCCCGCAGGCTTGACCTTGGCAGATGCAACACCTGCCCCAGCGGGCACACCAGCAGGTGCTGCGCCATCCAGCAGCATCTTGTCGCGTGCCGGGTCCAGGTAGCCGCGCGGGCGGGTCAGTGTCACCACGCTCTCGGCGCTTTTGTCGGCATCGGCCATGCGTTCTGCGCGCAGGTGGATGAGGTTGCTGCTGCGTGGAAAGCCGCTGCGGTAGATGTGGGTGGTGGCATAGCCGGGTGCGCTGATCACGAACTCGACGGGCGAGCCGCTGGGCACCGTCAGTGGTCCCCATTGGCCATCCGCACCCACGGTCTTGCGCAGCAAGGCATTGCCCGCGCGGGCGCCCGTGGCGGGGTCGGTGGCATACACCTCCAGTTGCGCGCCCGCCAGGGGCAGGTTGTTGCCGAAGTTGCCGGTTTTGGGGTCGGCCGGGTCCACGCCCAGGCCGGTGACCTTGCCGTTGAGCACCACCTGCTTTTCAGCCGCAATGGTGGTGACCTGCGGTGCCTTGCCGGTGATGAAGCGGTAGGTGGCTTCAAACGCAGCGGGGGAGTACGACGTCTCGCGGTGGTCGATGCGCGGAATCACCACGTTGGTGGCGCCCTTGAGTTCGGGGCCTGCGGCGGTCACGTAGGTGGGCTTGCCTTTCTGGCCTATCCACAGACCGTCGGGCTGGGCGAACTTGTCGTTGTTGTCCGAGCGGATCGTCATCCATTTCACGGGGCCGCTCACCTCGTCGCCCGCCGCGTTCTTGGGAGCATTCAGCGCTTTGAGGAAAGGGCCCGTGCCCGAGAACTCGTTGCCTTCTCGGAACCCCGGTATCGCCCACACGCCGTGGTTGGGCGTGCCGCCGAGGATCGCGTGGCTCACCGTCTTGTCGCCGCCGCCGTTGTAGATGTAGTTGCGGATGGCGTTGCCGCCGCGCGAGTTGCCCACCAATACCACTTGGCTTGCACCCGTGGCCTTGAGCACCTTGTCCACTTCGGCCTTGAGGTAGGCCATGTGCTCTGCGGCCGAGGTGCGGCCCGCCTGGGGTTTGGCGTCCTCATCACGCGACAGGGGGTAGGGCACGTCAATGGCGTGCAGGCGTTCGCGCGGCCAGCCGTTCGATTCAAACCGCCACACGGTGGTTTGCCACAGTGCGGCGGTGTCGCCGTTGCCGTGCACAAAGACGATGGGCGGCGCTTCGGCCAGGCTGGGACCCTTGGTGGCGCAACCGGCCAGGGCCAGGGTAGCTGCTGCAGCGGTTGCCAGCAGAAGAGATCGGCGTTGCAGCCAGAATTTGTTGTTCATGAAGGTGTCTCCGACAAGAAAAAATGCCCGTGGATCGGTGAATCCACGAGCATGGCATGCGAGCGTTACATGGCTGCGTCAGTTCGCATCAGGCAAACACGCCTGCGGTGTCTTGCATGCGGGCGGACACTTCGCCCAGATGGTGCAGCGTGTCGCCAAAGGCCACTTCCAGCTGGGTGAGCTTCTTGAAATAGTGGCTCACGATGTACTCGTCCGTCACACCGATGCCACCATGCAGCTGCACGGCCTGCTGGCCCACAAAACGCATCGATTGACCCAGTTGCACCTTGGCGCGCGCCATGGCGGCGCGGCGCTCGGCGGCAGGGGCGCCCAGCTTGAGGCTGGCGTAGTAGCTCATCGAGCGGGCCAGTTCCAGCTGCATCTTCATGTCGGCCACGCGGTGGCGCAGCGCCTGGAAGCTGGCAATGAACACGCCAAACTGCTTGCGCTGGTTCATGTATTCGACGGTGATGGCCACGGTCTTGTCCATCACGCCCACGGCTTCGGCGCAGGTGGCGGCGATGCCGGTGTCCACGGCCAGTTCCAGCGCGGCGAGGCCGTCGGTGGTGATGAGCGTGGCGGGGGCGTTGGTGAACTTCACCTCGGCGGCGCGGCTGCCGTCTTGTGTGACGTAGCCTTGGGTGGTCACGCCAGTGGCGGTGCGCTCGACCAGGAAGAGGGCGGTCTTGCCGTCCAGTTGGGCAGGCACGATGAACGCGTCGGCCTTGTCGCCGGCAGCTACTACGCTTTTGATAGCTGTCAGCGAATATCCATCTTGCGCTGGGGCCGCTTTGGCCTCGCAAACATCCAGGCGGTAGCGCGCCTTGCGCTCCTGCTGGGCCAGCACCACCAAGGCTTCACCACTCGCCACGCGGGGCAGCCAGGCCGATTGCACGTTGGCCGGTGCGTAGTGCGACAGCACGCTGCTGGCCATGAAGGCCTGGGCGATGGGCTCCAGAACGATGCCACGGCCCAGTTCCTCGGCCACCACCATGGCATCGATGGCGCCCTGGCCCATGCCGTCGTGCGCTTCGGGCACGGTGAGGGCCGTCAGGCCCAGCTCGGCCAGTTCGCCCCAGGCGGCGCGGTCGAAGCCGCCGGCAGCCACGGCGGCGCGGCGGCGCTCGAACGTGTAGCCCTTGTCCACCCACTTGCGCACGGCGTCGCGCAGTTGTTCCTGGTCGTCAGAAAAATCGAAATCCATGTTCTTGTCTCCTTAGCCCAGAACCGTCTGCGCGACGATGTTGCGTTGAACTTCATTGCTGCCACCGTAGATGGTGGTTTTGCGCAGGTTGAAGTAGGTGGACGCCAGCGGTGCGTTGGCGGTGACACCGCCGGGGAAGTTGCCCTGCCAGCCCGCCTCCATGGCCTCTTCGATGAAGGGCATGGCAAAGGGGCCGGCGGCCAGCATCATCAGCTCGGCGTAGCGCTGCTGGATCTCGCTGCCCTTGATCTTGAGCAGACCCGCGATGTCGAGCGAGTTCTTGCCCGACTTCTCGGCCGACAGCACGCGCAGCACCAGCATTTCCAGCGCGACGATGTCCACTTCAAGCAGTGCGATCTGGTCGCGGAAGCGCAGGTCATCCCACACGCCTTCGGTCTTGGCGATGCGCTTCAGGCGCTCAAGTTCGCGCTTGCTGCGGTTCACGTCGGCGATGTTGGTGCGCTCGTGGCTCAGCAGGTGCTTGGCGTAGGTCCAGCCCTTGTTCTCTTCGCCGATCAGGTTTTCGGCAGGCACTTCGACGTTGTCGAAGAACACTTCGTTCACCTCGCATTCGCCGTCCAGCAGCTTGATGGGGCGCACGGTGACGCCCTTGGACTTCATGTCGAGCAGCAGGAAGGAGATGCCGGTCTGGGGCTTGCCCTCGGTGCTGGTGCGCACCAGGTTGAACATCCAGTCGCCATGCTGGCCCAGGGTGGTCCAGGTTTTTTGGCCGTTGACGATGTATTTGTCGCCCACGCGTTCTGCACGGGTCTTGACGCTGGCCAGGTCCGAACCCGATCCGGGTTCGCTGTAGCCCTGGCTCCACCAGACTTCGCCGCTGGCGATGCCAGGCAAAAAGCGCTTTTGCTGCTCGGCGTTGCCAAACGCCATGATCACCGGGGCCACCATCACCGGGCCAAACGGCACGATACGGGGCGCGCCGGCCAGGGCGCATTCTTCTTCGAACAGGTGCTTTTGCACGGCCGTCCAGCCGGGGCCGCCAAACTCCTTGGGCCAGCCGAAGCCCAGCCAGCCTTTCTTGCCCAGGATCTTGGCCCAGCCCTGCAGATCGTCGCGGGTCAGGCGCAGGGCGTTGTGGACCTTGTGCGAAATTTCTTTCGGTAGATTAGCTTGAACCCAGGCGCGAATTTCTTCGCGGAACGCCTGTTCTTCGGGGGTGAATGCGAGATCCATCGGTTTGTCTCCAAGTGATCCGCATTTGTAGCACGGTCGTTCGTTTTAGTCCTGTCCGGGTGGCGACATCGGCGCGGAGTCTGGGGAAATGCCCAGTTCTGTACACAGCCGCTGCACCGTGGTGCGCAGGTTGGCCACCTCTGTCTCCAGTGCGTCCACCCGCGCTTGCAGTGCGGCAGACGTGCCGGTGCTTCCACCGCCGCCACTGCTGGGGGCTGACACACCGGCGCTGGTGTCTACAGGCCCACACATCAGATGCGCCCAACGCTGCTCGCGGGCACCCGGCGCGCGGGGCAACTGCACGACCAGCGGGCCGCCCTTTTCGGCGCTGCGCTCCTGCAGCTCGTCCAGAAAAGCTTCGACCGACGAAATGTCGGCAAAGCGGTACCAGCGCTCGGCGTTGATGCGCAGTTCACCCGCCGTCTGCGGGCCGCGCAGCATGAGCAGGCCCAGCAGCACGGCCGACTGCTCGGGCACGCCCACGCCGCGCTGAAAGTTGTGTTCCCAGCGTGTGGTGCGGTTGCCGCTGCTCTCAAACGCCAGCGTCAGCAGCTTGAGCGAATCCAGGGCTTCCTGCGCCTCGGCGTCACTCAGGTTCATCACCGGGTCGCGGCTGGTTTTCTGGTTGCAACCGGTGACCAGGCCGTTGAGCGACATGGGGTAGCTGTCGGGCACGGTGCGGGCCTTCTCCATCAGCGTGGCGAGCACGCGGGCTTCGTAGGGGGTGAGGGGGCGGGTGGCGGGATCGAAGGGCACTGGGATAATCCGTGGCAATTTATGAAGAACATCGTCATTCTGATCTCTGGCGGCGGCTCCAACATGGCCACCATCGTGCGTACCGCACAACAGGAGCACTGGGAGCAGCGCTACGGCGCCCGCGTCGCGGCCGTCATCAGCAACAAGCCCGATGCCGCCGGGCTGGTGTTTGCGCGGGAGCAGGGCATCGCTGCCGAGGCGCTGGACCACAAGGCCTTTGCCAGCCGCGAGGCGTTTGATGCCGAGCTGGCCGCCACCATCGACCGCCACCAGCCCGCCCTGGTGGTGCTGGCCGGGTTCATGCGCATCCTGACGCCCGGGTTTGTGGCGCACTACGCGGGGCGGCTCATCAATATCCACCCCTCGCTGCTGCCCGCCTTTACCGGGCTGCACACGCACCAGCGCGCGATTGATGCGGGCTGCAAATTTGCGGGCGTGACAGTGCACCAGGTGACGGCCGAGCTGGATGTGGGCCCCATCCTGGACCAGGCTGTGGTGCCGGTGCTGCCGGGCGACACGGCCGAGACGCTCTCAGCCCGTGTGCTCACGCAGGAACACGTGATCTACCCCCGGGCCGTGCGGGCGCTGATTCAGGCCTTGTAGTCCACAGGCTGATCGGTTTGGGAGCGTTCGGCTTTCGCCCCCCACAGGCCTTGGTGAGCTCAGGGGGTATATTTTTTGCTATTAAATTTGTAGCTAACTGCGCTTGTCCATGAAGCGATAGAGCCTATTTTTGTTCATATTTTCTGCTGCCAGATGGCTCCAAGATCCCGGCGCACGCAGCTCGTCAACTGACGGGCGAATCGCACCGCGTGGCCAGAAAACCTGCGGCTGGTGGCAAGCCAGCCCCTTCCTTTTGATCAGGCCATTGCGCTCAGGCTGCCGGTGATGGCGGGCGAATTCCAGTCATTGGCTGCCATTGCGTACTGCTGGCGCGCAAAGTCGGCCAGCCGCGCCAGGTCGTTGCGTTGGCTGGTGTCCGATGTTGATGCCTGGCTGGGGGGCTGCTGGAGCTGGCTGGTCAACTGGTCGATGAAAGTCTTGGATTCGCTGGCGCTGATGCTGGCGTCGCCATCGGTGTCGATGGCGTTGAACAGCGCGGTGATCGCGTCCTGCTCCACGCTGCTGGGGCTGCCAGCCAGCCGTTCTGTCAGCGAGACCTCACCATCCTTGTTGGTGTCCAGGGCGTCGTAGGTGGTGGTGCTGTCGGCGGAGGCACTTGCACCACCTGGGCCTCCGGGTGGCGGTGGCATGCCACCCATGGCCTGCATGCCGCCGCCTGCTTCACCCGCCGCGCCGGAAGGGCGGCCCGCGTCGAATTCGGCTTGGGTCAGGCTGCCGTCGCCGTCTGCATCCAGTTGGCTGAACACGTCGTCACTGCTGACGCCCACTTGGCTCGCCGTGCCGCCCGACATCGCATCCAGCAGGGCCTGCAGCTCGGTCTTGCTCACGGCGCCATCGCCGTCGCTGTCCACCTTGCCAAAGAGGTCGTCGCCCGCCTGGCCGGTGGCGGTGTCGCTGTCGCCCCGCGACTGGGCAAAAGCCATGGTGGACGGTGGCGGGGGCAACACGCTTTGCATCGTCTTGCCCAGCTCGTCGGCGTTGAGGTTGCCGTCCCCATTGCTGTCGTACTGCTTGACCAGGTCTGCAGCGCTGGTCTGGCTGCTGACGCCGGATTTTTGGGCCACATCGTCCAGAAGGCCCTGCAGTTCTGTGTCACTCACGCCGCCGTTGCGGTCGGCATCGATTTTGGACAGCAGCCGCTCCGGCGTGGGCGCCGGGCGTGATGCCCGCTGCACACTTGCACTGGACCAGGCACTGCTGACGCTACTGATGGTCGTCATCGTCGTTCCTTTCGCTCCAAGGGTGGGTCGGTGCCTGGTCCCCCAGAAGCGGGAGCCCTCAGCCATGGCCCTTGTCCATTCTTGGAGGTGCGTGTCTCCGGGGTTTGTCCGCTTTGTACCAAGGTCGATACAAAGGGCGTCCACAAGGACCAAACAATGGCGGAAATGCCCGCCAGATCGTCGCCAGCGGTGGTCTGGAGCTGCCTAAACTTGGGTTTCTTTTGCACTACAGAGCCCATGCAACACATCCTGGTGGTGGACGACGATGTGGAGATCACCACACTGCTCACCGAATACCTCGCCCGCTTTGGCCACGCCGCCCACGCGGCGTGTGATGCGGCGTCGATGCGTGCGCAGATGCTCGCGCACCCCATCGGCCTGGTGGTGCTGGACGTGATGCTGCCCGGCACCGACGGCATCACCCTCGCGCGGGAGCTGCGTGAACGCTCCCGGGTGCCCATCATCATGCTCACCGCCCGCGCAAACCCCTACGACTGCGTGCTGGGGCTGGAGATGGGGGCTGACGACTACATGGGCAAACCCTTCGAGCCGCGCGAGCTGGTGGCCCGCATCCAGACCGTGCTGCGCCGCACGCGCGGCGAGAGTGCCCCGGCCCGCCAGGAACCCGACGGGGTGGTGCGCTTTGATGGCTGGACGCTGCACAGCATCGAGCGGCACCTGGTATCCCCACAGGGTGTGGTGGTGCCGCTGTCCAACGCCGAATTTCGCCTGCTCTGCACCTTCTTGCGCATGCCGCGCCGCATTTTCAGCCGCGACCAGCTCATGGAGCAGGCGCGAGGCCGGGCCATGGACGCGTTCGAGCGCAGCATCGATCTGCTGGTCTCGCGCCTGCGCAGCAAGCTCTCGGACGACCCGCGCTCGCCCTCGATGATCCGCACTGTGCGGGGCGCCGGTTACGTGTTCAACGTGCAGTCGCTGCAGGGGCAGGTGGGATGGCCGCATTGATGGTTGCGCGCTGGCCTGCGGCGCTGCAGCGCTGGCTGCCTGACACCCTCTTTGGCCGGCTCGCTCTGCTGCTTATCGTGGCCGTCATCGTGAGCCATGTGCTGGCGCTGACTTTGATGTTTGAACTGCGCCCCGCGCACCCCGGGCACCCGCCTGGCCCGCAGCCCCCCGGGGTGGCAGCCGATGGGCAATCTTTGCGGTTGCCGCCGCCGGTGCGAGAGCAGGGCTTGTGGAATGCCCCGCCATCGCTGCAACTGGGGCTGCTGCTCGACATCAGCGTGCGGCTGGCGGCGCTGGTGGCAGTGGCCTGGTGGGCGGCACGCTGGCTGTCGCGCCCCATGCACCGGCTCGCCACGGCGGCGCAAGAGTTGGGCCGCGATATCGACCGGCCCCCGCTGCCCGAGGACGGCACGCTGGAATGCCGCGACGCCAGCCGTGTGTTCAACCAGATGCAGGCGCGCATCCGCCAGCAATTGGCCGAGCGCGACCGGTTTGTGGCGGCGGTGTCGCATGACCTGCGCACGCCGCTGACCCGGCTGCGCCTGCGCACCGAAAGCCTGGGCGATGTCCGCGCGCAGCAGCTGTTTCGCCGCGACATTGCCGAGATGGACGCCATGATCGCCTCCACGCTGGACTACCTGCGCGGCGTGGCTGGCGCCGAGGCCTGGGTGCTGCTGGATGTGCAGGCCCTGGCGGACAGCATGGCCGACGACCAGCTCGCCATGGGCCATCGGGTCACGGTGGCGGGGCAGGCGGCCCCGCTGCGGGTGCAGGCAGTGGCGCTGCGGCGCTGTCTGGACAACCTGGTGGGCAACGCGATTCGCTACGGCGGCAGTGCCGAGGTCACGCTGCACGATGCGGCCGACGCGCTGACCATCGAGGTACGCGACCATGGCCCGGGTTTGCCCTCCGAGGAATTGGAGCGGGTCATGGAGCCGTTTTACCGCGTGGAGGCCTCGCGCAACCGCCAGAGTGGCGGGTCCGGGCTGGGGCTCACCATTGCCAGCGATATCGTGCGGCGGCACGGGGGGAGGCTGGCCTTGCGCAATGCTGCGGGCGGTGGTTTGGTGGCAGCAGCCATTTTTCCGCGCACTGCGGCGTGAGCCCACTGGGCTCAGCCCGCTGGGGTTTCATCCCCGCATTTCTCAAACCGCGGCCGCATCACACCATCAATGAGCACCTGCTCTTCAAACATGGCGGCGGGTCGCACCCACAGCCCATGCTGGCCATAGAGCGCGCGGTACAGCGTCATGGACTCCAGCGTTTCGCTGTGGCGCACGGTATCAATCACCTCGTAGAGCATGCCCTTGTAGTGGCGGTACAGGCCGGGCGGTGTGCGAATGAGTGCTGGCAGGTCGTCGTCGGTCATGGTGGTGGGTGCGGGGTCGTGAGTGGTTAGGATGGCGGTTGAAAACAACCCAAGAGTGAGGGAAGCCCGTGGATCAGGCAGATTTTGTGCACCTGGTGCGCATGAGCGAGCATGCCAGTGCCGACAACAGCCGTGCATACCGCCGCAGTGTGGCCGCGTTTGCGGCGCTGGGCTATGCCTGGGTGCTGGGGTGCCTTGGGCTTGCGGCTGGCATTGTGCTGTGGGTGGTGCCGCAGTTGGTGCAGGGGAAGTTTCGCTTTGCCATGGTGTGGCTGCTGCTGGGGGCTGCGGGCCTGCTGTGGGTCAGCCTGCGGGCGCTGTGGGTGCGTTTTGACGCGCCTGAGGGCGTGGAGATCACGGCTCTGGAGGCACCGGAGCTTTTTGAGGCGCTGGAGCGCATCCGCCGCAAGATCAAGGGCCCTCCCATCCACAAGGTCACGCTGAACGACGAGTTCAATGCGAGCATCCAGCAGCTGCCCAAGTACGGCCTGCTGGGTGGCGCCGTTAACCACCTGAGCATCGGGCTGCCTTTGCTGATGGCGTTGGACCGGCCGCGTTTTCTCGCCGTGCTGGCACACGAATACGGCCACTTGCGCGGCGACCATGGCCGGTTTGCGGCCTGGATCTATCGCACCCGCCTGTCCTGGATGCGCCTGAACCACAGTCTGGCCGACGACGAAGGCCCGGTGGCCGCGGCCACGCAGGCGTTCATGCGCTGGTACTTTCCGCGCTTTTCGGCCAAGACGTTTGCGCTGGCCCGCCAGGATGAATACGAGGCCGACCGCATTGCGGGCAAGCTGCTGGGCCGTGATGTGACCGCCGCCGCCCTGGCCGAGATCGAGATCCGGGGCGCAGCGTTGCAGGCAGAGTTCTGGGGCAACCACTGGTGCGGTGCCGCTGGCAATCCGCTGCCGGTGGGGCCTTATCGCAGCATGCGCCGTTTCCTGGCCGAGGCCCCGGATGCCGCTTTTGCCAACGACGCACTGCGCCAAGCGCTCAAGCGTCTGAGCAGTGTGGACGACACCCACCCCGGCTTGCGGGACCGCATCGAAGCACTCGATGCCACGCCCACACTGCCCGACTGGTCGCGTGGCAATGCCTTGACCCTGCTGGGCGATGAGGCCAAACGGTGGGTCAAACACTTCGACAAGCAATGGTGCCGCGACAACGCGACGGAGTGGAAGCAGCACCACGCGTGGCTGGAACGTGTGCGCGCACGCGCCCAGGCGCTGCAGGCTTCCATCGCTCAGAACAGTGCGGCCGAGCTGGTGGAGCTGGCCCGCCTCAAGCGCCATCTGGACCCCCGTGCCGATGTGCGCGCCTTGTATGAGCTGGCGCTGGAGCGCAGCCCCGAGTACGCGCCCGCCCTGTGTGGACTGGTGCCTTGCCTGCCCGAGGACGATCGCGAAGGCAAGCTTCTGCTGCTGCACCGGGTGTGGGAAGCGGGCAGCAACGACCGCTACTGGGCCGCGCGCACCGCGCTGGCCGAGCTGGAAACTCCCCGCATGGGCATGGAGCATGATGCGGCGGCCTTCAAACAGTGGCGCAAGCGGCTGGAGCGCGCGCAGGAATCCGAAGAGCGCGCCTGGGAAGAGCTGTCGGGCACCTCCTTCTTTAGCCAGATCACGCGTCACGACCTGAGCCCCTTCGAACTGGCCGAGCTGCAATCGGAACTGGCCCGCTGTGCGCCCCTTGCCCGCTGCTGGCTAGTGCGCAAGAACCTGCGCGAGCATCCGCAGCGCCGTGCGTACCTGATCTTTGTCGAGCTGCCGGGGATGGACGATGAAAGCCGTTACCACCTGTGCCGCGCCCTGGAGCGCAATCTGAGCCTTCCCGGCCCCGCGCTGGCGCTGTGGGCGGGTGAATCGCCCAGCCTGAAGGAGATTCAGCGCTATGCGTTTGATCCGGTCTACACGCGTTGACAAACCGAACGGATCGATGCGGGTCGTTTGAAGGAGCCGTGTGGTTGGCTGTGGATCAGACCACAGTGGGACAATCGGGGGATGCATCCCAAAGTTCTTCTAGACGCCTGTGCCGAATTGGTCAGGCTCACCCTCACGTTTGAACACCCCGCCGATGCGGTGGTGTCACGATTCTTCCGCGACAACCGGGGCCTGGGCCCCCGCGAGCGGGCCACCCTGGCCGAAACGGTCTACACCGTGCTGCGCAAGAAGCTCCTGTTCGACCACATGGCGCCCTCGGGCTCGGGACCCAAGGAGCGCCGTCTGGCCATCCTGGGGTTTTACGGCCCGCGCGACTTCCTCAAGAGCGCACTGACCGACCAGGAAAAGAACTGGCTGGACCAGTGCGATGCGGTCACGGTCGATGACCTGATGGAGCGCCACCGTCACAACCTGCCCGAATGGCTGGTGAAGCCCCTCAAGGACCAGCTGGGCGACGGCTTCTGGCCGCTGGTGGAAAGCCTGGCACAGAGCGCCCCGCTGGATTTGCGCGTCAATGCCCTCAAAGACAAGCGTGCCGACGTACAAAAGGAGCTCGCCAAGGCCGGTATCAAGGCCAGCCCCACGCCGTATTCGCCCTGGGGCCTGCGCATTGACGACAAGCCTGCGCTGACCAAGCTGGATGCGTTCACGCGCGGTGCCATCGAGGTGCAGGATGAAGGCTCGCAGTTGCTGGCCCTGCTGCTTGACGCCAAGCGCGGCGAGATGGTGGTGGATTTTTGCGCAGGTGCAGGTGGAAAGACCCTGGCCATCGGCGCGGGCATGCGCAGCACCGGGCGCCTGTATGCGTTTGATGTCTCGGCGCACCGTCTGGATGCTCTGAAACCGCGCCTGGCCCGCAGCGGCCTGTCGAACGTGCACCCCGCCGCCATTGCCCACGAGCGCGATGACCGCGTCAAGCGGCTGGCGGGCAAGATAGACCGCGTGCTGGTCGATGCTCCGTGCTCGGGCCTGGGGACTCTGCGGCGGAACCCGGACCTCAAATGGCGCCAGTCGCCCAAAGCCATCGAAGAGCTGGTGGCCAAACAGACCGCCATTCTGGACAGCGCAGCGCGCCTGCTCAAGCCCGGCGGCCGTCTGGTGTATGCCACCTGCAGCATCCTGCCGCAGGAAAACGAGGCCATCGCAGAGGCATTCAGCGCATCGCACCCGGACTTTGAACTGCTCGACGCGGGCGAACTGCTGGAGCAGCTCAAGGTGGAGGGGGCCAAGGGTCTGTGCAGCGGTGGTGAGTCGGGCAGTGGTTATTTGCGCCTGTGGCCCCATGTGCACCAAACGGATGGGTTCTTTGCCGCAATCTGGTCCAAAAAGGCCTGACTTGGCGTTCTAAAGGCGCTAAATCAGCGTAAATACCATGGATACCCCCGAACCTATTTCGTGGGGACCACTCTAAAATCAGATACCCGGTCCGTTGGCGAACGGGTTCTCTGTAGAAGTAAGGCTTTCTGAATATGCTGTTACCCGATTGGGCCGTACTGAACGCTGCCATTGACTGGCTGGGCCATGGGTTGTGGAACCTGGCTTGGTGGCAGATCATTCTGTACACACTGGCGACGACCCACATCACCATTGCGGCGGTCACGATTTTCCTGCACCGCGCGCAGGCGCACCGCGCGCTGGACTTGCACGCCATCCCTTCGCACTTTTTCCGCTTCTGGCTGTGGATCGGTACGGGCATGGTCACCAAGGAATGGGTCGC
Organism: Acidovorax facilis; assembly: GCF_050626955.1. Classification (NCBI taxonomy): domain Bacteria; kingdom Pseudomonadati; phylum Pseudomonadota; class Betaproteobacteria; order Burkholderiales; family Comamonadaceae; genus Acidovorax; species Acidovorax facilis. Next base: position 577,162 of record NZ_CP192460.1, read on the forward strand.
TATCCACCGCAAACACCACGCCAAGTGCGAAACCGTGGACGACCCCCACAGCCCCCAGACCCGGGGGCTGGACACCGTGATGTGGCGTGGCGCCGAGCTGTACCGCGCCGAGTCCAAGAACCAGGAGACGATGAAGAAGTTCGGCCACGGCACGCCCGATGACTGGATGGAGCGCAACGTCTACACCCGTTACGGCTGGCAGGGTGTGGGCCTCATGCTGATCCTGAACCTTGCACTGTTCGGCGCTCTGGGCGCCGCAGTGTGGGCGGTGCAGATGCTCTGGATTCCGTTCTGGGCGGCGGGTGTGGTCAACGGTGTGGGCCACTACTGGGGCTACCGCAACTTTGAGGCGCAGGATGCCAGCACCAACCTCTCGCCCTGGGGCATCATCATTGGCGGCGAAGAGCTGCATAACAACCACCATACCTATCCCACGTCGGCCAAGTTCTCGGTCAAGCCGTATGAGTTCGACATCGGCTGGGTCTACATCACCATGATGAAGAAGATTGGCTGGGCCACGGTCAAGAAGGTGCCGCCCAAGCTCCAGTTGGGTGACGTCAAGCCTGTGGCCGATGAAAAGACGCTGGAGGCCCTGATTGCCAACCGCTATGAGGTGATGGCTGGCTATGCACGTGGCGTGCGCCAGGCCTGCAAGGACGAAATCGCAGCGCTCAAGGCACGCAATGCCGATGCCTCGGTGCTCCAGGCCGCCAAGCGCTGGCTGCACCGCGATGCCGAGAAGGTGCCGGCCATCGCATTGCCGCAACTGGCCCAGGCCCGTGCCGCGCACCCCGCGCTCGACAAGATGGTCACCATGCGCGAAGAGCTGCGCCAGCTGTGGCTCAACACCTCGCAATCGCGCGAGCAGCTCACCGCGGACCTGCAAGCCTGGTGCCGCCGCGCGGAAGAAAGCGGTATAGCCGCCCTGCGTGAGTTCTCGCTACGGCTGCGTGCGGCGCAGGCCTGAAGCGGGCCGCGCATTGCCCAAGGCCTTGCCATCTGGCAAGGCCTTTTTCTTTGGTGCAGCGGTTACCGCATTGCGGGCACCTTGCCAAAAGCGCGGTTCTTTGCGGTTTTGTCCCGGCCTGCAAAGGCTGAGCGCAGCAGGTGCCGTACTTGGTGCCAAAGTCCCGGCCTGGGAGTGCCTTCGATCACCTGGATCTCAGAGCGGCAGTGCAGGGCGTTGCCCACCTGCACCCAGGCGGCCTTGGTGTTCCAGCCCTCTGGCAGATGTTCGCCCGCCACAAGCCGCATTTGCGGCAGAGTGTGCAACGCGAGCTCACAGTCTCGTGGAGCAAAGCGAAGTGATACCTCTCCCTGAGTGGTGTGCAGTGCGCTGCCGGGCGGCAGGCACAGCCACAGGCTCTGGCCGGGTGTGAGGCCTAAGGTGACTGCGGCCGATGGGGTGGTGGGCGGGATGGTGGTTGGATTGCGCTGTGGCATGGTGCGGGGCTCCTGAAGGAAGGGCTGCTGTGAGGCTGTAGCGTAAAAAAAGCAGCGTTGCCCCGGCAGGTACACGGCGGTGCAGGAACGGGTAGAACAGCGCAGATTACTGGCGTGCTGTTATGGTCCGATCTGTGCGTTCCTGTATCTGTACCCGCAGAGAGGGCTCGGGCACGATGCGCCTCTAGGCTTCTGAGCCTGCGCCACGGCTCGGCAGCAGTACCCCATACCCGCCATGTCACATTCTTCCGATTCGCGGGATGCCCCGCTCTACCGCCAACTGGCAGCTTTGTACGAACAGGCCATAGCCGCTGGCAGCCTGACGCCTGGCATGCGCATGCCGTCGGTGCGGGAGCTGTGCCAGCGGCACCAAGTGAGCCTGACCACCGCGCTGCAGGTGTTGCGGCATCTCGAATCCCTGGGCTGCGTGGAGGCGCGCGAGCGGGTGGGCTACTTTGTGCGGGAGCCGGGCGATGTGGCGTTGCCCCGGGCGCGCGAGCCCGAGTTGCACGAGCCGCTGGCCCACGACCCGCGGGTGTTTGCGGGCATCAACGAGCGCATTTCCGGTTTTCTCGAAAAAGCCCGCCGTGCAGGCCCGCTGCCGCTGGACTTAGGCAGCGCCATGCCCGCGCCGAGCCTGTTTGATGCGGCTGCGCTCAACCGCCTGGCCCACGGCCTGTTGCGTGAGCAACCCGACGTCCTGGTGTACGGCCCGTCCGCGCCCACCACCCACCCCGAATTCCAGCAGGCCATGGCCCGGCATGCGCTCACCTTCGGCGTGTGTGTCGCGCCAGCCGACATTGGAGCAACACTTGGCAACTCCGAAGCGGTGAACCTGGCGCTGGACGCCGTCGCCGAGCCGGGCGACGTGATTGCCGTCGAATCACCCACCTTCTTTGGCATCCTGCAGGCCATCGAGGTGCGGGGGCTGCGCGCGCTGGAGATCCCCTGCAGCCCGCACACCGGCATGTCGCTCGAAGCCCTGGAACTGGCCGCGCGCAACGAACCACGGCTCAAGGGTGTTGTGGTGGTGCCCCACCTGCAGATGCCGCAGGGAAGCGTGATGCCCGATGCGCACAAGGAGCGACTGGTGGCTCTGTGCGTGGAGCATGGCTTAGCCCTCATCGAGGACGACATCTACCGGGAGTTCGTGGAGTCGCCGCACGTGCTGCGGCCCGCCAAGGCCTGGGACCGGCAGGGCGATGCCGGGCAGGTGATCTATTGCGCATCGCTCAGCAAGAGCTTTGCACCCGGCTTGCGCCAGGGCTGGATGAGCGCGGGGCGCTGGCAGGCCCGTGTGCAGATGATCAAGTTCGCTCGCACGCGCAACATGCAGACCTGGTCGCAGCTGTTAGCGGCGCGCAGTGTGGACTCTCCGGCCTACGAGCGCCACATGCGCCGCATGCGGGCGCAGCTGCGCATCCAGCGAGAACAGGCGGCGAGGGCCGTAGCGCGCTACTTTCCCATGGGCACACGCCTGAGCCTGCCGCCGGGTGGCCTGAGCCTGTGGCTGGAGCTGCCGGTCGGCATCTCTTCCACGCGCCTGTACGACGAGGCGCTGCAAAACGGTATCCGTGTGGCCCCGGGCCCCATGTTCTCCAACACCGGGCGGTATGAGCACTTCTTGCGGCTGAGCTGTGGGATGCCGTTCACGGCCGAAGTGGAGGCGGGCTACCGCACGCTGGGCGCCTTGCTGGCTGCACAGATGGCCGAGTTGCCCGTGCCGCGCAAGGTTGCTTGAGCAAAGAGTCTGGGTGAAAGGTCTGCGCAGTAGGCATAAAAAAACCGCCCTGGACGGGCGGTTTTTTTGAGGGAACGGGCCGAATTACTTCAGCTTCATTTCCTTGTATTCCACATGCTTGCGAGCTTTTGGATCAAATTTCATGATCAGCATTTTCTCGGGCATGGTCTTCTTGTTCTTGGTCGTGGTGTAGAAGTGGCCGGTACCCGCAGTGGATTCCAGCTTGATCTTGTCGCGTCCGCCTTTGCTTGCCATGGTGCTTCTCCTTAAGCCTGACCACGGGCGCGCAGGTCTGCGAGCACCGAGTCGATACCGTTCTTGTCGATCAAACGCAGGGCAGCGCTCGAAACACGCAGGCGAACCCAGCGATTTTCGGTCTCGACCCAGAAACGGCGGTATTGCAGGTTCGGCAGGAACCGGCGCTTGGTTTTGTTGTTGGCGTGGGAAACGTTGTTCCCGACCATGGGCTTCTTGCCCGTTACGTCGCAGACGCGTGCCATGAGGACACTCCGATACTTTTTAACGGCCGCTCGCTGGGCCCTGGGCTTGTTTGCCCAGGTTGGCTTGCGGCCTCACCTCGCCAGAAAGGGTGGCGGTAACCCGATTGATTTGCCTGTTTCGGAGGACCGCAAAAACGGGCCGAATTCAGCAAAGCCACAGATTATAGCCTGCTGCCCAGTTTTTCATCAAGACTCTTGTTCCAGGAAGCGCTGGGCGTCCAGTGCCGCCATGCAGCCCGTGCCTGCGCTGGTGATCGCTTGGCGGTACACATGGTCCTGCACATCGCCTGCGGCAAACACGCCGGGCACGCTGGTCTGGGTGGCAAAACCCTTGAGCCCACCCTGGGTGATGATGTAGCCGTTCTCCATCTCCAGCTGACCCTGGAAAATCTCGGTGTTGGGGGCATGGCCAATGGCGATGAAGCAGCCCTGCAGCTTGATGTCTTCCGTGCTGCCGTCCTTGGTGCTCTTGATGCGGATGCCGGTCACGCCCGTGTTGTCGCCCAGCACTTCGTCGAGCGTGTGAAATAGCTTGAGCTCGATCTTGCCGGCCGCGACCTTTTCGTTGAGCTTGTCCACCAAGATGGGCTCGGCCTTGAACTTGTCGCGTCGGTGCACCAGGGTGACCTTGCGGGCGATGTTCGACAGGTACAGCGCTTCTTCTACCGCCGTATTGCCGCCACCGACCACGCAGACGTCCTGCTCGCGGTAGAAGAAGCCGTCGCAGGTGGCGCAGCCCGACACGCCTTTGCCCATGAAGGCCTCTTCGGAAGGCAGGCCCAGGTACTTGGCCGATGCGCCAGTGGCCAGGATCAGCGCATCGCAGGTGTAGGTGCCGCTGTCGCCGGTGAGGGTGAAGGGGCGCTGGCTGAAATCGACCTTGTTGATGTGGTCAAAGATGATCTGGGTCTTGAAGCGCTCGGCGTGCTCCAGAAAGCGCTGCATCAGCTCCGGCCCCTGCACGCCATGCACGTCGGCCGGCCAGTTGTCCACCTCGGTCGTGGTCATCAGCTGGCCACCCTGGGCCATGCCGGTGATGAGCACCGGGTTCAGGTTGGCGCGGGCGGCATAAACCGCTGCGGTGTAGCCCGCAGGGCCAGAGCCAAGGATCAGAACTTTCGCGTGTTGGGTGGTGGACATGGTAAAAGCCTGTGTTTTGCGCCTGCTACATGCGGCGCTGTTGGGGAAGCTGGGGGTTGAACTGGCAAGTATCAACCGTGCACCGCTCACGCGAGCGGTCCCTTTTTCAATCACGGCGATTGTAAGAACCCATTGATACCCCTTGCACAACCCGTGCGGCTCCGGTTGGGTCGCTCTAGAGAGGAGTTTTCATGTCGACGATGTTGTCCAACCTGGACCTGCTGCGCCGGGTGCCCTTGTTTTCGCTGCTCACGGTGGCCCAGGCCGAGGTGATCAGTGGTGCGGTGATCAAGCGCCGCTTCAAGCGTGGCGAGGCGCTGGTGGAGCAAGGGCAAAAATCCAACGCCCTGTTCATCCTGCTCACGGGGCGCGCCCGCGTGATGACATCGGACAGCCGGGGGCGTGAGGTGATTTTGGCCACCCTCGCGCAGGGCGACTACCTCGGCGAGATGAGCATCATCGACAACGAACCCCACTCGGCCACGGTGCGTGCCGAGGTGCAGACCGATGTGCTCATGCTCGGGCGCGCAGAGTTCGCGCGTTGCCTCACAGAGAACGCCTCCATGTCGCTGGTGGTGATGCGGGGGCTGGTCAAGCGCCTGCGCCATGCCGACCGCAAGATTGAGTCACTGGCGTTGCTGGATGTGTATGGGCGTGTGGCCCATGCGCTGCTGGACTTTGCGGTGCCAGACGCTCAGGGCCAGTTGGTGATCAAAGACAAAATCTCCCGGCAGGACCTGGCCAAGATGGTGGGCGCCTCCCGCGAGATGGTCAGCCGCGTGATGAAAGATTTGGAAGAGCGTGGCTTTATCGAGGCATTGCCCAGTGGCGCCACTGTGCTCAAGGACCGATTGAACGCGTTGAGTTAGCAACGCTTCAGCCCGGGTGTCATGCCCGGGGGGCTTGCGGTAAGCTCGCCCGGCACGCTTATGACCTATTCCCTCAATACCCTGAATGCATCGGCTGCGGCGAAGTCGCCGCCGCGTACGGGCGCTGCCCGTTTTGGCCACGAAATTGGCCTGATGGTGGGGCTGCTGGCCCTGGTTTTCTGGTTGCTGGCCCTGCTGAGCTATTCCGCGCAGGATGCCGCTTGGTCCACCTCGGGCGCCCGGGGTGGGCGTTTGGTCGCCAACTGGGCAGGCCGGTTTGGTGCGTGGCTGGCCGATGGCAGCTACTTTGCACTGGGTTTTTCGGTGTGGTGGTGTGTGGCGGCCGGTGTGCGGGCCTGGTTGTCGTCGCTGGCGCGGTGGATGCGCGGCGGCGAATCGGCCCCGGGCGCGGCAAGCCCGATGCGCAGGCGGGCCATGTTCTGGGTGGGGCTGGTGGTGCTGATGTGTGCCAGCACTGCGCTGGAGTGGTCGCGCCTGTACCGGTTTGAAGCGTTCCTGCCGGGGCATGCTGGTGGCGTGCTGGGCTACATCACGGGGCCTGCCAGTGTGAAGTGGCTGGGTTTTACGGGTTCGGGCCTGCTGGCGATCGTGCTGGCTGTGCTGGGGGCGGCGCTGGTGTTCCGTTTCTCCTGGGGCCATGTCGCGGAAATTGTGGGAGGGCGCATCGACGCATTGGTGCAGTCGCGCCTGGCCAAGCGCGAAGTGGCCAAGGATGTGGCTGTGGGCCGCAAGGCCGCGCGCGAGCGTGAAGTGGTGGTGCTCGAGGAACGCACCGAGAGCGAGGTGCACCACCCCCAACCGATCCAGATCATCGAACCCGTGCTGGTAGACGTGCCGCAGAGCACCCGCGTGGTGAAGGAGCGCCAGAAGCCGCTGTTCACCGAGATGCCCGACAGCAAGCTGCCACTGGTGGACCTGCTCGATGGCCCGCTGCAGCGCCAGGAAACCGTGGCGCCCGAGACGCTGGAGATGACCAGCCGCCTTATCGAGAAAAAACTCAAGGACTTTGGCGTGGAAGTGCGCGTGGTCGCGGCCATGCCCGGACCGGTGATCACGCGCTACGAAATCGAGCCCGCCACCGGCGTGAAGGGCTCGCAGATTGTGGGCCTGGCCAAGGACCTGGCGCGTTCGCTGAGCTTGGTGTCGATTCGCGTGGTGGAGACCATCCCCGGCAAGAACTTCATGGCGCTGGAGCTGCCCAACGCCAAGCGCCAGTCCATCCGTCTGTCCGAAATCCTGGGCTCGCAGGTCTACCACGAGGCCAAGAGCATGCTCACCATGGGCCTGGGCAAGGACATCGTGGGCAACCCAGTGGTGGCAGACCTTGCCAAGATGCCGCACGTGCTGGTGGCTGGTACCACGGGCTCGGGCAAGTCGGTGGGGATCAACGCGATGATCCTGTCGCTCTTGTACAAGGCCGAGGCGCGCGATGTGCGCCTCCTGATGATCGACCCCAAAATGCTGGAAATGTCGGTCTACGAAGGTATTCCGCACCTGCTGGCGCCTGTGGTCACCGACATGAAGCAGGCGGCGCATGGCCTGAACTGGTGCGTGGCCGAGATGGAGCGGCGCTACAAGCTCATGTCCAAACTGGGCGTGCGCAACCTGGCGGGCTACAACGTCAAGATCGATGAAGCCAAGGCGCGCGAGGAGTTCATCTACAACCCCTTCAGCCTGACGCCCGAAGAGCCCGAACCGCTGCAGCGCCTGCCGCACATCGTGGTCATCATCGACGAGCTTGCCGACCTGATGATGGTGGTGGGCAAGAAGATCGAAGAGCTGATCGCCCGCCTGGCGCAGAAGGCGCGTGCCGCGGGCATCCACCTGATCCTGGCCACGCAGCGCCCCAGTGTGGATGTGATCACCGGCCTGATCAAGGCCAACATTCCCACCCGTATCGCGTTCTCGGTGGGCTCCAAGATCGACAGCCGCACCATCCTCGACCAGATGGGCGCTGAGGCCCTGCTGGGCATGGGCGACATGCTCTACATGGCCAGCGGCACGGGCCTGCCGATCCGGGTGCATGGTGCCTTCGTGTCGGACGAAGAAGTACACCGTGTCGTCAGTTACCTCAAGGAACAAGGGGAGCCGGACTACATAGAGGGCGTGCTCGAAGGCGGAACTGTGGATGGCGAGGGTGATCTGTCAGGGGAGGGCGGTGGTGGCGAAGGGGGCGAGAAGGACCCCATGTACGACCAGGCCGTCGAAGTGGTGCTCAAGGACCGCAAGGCCAGCATCTCGTACGTGCAGCGCAAGCTGCGCATTGGCTACAACCGCTCGGCGCGGCTGCTGGAAGACATGGAAAAGGCGGGCCTCGTGAGTGGCCTGACCACCAGCGGTCAGCGCGAAGTGCTGGTTCCCGCGCGCAGCGAATGACAAGGGCAGGGCGATGAGCCCAGCCCGTGCCCCACAGGAGTTCCTTTTGAAAAAGACCGTTACTGCAATTTTGATAGCTGCCAGCGCAACGCTGGCAAGCGCTGATGGCTTGAAAAGCCTTGAATCGTTCATGAAGGGCACACAAACGGGCAAGGCGGATTTCACGCAGACCGTGACTTCGCCCCCCAAGGACGGCCAGACCGCGCGCACCAAGACATCGAGCGGCAGTTTTGAATTCCAGCGCCCCGGGCGTTTCAAGTTCGTCTACAAGAAACCCTTCGAGCAGACCATCGTGGCCGATGGCCAGACCCTGTGGCTGTACGACGTGGACCTGAACCAGGTCACCCAGCGTTCGCAGTCACAGGCGCTGGGCAGCACGCCCGCCGCGCTGCTCGCATCGGCCCCCGACCTGTCGGCGCTCAAGGCCGAGTTCACGCTCGAAGCAGCGCCTGAGCAGGATGGCCTGCAGTGGGTGCTGGCCAGCCCCAAGACCAAGGATGGTCAGCTCAAGAGCGTGCGCGTGGGTTTTGCGGGTGAGCAACTGGCGGCTCTCGACATTCTGGACAGCTTTGGCCAGCGCTCCCTGATTCGTTTCAATGGCATGCAGGCCAACGCAGCGCTGCCCGCCAGCACCTTCCAGTTCAAGCCGCCCGCTGGAGCGGATGTGGTGAAACAGTAAGTTGCTGCGAAAAAGATAGCTGCCAGCGCTTATCAGATAAGCGCTAGAGGCCAATTTGGCTTAAAAACCAGCGTGATGTAGACAGGATACGAACATGGCAGCACGCAGTGCCTCCGCAGCACCTTCCCAGGCCCACTCCTCGGCCCACCAGCCCCTGGCCGAGCGCCTGCGGCCCCGCACGCTGGGCGAGGTGATCGGGCAGCAGCATGTGCTGGGCCCGGGCATGCCGCTGCGGCTCGCGTTCGAATCGGGCCGCCCGCACAGCTGCATCCTCTGGGGCCCGCCGGGTGTGGGCAAGACGACCATCGCACGCCTGATGGCCGATGCCTTTGACGCGCAGTTCATCAGCATCAGTGCCGTGCTGGGCGGGGTCAAGGACATCCGCGAAGCGGTCGAACGTGCCGAGGCCGCGCGTGATGGTCTGATGCAGCAGCGCACGATCGTCTTCGTGGATGAAGTGCACCGCTTCAACAAGAGCCAGCAAGATGCCTTCTTGCCGCATGTGGAGAGCGGGTTGTTTACCTTCATTGGTGCAACCACCGAAAACCCGTCGTTCGAGGTGAACTCGGCGCTGCTTTCCCGCGCCGCCGTGTACGTGCTGCAGCCGCTGTCCGAACAGGATTTGAAGCAAATAGTGGCTCTGGCGCAGGCGGAGAAAGCGCTACCAGCTATCGAAGATGTAGCAATTGACCGCCTGGTGGCCTACGCCGATGGCGATGCCCGCAGATTGCTCAACACACTCGAAACCCTGGCCATGGCGGCCACGCAGGAAAAGCTGTCCGAGATCACCGACGCCTGGCTGCTCAAGGTGCTGGGCGAGCGCATGCGCCGCTATGACAAGGGCGGCGAGCAGTTCTACGACACCATCAGCGCGTTGCACAAGTCGGTGCGCGGCTCCGACCCCGACGCTGCGCTGTACTGGCTGGTGCGCATGCTCGACGGCGGTGCCGACCCGCGCTACATGGCGCGCCGCCTGGTGCGCATGGCCAGCGAGGACATCGGCCTGGCCGACCCGCGTGCGCTGCGCCTGGCGCTGGACGCGACCGAGGTATACGAGCGCCTGGGCAGCCCCGAGGGTGAGCTGGCCCTGGCCGAATGTGTGGTGTACCTGGCCGTGGCGCCCAAGTCCAACGCGGTCTACAAGGCCTACAACGCAGCCCGCGCCTGGGTGAAGCAGGACGGCACCCGCCCCGTGCCCATGCACCTGCGCAACGCACCAACACAGCTCATGAAACAGCTTGAATACGGCAAGGGCTACCGCTACGCGCACGACGAAGAGGGCGGCTTCGCCGCAGGCGAAAACTACCTGCCCGAGGGCATGCCGGAGCCCGGTTTTTACGCGCCGGTGGAGCGTGGGCTCGAAATCAAGATTGCACAGAAATTGCGTGAGCTGCGTGCGCGCAATGTTTCAGCCGATCTGGAGGATGGGCCGGACGAAAAGTCCTGAACCTCTGCCCGTGGGAGCCGCACCCCGCGTCATGCTGATTTGGCATGAGGCTGGTAATAAGTTCGCACATCAATTTTCCTGCTTGCATCATGTGAGCTTATGGATTGCGTTGCCCGCTGATGTGCCGCCAACCCGAGGGAAAACCCCGCCCGGCTTGGTGGGGGCCGCTTGTGACTACTCGCTACAATCCCGTCCACAAACCCGCACAGCTGCACTTCTGGCGGGTTTTTTGCTAGATGGCAGTCGGGCCCACAAGGCTGTACCGATTCCGGTGCCAAAGCGGTGGGTACGTTACAAACGAAGGACTTCTCTTATGGACATTTTGCTGCAACAGATCATCAACGGTCTGGTACTCGGCAGCATGTACGCCTTGATAGCCTTGGGCTACACGATGGTGTACGGCATTATTCAGCTGATCAATTTCGCCCACGGCGAAGTGCTCATGATCGGGGCTCTGACCAGTTGGAGCTGTATAGGAATGATGCAGGCTGCAATGCCTGGCGCCCCGGGCTGGATCATCCTGCTGCTGGCCACCCTCATTGCCTGCGTGGTTGCCGCAACGCTCAATTTTGTGATCGAGAAGGTGGCCTACCGCCCTCTGCGCAACAGTCCTCGTCTCGCCCCCCTGATCACCGCCATCGGCATGTCGATCCTGCTGCAGACGCTGGCCATGATCATCTGGAAGCCCAACTACAAGCCCTATCCCACGATGTTGCCCAGCGCGCCGTTCGAGGTGGGTGGCGCTTACATCACCCCCACACAGATCCTGATCCTGGGCGTGACCGCTGTTGCCCTGGCCTCGCTGGTGTACTTGGTGAACCACACCAACCTGGGCCGTGCGATGCGCGCCACGGCTGAGAACCCCCGCGTTGCGTCCCTGATGGGCGTCAAGCCCGACATGGTGATTTCCGCCACCTTCATCATCGGCGCCATTCTGGCCGCCGTGGCCGGCATCATGTATGCCTCCAACTACGGCACGGCGCAGCACACCATGGGCTTCCTGCCCGGCCTCAAGGCCTTCACGGCGGCGGTGTTCGGCGGCATTGGCAACCTGGCCGGTGCAGTGGTGGGCGGCATTTTGCTGGGTCTCATCGAAGCCATCGGCTCGGGCTACATCGGCACGCTCACGGGCGGTCTGCTGGGCAGCCACTACACCGACATCTTTGCGTTCATCGTGCTCATCATCATCCTGACGCTGCGTCCTTCGGGCCTGCTGGGTGAGCGTGTGGCCGATCGCGCCTGAGGAGCCTCACACCATGAAGAACACCAAAACCAACTGGATCCTCGGCGCCGTCGCGCTGCTGGTGCTGCCGCTGATCCTGCAATCCTTCGGCAATGCCTGGGTGCGTATCGCCGACCTGGCGCTGCTGTATGTGCTGCTGGCCTTGGGCCTGAACATCGTGGTGGGCTACGCCGGCCTGCTGGACCTGGGCTACGTGGCGTTCTACGCCGTGGGCGCCTACCTGTTTGCCTTGATGGCCTCGCCGCATCTTGCGGACAACTTTGCGGCGTTTGCCGCCATGTTCCCCAACGGACTGCATACCTCGCTGTGGATTGTGATTCCGGTGGCGGCGTTACTAGCGGCGTTCTTTGGCGCCATGCTGGGGGCGCCCACGCTCAAGTTGCGCGGGGACTACCTGGCCATCGTGACCTTGGGCTTCGGCGAAATCATCCGTATCTTCCTGAACAACCTTGACCACCCCGTCAACCTGACCAACGGCCCCAAGGGCCTGGGCCAGATCGACTCGGTCAAGATTTTTGGCCTGGATCTGGGCAAGCGCCTGGAGGTGTTCGGCTTTGATATCAGCTCCGTCACGCTGTACTACTACCTGTTCCTGGTTCTGGTGGTGGTCTCCATCGTTATTTGCTACCGCCTGCAGGACTCACGCATCGGCCGCGCCTGGATGGCCATCCGTGAAGACGAAATCGCCGCCAAGGCGATGGGCATCAACACCCGCAACATGAAGCTGCTGGCCTTCGGCATGGGCGCTTCGTTTGGCGGCGTGTCGGGTGCGATGTTCGGTGCGTTCCAGGGCTTTGTATCGCCCGAGTCGTTCAGCCTGATGGAGTCGGTCATGATCGTCGCCATGGTGGTGCTGGGCGGTATCGGCCACATTCCCGGCGTGATCCTGGGTGCCGTGCTGTTGTCGGCCTTGCCCGAAGTGCTGCGCTACGTGGCAGGCCCGCTGCAGGCCATGACGGACGGCCGTCTGGACTCCGCCATCCTGCGCCAGTTGCTGATCGCACTGGCCATGATCATCATCATGCTGATGCGTCCCCGTGGTCTGTGGCCAGCGCCCGACCATGGCAAGAGCCTCACGCAGAAGACCTGAACACCGCAGAAAGTTAGAACATGGCAGAGAACATTCAGAAATCAGCCAGCGACGTGGTGCTGCGGGTTGCAGGTATTTCCAAGCGTTTTGGTGGCCTGCAAGCCCTCTCCGACGTGGGCATCACCATCGAGCGTGGCCAGGTCTATGGCCTGATCGGTCCCAACGGCGCGGGCAAGACCACGTTCTTCAACGTGATCACCGGCCTGTACACCCCCGACAGCGGCACCTTTGAGCTCGCCGGCAAGCCTTACGAGCCCACGGCCGTGCATGAAGTGGCCAAGGCGGGCATTGCCCGCACCTTCCAGAACATCCGCCTGTTTGCAGAAATGACGGCGCTGGAAAATGTAATGGTGGGCCGCCACATCCGCACCAAGTCCGGCCTTCTGGGCGCGGTGCTGCGCACCAAGGGTTTCAAGGAAGAAGAGCTGGCCATTGCCAAGCGCGCGCAGGAACTGCTCGACTACGTGGGCATTGGCAAGTTCGCCGACTACAAGGCGCGTACCCTCTCCTATGGCGACCAACGCCGCCTGGAGATCGCCCGGGCCCTGGCCACCGATCCGCAACTGATTGCGCTGGACGAGCCCGCAGCCGGCATGAACGCCACCGAAAAGGTGCTGCTGCGCGAGCTGATCGACCGCATCCGCAACGACAACCGCACCATCTTGCTCATCGAGCACGACGTGAAGCTGGTGATGGGCCTGTGCGACCGCGTGACGGTGCTCGACTACGGCAAGCAGATCGCCGAAGGTACGCCTGCCACCGTGCAGAAGAACGAAAAAGTGATTGAGGCCTATCTGGGCACCGGAGGACATTGAGAATGGCCGAAAAATCCAACAAGGTACTGCTGCAGGTCAAGGGCCTGAAAGTGGCCTACGGCGGTATCCAGGCCGTGAAGGGCGTGGACTTTGAAGTGCGCGAGGGGGAATTGGTTTCGCTGATCGGCTCCAACGGCGCTGGCAAGACCACCACCATGAAGGCGATCACCGGCACCCTGGGCATGAACGATGGCGACATCCATTACCTGGGTGAAAGCATCAAGGGCAAAGGCGCCTGGGATCTGGTGAAGAAGGGCCTTGTGATGGTGCCGGAAGGTCGGGGCGTGTTCGCCCGCATGACCATCACCGAGAACCTGCAGATGGGCGCCTACACGCGCCGCGACAAGGCAGGCATCCTGGCCGACATCGAAAAGATGTTCACCATCTTCCCGCGCCTGCGCGAACGCAAGGACCAACTCGCTGGCACCATGTCGGGCGGTGAACAGCAGATGCTGGCCATGGGCCGTGCGCTGATGAGCCAGCCCAAGGTGCTGCTGCTGGATGAGCCCTCCATGGGGCTGTCCCCTATCATGGTGGACAAGATCTTTGAAGTGGTGCGCGATGTGTACGCCCTGGGCGTCACCATTTTGCTGGTGGAGCAGAACGCGAGCCGGGCGCTGGCAATTGCCGACCGTGGCTACGTAATGGAGTCCGGCCTGATCACCATGGCCGGCCCCGGCCAGGAACTCCTGAACGATCCCAAGGTGCGCGCCGCCTACCTGGGCGAATAAGGCAACACCCCCGCCCGGCCCGCCCTGCGTGGGGCAGGTGCATGGTGCGTCGCACAAGGCACTGCCACACGGCGGTGCCTTTTTTTTGGCGCAGGCGTTGGTGTTTGCATGGATTGATTGCTATGGTTTTTATAGCTTATGGCGGATGTGTATCCAGCGCCAGATGCCAATTTTGTTCATAATTTGCACCCACCCCGCCACCACCTGTCGCCGCATGTCGATGTCCGCTCTGCAATCCTTGCCCGTATCACTACAGACCGTGTTGCTGCTGATTGCCAGCAACGTTTTCATGACCTTTGCCTGGTACGGGCACCTCAAGAACCTGGCCATGTCACCCTGGTACACCGCAGCGCTGGTGAGTTGGGGCATTGCACTGTTCGAGTACCTGCTGCAGGTGCCCGCGAACCGGATCGGGTTTACCCAGTTCAACGTGGGGCAGCTCAAGATCATGCAGGAGGTGATCACGCTGGCGGTGTTTGTGCCGTTCGCGGTGTTCTACATGGGCCAGCCCCTGAAGTGGGACTACCTCTGGGCAGGCCTGTGCCTGGTGGGGGCTGTGTATTTCATTTTCCGCAGTGCCTGATGAATGGTGCGTGTTGCCCGGTATCCGCGCCGGGCGCCCGTGGCTGCGGGTGAGGGCGGCCGGTTAAACTCGCCTGTCATTTAAAAGTCATGGTTTTGTCATGGCTTTGTCTCATTTTCTAAAAATCGATACCGATCCAGGAGCCTCCATGCTGTTTGCCAAGCTGTTGCCACGCGAAGGCAATTTTTTCGAAATGTTCAACCAGCATGCAGACCGCATCGTCGAGGCGGCCCGGGCTTTCTCGCAACTGGTGGCCAACTACAGCGACCCGCACCTGCGCGACAAATACAACCAGGATGTGGACAACGCCGAGCGTGCTGCTGACCGCGTGACGCACGAGGTGAACAAGGCCATCCACAAGACCTTCATCACCCCTATCGACCGCGAGCAGATCCACACGCTGATCAACACCATGGACGATGTGGCCGACCTGATTCAGGACTCTGCCGAGACCATGGCGCTGTACGACGTGCGCCACATGACGGAAGAGATCACCCGCCTGACCGACCTGAGCCTCAAGTGCTGCGAACGCCTGCGTGATGCCGTCAAGTTGCTCGACAAGATCGCCGATCCGGCCGTGGCTGAAGCCGCGCTCAAGACCTGCGAAGAGATCGACAGGCTCGAGTCCGACGCGGACCGCGTGATGCGCAGCGCCATGAGCAAGCTCTTCCGTGAAGAGCCCGATGTGCGCGAGGTGATCAAGCTCAAGGCCATCTACGAGCTGCTGGAAACCATCACCGACAAGTGTGAGGACGTGGCCAATTGCATCGAGGGCATCGTCCTCGAAAACTCCTGATCCGGCAGGCTGACCAGTATGGAAACCGTACAAACGGCCCTCTGGGTTGTGGTCTTGCTCGTGGCACTGGCGATCCTGTTCGACTTCATGAACGGGTTTCATGATGCTGCCAATTCGATTGCCACGGTGGTGTCCACCGGCGTGCTCAAGCCCGCACAGGCGGTGCTTTTCGCCGCGTTCTTCAACTTTGTAGCGATCTTTGTCTTCCACCTGAGCGTGGCCGCTACGGTGGGCAAGGGCATCGTGCAGCCTGGCATCGTGGACACTCATGTGGTGTTTGGTGCCTTGGTGGGCGCCATCACCTGGAACGTCATCACCTGGTACTACGGCATCC
The DNA here is from genome assembly GCF_050626955.1 of Acidovorax facilis. Classification (NCBI taxonomy): domain Bacteria; kingdom Pseudomonadati; phylum Pseudomonadota; class Betaproteobacteria; order Burkholderiales; family Comamonadaceae; genus Acidovorax; species Acidovorax facilis. Next base: position 592,970 of record NZ_CP192460.1, read on the forward strand.
CCAGCAGCTCATCGCATGCGCTCATCGGCGGCATCGTGGGGGCGGTGATCGCCAAGGCGGGTGCCAGCGCGCTGATCTCCACCGGCATCCTCAAGACCGTGGCGTTCATCTTCGTTTCGCCCTTGCTCGGCTTCCTGCTGGGCTCTCTCATGATGGTGGCTGTGGCGCACATCTTTCGGCGAACGCGGCCAAGCCGGGTGGACAAATGGTTCCGGCGCCTGCAGCTCGTGTCCGCAGGGGCCTACAGCCTGGGTCACGGGGGCAACGATGCGCAAAAGACCATCGGCATCATCTGGCTGCTGCTGATTGCCACAGGGTATTCGTCGGCAAGCGATGCTTCGCCACCCACCTGGACGATTGTCAGCTGCTACGTGGCTATCGGCCTGGGAACCATGTTCGGCGGCTGGCGCATCGTGAAAACCATGGGCCAGAAGATCACCAAGCTCAAGCCCGTGGGCGGCTTCTGTGCCGAGACGGGCGGGGCGCTGACCCTGTTCCTGGCAACAACGTTGGGTATTCCGGTGTCCACCACCCACACCATCACAGGCGCCATCGTGGGCGTGGGCTCCACGCAGCGCGCCAGCGCAGTGCGCTGGGGCGTGGCAGGCAATATCGTCTGGGCGTGGATCTTGACCATCCCCGCCAGTGCGTTTGTGGCTGCCGTGGCGTACTGGATCAGTCTGCAGATATTCTGAATGCCCTGATTCCTGATTTGCTATTGAATGTATAGCTAATTAGGCAATATGGAAAAGCGCGAACGCCCCATTTGAATGTGGATTCAATGGGGCGTTCGCTTGGTGGGTGTCGGTCACTGCGAGATCTTGCGAGCTTCCTCGATCTGGTACTCGAAGTACCGTTGGAAGCTGAACGCGAGGCTGGCCATCAGCACCGCCGTGCCCACCAACAGCGAGACCACGATGGCGCCGATGGTGATCCATTGGGTCCTGCCCGCCGGGGCGTCGGGTGCGGCCGTGGGGTTGTAGCGCGCGTTCCACGCCTCGGGCGTCTTGAGTGCAAACAGGATGGCTTGCAAGGCGCAGCCCGCAATCGTGAAGCCCAGCAAAGGAATCAGCATCCAGCTGGTGTGGTCGTCCTGGCCGAGCTGCTGCACGCGCTGGATGCCGTAGATACCGAGGGCCGTCGGTATCGGGAGCAGCCAGCCCAGCATGTCGGTGATCCCGTGCAGGTAAAAGCGGTGAAGGCCCAGCGGCCCGCCCACGAAGGCAAGCCATGCCGCCAAAGTTTTGTTTTTCATGGGGCATTATTCATCGTCGGGCCGCACCAAGATGAACAAGTGGTCTCCAAGGGGGCCGCTTCGGAGGGCTGCGCTCTGCGCTGCGGGGCGAGCATGGGGGCCGTTTTCATTCGGGCGATGTGGTGTCGCCCGCGCCCAGGGTCTTCTCCATGAGCACGATGTCGCGCCAGGCGTCGAACTTCCATCCCACCGAACGCATGACACCCACGTCGGTGAAGCCCAGCGCCCGGTGAACGCCGATCGAGCCCGCGTTGGCCGAGTCGCCAATCACGGCCAGCAGCTTGCGTACCCCAGCTGCTTCGGCCTGGGCCGCCAGCTCGGTCAGCAGCTTGCGGCCCAGGCCCATGCCACGGGCGCTGTCGGCCACGTAGATCGAGTCCTCGGCAGAGAACCGGTAGGCTGGACGGGGCTTGAACCAGTTGGCATAGGCAAAGCCCAGCACCTGGCCGTCCTTTTCGGCCACCAGCCAGGGCAGGCCTCGGGCCAGCACGTCGGCACGGCGGCCTGCCATGTCGGCTTCAGACGGTGGATCGATCTCAAAGGTACCTGTACCGTGAAGCACATGGTGTTGGTAAATGGCCGTGATGGCGGGAATATCGCTGTCGGTGCTGGAACGAATTTTGGGCATGGAAGAGGGAAATGGATATAATCGCGGGCTTTGCAGCGTGTCGCTGGCCGGGTGGCCATGTCGCGTGTCTCAAGCGTTGCGAATATGGTTGCGAACACAGTGGCTCAAGGCAAATGTTGCCGGAGTTCACCACCCGAAGGATAAATCATGGTCGTCATTCGACTCTCCCGCGGCGGCTCCAAGGGCCGTCCTTTCTTCAACATCGTCGTTGCTGACAAGCGCGTGCGCCGTGATGGCCGCTTCATCGAGCGCATCGGCTTCTACAACCCCACCGCCAAGGAATCCGAAGAAGGCCTGCGCATCGTGCAAGACCGTCTGACGTATTGGAAGAGCGTGGGCGCCCAGTCCTCGCCTACCGTGGACCGCCTGATCAAGCAAGCCGCCAAGAAGGCTGCTTAAAGCTCCCTGAAAAGGGCGGGTTTCGTCGGCATGCCTGGCGAAACCCGCCCTTTTCCTATTCTGGAATCCCCCGCCATGGCCACCAACCTGACCCTCGAACCCGCAGAGCTGCCCACAGACGCCGTTGAAGTGGGGCGCATTGCCGATGCCTGGGGTGTCAAGGGCTGGTTCAAGGTGCTGTCGCACAGCAGCAGCCCTGAGGCGCTGTTTTCATCCAAACGCTGGTACCTGCAGCCTTCCGAACGCGGCGCCAAGACCTTTGCGGGCACCGTGTCGTTGTCCATCCGCCAGGCCAAGGACCATTCGGACACCGTGGTTGCCTGGGCGCAGGGCATTGATGACCGCGATGCCGCCGAAGCCTTGCGCGGTGCGCGCATCTTTGTGCCGCGCTCCAGCTTTCCGTCCACCACGGAGGGCGAGTACTACTGGATCGATCTGATCGGTCTTGCGGTCGTCAACCGCGAAGGTGTGGCGCTGGGGCAGGTGCAGGAATTGATGTCCACCGGTCCGCAGACGGTGCTGGTGTTGACTTATGAGCAGGACGGCAAGGCACAGGAGCGGATGATCCCTTTTGTCTCGGCCTTCATTGACAACGTGGACCTGGCCGAAAAGCGCATCACGGTGGACTGGCAGCCGGACTACTGATCGGAACTCCCGCCCTGGCGCCGCCCACCATGCGCTTTGACATCATCACCCTGTTCTCCGAGCTGTTTGCGCCGTTCCTGGCCAGCGGCGTGACCCGCCGCGCGTATGCCGGCGGCCAGGTCGATGTACGCCTGTGGAACCCGCGCGACTATGCCGATGGCAACTACCGTCGTGTTGATGACCGGCCCTTTGGCGGCGGGCCGGGCATGGTGATGATGGCTGAGCCCCTCGCCCGGTGTCTTGCAGCTATCCGGGTGGAGCGTGGTGAGGCCGAGAGTAGTGAGGCGCCGCTGGTCCTTTTTTCGCCCATTGGCGAAACGCTGAACCATGCTGCCGTGGAGCGCTGGTCTGCAAGTGCGGGTGCAATCCTGCTGTGCGGGCGCTATGAAGGCATTGACCAGCGCTTCATCGATACCCATGTCGATTTGCAGATGAGTCTGGGCGACTTTGTGCTGTCGGGTGGCGAAATCGCCGCCATGGCCCTGCTGGACGCTGTGGCGCGCTTGCAGCCCGGTGTGCTCAATGATGAGGGCAGCCACCAGCTCGACAGCTTCAACCCGGCGCTCGATGGCCTGCTCGATTGCCCGCACTACACGCGCCCTGAAGAATGGGCAGGGCAGCAGGTGCCTGCCGCGCTGATGTCTGGCCACCATGCGCAGATCGAGCGCTGGCGGCGCGACCAGCGCCTGGCCACCACGGCCCGGCACAGGCCCGATCTCATCGAGGCGGCGCGCAAAGCAGGGCATCTGGCCGCTGCGGATGAAGCAGTATTGGCCAAGCTCAGCTGAATTGCTATAATCAAAGGCTTTTCGATCCTCTGGCCGGCCGTTTTGACAGGGAGTTCTCCCGCAAAACACTGAGACGTCAATCCCGACGCAGCCATTTTTGGCGCGGACAAGATCGTTGGATATCAAACATGAACCTGATTCAGACCCTGGAAGCGGAAGAAATCGCCCGCTTGAACAAGACCATCCCCGAATTCGCCCCTGGTGACACCGTCATCGTGAGCGTGAATGTGGTGGAAGGTACCCGTAAGCGCGTGCAGGCCTACGAAGGTGTGGTGATTGCCAAGCGCAATCGCGGCCTGAACAGCGGCTTCACCGTGCGCAAGATCTCCAGCGGCGAAGGCGTGGAGCGTACGTTCCAGACGTACAGCCCCCTGATCGCCAGCATTGAAGTCAAGCGCCGTGGTGATGTGCGCCGTGCCAAGCTGTACTACCTGCGTGACCGCAGCGGCAAGTCGGCACGTATCAAGGAAAAGCTGCCTTCGCGTGTCAACAAGGCTGCAGCCGCCACCGCCGCATAAGGCGCAGGCTCGACCTCACAAGCCGCTACAGCGTCTGCCTGTAGCGGCTTTTTGTTTTTTGGCTTGTTCACCTCCCCCTTCTTGTGGACCCTTCTTCCAGTCCTGCTGTCTCGTCGGTGATCGCTCCTTTGTCGAGCCTGCCCGACTTTGACCCCCGCCTTGTTCCGGTGGTGGGGGTGGATGCGCACCTGCCTGCGGTGCCGGTTCAGGCGCAGACCGCTGAAGCGCTGCGGGCGCGTTTTGCGCACCCGCCGCAGTGGGAGCCTGAGGTGCTGCTGGAAAAGAAGTTCATGAACCGCGAGCCCGCCCGTGCGTCGGTGCTGATTGCCATCGTGCTGCGCGAACAGCCCATGGTGCTGTTGACCGAACGCACGGCCCACCTGTCCACCCATTCGGGGCAGGTGGCCTTCCCCGGTGGGCGGGCAGACGCGGGAGATGCAACGCCTGCCGACACGGCCTTGCGCGAGGCGCAGGAAGAGGTGGGGCTTGCTCGGGATTTTGTCGAAGTGCTCGGCACGTTACCAATCTATGTCACCGGCTCATCGTTCATCATCACGCCCGTGGTGGCGCTGGTGCAGCCGGACTGCGTGCTCCAGCCCAATCCGTATGAAGTGGCCGACCTTTTCGAGGTGCCGCTCGATTTTCTGCTCAATCCCGCCAACCACCGGCGCCATGTGTTCGACCGGGATGGCGTACACCGGGAGTGGTTCTCGATGCCCTACCAGGACGGCGGCAAGAACCATTACATCTGGGGTGCGACAGCAGGCATGCTGCGCAACTTCTACCGTTTCATGCAGGCGTAAACCGGGCCCGCGTGCGATAGGGTGCATCGGGGCAAAGCACCAGTATCATTGCCCCCCATGAGTTTCTTCGCCATCCTGTTCGCTCTGCTGATCGAGCAGGCCCGCCCGCTGGCACGCAGCAATCCCATTCATGCAGGTCTGCGAGCGTGGGCGCTGTCCGTGAGCCGCAATTTTGATGCGGGCAAGCCGCACCACGGCTGGGTGGCCTGGAGCCTTGCGGTGCTGGTTCCCGCCCTGGTGACCCTGGCCATTCACTGGCTGTTGCTTTGGGGGCTGGGGTGGCCCTTTGCGGTGCTGTGGAGTGTGGCCGTGCTGTACATCACGCTCGGGTTTCGGCAGTTCAGCCACCACTTCACGGGCATCCGCGACGCGTTGGAGGAGGGCGATGAAGATGCTGCCCGCGAGCGCCTGGCCCACTGGCAGCAGGTGGATGTGGGGGCGCTGCCGCGCAGCGAGATCGTGCGCCATGTGATCGAGTATTCAGTGTTGGCGGCCCACCGGCATGTGTTCGGCGTGTTGGCATGGTTCTCCGTGCTGGCTGCCCTGGGCCTGGGGCCGACCGGGGCTGTTCTGTACCGGCTGGCTGAGTTTGTATCGCGCTATTGGCATTACAAGCAGCGCACGGGCGCTCAGCCTGCCAGCGCCTCCCTGCAGCAGGCTTCTGCGCAGGCGTGGACTGCCATCGACTGGCTTCCGGCCCGGCTCACGGCACTGAGCTTTGCGGTGGTGGGTAGCTTTGAAGAGGCGATCGAGGGCTGGCGGTTTCACGCACAGCGTTTCCCCAATGACAACGACGGCGTGGTGCTGGCCGCCACGGCAGGTGCCATCAATGTACGCCTGGGGGGCGAGGCACTGAAGGCGCGCACTGAATTGCACGCGCCACAGGGCCTGGAGATCGACGCTGACATGGGCGACAGCGATTCCACTCCCGGCCGCGAGCCCGAGGTGGGCCACCTGCGCAGCGTTGTGGGGTTGGTGTGGCGCTCGGTGGTGGTGTGGATGCTGCTGCTGGCGTTGCTCACGCTGGCGCGTTTGCTGGGGTAGCTGGCAAGCCCCCTGAACCGCAGTGCGGCTGCCCTCGGAGGAGGGGGCGCACCCTCAACCATGCAAGCCAGTTCCACGGGTGCGCTGGTTTCCGCCGCGCCAGGAGTGAAGGCCGCGCCCGGCTCAGTACCGGGTGTGGCGCAGTTCTTCAAATAGATCGCTATAAATTTTATAGCGTGTTGCGCTTATACCGCCTGCGCTGGGGCCCAGTTTGACTGCATCCAGCACGCCACATCCCGGCTCGTGCAGGTGTGTGCAGTTGTAGAACTTGCAGGCTGTCGCATGTGCTGCAATGTCGGGCATGCAGGCTGCCAGTTGCATGGGGGCAATGTGGTGCAGCCCAAACTCCTGAAAGCCTGGTGAATCGATGAGCGCGGTGGTACGGGCCTTGTCCATCCAGTACCAGTGCGTGCTGGTGGTGGTGTGTTTGCCCGAGTTCAGCGCCTGCGAGATTTCACCGGTGAGCACGGAAGCGCCTGGCACCAGCAGATTGATGAGGGTGCTCTTGCCGGACCCTGAGGGCCCCAGCACCAGCGTGGTCTTGCCCTGCAGATGTTCCATCAGCAGCGCGCGGTCCACGTCGCTGGAGAGCGCCAGCGACAGCGGCAGCACGCCATAGTGCTTGCCGGCGCCCATGTGCCGGTAGGGCAGCAAGCGCTCCCAGGCGCGGGCGAAAGGTTCGACCAGATCGCTCTTGTTGAGTGCAATGATGGGCTTGATGCCCTCGGCCTCGGCGGCAATCAGGGCGCGGGCTAGCTGGCTTTCCGAAAACACCGGCTCTGCCGCGATCAGGATGAGCACCTGGTCCAGGTTGGCGGCAAACGACTTGGTGCGGATCTCGTCCTGTCGGTAAAAGAGGTTGCGCCTTTCCTTGACCTTTTCGATGGTGCCCTCTTCGCCCTGGCCGGGCGGGGGCGCCTGCCACAGCACATGGTCGCCCACCACTGCCTGGCTCTTTTTGCCGCGTGGGTGGCAGATGCGGCGTTCGCCGTCGGGTGTCTCCACCATGCAGTGGCGCCCATGGCTGGCGACCACGGTGCCGTCCATGAGCGCGCTGCGTTCAGCCATGGGAGCCGGTGGTGCGCAAGGTCATGGGGTCAGGCCACCAGGGCATCGAACTGCGTTGCGCACTCGAAATCCGTGGATGAAATGCCATGCACGTCGTGCGTGTTCAGGCGCACCACGCAGCGGCTGTAGTGCACCGACAGATCGGGGTGGTGATCCTGGGCATTGGCAATGAAGGCCAAGGCGTTCACGAACGAGATGGTCTCGTAGTAGTTGGCGAAATGGTAGGTCTTCTCAATGGCGACGTTAGCGCCATCGCCCGTCAGGCTCCAGCCTTCGAGTTTGGCCAGGTTTGCTACAACTTCAGTAGCTGTCAACGCACGACGGGTAAGCGTTGACCAGTCTTTTTTCTTCAACATGGTAGTCATGGATGGGAGGGGTTGTGCATGCGCGCCAGCCGCTCGGTGGCGGGTGGGTGCGAGTAGTAGAACTTCACGTACACCGGGTCGGGTGTGAGCGTGGAGGCATTATCTTCGTAGAGCTTGAGCAGGGCGGAGGACAGGTCGGCTCCGCTGGCCTGGGCGACGGCGTAGGCGTCTGCCTGGAATTCGTGGCGGCGCGAAAGTTGCGAGAACAGCGGCGAGATGAAAAACGTGAAGACTGGCACCACAAGCATGAAAAGCAGCAGGGCCAATGCGTCATTGGGGGCTGCGGCCAGGGTGGGGTCCAACGAGATACTCGGCCGCACGCCCAGGCCGGTGTAGAACCACACTTGGTTGGAGAGCCAGCCCAGCAGTGCAAAGCCTGCCAGGCTCAATGCGAACATGGTCACGATACGCTGGATGATGTGCCGGTGTTTGAAATGCCCCAGCTCATGGGCCAGCACCGCCTCGACCTCGCCCGGGGCCAGCTGGCGCAAAAGGGTGTCGTAAAACACCACGCGCTTTGCTGCGCCAAAGCCCGTGAAGTAGGCGTTGGCATGCGCGCTGCGGCGGCTGCCGTCCATCACGAACAGCCCTTTGGCCGAGAAGCCGCAGCGCTGCATGAGGGCAGTGACACGGGCCTTGAGCGATTCATCTTCGAGGGGCTGGAACTTGTTGAACAGCGGGGCGATGAAGGTGGGATACACCACCATCAGCAGCAGATTGAAACCCATCCAGAAGCACCAGGCCCACAGCCACCACAGCGGACCGGTCGCCGCCATGATCCAAAGGATCAGCGCGGCGATGGGTAGGCCGATGAGTGCGCCGACCAGCAGGCCCTTGAGCGCATCGGCAACCCACAGGCGCCAGGTCATCTTGTTGAAACCAAAGCGCTCTTCCACGACGAAGGTCTGGTACAGCGACAGCGGCAGGTCGATCAGGCCGCTGATGGCGGCGAAGGCGGTCAGCAGCGCCAACTGCTGCCACATCCCGCCGCCCAGGGCGCTGAGCAGGGCCTGATTCAGCACATCCAGTCCACCCAGCAGTGTCCAGCCCAGCAGCACGGCCGCACCCAGTGCCATTTCCAGCAAGCCCAGGCGCGCCTTGGTGATCGTGTAATCCGCGGCCTTCTGGTGCGCCGCCAGCGCGATGCGTTCGGCAAATGGTGCGGGAACGTCGCTGCGGTGTCGCGCCACATGCCGGATCTGGCGCGTAGCCAGCCAGAACTTGAGCACAAGGCCCAGGGTGAGAGCTGCGGCAAACGCAAGCGTCAGCGCCAGGGCGGGAGAGAAGGCGTCGGAAGTGGGCATGAGCGGCGAGTTTAGGCCATCGGCGACAATGCGCGCCATGTCAGAAGCCAACAACCCCACCCCTCACGCACTTGCCAAATCCGACCAGAACCTGGTCTGGCTCGATTGCGAAATGACTGGCCTGGAGCCCGATACCGACCGCCTTCTTGAAATCGCCGTCATCGTGACGGGACCGAGCCTGGAGCCGCGCATCGAGGGGCCAGTTTTTGCGATCCACCAGTCCGATGAACTGCTGGGCAAGATGGATGCCTGGAATAAGGGCACCCACGGCCGCAGCGGCCTCATCGACAAGGTGAAGGCCTCGACCGTGACGGAGGAGGAGGCAGAGCAGCAGATCATTGCCTTCCTGAGCAAGTACGTTCCCAAAGGGACTGCGCCTATGTGCGGCAACAGCATCGGTCAGGACCGGCGCTTTCTGGTGCGCTATATGCCCAAGCTGGAGCGATTCTTCCATTACCGCAACGTGGACGTGAGCACCCTTAAGGAATTGGCCAAGCGCTGGAAGCCCGAGGCCTACACCAGCTTCAAGAAAGCGCAGAAGCACACGGCCCTGGCAGACGTGCATGAGTCCATTGACGAACTGGCGCACTACCGCAAGCACCTGCTTTCGGTGTGACGGATTCCGGGGAGGGCGGCTGAAGACCTTGTGGGTTTGTATCGCAAGAACTGAGAGGGGCTTGCGGGAAAATACCTATCCATGCCATAATCAGCGGCTGCGCAGGAATCCATTCCTCGCAGATTGTGCATCTCCCCTCACACACCGGGCTTGCCAGCCGACTGTTTTCAACGCAGTGCAGGACTAGCGAACAACGCCCACCAGCATCCGCCCAGAGCAATGCAGGTTTCGTTTGATGGTTGATGTTTTTTAACCATTGACGAAGCCACTCGCAGGCTACGCTTGCGATCGTCTTCGTGAGAGAAAAATCATGACCGACACCTCTTTGGTGCAGGGCGAATTCGCGCCTGCCGACACTTCCTTTGCTGCCGACATTTCCGTGCAGTCTTCCCCTCTGGACGCCGTGGTGGCAGCTGTCGCCGAGGCCGACGTTGCCGTGACTGCTGAGCCCAACGGCTTTATCGAACTGGGCCTGGCCCCTGAACTGGTGCAAGCCGTGGCTGACCTGGGCTACACCCAGCCCACCAGCGTGCAGCTCAAGGCCATTCCCTTGGCAATGGGCGGTGGCAACGACTCCACCAAGTTCATCGACTTGATGGTTTCCAGCCAGACCGGCAGCGGCAAGACTGCCGCCTTCCTGCTGCCCGTGCTGCACACGCTGATCAACCAGCAGGCTGCTGCTGAAGCCGAAGAACGCGCTGCTTTCGAGCTCGCTGTGGCTGAAGCTGCCGCCCGTGGTGAGCCTGCCCCCAAGCGCGCCAAGCGCAAGGACCCCACAAGCTCGCGCAATTTCAAGGCCGCCACCCCTGGTGCCCTGATTCTGTGCCCTACGCGTGAACTGGCGCAGCAAGTCGCGCACGACGCCATCGACCTGGTCAAGCACTGCCGTGGCCTGCGTGTCGCTAACGTGGTGGGTGGCATGCCTTACCAATTGCAGATCGCCAAGCTGCAAAACGCCGACCTGGTGGTGGCCACCCCTGGCCGCTTGCTGGACCTGCAGCGCTCGATGCAGATCAAGCTCGACAAGGTGCAGTTCCTGGTCGTTGACGAAGCCGACCGCATGCTCGACCTGGGTTTCTCGGACGACCTGGCCGAACTGAACCAGCTGACCGCCCAGCGCAAGCAGACCATGATGTTCAGCGCCACCTTCGCGCCCCGCATCCAGCAGTTGGCCATGCGCGTGATGCACGACGGAGGTTCGTCTGTGCAGAAGGTCACCATTGACTCTCCGCAAGAGAAGCATGCCAACATCAAGCAAATGCTGTACTGGGCCGACAACGCCCAGCACAAGCGCAAGCTGCTGGACCACTGGCTGCGTGACACCACGATCAACCAAGCCATCGTTTTTGCCAGCACCCAGGTGGAGTGCGATGGCCTGGCCAACGACCTGCAGCAAGAAGGCTTTTCGGCCGTTGCATTGCACGGTGCCCTGAGCCAGGGTTTGCGCAATCGCCGTTTGATGGCATTGCGCGCTGGCCAGGTGCAGATTCTGGTGGCTACCGACGTGGCAGCACGTGGTATCGATGTGCCCACGATCACCCATGTGTTCAACTTCGGCCTGCCCATGAAGGCCGAGGACTACACCCACCGCATTGGCCGTACTGGCCGTGCGGGTCGCGATGGCCTGGCCATCACGTTTGCCGAGTTCCGCGATCGCCGCAAGATCTACGACATTGAGTCGTACAGCCGCCAGCAGTTCAAGGCCGAAGTGATTCCCGGCATGGAGCCCTCGCAGCGCGCGCCGCAGGCACCTCGCGGTGGCGATTTTGGTGGTGGCCGTGGCGCCCCGGGCCGTTCGTACGACAACCGTGACAACCAGTCGCGTGGCCGCTTCGGTGGTCCTGCACGTGGTGGCAATGACCGTGGTGGTTTCGGTGGTGGCTTTGGCGGTGGTTTCGCTGGCCGTGACAACCGTGGTGCTCCTGCACGTGGTGAAGGCGCTGGCGGTTTTGCGGGTCGTGATGACCGTGGTGGTGACCGTAGTTTTGCGCCGCGTCGTGATGGTGAAGGCTATGGCCGCAAACCTGGTTTTGGTGACGCAGGCCGTGGCAACTTTGCGCCCCGTGGTGATGCAGGTGCACCGCGTGGTGATTTCGCTCCCCGCAAGCCAGCGTTTGCCAAGCCAGCTGGTGGTGGCGGCAAGCCGTTCGTGGCACACGATGCCCGCAAGCGCCCTGCGCGCCCCGCGCGCTGATCGCTGACAGGTCTGTGGCGCTAGCGCCACCCCTGTTGCAAAGGCCGGTACCGCAAGGTGCTGGCCTTTTTTGTTGTCGTGGGGACCCTGGACCAAGAATACGCAGAGTAGCTCGACAATAATTGCCCAGGGAGGAATCTGCAGTGTCGTCTTCGTTATCTTCCGAGGCAGACTTTGAACACATGTTCGAACTGGCGCCTGTGTCTCTCTGGCTGGAGGACTACAGCGCCCTGAAGCAACTTTTTGATCGCTGGCGCGCTGCGGGGGTTGCCGATCTTCGTGCCCACCTTGCTCAGGACTCCGCAAGGGTGCGGCAATGCAGCGCTGCCCTCAAGGTGTTGAAAGTCAATCGCCGCACGCTGGAGCTGTTTGCGGCCGAGAACCAACAGGTGCTTGAAGCGAATCTGGACCAGGTCTTCAGGGATGACATGCACGATGCGGTCTTCCATGAGCTGGCGGCGCTGTGGTCCGGGCAGCTGGAGTTTTCGAACCAGACTGTCAACTATGCGCTGGATGGCCGGCGTCTTGACGTTCAGATTCGCGCACGCATCCTTCCAGGGTATGAAGCGGATTGGGGCCGCGTTCTGCTTTCGCTGGAAGACATCACGGCCCAAGTGCGGAGTGCCAGCCAACTTCGGCGCAGCGAACAATATGCGCGGGATTTGTTTGAGCACTCCCCGGTCTCGTTGTGGGTCGAGGATTTCAGTGCCGTGAAAAGCCTGCTCGACGGTGTTCGCGCGCAGGGCATTGACGATTTCAAGACCTTCATCACGGTGCACCCTGAATTCGTCACGCGCTGCATGCAGGAGATTCGCGTGATCGATGTCAACCAGCAGACGTTGCGCATGTTCGGTGCGTCCAGCAAGGAGATGCTTCTGAACAACATCGGGCGGGTGTTTAGGGGTGAGATGCATGAGTCCTTCGCGGACCAGTTGCTGGACCTGTGGGAGGGCAAGACCTTTCAGCAGCGCGAAGTGGTCAACTACGCGCTGTCGGGGGATGCGGTGCATATCCACATGCAGTTTTCTGTGTTGGCAGACCATCTTGCGGACTGGGGGCTGGTGCTGCTGTCGCTGGTTGACATCACGGCGCGCAAAAAGGCCGAAGCCTACCTGGAGTACCTTGGCAAGCATGACGTCCTGACGCAGCTGCGCAACCGGGCCTTCTATGCGGAAGAACTCAATCGTGTCACCCGCAAGGGGCCGTGGCCTCTGTCCATCATTGCGATTGATCTGAACGGGCTCAAGGTTGTGAACGATGAGCAGGGCCATGCTGCGGGCGATTCCATGCTGCGCAGGGTGGGCGAAGTACTGGCCAAGGCGGTGGACCCGCCAGCCTGCGCCGCGCGCATTGGCGGAGACGAATTCACGGTGTTGCTGCCCGGCATGGACGAGCGCAGCGCCTTTGCGTTGCAGGAGCGCATTCTCTCCATGTTGGACTTGAACAACCAGTTCTATCCGGGTCAGCCGATCAGCCTGGCCATGGGCGTCGCTTCGTGCCGTTCGGGCGACATGGTCGAAGCGGCCATCCATCGTGCCGACCAGGCCATGTATGCCGAAAAAATCCGGTACTACCAGGAAAAAGGGGTGGACCGGCGGCAACTGTCATAGGACCCCTTCCGGGTTGCACGGAAGCTTGGCGTCAGGTGCCGTGGGGTGTACTTCAGAACTCAGCCCGCGTGAACTGCGTAGCCGTAGAGCCACCCGGTTGGCGCCCTGGCTAGAAAGTTGCGCTCCGAGGCATCGATGGCCCCAGTGCCTGGCGGGCGTAGCGGCTTTCCAGAGGCTTCGCCAGGGTGACTACTGTGCCTTTACCTGTGCCTCTACCGCCTTGAACGCTTCGACATCGACAAACTTGCCAAGCTTCCAGTTAGGCTGGGCTTTGTACTCGGGCGCCTGGAATCCCACTCTCGCGGGTGCGCACTGACTTGGCGGGGCGTAGAGTGAGGTCTCATTGTTGCTAGCGCGCAGGGCAATTCACGAACGCCAGGGGCTCAACCTGGCGTTGCAGTCCTTCCAATATCGGGCCAGCGATGGTGCAGATAGATCCAAGCCATCATGCCCACGCACATCATGAGCAGCGATGCGAAGGCCAGCAAGACCGTTGAGTGCATTACCAAAGGGACCAGGATGCCCGCCACAATGCCGTTCGCAGTAGAGCCGACAAACGCTTGCATGGACGAGGCCATGCCGCGGCGCTCGGGGTGAAGGTCCAGCACCAGCAGGGTCACTACCGGCACCATCAGTGCCCAGCCAAACGCAAAGACCGCAATCGGCAGCAGTGACCAGGCCGCGTGCACGGGAAAGAGCAGATTAGCTCCCAGATTGAAGACGGCTACGGTAAACATGATCACAAAGCCGTGCCGTATCTGTCGTTTTGGAGCGATCTTGCCGGCCAGACGCCCGCTCAGCCACGCGCCGCCCATGATGCCCGAAATGGTCAGTAGAAAGAACCAGAAGAACTGCGTGGGGGCTAGTGCAAGGTGTTCGCCCAGAAAGGCAGGTGCTGCCAGTACGTACAGGAACATCCCATTGAATGGAACGCCGCTTGCGAGCGCCAGCAGCACAAATCGAGGGCTTGACCCCAGCTGCCAGTACCCCCGCATCAGATGGGGCACATTGAACGGCTGGCGATGCTCGGCCTGCAATGTTTCGGGCAGGAGCCTGAAGTTTGCGACCCAGAGCACCACACCCACGCAGGTCAGAAACCAGAAGATGCTGTGCCAGCCTGCATGTACAAAGAGCCAGCCGCCCACGATGGGAGCGATGGCTGGGGCTATGCCAAAGTAGATTGTCACTTGGCTCATCACCTGCTGCGCGCGCGCTGGGGGAAACATGTCGCGGATGACCGCACGCGACACCACAATGCCTGCGCCCGTAGACAAGCCCTGCAATGCCCTGAACGCTATGAGCTGGCCGATGCTTTGTGACAGCGCGCATCCAGCCGAGGCCAGCGTGAACATGGCGATCCCGCACAGGACCACCGGTCGCCGGCCAAAGCTGTCTGCGAGTGCTCCATGGAAGAGGTTCATGAACGCAAAACCAAAGAGATAGGCCGAAAGGGTCTGTTGCATCTCCACCGGGGTGGCGCCCAGGGCACTGGCAATGCCTGTGAAGGCAGGTATGTAGGTGTCAATCGAGAAAGGCCCCAGCATGCCCAGTACGGCGAGGAGGGCAGCGAGGGTCCATTGGGGCGCGCGCCAAAGTGTGTGGGCGTTGGGATTCATCGGGTGGGCAACGGGTAGAACATCGGGCAGGGGCAGGGGGGGGCTCGGACAGGACCGATGACGGCCGTTGCGGCAAGAGCCGCTGTCAGGGCTTGGTTCTCTGCGGCAGGAGTTGACCCCCGGATGAAAACCGGTACCTCCCCTCCATCCAGCCCAGTCCGAACAGGGCCAGAGTCTGTTCATAGTACGCCGTGGATCGCACGGGATTCGCGACGAGACGGCTGAGCTGCGCTTTCAATGCAGCACTATCGCCTTGCGCCTGCAAAAAGGGCAGCATCGCTGCCGTAAAGCCTGCCGGACCGGGGCCTGAGCCCTGTCCTGTCAGTACATCAATCGATTCAGGTGGGTACCCCTGTTCGCGCACGTATCTCGCCATGGGGGCCAATGCAGAAAGCAAGGGCTTGCGGCCAGGTGCGGCAGGGTGCAGCATGCCTGCCCACAGGTAGACGCGAATCGCGTTGTAGGCGCCCTGGCCTTTTTCCTTGCCTTTGTCGTCAATGAGAAAGCCTTGCCGTGCGTCGTACAAGGTCCAATCAGGGGCGTAGCCTTTGGGGGAGGCTCCCACGATGATTTTTTCAGAACTTTGAATGAGCTGCCTCCAGGCAGGGAGGGGGTAGAGCGTGGCCAGCCGTTGCATGACCTGCAACGGCATATAGCTTGGGTTGAGTTTCCATCGGCCTTCGGCCTCCACAAAGCCGCTTGGCGCAGGGAGCAGGCTCGTCCCCAGGCCAGGGAGGTCTGCGGTCTCCTCTGCAATGATGCGGGCGGCCAGACGAGCCCCCAAGGCGCGATATTGCGGGGCGTCCCACAGGCGTGCCGCCTCGCCCAAGACATAGGCAATCCAGATGTCAGCGTCGGAGGCCGCATTGTTGTCAATAACGCCCCAGGTTCCGTCCGGCCGACGGCCCCACAGCCACGCGGGCAGGCGTGCGCCCAGGTCTCCGCCGCTCAGGTTGTTCTCGGTCCAGCGCAGGAGGGTGTCGAAACCCTTGCGGTCATTGGCGACCAGGGCAAAGAAAAGTCCGTAAGCTTGGCCTTCCGAGTAGGTGCGCCCTCCCTCCCCGTCGTCCGAGATCACCCGGCCTTCCTCGCTGGTGAATTGGGCCTTGAAGGTATCCCAGGCAGGCCATTGACCGCCGCGCGCCAAACCCGCCACTGCTCGCTCCTGCCCTTGCGCGCGTGACAGCGTGGCGGGCGCGAGCAGGCTCAGTCCTGTGAGAAGTGCTGTCCGCCTCAGGAGCATTGGAGTCATAAAAATCCTCGTGTTGCATTACCAACAGGAACGGGTTCTTCTGGATAGCCTATGGTGCACAGCGCATATGTGCGAGCAAGATGAGGTTATTTTGTAACCTGAAGATGCTGCTGAGAGCGGAGCCAGCCGAGGAAGGGGCGTGTCGCGCCTCTGTCGTAGCCAGAAAAACAAAAAAGCCGACGCTACATTGAAGTAGCACCGGCTTTGTGCGCCTTGCGGCTTTTGTTTGGTGGGTCCTGAGTGACTCGAACACTCGACCTACGGATTAAGAGTCCGCTGCTCTACCAACTGAGCTAAGAACCCAAACTTTTTATAAATCTGTCTGCATTGCTGCAGAGCCTCGAATTATGCACTAGTTTTTTGTGGCTTGGCAAGCAACCCAGAAAATTATTGCATGGCATTGCGGCTGGCGAGTTCGACAAACAGGCCACTGTGGTCCAGTTCACCCAAGCCATGATCTACGCCTTCGGCATAGAGGGTCTCGAACAGGGCTGTGATGGGCGCGTCGAAGCCGATCTCGCCGGCCGTCGCCAGGGCGTTGCGCATGTCCTTGAGCTGCACTGCCATGCGGCCGCGTGGGGCAAAGTCACGCTCCACCATGCGCTGGCCATGCAGTTGCAGGATGCGGCTGTCTGCAAAACCTCCCTGAATGGCTTCGCGCACCTTGGCCATGTCTGCGCCGCCCTTGGCTGCAAACAGCAATGCCTCGGCCACCGCGCCGATGGTGATGCCCACGATCATCTGGTTGGCCAACTTGGTGAGCTGGCCCGCGCCGTGCGGGCCCACATGGGTGGCGCGGCCGCAGGCGGCGAACACGGGCTGGGCCTGCGCAAAGTCTTCAGGGCGCCCGCCCACCAGGATGGCGAGCGTGCCGTTTTCTGCTCCCACCGTCCCACCTGATACAGGTGCATCCAGGTGGGCCAGGCCCATCTCGCCCAGGCGGGCGGCGTGGTCCCGTGCTTCGCGGGGCTGGATGGAGGCCATGTCGATGAAGAGGGCGCCTTTGCGCATCGCCTTGGCCGTTCCGGACTCGAACAGGACGTGTCCTACGACAGGGCCGTTTTCCAGCAGGCTGATCACCATATCGGCGTTCTGGACCGCTTCGTTGGGCGAGGCGTGGACGGTGATGCCAAACGCTGTCAGGGGCTCCGCCTTGGCTCGGGTACGGTTCCACACCTGGACCTGATGGCCGGCTTCCTTGAGGCGGCGTGCGATGGGGCGGCCCATCATGCCAATGCCCAGGACTGCAATGCGAAGCGGGGTAGTGGTCATGGCGTCATTCATCCGGGATCGTTGTCTCTGTGTGCATCATGTGCCTTTTTGGTGCATCACCCTGTCACGGAGCTTGCAGCATGGCTAGATTGGAATGATGATGCCGCACAGCCTCAGGAGACCCTACCCATGACCTTGCCCCTGCATGACCCCGCCTGGCTGGAGCGCATGTACAACAACCGTGCTCTGGTGCCCGACCACATGGACTACCTGCAGCGCTGGGCACGGGATTCTGCGCAGGTGCGGGCCAACGTCCCTTGTGTGCTGGATGTGGCCTATGGCAGCGGTGCAGGGGAAACCCTGGACGTGTTTCCGTCTGCACGTACCACGGGCGGGACGGTGCCTGTTCTGGTGTTCATCCATGGCGGCTACTGGCGGTCGCTCGACAAATCCGATCACTCGTTCATTGCGCCGCCTTTTACCCAGGCCGGTTTTTGTGTGGTGGTGGTGAACTACGCGTTGTGCCCAGGCACCCCCGAGGCGCCGGTGACCATTCCGCACATCGTGCGGCAAATGGAGAAAGCACTGGGTTGGGTGTGGCACCACGTTGCCGCCCATGGGGGCGACCCGAAGCGGATTACCGTGGCAGGGCATTCGGCGGGAGGCCAACTGGCGGCCCTGCTGCTCACCAGTGTGTGGCCGCTGATCGGCGACGGTCTGCCGGATGGGCTGGTGCGCAATGCGCTGTCGATCTCCGGGGTCCACGATCTGGAGCCCATTATGCACACCCCCATGTACCAGACGGTGCTGAACCTCACGGAGCAGCAAGTGCTGCAGTGCAGCCCGGCGCGCCTGCTGGAGCCCGCCATCGGTACGCTCTATTGCGCCGTGGGGGCGGATGAAAGCCCCGAGTTCCTACGGCAGAACCAGTTGATGCAGAACGCCTGGGGCAGCCACTTCGTGCCCCGTAGCGTGGCATTACCCGGACTGCACCACTTCAGCATCGTCGATGCCCTGGCCCAGCCGGGGCACGACCTGCACCACATGGCGCAGAACCTGCTGCGGGCCTGACCTCGCGTTGATCTCGGCCCGGTTGCTGGTTTACATCAGCAGGTGCTCACCCGCGTTGTCGCCGCCCAGGATCACATAGTTGACCTTGCGCACGTCCATCAGCTTGGTGCCGCCAGCGTAGCTGATGGAGCTTTGCACATCCTGCTCCATCTCGATCAGCGTCTCGGCCAGCTTGCCCTTGATGGGCTCCAGGATGCGCTTGCCTTCCACGTGCTTGTACTCGCCCTTGTTGAAGTCGCTGGCTGAGCCGTAGTACTCCTTGAACAGAGCGCCGTCCACCTCCACCGTCTTGCCGGGGGACTCTTCATGGCCTGCGAACAGCGAGCCGATCATCACCATGCTGGCGCCAAAACGGATGCTCTTGGCGATGTCGCCATGGCTGCGGATGCCGCCGTCGGCAATGATGGGTTTGGTGGCCACGCGGGCACACCACTTGAGGGCAGATAGCTGCCAGCCGCCCGTGCCAAAGCCGGTCTTGAGTTTGGTGATGCACACCTTGCCCGGGCCCACGCCTACCTTGGTCGCGTCGGCGCCCCAGTTTTCCAGGTCGATGATGGCTTCAGGCGTGGCCACATTGCCAGCAATCACAAACGCCTTGGGCAGGTGCTGCTTGAGGTAGCCAATCATGTTCTTCACGCTGTCGGCATGCCCATGGGCGATGTCGATGGTGATGTATTCGGGCGTGAGGCCCAGGGCCACCAACTGGTCCACGGTGTCGTAGTCGGGTCGTTTGACGCCCAGTGAGATCGAGGCGTAGCAGCCCTTGGCGTGCATGTCCTTGACGAACTGAATGTTGTCCAGGTCAAACCGGTGCATGACATAGAAGTAGCCGTTCTGGGCCATCCAGGTACAGATCTTTTCGTCCACCACCGTTTTCATGTTGGCGGGTACCACGGGGATGCGGAACGAGCGGCCGCCCAACTCCACACTGGCGTCGCATTCCGAGCGGCTTTCCACGCGGCATTTGCGGGGCAGCAGCAAAACGTTGTCGTAATCGAAGATTTCCATGAGATTCCAAGCTCCTTTGAAAAGGTCGCCTGCGAAGGATTTCGCGGGCGTGGGCGCTTGGCTTGGGACCGGCTTTGTGGGCACTGGCGTGGTGGCCAGCTCCGAACCCCGCAGATTGCGCGGGCACAAAAAACCGGGCGTCAAGAAACTTGGGCCCGGTGATTGATTCTACCCGCCTGCCTGGCAGACCCTATAACCGTGCGGGTATGACCGTTATCACCGATGTCATCGGCAGGTGGACTGCGCAGCCGCCAGGACGCTGCCCTGGGCGTCCTGCACCCAGCCCACCATGCGCAGCCGCTCGGCCTGTGCGCCTTCCGGGATGCGCATGGACCGGGTTTCCATCCATTTCACTAGCTCTTTTTTTGATAGCTTGTCGCGCTTTTCCCACGTGCCGTGGAGCATGTTTCGAACCATACTTCGTGCCACTTTCGTGCCTTCGGTGCCTGCAGGCACGGATTCGACAAGCAGCAGGTAAAAGTCCATGGCTCCGGGCGTTGCGACGTTGCGCTGCGCAGCGCGCTGCAGGGGCGTGAACGCGATGGCCGCGCCCAGGTAGTCGTTGAACGGCATGCCGTGGGCCACGCGCAGGCGGGCGGGCGTGGCGGCCTCGATGGCGGCAGTGTGCACATCGGTGGCGGCAGGGGGCTTGCGGCCCAGGGCCTGCAGGCGGGCCAGGGCGTCGTTGGTGGCGGCGGCCGACAAGGGCGCTTCGTCACCTGCCTTGCCCGGCACGATCCAGTCCAGCACCGCCACGCCCGCCGTGGCAGAGGGCGCGGGGGTGGTCGCATCGCTCCAGCAGACTTCGCAGTCGGCACTGATGAAGCGCTCGAAAATGGCCACGGGCTGTGGGATGCCGTCACTGCTGCAGCTGGCCTGGGCCAGCGCTGAGGCTGTGTAAGTGAGGACCAGGACGCTGGCCAGGGTGCGGGCAATGTTTTTCATGGTCGGGTGGGGGAGGGTGCCGGGGCGCTTTCTACAATGGCCGCATGTTCCCACAAGACCCGTTCCCGGGTGCACCCGAAGCCTTGGTGCCCCCACACGCTGCTGCGGCCTCGGCTGCATCGCCCCTCCTGGCCAATCTGAACGACGAGCAACTGGCGGCCGTCACGCTGCCCGCAGGCCACGCACTGATACTGGCGGGCGCAGGCTCGGGCAAGACGCGTGTGCTCACCACCCGCATTGCCTGGCTGCTGCAAAACGGCTATGCCACGCCCGGTGGCATTCTGGCTGTCACTTTCACGAACAAGGCCGCCAAGGAGATGGTGGCGCGTTTGTCCGCCATGCTGCCAGTGAACGTGCGTGGCATGTGGATCGGCACCTTCCACGGCCTGTGCAATCGCCTTTTGCGCGCGCACCACAAGGCGGCGGGCCTGTCGCAGTCCTTTCAAATTCTGGACACGCAAGACCAGCTCTCGGCCATCAAGCGCCTGTGCAAGCAGCACAACGTGGACGACGAGCGTTTTCCGCCCAAACAGCTGGCGTATTTCATTGCCAATTGCAAGGAAGAAGGCCTGCGCCCCGCCAACGTGGAGGCGCACGACAGCGACTCGCGCAAGAAGGTCGAGATCTACCAGCTGTACGAAGAGCAATGCCAGCGCGAAGGCGTGGTGGACTTTGGCGAGCTGATGCTGCGCAGCTACGAGCTGCTGCGCGACAACGACCCGATCCGCGAGCACTACCAGCGCCGGTTTCAGCACATCCTGGTGGACGAGTTTCAGGACACGAACAAGCTGCAGTACGCCTGGCTCAAGCAGCTGGCGGGCAACGAGGTGGGCGGGCGCTTTGAAGCGCGCGGCAGCGTGATTGCCGTGGGCGACGACGACCAGAGCATCTACGCCTTTCGCGGTGCGCGCGTGGGCAACATGACCGACTTTGTGCGCGAGTTTGATGTGCAGCGCCAGATCAAGCTGGAGCAGAACTACCGCAGCTACAGCAACATTCTTGATTCGGCCAACGCCCTCATCAGCCACAACAGCCGCCGCCTGGGCAAGAACCTGCGCACCACACAGGGTGCGGGCGAGCCCGTGCGCGTGTACGAAGCCAGCTCCGACCTGGCGGAGGCGCAGTGGATGGTCGATGAGATCAAGCAACTCGTGCGCAACGACGGCTTTGAGCGCAAGGAAATCGCCGTGCTATACCGCAGCAATGCGCAAAGCCGGGTGATCGAATCGGCACTGTTCAATGCCAGCGTGCCCTACCGCGTGTACGGCGGTCTGCGCTTCTTCGAGCGCGCCGAAATCAAGCATGCGCTGGCCTACCTGCGCCTGCTGGAGAACCCACACGATGACACCAGCTTCACGCGCGTCGTCAACTTTCCGCCGCGTGGCATTGGCGCGCGCAGCATCGAAGTGCTGCAGGACGCGGCCCGCGCCGCAGGTTGCTCGCTGCACGACGCGGTGAGCGCCGTGCCCGGCAAGGCGGGCGCCAACCTGGGCGCGTTCGTCGCCATGGTCGATGTGCTGCGCGAGCAGACCCAAGGCCTGAACCTGCGCGGCATCATCGAGCAGATGCTCGAATCCACGGGCTTGGTGGAGCACTTCCGCACGGAGAAGGAAGGTGCCGACCGCATCGAGAACTTGCAGGAACTGGTCAACGCTGCCGAGAGTTTTGTCACGCAGGAAGGATTTGGCCGCGACGCCGTGGCCCTGCCACTGGACGAGCATGGCACGCCGCTCACGCAAAGCGCTGTCAGCCAGGGGCTGGACCCCAACGCACCGGTGCTGGACGAACCCCTGAAGCCCGCCGTGCCGGGCATCGTGGACGCCGACACCGGCGAAACCCTCTCGCCCCTGGCCGCCTTCCTGACCCACGCCGCGCTCGAAGCGGGCGACAACCAGGCCCAGGCCGGGCAAGACGCGGTGCAACTGATGACCGTGCACGCCAGCAAGGGCCTGGAGTTTGACGGCGTGTTCATCGGTGGCATGGAAGAGGGCCTGTTCCCGCACGAGAACTCCGCCAGCGACCGCGACGGCCTGGAGGAAGAACGCCGCCTGATGTACGTGGCTATCACCCGTGCCCGCAAGCGCCTGTACCTGAGCCATTCGCAGACGCGCATGCTGCATGGGCAGACGCGCTACAACATCAAGAGCCGCTTTTTTGACGAGCTGCCTGAGGCCGCGCTCAAGTGGATTACGCCCAAGCAGCAAGGGTTTGGATCGTATGCTCCTAATTCAGGAGCTGGTGGCGTATATCCATCAAGCGCTAGAGGTCAATTTGGCTTTAAATCCGAGACCTTTGCCAGCCCACCCGTCCCGGTGCAGAAGACCGCGCCGTCCCACGGCCTGCGCGCAGGCATCAACGTGTTCCACACCAAGTTCGGCGAAGGCAAGGTGCTGGCCATCGAGGGCACGGGCGACGACGCGCGTGCGCAGGTCAACTTCCCGCGCCACGGCACCAAGTGGCTGGCGCTCAGCGTGGCCAAGTTGACGGTGGTGGATTGAGCGCAGCCATTGCCCCTGCTCCCACCCTTGCTCCCGCCCCGATCCTTGTGGTGCTGGGCGGGCTGCCCGGCGTGGGCAAGAGCACGGTCGCCCGCGCATTGTTGGCGCGCTGGCCTGCGGTGTACATGCGCATCGACACCATCGAGCAGACGCTGCGGGATTCGGGCGTGCTGTTCGCAGGAGAGGTGGGCGCGGCGGGCTACCGGGTGGCCTATGCGTTGGCGCGCACCCAGCTTGCGCTGGGCATGCCGGTGCTCGCGGACTGCGTCAACCCGCTGCCGGTGACGCGCGATGCCTGGCGTGCCGTGGCCCGCGAGGCCCAAGTACCCGTGCTGGAGGTGGAACTGATCTGCTCGGACGTCGCTGAACACCAGCGGCGCGTGGAAACACGGGCCACTGACGTCCCCGGCCTGGTGGCACCCACCTGGCAGGCCGTGCTGCAGCACGACTACTCGGGCTGGGAGCAGGAGTGGCTTGTGGTGGACACGGCGAACAGCAGCGCGGCCGAAGCGGCGCAGCACATCCTGTCGATGCTGCGACCGCTCAGCGCGTAGCCGGAAGTTCTTAAGCTGGCAGGCATTGCGCCGTGGTGTCCGGCAGCGCCAACTTTTCGGCAACCAAGCCTTTGCGTTCGGGCGAGATCAGCGCCCCCAGCCCCTGCATGACCGTGACTTCGGCACCGGCCTCCTTGTCGCGGTAGCACTTGCCGAGCAGGTCCAGGGTGTTCACCAGCGCCTGCGCCTGCGGTGCCGAGGTTTTTGGGAGGGATGCGGCCTGCTGCTTCAGCCAGTCCTCATAGGCCTCCAGGCTGGCGTGCGGGAGCTTGGTGCGCTCGGCCTCGGGAATCATGCTGGCGTACAGGGCCTGGAGGCTTTGTACGCCCGGCTGCCCCATCACCAGCACGGCGTCGTAGCGCGCCTCGTAGGCGCCTTGCCGATAGATCACCTGGTGGATCTGGTAGCGCAGCTTGCCCTTGTCACCCCCCAGTGTGCGGATCAGGTCGCGCGCCGCAGCGCTGTGGCGGTCGCTGGCGAACTGCGCTTCCAGGGCCGACGCAATCTGCGCATCGGTCGGATAGCGGATGGCGCCCAAGGGGTCTGGGGTGGATGAGGGGTTGCACCCCAGCAAGGCACCCGCCATGCCCATATACAAAAAGCCACGAAAGATAATTAATTTCATATTTATGACAATTGAGTGAATGGGATTTGTCTATTTTCAGCGAGGTATAGATTTCAGAATGTTATTACTGGTTTCCTGTTGATTTGAAGTGTAAGAACGTGTTGGATTTTTAGCGTGGTTCTGGACTCCTGGTAACGCGGCCTGGCTGTGGGAATTTCTCAGAATTTCTTGTAAATGCTTGTCCTACATGCCTTATTTTTTCGGCTTCCGCGTGGATCTCCGTGAATGTGGCGTTGTGGATAACCGGATGAAAGTCTCTCCGAACAGAGATCTACATTTCTTTACCGGATGGGTGGATGCCTCCATCAACAATTCGTTCGCAGGCCGCAAGAGGCTGCTCATCGATTAATTTTTAACCCCTGGAAGGATTATTGATATGCGCAAACTTGCCATTACCACCCTTGCCACGCTGGCCTTCACCTGCGGTGCGGCTTTTGCCCAGAGCGGCAACGTGGCGATCCCTGGACTAATCTCGGGCAAAGGGTCGGCAGGCTCTGAGGTGACCAACAGCAAGATCTCCGTCACCGGCAACAAAGCCACCAACGTGATCGCCGGTGGCGGCAAGGCGGGCATCAAGGTGGCCGAGGTGTCCATGGAAGGCGTGGCCAACGTCAACAGCATCAACATCACGGGCTCCAAGATCCGCAACTCGGAGATCACCGTGAGCGGCAACGAAGCCACCGACATCAAGGCCATCGGCGGCACGGCCAACGTCAACAGCATCAACATCAACTAAGAGCGGCCAACAAAACTCACCTGGCGTCGTTGTTCCGTCTGGTCGTACCGCTTGTACTGCCTGCGACGGAACGCCTAGCCAGGGCCGCTGCGCTGAGTTTTGTTGGCTGCTCTAAGCCCTTTGGCCCTGGCGGGCCGCCTTGCCGCCCGGCCCC
This sequence comes from Acidovorax facilis, assembly GCF_050626955.1. Lineage (NCBI taxonomy): Bacteria > Pseudomonadati > Pseudomonadota > Betaproteobacteria > Burkholderiales > Comamonadaceae > Acidovorax > Acidovorax facilis. The sequence goes on from NZ_CP192460.1 coordinate 617,878, forward strand.
TGTGGGGCCGATGCGGCAGGCCTTTCCATCCAAAGTCTGTTCGTCGAAAACTGGGAGCTGTGAGTGCACACAACGCGCAAAACGCAACCGCATGAAGCGGCCGCGCTATGGCTGTTTGGTATTTCTGTAGCCTTGGCGCCGATGCGTGCGGGCGCGCAGGAGTCCATGCTCGGCGGGCTGGGGTGGCACAAGAACAGCGCCGGCACGCAGGTGGATGGCAACAGCCAGTTGCAGGTGCTGGGCAACAAATCCTCCGGGCCCGTGGTGTCCACCGGCGGCAAAGGCTCGGCCCTGGCCAATGCCGGCATGCGGGTGGATCTGGCCGGCACCGCGCAGGCCAACGGTATTGGCCTCGCAGCCATGGACGTGCGCCAGTCGCAGGTTCACGTGCTGGGCAACCAGGTCAACGGCTTCATCCACGCGCTGGGCGGCGCTGCCACCGCCAACATGGTGCTGGCAGCCAGCGCGGAAGGCACCAAGCAGCTCACCGCCAGCCGCCTGCTGGTGCAGGGCAATCGCGCGGCCAACATCGCGGCGTTTGGCGCCAAATCCGAGGTGCTGCTGGGCACCGGTTCGCTGCAGATGCCGGGCCGCGCCACGGCCAACAGCGTGCTGCTCGATGCCACCGATGTGCGCAACTCCGATCTGGCGCTGGTGGGCAACGACGCGCGGCGCGTCACGTCCATCGGCGGATCGGCGCTGGCCAATGCGCTCACCGCCGCGCGGTCCACGCTGGTGGACACCCGCATCCTTCAGACGGGCAACCGCGCGCAGGACGTGCGCGCCGGGGGCGGCAGCGGCGGGGTGGGGCGCGGCACCATCGCGCAGGTGAACCTGACCGGCGTGGCGGCTGCCAACGCGGTCACGCTGGCGTCCAGCCAACTCAAGGGCGCCCAGCTGGTGGTGGCCCGCAACGAGGCCAACCAGATCATCGCCACAGGCGGTAGCGCGCTGGCCAACAGCATCAGCTTTACCGAACACCAACTCGCGGGCTCCGCCGGCTACCAGGCGGGGGTGACCGGCAACACCGCCCGCAACGTGCAGGCTTGGGGCGGCGAGGGCTCGATTCTTGGCGGAGCGCTGGCCGATGTGAAGGTGTCCGCCTCCGCCCTGGCCAACACCATCTCCGTCACCCGTGGCGAACTGGCCGAGGGGCCGGTGCACCAGCTGGCGGCCAACGACGCCCGCGATGTGGTGGCGACCGGCGGCGGCGCTGCGGGCAACAGCCTGTGGCTGGACAACGCCACCGTGCGCGGCGGCAGCGTGCTGCTGGCGGGCAACACGGCCGACAAGGTGCGCACGACTGGCGGCAGCGGCAGCATTGGGGGTGGCGCGGTGGGCGCGCTGGAGCGCAATGGCCGCGCCCTGGCCAACACCGTGGTGGCCGACCACCAGTCCACGCTGGAGCGCGCGGCCATCACCGCCACGGGCAACCGGGGCGCGTCGGTGACCGGCGCTGGCGGGCTGGCCGCAGCCAATAGCTTGATGGTGACCGAAGGGCGCGTGCAGAACACGGCCGTTACGCTGGCTGGCAACCGCGCCGACAACGTGCAGTCCACGGGCTATGCCGCGCAGGCGGGCGGCGGATTGCTGTTCTCGGCCAGCCAACAGTCGGCGGCGCTGGCCAACACACTGTCGATCACGGGCTCGCAACTCGATGCCGCCACGCTGACTCTGGCCGGCAACACGGCCTCGCGCCTGTCGGCCCGGGGCGGCGCGCTGCAGGCCAACAGCATTGCTGTTGAAAACGGCTCGGGCGCGCCGTCGCGGCTGTCGGCCGATGGGGTGCTGAGCGGCAACACCGCCAGCGACATGAGCACCACGGCCGATTCAGTGTCGGGCGCTGGCGGGCTGGCCAGCCGCGACAGCCGCGCGCGCGCGGCGGCCAACGCCCTGGTGCTGCACGACGGCGTGCGCGTGGATGCCTCGTCGCCCTGGCTCATTGCTGGCAACACCGTGCGCGGGGTGCACGCCACTGGGGGCACGGCGCTGGTCAATGCGCTGGCAGCCTACCGCAGCGCCACCGTACAAGGCAGCCCGGTGACCATCGTGGGCAACACCGGCCAGGACCTGCGCGCGATGGGCAGCGGCGCGCAGGCGCTGGGCGTGGGCAGCAAGTCTAACGGCGTGCTGGCGGCCAACGGCCTGTACATGGATGGTTCCGGCGCCACGGCGCTGTCGCAAAGCAGCCTGCTGGTGGTGGGCAACACCGCGCGCCAGTTGACTGCCGATGGCGGTCGCATCAATGCCAATGCGCTGTCTGTCAACGCACAGGGCCGCGTGCAAGGCAGCACCGTCACCTTGGCCGGCAACACCGCGTCCGATGTGCGCAGCGAGGGCCGCGAAGGCACCGTGGCCGGCTTTGCCGCATTTGGCAAGGGCGTTGGCCAGGCCAATGCCAACGCGGTGCAGGTGCTGGGCGAGATGCGGGCCGCCAGCGTGCAGCTGCTGGGCAACCAGGCCGGGCGTGTGCAGGCCACCGAGGGTTTGGCGGCGGCCAACAGCGTCTCGCAAGGCGCGGGCGGGCGGGTGCAGGGCGTGCAGGCGCTGGTGGCGGCCAACACGGCCGTGTCCACGCAGGCCGAGCAGGGCAGCACGGCGCTGGCCAACAGCGTGCAGGCCGATGGCACGCTGCAGGGCAGCGCGGTGCAGGTGGTGGCCAACCAGGGCAGTGCGCGGGCGGCCAGCCGCGATGGGCTGGCCAACAGCGTGCGCGCGCAGAGCCGTGGGCGCATTGCCGGCTCCAACGTCACGGTGACGGCCAACCAGGGCTCCGCGCAGCAGGGCACCGCCAACAGCGTGGACGTGGCGGGCACGTTGCAGGGCGGCAGCATCACCATCCTGGGCAACCAGGGCTCGGCGCGCGACGGCGGGGCCATCAACAGCGTGGTGGGCAGTGGCCGCGTCACGGGCAGCCAGATCACCATCCTCGGCAACGGAGGGTCGGCCAATGGCGGCCTGGCCAACAGCGTGCGCGGCGATGGCAGCATCACGGGCTCCAGCATCACCATCCTGGGCAACCAGGCCAGCGCGCAGGGCGGCAGCAGCAAGGTCAACAGTGTCACCGGCTCGGGCTCCATCAAGGGCAGCCAGGTGCTGATCGCCGGCAACACCGGCCGCGCCAGCGGGGGCGGCCTGGTCAACGGCTTGCACAACAGCGGCAGCATCAGCGGGGCGCAGATCGTCGTCACTGGCAACCAGGGCAACGCCACCGGGGGTGGCACGGTCAACAGCGTGGACAACCGGGGCCAGCTGTCGGGCCGCGTGATCATCGCGGGCAACCGGGGCAGCACCACGATGGGAGGCACCGTCAACTCGCTGGTGAACCATGGCGTGATGGCGGGCACGGTGGTGATTGCGGGCAACCAGGGCAATGCGGCCGTGGGCGGCGTGTCCAACTCGGTCATCAACCAGGGCGTCATCACCGGCGCCGTGACCATCGTCGGAAACATGACGGCCGCTGCTGCGGGCATGACCTCGGGCAGCGTGCGCAACGTGGGCGGTGCTATCACCGGCGCGGTGGGCGTGGCGGGCAACACGCCGTTTGCCGCCAACCCGGGCTACACCTACACCCTGCCTTCCATGGGCGTGGTGAACCAGTCGGTCACGGTGCTGCCGGCTTTCAATATTTTGAACATGTAGACCAGGTCGGTGCCTGGACGGGCTCTGCATGCTGGATTTGAAGTGGACCAAGGAGTGATGATGAAAACTCGGAACATGACCTCGCCCCGGCGCGCATGGCGCGCCCTGAGCCTGTGCTGGGGGGCCGGTGCGCTGGCGCTGCTGGGTGCGGGCGCGCAGGCGCAAATGGTGAACTACGGCGAGCAACTGGGCGCCTACAAGGACATGGCCAGCAGCGGCGTGCGGCTCAACGACGGCGTGTACCCGTCGGTGAGCGCCAAGGCGCGTGTGAACCGCGCCATTTCGCAGAACACGCTGGTGGACCAGAGCGCGCTGGTGCAGCCCGACGGCACGCTCAAGCTGCCCGAGGGGCAGAAAAACATCGTGATCCGCTCCTCGTACTCGGATGTGCAGCGCGCCCCGGACGGCACCTTGCGCATCGCCAGCCCGGTGATCCAGGGCAACGTGAACGGCAACGTGACGCTGTACGTCGAAGGCAAGGGGGTGGAGAACATCACGGTCCTTAACTCGGGGCGCTGACCGCCCACGGCTTTCGGTAACGGCGGCCTCGAGAGAGCGGGGCCTTTGATTTCACCCGACAACAAAGAATCATGATGATGAAGAAAACCATGCGATGGGGAGTGCTGGCCCTGGCGGCCGCCCTGGCTGGCTGTGCATCCACCGAGAACGCGCTCAAGGACGCCAACACACTGCTGCAGGAGCGCGAAGCCGACAAGCTCCTGCCTGTCACCAACCTGAGCCCCTATTCCCTCGCGCTGGGCCGCTTCGGGCGCATGCTGGACATCTACAAGGAAGGCGACCCTGTCATCTACATGCAGACGCGCAGCATCCTGGATGCCACCAACCTATCGAGCCCGCTGGTGGGCGCCGAGATTCCCGGCGACATCACAGAGATGGTGCGCACGGCGGTCAACCGCATCGGGGCGCGTGTGGTCTATGTGCCTTACCACCCGGACTACCTGGTGTCGCAGGCGCAATTGGGCGCCAAGTTTGGCGTGACCATGCCCGACTTTCTGATCACCGGCGCACTCACGGAATTTGACCGCGCCATTGCAGGTGCGGGGCGTGTGAATTCGGCGGGCATCGAGTTTGGCAAGGGCGATGGCAAGACCACGCTGGGTGGCGACATCAAGCGCACGGCCATCTATTCGGCCCTGGCGCTGGATTTGAATCTGGTGAGCTTCTCCACCCAGCAAATGGTGCCGCAGGTGCAGGCGTCCAACGTGGTCAAGGTGCTCAACTTCAGCTCCGAAGACAACGCCAGCATTGGCTTTTATGGCGACGCCTTTGGCTTCAAGCTCGAAGGCAAGTACCTGCAGGGGCGCCACTCGGCCATTCGCACGCTGGTGGATCTGAGCGTGCTGGAACTGGTGGGCAAGGCCACCAACACGCCGTACTGGCGCTGCATCCCCAACGGCACGCCCGACCCGGTGGTGGTGGAGAACATGCGTGCCGCCTACAACGGGCTGTCGCCTGAGCTCAAGCTGGGGCTGATCCAGGTCACGCTGCGCAAATACGGCGAGCCGGTGCAGGTCACGCAGAAATACGACGTGGAAACCCGGCAGGCGCTGGAGAAGGTGTATGCAGAGCGCTATGCATCGCTGGGCGCGGTGGACGTGATGACCTGGCAGGGCTTTGAGCCCCTGTTCTTCGGCGTGCCCATGGCCTGGGACACGGCGCAGGCTCCGGCATCGGCGGGTGCGGCCCCGGCAGCGGGCACCACGCCAGTGGGTGCAAAGGCTGGCTCATGATGCGTGGCACATGGATGCGTTACGGGTTGGGCTGCTGGATCGTGGGCGCCGCCTTGCAGGCTCCCGCCCTTGCGCAGCTGCCGCCAGCCGCTCCGGCGGCGCCAGCCCAGCAGCCCACGGCCCCGGGGGCCACTGCCGGCGCGCGCTTCATCGAGTCCTGCAACGAAGCGCTGGAGCGTGGCGTGTCGGAGCTGGGCTGCCAGGGGCCGATTTACCGCAACGAGCTCGAGCGCTTGAAGCGCGAGGCGCTCAGCACCCAGAACCCGCAGCTGCTCTCGTTTGTGGGCGATGCGTACCAGAACCCGCGTTCCGGCCTGGGCGATATGGGTCAGGCCTACCGCTGGTATCTGCTGGCTGCCGTGCGCGGCGACCCCCGCGCCATGCAGCGCCTGACCGAGATGAATCGCAAAGGCCAGGGCGTGCCCAAAGACAACGTGAAGGCGCTGGGCTATGCACGCCTGGTGGAGCGCATGGCGCAGCCCGATGCCGCCACGCAGCGCAACGTGCTGTCGGTCATCAACGAGCTGGGCGCTGAAATGGCGGTGGAAGAGGTGGCGCTGGCCGAGCGTTTTGCCTCCGAGCTGGAAGCCCGCATTCATCGCCAGGCCGCCGCCGATGGCACGGGCCAGGGTGGGGACGCAAGGCCCGCCGCAACAGGCCCCGTCCGGCCGGGATCGGGGTTGCCCGGAATGTCGGCAGTGCCACGCGCTGCACCGGCGGATTCACCCGGTGGTTCCGCGCCTGCCGCCGCGCCCGGCAGCACCTTGCCCGGCATGCCCGGCAAGGCCCCGCCCTGATGGACTGCCGCCAAACCATGGGGGTGCGACGATGTTGATCTTTTCAATCATGGGCCCGACGGGGCCGATACGGCGCATGCTCCGCCGCCGCGGCGCCGTGCTGTTTGCACTGCTTCTTGCCAGTGCCGCAGCGCAGGCGGCGGGGCCGATTGGACCGGTGGGGCCCGTGGGCCCGACCGGGGCCATCGGGCCTGTCGGCCCCGCAGGAGGCGCTGCGGCGGACACCCCCCACCCTAGCCGCCCGAACGCCCAGCCACCGCGCGTAGAGCCTGCGCAGCCCCGGGCCCGCGCTGCGGGCGCTGGCAACCGCATCGAGGTGTCAGGCAACACCGCGACGGGCACGGGCTGCGCTGCGGATGGCGGCGCATCTGTCAACAGTGTGGACATTGCAGGCGCCCGCCTGGAAGGCCGCACGTTGATCGTGCAGGGGCACAACGCGAACGACGTGCGCACGCGCGATTGCTCGCCCCACGCACCACCGGGCCAGGGCGCCGCAGGCCAGACCAACAGCGTTCGCATTCGCTGAGCGCCACCCCCGCCCGGCACGCTCGTGCCCCCCAAAACTTGTACCAGGAGCATCAGACACCATGACCTCATCACCTGCCGCCCGGGCGCCTTGGCACCGAGGTATCGCCCTTGCCATGCTGACCACCGCCGTTTTGCTCACCGCGTGCAAAGAACGAGCACCCGAGCCGGTTGCCGCAGCGCCCGCCCCCGTTGCCAGCCCACCGCCAGCGGCCAGCCCCGCGCCAGGCCCGGCGGCAGCCGCCCCGGCACCGGCCGGCGCTGCGCCCGTGAAGTTGCCGCTGTCCATTCAGGGCGTGGCCGCTGCAGGCGTCACGGTGCGCGTGAAAGCCGTGGAGATCGGCGCGGACGCCACGGTGCTGGATGTCAGCATCTCGTTCGCCAACCGCATCACCGACACCACCATGCTGGCCCTGGCCGACACCTACCTGCAGGATGAAAGCGGCGCCCGCCTGCACATCAAGAGGCCCGACAACAACCGCGACATCACCATCCGCGAGGGCGAGACGCTGGACGGCCAACTGGTCTTCATGGGCGCCGTGGCACCGACGGCCCGCAAGCTCAAGCTCGTGTTCAATGACGGCAACCAGGGCGACAACATCGTGGCGCCGGGGTTGGTGATCGACCTGCCACTGCAGGGCGGCTGATGGTGCGCCAGCGATGGGCGGTGGTGGCCGCGATGGCAGCGCTCTTGGTGTCTGCCGCAGCGTGGCCGGTGCACGCGCTGGAGGTGGTGCGCAGCGGCCGGTCACTCGCGGCCGTGCCCACGCAGCTGACCTCGGCACCGGGCGCGCCGTCGACCGCGTTGTCCGCGCAGGGTGCCGCAGGTGGCTCGGTCAGCAGCACGCGCGACACCACGCTGCAGCGCAGCGGTGGCCCGCAGACCATCCTGCGCGAAGCCGAGGTGCCCAAGGCGCGGCTGGCGCAAACGCGCGCGCTGCTGGTGGAGCTCAAGGCCCGGTCCACGCCCGACCAGGCCATCTCCATCGACCTCCCGGCCGACGTGCTGTTTGACTTTGACAAGTCCGAGCTGCGCGCTGATGCGGCGGCGCCGCTGCACAAAGCAGGCGAGCTCATCAAGAGCTACGCCACAGCCCCGCTCACGGTGCTGGGCCACACCGACGGCAAGGGCACCGACGCTTACAACGATGCACTGTCGCTGCGCCGTGCCGAAGCCGTGGCCCGCGCGCTGCACTCGCAGACCGGACGGCAGGCCAGCGTGCAGGGGCTGGGCAAGCGCCAACCGGTGGCGCCCAACACCACGCCGGAGGGGCGTGATGACCCCCAGGGGCGCCAGCTGAACCGGCGCGTGCAGATTCTCATTGGCCTGCCCCACAAGGAGGGACGGTAACCATGGCACTCATGCGATGTCCCGAATGCGCGAAAGAGGTGTCGTCCCACGCGCCCGCGTGCCCCGCCTGCGGCTACCCGCTGCAGGCCAGGGTTGCGCCACCGCCTGCCGACGCCCCGCACGCCCTGCAGTCGCCCCACCTGTGGGGCCGCGTCGCCATGGTGCTGGGCGCGTGGCTGATCACGCCGTGGATCGCCAGGCTGATCGTGGCGCTGGCGGTGTGTGTGCTGGCGTATTTCATGTTCACCGGGCGTTGATGACAGGCGCGCTCCGTGCGCCGCCGTCACCTCGCCGACGCAGCGTGGTGCCCCAAAAATGAGTCAAATTGGCCGCTAGCGCTTTTTGGTAAAGCGCTGGAAGCTATTATTTTTGAAATCAACGATCCGCAGCTATCCGTGCGGTATGCGCCATGCGGCCAGCGCCTTCAGCACCGCATGCAGTCGCCATGGGGGGCAAGCGCCCGGGCGCTATGTGCGCAAGCGATCAGGGTGATGTGTGCGAGGTGATTGCTATATTTTGTATAGCTTTTGGCGCTTGTCAATAAAGCGCTAGAGGCACTTTTGACCTAAATTTCTTGCGCTGCCAACACCCAGTGGTTGTCCAGCCGCACGCCTCGCAGGCTGCGGCCATGCGTGTGGCTCACAGGCGCTGCGGCCTGCGCGTTCTGCAGGCTGGCGCCCAAACCGCCCGCCCACAGCGCGCCGCCGTGCACGGCCAGCGGGCAGACGTCGGGCAGCGGCACAAGCCCCCGCCATTCGCCCTGTGGCGTGTACGTGGCAATGCCATTGGCGCGCGGGCAGCTGACGGCCCAACCCGCAGGTGTGGCGGCCATGCTGCCGCCGTAGCCGTGGATGCTTTGTGCAATGCGCTCGGGCGTGGGCACTACGCGCAAGGCCGTGCCGTCGAACAGGGCTAGCACGGGGGCGGCGTCTTTGGCGGTGGTGTCGTCGTGTTCGGCCTGCAGGGCGATGCCCAGGGTCCGAGCATCGGGGCTCCAGGCCAGATGGCGCAGGCTCAGGCGCTGGTCTTGCAGGCGCCATTGGCCCAGCAGGCGGCCGGTGTGGCCGTCCAGCCGCACGATGGACGAATCCATCGTTTGCAGGTCACGCTTGACCCGGCCGGTTTCGGGTGCGGTGGGTACGCCGCCGTTGGCAACGATGAGGGTGGGCGCGCCGTGGTGGGTGGTGCGCATGTCCCAGGTCAGCTCGTGCGCGTCGATGCCGTGGGTGGGCCATTCGGCGGCTTTTTGCAGGGTGCGGGTGTCGCGCACGCCGACCCAGCTGGCGCCGGTTTCTGCATCCGTTTCGGTGGTGAACAAACGTGCCCCGTCTGCGCTGGCGATGACATGGCCGTTGAAGCTGCGCTCACCGTCCTGCCACAGCCATTGAGGCTCCGCGCGTTGGCCGGGCCACCAGCGCACCAGCCAGTCGCCGGGGCGGCGGGCGGTGGCCAGCACCGAGCCATCGGGCAGTAAAAAGAGGCCGTGGGCGCGGGTGGGGACTTCGAGCGATGCGTGGATCTGCAACGGCTGCCCGGCGCCGAGCTGGGTAGATAGCAGCCCGATGTGAAAGCTGCCCTCGCGCTCCCAGGCGGCAGCCAATTGCACGGTGCTGTTGTTTCTGGCGAACGCAGAGGCCGGAGCGAACGCCCACGCGCCCAGGCCTGCCAGCCCCGCCAGCATTGTGCGGCGGTGAGGGTCAGTCGCCATCGGCGTCCGAGAATCCAATGCTCACCTGCAGCGCCGGTGCCACTTCGGATTCGGCCAGATACTTGAGTGCGGCCAGATCCTTCGCGGTCTGCTGGATGGCGGCCTTGTTCTGCACGCCCGCTTTTTGCACCTGCGCCATCGATGCATCCACCTTGCCGGTGGCCTGGTGCAGTTTGTCGGCCAGCGGGTTCAGGCCCTTGCCGCGCAAATACATCTCCAGCGGCACCAGCGCCTCGCCGGGCGCGGGTGTGGCGGCGTTCGCAGGCAGGGCGGTCACGCTGCGCAGGCCTGCCCAGGTGGCGGCCCAGGCGGCCAGGGTGTCGCCGCTGGCAGAACGGGGGTAGTCGGGGGTGCGGCTGCCAGATCCCGATCCAGCGGCGCGCAAGGGCTTTTCCATCTGCGCCCAGCGCAGGCGTTCGATGCCGCCCACCCATTGGTTCACAAACTCGCTGATGGCCTGGGTGGACTGCTCCTGTTCGTCCTCGGCGCCCCAGTCGGTGCCTGCGGCGGTGGTGAAGGCTGCTTGCAAGGCGGCGGATTCGCCGGCCACGTCCTGCGCCACTTCGTGTGCGTAGCTGCAGGCAGGGCTGCCGGGCTGCACGGGGCGGGTCCACAGCAGCCATTCCAGCGCGGGCAGGCCCTTGGCGGGGGTGCCGATGCGCTCGAAGGCCTTGGCGCCCTGGGGCTGGGTGACGATGGCTTTTTCTATCAACGCGGGGCGGGTGGGTGTGAAGTCGATGGCGCGCTGGCTGCGGCGGGCGATGACGGGGCCTATCGACACAGCGGTCAGCTGCTCCCATGCGCGCGCTGTGGCCTGCCAAGCTGTGCGCGCGGCGGCCAGAGCCGTCTTGCTGTCACTGGCCTGGGCCTGGCACAGTGCGGCCACGGCGGGCGCCAGGGCGCGGGCGCTCTGGTCAAAGTCTTTGGCGCGGGGCAGGGCCCAATGCCCGTAGATGCCCTGCAGCGCGTGTATGGTGTCGTAGAACGGCACGGCCTCGCGCTGCCAGGCGGGGGCGGTAGCCGCTGTCTGGGCCGGCGTCGCTATGGGGGGCAGTGCGGTCAACAGCAGGGCGGTAGCAAGGAGGTATGTTTTCATCGCCGGGCCGCCCCAAGATGAAAACGCGCCCCCTCGGGGGGCAGCGACCCGCGCAGCGGCGGAGCGTGGGGGCTGGTTTTCATCGCCGGGCCGCCCCAAGATGAAAACGCGCCCCCCTCGGGGGGCAGCGACCCGCGCAGCGGCGGAGCGTGGGGGCTGGTTTTCATCGCCGGGCCGCCCCAAGATGAAAACGCGGTCCCCTCGGGGGGCAGCGACCCGCGAAGCGGCGGAGCGTGGGGGTCAATACTCATAGCGACTCCACAAATTTCACCAGCGCATCGCGGTCGGCCTTCTTCATGTTCAGCACCTGGTCCTTGGCTGCTTCGGCCTCGCCGCCGTGCCACAGCACCGCCTCCAGCACGCCGCGCGCGCGGCCGTCGTGCAGCAGGCGCGTGTGGCCGTTCACGTCCTTGATCAGGCCGGTGCCCCACAATGCGGGCGTCTTCCACTGGCGGCCGTTGGCGCCAAAGTCGGGCCGGTTGTCGGCCAGGCGTTCGCCCATGTCGTGCAGCAGCAGGTCGGTGTAGGGCCAGATGCGCTGGCCGTTCAGGGCTTTGCTGGTCAGCGTGGGGAAGGGGCCCTCTTTGGTCACGTAGCTGGGCCGGTGGCAGGTGGCGCACTGGGCCTGGGCAAACAAGGCCTGACCGCGTTGTACCTGCACGTCGTTGACGTTACGGCGCGCGGGCGGTGCCAGCGTGGCCTGGTAGAAGATCACGTCGGCGAGGGTCTTGTCGTCGATCTCCACAGCCGGCTGGCCTTGCATGCTGGCGCCTTCCTTGCCACTTTTGCCGCTGGGTGCAGCCAAGCAGTCCTTTTGTGCGGGGGTGCAGGTCTCGTGCGCGAAGTGGCGGGACGTGATGCCCATGTCGCCCAGGAAGGCGCCACCCGTCTGGTGCGCGATGGTGGCCACATTGGCCTTCCAGCCAAATCGCCCTGTCATCGTGCTGCCCGAGGGCGCGTCCCACACTTTGTTGGCTTGGCCTTTGATGGGGCCAGGCGCCGCAGCCTGGTCGGCTGCGTTGGCCAGGATGTCGGCCTCGGCAATCGCTTCGAGCAGGCCCACGCCGATGATCTGCGGCGCAATGCGCGGGCTGCTCATCACGTCCGGGTGCATGGGGCCGTAGCCCAGGTCGGCGAAGCCATACACGGGCTTTTGCAGCGTGTAGGGCGTGCCGTCGGCAAACTGGCCTTTGATCGTTTCGTAGCGCAGCGTGACGCGCCCTTCAGGGCTGACGCCCTGGATGGCCGCGTTGTTGAACTGGTCTCCATACACCGGCTCGGGCTTGGGCCCGCCATGCGCGTCTTTGCCGGGGATGGACAGGCGGATCAGCAGGGCCACGGTCGGGTCCTTGGTCTCGCCCAGGCGGTTGAAGATCGCTGGTGGCTCGCCCCGGCCGTCCTGCACATGGCAGCCACCGCACGAGCGCGCGATGAAGTGCGGGCCCAGGCCATCCCGGGCCTTGGTGGATGCAGGGGCCTCGACCCAGTTGCGGCGAAAGAACGAGTTGCCGATGACAAAGCGCGTGCGTTCCTCATCGGTCAGGTTGGCGGCTGGGAACGAGAAGGCATTGCGCCCGGTGGCGAATACGGTGGCCTCGCCGCCGGTTTTTTCGCCCTGCGCGTCGGGCTGGGGGGCTGCCGTCAGCGATGGAATGCCCAGGCTGCCGAAGCCGGCGAGTGCGACGATGGCGGTGCTGGCAGCCGCCAGGCGCACAGCGCGCTGGCGGCGTTTGGCTCGCGAGATCTGCATGTTCAAGGCTGGACCAGCGTCAACTTGGTGATGCCAATGGCGTTGGCGGCAGCGACCAGGTCTTTGCTTTGTTGTGTGAGGCTGTCGATGGTCTTCTGGATGCGCTGGCGGCCCGGGGCGTCCTTGCCGCCGATGATTTCGCGATCGAACGGGGCCTGAATGCCTTCTGCGGCGACCACCGATGCGGCGATCTGCTGCGTGGTCTTGTCGGCCAGCGCGGCGTCCCTGGCGGCCACCAGGTCACGCAGCGAAGGGCCTTGCAGCACCGTGCCGTTGGCCTGCTTGTACTGGCCCAGCCACACGTTCTGGATGCCCAGTGCGTTGGTCACCGCATCGCGGTGGGTGTTGTCCGAAAAGCACGAGTGCTCGTCTTCCTGGTCCTGGCTGTTCAGCGCCACTTCCAGCCGTTCGCCGGCCAGTTCGCCGCGCGACAGCGAGCCCAGGCCCACCAGCATCTTGCGCACCGATTCCTGGCCGCCTTTGACGAAGCGGGCGCGGTAGTTGTTCTTGGCATCTGGCGCCCAGGCCTTCACCAGCGTGGTGAGGTCGTCAATGAGCAGCTCTGTCACCACGTTCAGGTATTGGCGGCGGCGGTCGGCATTGGGGGCTTTGCCATCCACAAAGTCTTCAAAGCTGCGGTTGCCCGGGCCGGTGTCTGACAGGTCCTGGCCCCACAGGAAGAACTCGATGGCGTGCCATCCCGTGGCAATGTTTTCTTCGCCGCCGCGCTCGTTCTGGGCCGACAGGTTCTTCTTGTTGATGGTGAACTTACGGTTGTTCACCAGCCCGGCGTTGGCCTTGCCTTGCACGCTGTCCACAAACGATTCGTCCATGGGCCAGGCGTTGATGCGGCCTTCCGGGCCGTTGTCGTTGTCAATGGGGCCGCCGTAGAAGCGGAAGGCTTCGGTCTGCCCGTAGAACTCGCGTGCGGCCAGCCAGGTCTTGCGGGCTTCGGCCAGCGTTTCTGCAGAGGGCTTGGCGGTGAATGCCAGCACAGCCGTCTGCAGGGCCTTGGCGGCATTCAGCGTGTCGGTGTAGTTGGCATGTACCAGGTGGCCGTAGTGCGCGGCCACCATGTTGGTGTTCACCGCCTGTGCGTTGGCCGACGGGGCCGGCGCCCCACCTGTCTGCGCTGCTGCGTGAGTGCCATAGGTGCACAGGGCCAAAGCGGCTACCAGGACCGAGGTCTTCAGAAAGGAATGGGGCATGCAGAGGTCTCCGGGGCAAAGGGGCGCGCAGGCCATGGCATGGAAGGCGGGTGGGCCTGCAAGGGCGCTGCGGTGGTCAACGAAGGGGCCGCACTGGCTGAGGGAGCCTGTGCACCACAAGGTGCGAGGGCGTGGCTGGGTGGGCGAGGGCAGGTTTTGATTATACAAATAGTAGTGATTCGTATTTGTGTATTTCCACCTCTGGTGCGACCACCAGCTTGCAGGGACCGGCTGTCATCAAACCGCCGCAAAAGCTTCACGGCGATGTCACCCACGGTTTCTACGCTCCATGGGTTTTGTAACCAACAACCCGAGGAACCCCATGAACCACCGTGTGGCTGCGCCAGAGCAGGCGATTGACTTCAACAACGAGAACTCCAACACCTCTGCCAACCCCAGCTTTGATGCGGTGCTGGGCGCTCGCCTGTCGCGCCGTGGCCTTCTGCGGGGCAGCGTGGGCACGGTGGGCACCACGCTGCTGGCGGGCTTTGGCGTGTCGGCCTGCGGCGGCAGCGACGACCCTGCAGTGACTCCACCCCCTGCCGGCCCCAAGCTGCTGGGCTTTGGCGCGGTGCCCAAGAGCCTGGCCGACGTGGTGGCCGTGCCTGCGGGCTACACCGCCAGCGTGCTGTTTGCGCTGGGCGACCCCATTGCAGCAGGCGTGGCTGCCTACAAGAACGATGGCACCGATGGTGACTTCGACAAGCGCGGTGGTGACCACCACGACGGCATGGAATGGTTTGGCCTGGGTGCTGACGGCAAGCGCAACGACAACGCCATCGAGCGCGGGCTGCTGGCCATCAACCACGAAGCCACCACCGACGAAAAGCTGTCGTCCCACTTCCTGCATGCCAACGGTGGCACGACCACCTTGCCACGCCCTGCGGCCGAAATCGACAAGGAAACGGCGATCCACGGCATTGCCGTGATCGAAGTCGCCAAGTCGGGTGGCAAGTGGGCCTACGTGCAGAACTCTGCGCTCAACTTCCGCCTCACGGCACTGAGCCCCATCGAGATCTCGGGCCCTGCGCGTGGCAATGCGCAGATGATCACCAAGTTCTCCCCCACGGGCACCACCACACGCGGCACGCTGAACAACTGCGGCACGGGCAAGACGCCCTGGGGCACGTTCCTCACCGGTGAGGAAAACTGGTTTGGTTACTTCACGCGTAGCGCTGCCGACGATGCCGCACGCGGCAACGACAAGAGCGTCACGGCCCTCAAGCGCTATGGCCGCAACCAGGGTGCTGCATCGCGCCACGGCTGGGAGAGCGGCGGTGCCGCCGACCAGTACCAGCGCTGGAACAACAGCAAGACTGGCACCTCGGTGGACGGCAGCGATGACTACCGCAACGAGATGAATGGCATGGGCTACATCGTCGAGATCGATGCCTACGACAAGACCCGCATGGCCAAGAAGCGCACGGGCCTGGGCCGCTTTGCGCACGAAAGCGCGGCGTTTGGCAAGGTTGAGGCAGGCAAGCCGCTGTCGGTGTACATGGGTGACGATTCGCGCGGCGAATACATCTACAAGTTTGTGTCCACCGCGCTGTGGAATGCCGCCGATGCCAATGCCGCCGACCGCATGGCCGTGGGCGACAAGTACCTGGACAGCGGCAAGCTGTATGTGGCCAAGTTCAATGCCGATGGCACGGGCACCTGGGTCGAGCTGGCGCTGGCCAACACCGCCATCAGCGGCTATGCAGCCTACAAGTTTGCCGACGCAGCCGACATCGCCATCAACACCCGCCTGGCGGCGGATGCCGTGGGCGCCACCAAGATGGACCGCCCCGAATGGAACGCCGTGAACCCCGCCAACGGCGAGATCTATTTCACGCTGACCAACAACAGCAACCGCAGTGTGAACCCCACGGGTAGCCAGTACCTGCCAGACGCCGCCAACCCGCGTGCCTACACCGACATGAAGGGCACCTCGGCACAGACCGGCAACCCCAATGGCCACCTGGTGCGCATGAAGGAAGGCGCCTCGGTCTCGGCTTTTACCTGGGACGTGTACCTGTTCGGCGCCGAAGCCGGGGCCGACAAGGCGCTGGTCAACATCTCGTCGCTGACTGCTGACCAGGACTTCTCCAGCCCCGACGGCCTGGCCTTCAGCAAGGCCACCGGCATCTGCTGGATCCAGACCGACGACGGTGCCTACACCGACGTGACCAACTGCATGATGCTGGCCGCTGTGCCCGGCCAGGTGGGTGACGGCGGCAAGAAGACGCTGAGCTACACCAAGACCGACGGCACCAAGCTGGACATCGTGACCCCCGTGGGCAAGGCTGCCACCGAAAGCACGCTCAAGCGTTTCCTGGTCGGCCCCAAGGGCAGCGAAATCACCGGCGTGGCTGAAACGCCCGACGGCAAGGCCATCTTCGTGAACATTCAGCACCCCGGTGAAGGCACCGCCTTGGCCAATGTGGGCGACGCCACCAAGTACCAGAGCCAGTGGCCCGCCAACGCAGGTTACGGCGCAGGCAAGCGCCCCCGCTCTGCCACCATCGTGATCACCAAGAACGACGGCGGCGTGATCGGGACCTGATCCCCCGCTAGTTCGTTTTTTGACCGACCCGGCCCGCTGGCCAGGGGGTTGCCACCAACAGGGCAACCCCCTGGCCAGTGGGCCTTGTGCGTTGCGGTGGGCGCGTTGCCAGGGGCGCCGTAGCTGGGTCAGTAGGTGCTGGTGTCGCCGGGGGGCGGTGGAACGGCGCGGGTGGGGGCCGTGGGTGCCGGCGGTGTGGTTCCTGGCGTTGTGCCGCCGGGCGCGGGGTAGTTCATCTGCCCGCTGCCGTCTTTGGTGCCCTTGCGCCCGGCAATCTGCCAGGCCGTGCGCTGGCCGATGAGGCCGGCCAGAAACTCCAGCTCTTCGTCGGTGTGGTTGATGGCACCTGCAGGGGTCAGAAGGCGGCCGTCGCGCGGCGCAGGCTCGGCCCAGAACGACTGGTGGTAGACCGACTGGCTGACCACGCTTTCGTTGCCAGCGGCCAGGTCCACCGTTCCATAGCAGTTGCAGAAGTAGCCCCGGTGGTCCAGCTCGGGGAACACCTCGGCATACACACCCGTGCCCCGGATACCCGCCGTGGCGGTGGGCAAAATCACCTGCCGGTCGGTGCCTTGCCCCCACACGCTGGCCACCGCGCCGGTCAGCACCCGCAGCACCTTGACGGCGGTCGGCGTGTCGCCCTCCAGCGCAAGGCGTGTGTTCTGCCGCACCATGAAAGCGCTGTTGCCCACGGCAAAGATGGCGGTGGAGCCCGGCCCCGTTTCGATGCGGTCACCGGCGGCGATGCTGCCCTGTGCCGTCAGCGCCTGCCCATTGCGCAGCACATCCCCGCGCACTTCGACGATGTTGCTGCCCGATTGCGCCTGTGCGGCCATCCACCCGCCAGCGGCCACCCACGCGGCGGCTGCCTGCAACAGGCTGCGCCGCCGGTGCCAGAGAAGCTCGTTGTCAGTCCGGCCCAGGAGCAGGGGAGTCGGGTGGTGGTGTGTCATGGGGCGGCTCGGGTTCTGGGGTTGAAGGGGGCTCGTAGCTGTCACGGAAGGTGAACACCACCGACGTGAAGAACATCGCCGCCATCATCAACGCGGCACCCACCATGATGCCGCCAGCCGCCGATGCCGCAAGCCCCGCCGTGGCCAGCAGTGCCGACACCAGCGCCACCACCAGCCCCCCCAGCAGAAACACGCCCAGCCAGCCCAGCCCATAGACCAGGAATGCGCTGAAGTTGCGCACACAGGCCACGATGCTGAAGAACAGCGCCTTGACCGGCGGCACGCCATGCCAGTGCACCAGCCCCGGGGCATGCCAGAACAGCAGCGACAGCGGCAGGTACAGCACCATGGAGAGCCACATCGCGCTCTGGAACGCCGGGTCTTCGGCCACTTCCTTGCTGAGCTGGGCACCGCCCAGGTACACCTTGGCGAACTGCCCGCCGTCGATCAGGGCCGACAGGCCCATTACCGCCAGAAAGCAAGCCGCATACAGGGCGCCCAGCACCAGCATGTCACGCAGCCGCTGCTGCCCGGTGCGAAACGCCACCAGCAGCACGGCCGGTGTGGGAAACCGCCCCTGCGAGGCTTGCGCCGCCGCCACCATCATGGCCAGGGTGGCCGATGGCAACAGCATCAGCGCCACCGCAGGGCCGACCAGCGGAATCATGGAGGCCAGCGACATGGACGCCATGGTCATGAAAAACAGCGCTGCCAATGCCATGGGCTGCTTCCAGAACGTCCGTATACCAAGCTTGACCCAGGTCATGCCAGTGCGGGCGGGGACGATGTGGAGTTTCATGAAGGTGCTGCTGAAGAAAGGTGGGGCCTGCGCCCGGGCATTGCCGGCAGCCAGAAGGCCGCCCATGGCAGTGCAATAGCTTGGAATTTACCCCAGCGGCCCATTCCGGCCACTGCACAAGGGCTCAGGCGTGCACTGGGTGTGCAAGGCGAGCACGCAAGACGCGCTCGAAATGGGTGGGGTCGTGCGGCGTGAGCATCGAGGCTTCGCGCGGCAGGTAAAAGTCCCACAGGCGCGAGATCCAGAACCGCAAGGCACCGGCGCGCAGCATGGCAGGCAGCAGTTCGCGTTCGGCCGCGTTGAGCGGGCGCACTGCTTGGTAGGCGTCCAGCATGCGGGTGGCGCGCTCGGCGTCGTGCGCGCCGGTGGCCAGGTCGATGCACCAGTCGTTCAGGCACACCGCCAGGTCAAACAGCCAGGTGTCCACGCCCGCAAAGTAGAAGTCGAAGAAACCCGTGAGCTCCTCGCCATCGAACATCACGTTGTCGCGGAACAGGTCGGCGTGCACGGGGCCCCTGGGCAGTGCGGCATACGCGGCGCTGGCCGCCACATGGTTCTGGTAGGCCAGCTCGGACCGCAGCAGGGCGGCCTGGGCCGAATCGATGTGGGGTAGCACCACGGGCACGGTTTCGTTCCACCAGGGCAGGCCGCGCAAGTTGGGCTGGTGCCGGTCAAACCCACGCCCCGCCAGGTGCATGCGGGCCAGCATGGTGCCCACGGCCGCGCAGTGCACGCCCTGGGGTGCGAGCTGGCTTTTGCCGCGCAGCTTGTTCACCACCGCAGCGGGTTTGCCACACACGGTGTGCAGGATGTCGCCGTTCTTGTCAGCACGCGGGTCTGGCACGGGCACGCCGCCGTGCGCCAGGTGTTTCATCAGGTACAGGTAGAACGGCAGTTGTGCCGCCGTGAGGCGCTCGAACAGCGTGAGCACGAACTCGCCCTGGTCGCTGGTCAGAAAGTAGTTGGTGTTCTCGATGCCACCCTCAATGCCGCGCAGCTCTACCAGCTCACCCAGTTGCAAACGGCGCAGCAGCTCGCGCGCCTCGGTGTTGGAGACTTCGGTAAAAACGGCCATCGCTCAGGGGGGTTACAAAGAAATGAAAAACTGGCAGAAGAAGGGCAGGGCGTGCAGCGGCTTCATGGGGGCCGCGCGGTGGCGCTGCCAAATACCGCAGTCGCCGCAGGGGCCTCAGAACTTCAGCACGTTCCAGACACGCGGGGCGGTGGTGGTCTCGGCGCCGCTGTTGCTGCCTGCGCGGCTGCGTGCGCCATCGGGCGACTGCACTTCATAGCCGGGCATGTTGCCGGTCTTGGGCTGCACCGAAATCGTCTGTGTTTGCCCGCCCACACGCAGCTCATCAACGCGGCTGCCCGCGTCTTCCACCTGGATGCGCTCGGTACGCTGGTTGGTGCGGCCTGCAGATTGCTCTTGATTTGAGAGCGCTTCGCGCTTGTCCGTCGTGCCCTGAGGGGCATTTTGGCTTGGATTTTGGGCCAGGGCGGTGCCGGAGGCAATGCCCAGCAGCAAAAGGAGGTAGAGAGCGCGCATCGGGCGATTGTAGAGCGCTGCCTGGGTGGAGTCCGGCCGTGCACAATCCGTGCATGACTGACAAAAAGACCCTGGTGCTGGTGGACGGCTCCAGCTACCTCTACCGCGCCTTCCACGCCATGCCCGACCTGCGGGCGGTGCCGGGCGACCCCACAAGCCCTGCCACCGGTGCCATTCGCGGCATGATCAACATGATGCAGGCCCTGCGCAAAGAGGTGGTGGCCGACTACGCCGTGTGCGTGTTCGACGCCTCGGGCCCCACCTTCCGCGACGCCCTGTACACCGAATACAAGGCCACGCGCTCGCCCATGCCCGACGACCTGCGCAGCCAGATCGAGCCCATCCACCAGGTGGTGGACCTGCTGGGCTGGAAGGTAGTGGCCGTGCCCGGCGTGGAGGCCGACGACGTGATCGCCACCTTGGCCCACGTGGCGGCCGCACAGGGCATTGAGGTCATTGTGTCCAGCGGCGACAAAGACTTGAGCCAGCTGGTCAACGAGCACATCACCATCATCGACACCATGAGCGGAAAGCGCCGCGACGTGGCAGGCGTGACGGCCGAGTTTGGCGTGCCGCCTGCGCTGATGGTGGACTACCAGGCCCTGGTGGGTGACACCGTGGACAACGTGCCCGGTGTGACCAAGGTGGGGCCCAAGACGGCCGCCAAGTGGCTGGAAGAATACGGCTCGCTCGACAACCTGATTGCCAATGCCGACGCCATCAAGGGCGTGGCAGGCAACAACCTGCGCGAGGCGATCGCCAGCGGCCAGCTGGCCCTGAGCCGCCAGCTCGTCACAATGAAGACCGACTGCGCGCTGGCCGACTACATCCCCGGCCTGCCCGCGTTTGACGACATCACGCTGGACGCGCCAGACAACGCTGGCTTGCTGCCGTTTTACGAACAATACGGCTTCAAGGGCCTGGCTGCTGCCATCAAGGGTGCTACTGCTTCTGCCGCCACCGCCCCCACCGTCGCCATGCCCGGCCAAAGCGGCGACCTGTTTGCCGACCACTCCGCCAGCACCGTGGCCGAAGAGGCCCAGCACCGCACGGTGGTGTACGACACCATCCTGAACTGGGCCGACTTTGACCAGTGGCTGGAGCGCCTGCACAAAGCCCCGCTCACGGCCATCGACACCGAGACCGACTCCCTCGACGAAATGCGTGCGCAAATCGTCGGCATCTCTTTCAGCGTGCAAGCAGGCGAGGCCGCCTACATCCCCCTGCGCCACGAAGGCCCCGACGCCCCAGCGCAACTGCCGCTGGACGACGTGCTCGCACGCCTCAAACCCTGGCTGGAGAACGCCAAGCACCACAAGCTGGGCCAGCACATCAAATACGACCGCCATGTGTTCGCCAACCACGGCATCGAGGTACAGGGCTACGCGCACGACACCATGCTGCAAAGCTACGTGCTGGAAGTGCACAAGCCCCACAACCTGACCAGCCTGGCCGAGCGCCACATCGGCCGCAAAGGCATCACCTACGAAGACCTGTGCGGCAAAGGCGCGCACCAGATCCCGTTTGCCCAGGTGCCGGTGGACAAGGCCGCCGCCTACTCGTGCGAAGACTCCGACCAGACCCTGGACGTGCACAACGCCCTGTGGCCGCTGCTGCAGGCCGACGACAAACTGCGCTTCATCTACGAGCTGGAAATTGCCAGCAGCGAGGCCCTGTACCGCATCGAACGCAACGGCGTGCTCATCGACGCGCCTACGCTGGCCGCCCAAAGCCACGAGCTGGGCCAGCGCATCCTGCAGCTCGAAACCGAGGCGTATGAAATTGCAGGCCAGCCCTTCAACTTGAGCAGCCCCAAGCAACTGGGCGAAATCTTCTTCGACAAGCTGGGCATGCCGGTGGTGAAAAAGACGGCCACTGGCGCCCGCAGCACCGACGAAGAAGTGCTGGAAAAGCTGGCCGAGGACTACCCCCTGCCCGCCAAGCTGCTGGAGCACCGCAGCCTCGTCAAGCTCAAAGGCACATACACCGACAAGCTGGCCCAGCTGGCGCTGCCACGCACAGGCCGCGTGCACACGCACTACGCGCAGGCCGTGGCTGTGACAGGCCGCTTGTCCAGCAACGACCCCAACCTGCAGAACATCCCCATCCGCACCCCCGAAGGCCGCCGCGTGCGCGAGGCCTTTGTTGCGCCCGCAGGCCGGGTGATTGCCAGCGCCGACTACTCCCAGATCGAGCTGCGCATCATGGGCCACCTGAGCGGCGATCACTCGCTGCTGCACGCCTTCCACGCCGGGCTGGACGTGCACCGCGCCACCGCTGCCGAAGTGTTTGGTGTGGAGGTCGATCAGGTCACCAGCGAGCAACGCCGCTACGCCAAGGTCATCAACTTCGGACTCATCTACGGCATGAGCAGCTTTGGCCTGGCCAAGAACTTAGGGATAGAGACCAAGGCCGCTGCGGCCTACATCGACAAATACTTCCAGCGCTACCCCGGCGTGAAGCAGTACATGGACGACACCAAGGCCGCCGCCAAATCCATGGGCTATGTCGAAACCGTGTTTGGCCGCCGCCTGTACCTGCCCGAAATCAATTCCCCCAACGGCCCCCGCCGCGCTGGGGCCGAACGCGCCGCCATCAACGCCCCCATGCAGGGCACTGCGGCAGACCTCATCAAGCTGGCCATGGTGGCCGTGCAGAAGGAACTGGATGCCCACAAGCCGGACATCCAAATGATCATGCAGGTGCACGACGAACTGGTGTTCGAGCTGCCCGAGAGCGAGGTGGACTGGCTCAAGACCCATATCCCGCGCCTGATGGCCGAGGTGGCGGCGCTGAAGGTGCCGTTATTGGCGGAGGTGGGGGTGGGGGCGAATTGGGATAAGGCGCATTGAGTGCGCCCAAAACGCGGGAAGCTGTGTCTGCCGAGCCCAGCAATGACCGCTCACGCGATTCCTTGATCAATTGGAGTATTGCTTGACATGAAAATCGAGGAGAGGCGCATTGCCAATGATCACCAGATACGACTCTACTTTACCTACTACGATCGTTTCTGGCGCCTTCACAAGTTGTTCACATTGAGGGAGGCATTGCGAGAGCGCGAACGACTTAAGGCTGTGCTGCGTGACTCGTATGGTGAGGACTACTTCGACTACGAAACGGTGATTTACAAAAATGTGACGAACGGAATATTGGCGGATGCCTTGTCCGAAGTTGTCATGTATTGCGAGGACTATCTTGGACTCTTGAAGTTTATTAGAGAGAAGCTTTACTTCGTCAAAAACACTGTTTCTTATTCTGCCGGCTCTGTCGTGAATATTGCGAGTCGTCTTCGAAGCCTCTCTCGTGAACAGACTGAGCGTCTTTTTTTTCTGCCATCCATGGCAGTTGTAGAAGCTGGTTTTAATCATCAAGATTCTGACACTGCGTACTCATCAATACAACAGTATTCACAAGGTGTGGAGAGGCTGATTTCCAAACATCAATCTGCTGTGCGCTTCTATGAGCAGTATCGTGATGCTCATTCACAATATAAGCATGGCTTGAAGCTTTGTCTGAATGGCATGGGTGGAAAGCTTAGTGAAAAAGAGCTTCAGCGGCGAAAGAGTGAAACGTCTGGTTCAGTTTTTATGCTGCAAAACCGGACAACCATGGATGCGGCAGATAAAGGTAGTTTAATGCTGCCAGATATCTCGGTGGAGTCAATTCGGAAAAATTTCCGCACATTGTTTGATGAACGCAATCTACTTCATTTGGAGGCCCTTTACTCTGTCGATATTGATGAACTAGTGACGATTGGTAAGGGTATTTGTCAACTCCTAAATACACTCGTGGGAAACAGGGTGGCACTGATCGAGAACGAAGGTAAGGGTCGAATAGAAGTTGTGTTGCCTTCCTCTAATGCAGACCGTATGACGAGTATGCAGTATGTATTCTCTTTGTCTCCCGATCAAGTTGCACTGGACATTGATCAGTACCAGATGAAGCTATAGCGGATAATCAACTTCACATTTTTGGAAGTGACATGGAGACTGGTCCGGCCAAGTACCGGGTCAGAATGTTTCACCGAACATTCGCACTCCTAGCGGCGAATCCATCTAGTGGCTAAACTCATTCAGCAACATTTGACAATTCCGCCAATTTCCCATTTGCCACGAGTCACCACATGTCCAACCCCACTCCCTACACCCCCCCCGCCATCTGGCATTGGAACAAGGAAAACGGCGGCCAGTTCGCCAGCATCAACCGGCCCATTGCCGGGGCGACGCACGACAAGGTGCTGCCCGTGGGGCGGCACCCACTGCAGCTGTACTCGCTGGGCACGCCCAATGGCGTGAAAGTCACGGTCATGCTCGAAGAGCTACTGGCGCTTGGCCACAGCGGGGCGGAGTACGATGCGTGGCTGATCCGCATCAACGAGGGCGAGCAGTTTGGCAGCGGGTTCGTGTCTGTGAACCCCAACTCCAAGATCCCGGCCCTGCTGGACCGCACCGACCCCGCCAACCCGGTGCGGGTGTTCGAGTCCGGCGCCATCCTGATGTACCTGGCTGAAAAGTTCGGTAGTGCCTTTTTGCCCAAAGACGGCGCGGCGCGGGCGGAGTGCCTGTCGTGGCTGTTCTGGCAGATGGGAAGTGCGCCATTTGTGGGCGGCGGGTTTGGGCATTTTTATGCTTACGCGCCGGTCAAGATCGAGTACGCGATCGACCGCTATGCGATGGAGGCCAAGCGCCAGCTCGATGTGCTGAACCAGCGCCTGGCCGTGACCGAGTACGTGGCGGGCAATGAGTACACGGTGGCGGATATTGCAATCTGGCCCTGGTATGGCTTGCTGGTGAAAGGGCAGGCCTATAACGCGGGCGAGTTTTTGCAGGTGCACGAATACACGCATGTGGTGCGCTGGGCCGAGCAGATTGCCAAGCGCCCGGCGGTGCAGCGTGGGCGCAAGGTGAACCGCGTGCAGGGCGACCTGGCCAGCCAGTTGCGCGAGCGGCATGAGGCCAGCGACTTTGACACCAAGACGCAGGACAAGATCGAGGCGGCGGCAGCAGCTTCTTCACCCGCACGCTGAGTGTTTTTGCAAGGCGTCACCATGATCACTTTGTACGACTGCGCCACCGCGCCCAGCCCGCGCCGCGCGCGCATCCTGCTGGCAGAAAAGGGTGTGGCCCACGACACCGTGCAGGTGGACCTGCGCAATGGCGAGCAACTGGGCGATGCCTACCGCCAGATCAACCCGCAGTGCACGGTGCCCGCGCTGCGCACCGAAGAGGGTTTGCTGCTGACCGACAACGCGGCCATCACCGCGTATGTCGAGGCGCGCTACCCGCAGCCTGCATTGCTGGGCGAAACGCCTGCAGAAAAGGCCGAGATTGCCAGCTGGAACTGGCGCATGGAGTTCGAGGGCCTGTTGGCCATTGCCGAGGCGCTGCGCAACAGCGCGCCCGCCATGGCCAACCGGGCATTGCCCGGCGCGGTGGACTACCCGCAAATACCGGCGCTGGCCGAGCGGGGGCTGGTGCGCGTGGGGCAGTTCTTCAACCTGCTCAACGAGCGCTTGGCGGACCGCGACTTCATTGCCACCGACCGCTTCAGCGTGGCCGACATCACGGCGGTGGTGGCGGTGGACTTTGCGCGTGTGGTCAAGCACAAGCCGGGCGAGCAGCACCCGCACTTGCTGCGTTGGCGTGCGGCCATGGCGCAGCGGCTGTCGATGTCGCTCTAACTATCGCGCTGCTCCAGTCCCCGTTTGAGTCGCAATGGGTGGATGCAAGGATTGCGCATCGGGCCTGTTCCTTGCATTGTTAGCCCATGCGCCTTCGCCACATAGAAGTTTTCAACGCCGTCATGCTCACCGGCAGCGTGAGTGCGGCGGCCCGCCTCATCAATGTCACCCAGCCAGCGGTCAGCCGCATCCTGGCGCATGCCGAGCTGCAGCTGGGCTTTCCGCTGTTCCATCGCCTCAAGGGCAAGTTGGTGCCCACCACCGAGGCGCAGACGCTGTACCCGCACATCGAGCGTTTGTTCACCCAGCTCGATGATGTGCAGCGCCTGGCCAACAGCTTGAAGGGCGACCAGCGCGAGGGCGAGTTGCACATCCTGAGCGTGCTGGCACTGAGCTACGAGGTGCTACCGCGCGCGCTGCGGTTCTTTCGGCAGAAGCATCCGGATGTGAAGGTCACCATCGACGCGCTCCATTCTCCGCAGATCGTGTCGGCCTTGGTGCTGCAGGAGGCCGATGTGGGCTTTGTGTTCAGCGCCATCGCCCACCCTGCGCTCACGCAGGAGCACCTGGCCGATGGCCGCATGGTGTGTGTGGCGCCCAAGGGCATGCTGGGTGCAGCGCTGGTGGATGCGGGCGTGGCGCACCTGGCCGATCTGGCCGACACGCCCGTGGTGCGGCTGGATGTGCGCGACCCTATCGGCACGGTGGTCAGCCATGCCTGCCGTGAGGCTGGTGTAGGCCTGCAAACGGCGATCACGGTGCAGACCTACCACGCCGCGCTGGCCCTGGCGCACCACGGCCATGCGGTGGCGGTGGTGGACACCTGCACGGCTGCTTCGGCCGACCGCAGCAAGGTGGATGTGCTGGCGCTGGCGCCGCACATTGCCGTGCCCATCAAGTCATTGCGCACTGTGAACCGGCCCAGTTCGCTGCTGGCCAGCGCCATGACGCAGTGCATGCGCCAAGCGGTGGCCGAGACGCTGGAGTCCGTGGGTCTGCGGGAGGCCGAATAGCGCCGTGTGGGGAGGGCTGTCGCCCTCTCGCTGGTGCTCAGGCTGTCGGCACCACCAGCTCGGCCACCTGCGCTGCCGTCCCAAACGCCAGCGTAAAGCCCAGTGCACCGTGGCCTGTGTTCAGCAGCAAGTTGTCTGGGGCGTGGGTGTGCCTTCCCACCAGCGGCACGCCCGTGGGGGTGGCAGGGCGCATGCCGGTCCAGGGGCGCAGTTCGCTAAAGTCGCTGCAGCCGGGGAACAGCGCGCGGGTGGCCTCGCACAGGCTCTGGATGCGCGCGGGGGGGATGTGGTCGTCGTGCCCCACAAGCTCGGCCATGCCGGCCACGCGCAGGCGCTGGCCGATGCGTGCAAAGACCACCTTGCGCGCAGCATCGGTCACGTTCACGCGGGGCGCTGCTCCGGCAGCGTCCGTTGTATCCAGTGTGACGCTGTAGCCCTTGAGCGGGTAGATGGGCAGGCGAAAGCCCATGGTCTTTGCCGCCTGGTGGCTGGCGCTCCCCAGAGCCAGCACAAATTGCTGCGCCTCGATGGCGCCCGCGCTGGTCTGGACGGCTGCAATGCGCCGCGCATGGTGCACAAAGCCCTCCACGCGCGTGCCCAGCACAAAGCGCACCCCGCGTGCCGCCAGCAGCCGCTGCAGTCCCTGGCACACCGCCAGGCAATCGGCCGCGCATTCGCTGGGGGTGTAGATGGCGCCTGCAATGCTGCGGTGGTAGTGCTGCAGCGCGGGCTCGATCTCCACACAGCGCTGGGGCGAGACGGCTTCCTGCTCGCTGCCCCAGGCGCGCTGCAGTTCCATCTGCTGCTGCGCTGCGGCGAGGCCCGCAGGGGTGCTGTACAGCACGAGCTTGCCAGTGTTGGAGAAATTGCAGTCCAGCTGCTCGGCCTGCAGCATGGCTTCAAAACCTTGGCGGCTGAGTGCGGCCAGGGCCAGCAGGTGTTGGGTGCTGCGCTCGGACGTGCGCCGGTTGCAGGCCCGCAAAAACTCCAGGCCCCAGCGCCACTGGTGCACGTCCCACTGCGGGCGCATCTTGAGCGGCGAGCGGGGCGACAGCAGCAGTTCGGGCAACTGGTGCCACAGGCCGGCATTGGCCAGGGGCTGCACATAGCTGTAGCTCAATTGCGCGCCATTGCCGCCGCTGGCGCCAGCACCGGGCTGGGCCTGGTCGATCACGGTCACCTGCATGCCGCGCTGGTGGAGCTCATAGGCGGTGGCCAGGCCCACGATGCCCGCGCCGAGGACACATACCTGCATCTTGTGTGTTCTATGTTGTTGGTTGACTGAAAGTCAATGTAGGGTGAGGGCGGGCCTTTGAACAATGCCAATGCCATGCGCAGCCATGCCGGGAAGTTATGCGTGTGCACCGATGGAAGGCACACATCACGGAACAGCCGCGCGGAATGGGAAAAATGGCACTTGGATGGTGCGGCGGTGTGCACCAGATCGGCGGCATAACTTTTGGTCATGACGTACCCGTGCAAATGAATTGTTCAAGTGTGGCGCGAATTTTTACAGTGCCCCTGCGTTTCGATTTTTCAACCGTCCACCTGATTTTTCGCAAAGGGATTCCCATGAAGCTCTCCGCCGTCACCTCCGCCGCCATCGTGCTCACCGGCCTGCTGGCCAGCACCATGGCCAGTGCCGACACCCTCAAGAAGGTTGCCGAGTCGGGCAAGATCACGCTGGCCTACCGCGAGTCATCGGTGCCCTTCAGCTACCTCTCGGGCCCCGGTGCCCCGGTGGGCTTTGCGGTGGACATCTCGAACGCGGTGGTCGATGCCGTGAAGAAGCGTGTGAACAACCCCGCCCTCAAGGTGGAACTGCAGGCGGTGACATCGCAGAACCGTATTCCGCTGCTGACCAACGGCACCATCGACCTCGAGTGCGGATCGACCACCAACAACACGGCGCGGGGCAAGGATGTGCAATTTGCCATCAACTACTTCTACACCGGCACGCGCCTGCTGACCAAGAAGACATCGGGCGTCAAGAACTACGCAGACCTGGCCAAGAAGAAGGTGGCCAGCACCTCGGGCACCACCAATGCACAGGTGATTCGCAAGTACAACCGCGACAACAACCTCGACATGGACATCGTGCTGGGCAAGGACCATGACGACTCCGTGTTGCTGGTGGAAACGGGACGGGCGGAAGCGTTTGCGATGGATGACATCCTGCTGTTCGGCCTGATGGGCAACCAGCGCAACCCGGCCGATTGGACGGTGGTGGGTGATTCGCTGCAGGTGGAGCCCTATGCCTGCATGCTGCGCAAGGATGACCCGCAGTTCCAGGCGCTGGTCAACGGCGTGATCGGCGGGATGATGAAGTCGGGCGAATTCGAAAAGCTCTACACCAAGTGGTTCATGTCGCCCGTGCCACCGCGCAACCAGAACCTGAACCTGGCCATGAGCAAGGAGCTGCGCGAGAACCTGGTGGCCCAAAGCGACAAGCCCGCACAGTAAGCCGGAGCGCGCATGTCTTTAGTGTCTGCAAGCCACCCCCACGCCCCGCAGGTGGTGGGGATTCTGGGCGGGATGGGCCCGGCCGCCGGGGCTGACTTTGTGCGCCTGTTCGTGCAGGCCTGCACCGACCGCATGGAGGTGCTGGGCATTCCGGTGCACGACCAGGCCTACCCCGAGCACTGGCTGGCGCAGGTGCCCATACCGGACCGCACGGCCGCGCTGAACGACACGCGCCCCGGCGCGCACCAGCCCGCAGACCCCATGCTGCAGGCCACCGGGCGGCTGGCTGCGCTGGGCGCGCGAGTGGTGGCGATTGCCTGCAACACGGCCCATGCCTGGCACGGCATCCTGCAGCAGCGGTTTCCACAGATGGTGGTCTTGCACGGCGTGCAGGAGGTGGTAGCCGAGCTGTCGGCGCGCAAGGTGCAGGGCGTGGGGCTACTGGCCACACGCGGCGCCTACGACGCCGGCCTGTACCAGCGTGAGCTGGAGCGTGCGCGCATCGCCTGCTTTGTACCCGACGACCATGAGCGCGAGCAGTTGATGCAGGGAATCTACGACGGCGTGAAGGCGGGCAACTATCCGCTGGCGCGACAGCGCTTTGAGGCCGTGTCGATTGCGCTGCAGGAGCGCTACGGCGTGTCCACGCTGATCATGGGCTGCACCGAGATTCCCCTGGCGCTGGCGGAGCACCCCCGGCTCGAAGGGCTCTCGCTGGTGAATCCCTCGGTGGTGCTGGCCTCGGCCCTGGCCCGGCATGCCTACTGGCACATCCATCCTGCGGGCTGAGCCCAGCGCACTGCCGTCGGCTTGGTGAGCGGCCGAATCCTTTTTCTTGCCATGTCCTCAGTCTGCCTGGGGTGGCGACTTCTTGATTGAAGGTGAACACCATGACAGTTGCGACGGTCGGAAAAAGGCTGGGCGGGAGCATGAGCGCGGCCGTGCTTGCGCTTGCGTTCGGCATGGCGGGTGGCGGCAAGGTGCTGGCACAGGCGGCGGCACCATCGCAGGCGGCGCCGTCGTCACCATCCCTGGGGAAGACGCTGCAACGCATCCAGTCCAGCGGCGTGGTGGTCATCGGCCACCGCGAATCGTCCATGCCGATGTCCTATGTGGCCCACGGAACACCCATGGGTTACAGCGTGGATGTTTGTCTGCAAGTTGCGCAGGCGCTGGGGCGCCATCTCAAGCTGCGCGAGACCAAGGTGGCCTACCGCCTGGTCACTTCCAGCAGCCGCTTCGATGCCATCGAAAAAGGCGAGGTGGACCTGGAATGTGGCTCCACCACCAACACGGCAGCGCGCCGTGAGCGCGTGGCATTCACCATTGCGCATTTCATTGCCTCGTCGCGCATCGTGGTGCAAAGCGACAAGCCTTATTCCCGCATCGAAGACCTGGATGGCAAGACACTCGCATCCACAGCGGGCACCACCAACATTGATTCGCTGGCGCGCGAGGCTGCCACCAAGTCGGTGCGCGTGCGCATCGAGCCCGCCAAGGACCACGCCGAAGGCTTCGGCTGGGTGGTGAGCGGCAAGGTCGAAGGCTTTGCGATGGACGACGTGCTGCTCTACGGCCTGCGCGCCAGCCACACCAAGCCGCAGGACCTGAAGGTCATCGGCAAGCCCATGACCATCGAGCCTTATGCCGTGGCGTTTGAGCGCAACAACCCCGAACTCAAGGCCGTGGTGGATGCCGAGCTGCGCCGTTTGATCCAGACCCGCGAGCTGCACCGCCTGTATGACAAGTGGTTCACTCAGCCGATTCCCCCCCAAGGCATCAACCTGGGCATGCGCATGCCGCACCTGCTGGTGGATTCGCTCAAGTACCCGTCGGACTACGTGCCGCAGTAGGCACGGTGGCGCGCGGGGTGGGCCTTCAACGCCAGGCCGTAGCCACCAGCTGGCTGTAATGCACGCCTTTGCGCCCCAGCAACTGCTCGAACACGGCCGGATTGCCCACGTTGTCGCTGCCCAGCATGCTCAGGGTTTCGGTGCACCAGGGCACGCTGGGCACCGCATCGCCCATGCGGGCGCTGAGCTGCGTCAGCGCGTCGGGCAGGCGCAGCACGCGGGCGGGGCCGTGGCCCTGTTGTTGCCGCAGGCTGGCGACGAAATCTCCCATGGTCAGCGCTTCCGGCCCCGGACATTCAATGAGGCCCTGGGTGGCCATGGCTGGGCCCAGCAGGGCAACGATGGCAGCGGCCAGGTCGTGCACCGACACGGGCTGCACGCGCGCCGTGAGCATCGGGCCGGGGAACAGCGCCACGGGCAGGCGGGCCAGATTCATGAACAGGGCGCTGCTGTCGCCGCCTTTGCCAAACACCACGCTGGGCCGCAGGATGGCGGGGTTCAGGGCGCCCCGCGCGGCCAGGGCCTGCAAATGCACGTCGGCCGCGCGCTTGGTGCTGGCGTAGCGCGTGGTGCTGCCCTCAATGCCCAGCGCCGAGATGTGCACCACCCGCCTCACACCCGCCTGAGCACAGGCGTTGAACAAGGCCACGGGGGTGTGCTGGTGGACGGCGTCGATAGGGCGTGCGCTGCTGTCGCGCAGCACGCCCACAGCGTTGACGACGGCGTCGATCCCCGCCAGGCGTGGCAGCCACGCATCGGGCGTGGTGTCGCGGGCAAAGTCTATGGGGATCTGCAGCGGCTGCGCGGTGCGCTGGCGGGGCGAAACCCCGCCGTGCACCGTGTGCCCTGCGCGGGTCAGTGCCGCTGCCACGGTGTGGCCAATGAATCCGGTGGAGCCGGTCAGCAGGATGTGCATCAACAGTGCCTTTGAAAGGAAAAGAAGGTCATCGGCGGGTGCGGGTTCTTGGAGCGGTGCACGAAAAAAAACGCTGAGTGCTCCGCTGCTGCCAGCGGCGCCGGGCCTGTTCATGCGCCCGGGTCAAACACCTCAAAGCGGTTGCGGCCCCCATACTTGGCGCGGTACAGGGCTGCATCGGCCGCCTGCACCAGTGTGTCAGACCCGGCCTCCGGGCGTGGGACCACACTCGCAATGCCCATGCTGAACGTGATGATGGGCGCCGTGGGGGAGCGGGGGTGGGCCAGGGCGGCCTCCCGCAGGCTGTCCATGCAGCGCTGTGCCACGGTCACGGCCTCGGGCAACGGCACGTCGGGCAGCAGCAGCACAAACTCTTCGCCGCCATAGCGTGCGGCCACTTCGTCTGCACGGCGGATGGTGGCTTGCAGCAGCTGGGCCACGCGGCGCAGGCATTCGTCGCCGGCCAGGTGGCCGTAGTGGTCGTTGTAGAGCTTGAAGTGGTCGATGTCGATCAGGATGACGGTCAGCGGCAGGCCGTGCCTGCCGCAGCGCATCCATTCCGTGGCCAGCCGGTCGTCAAAACGGCGCCGGTTGCCGATGCCGGTGACACCGTCGGTGGTGGACAGCAGCGCCAGCTTGGCGTTGGCGGCGGCCAGCTCCTGCTCCTTGCGCACCAGCTGGGTCACGTCGGTGCGCACACCGGCAATGCCGCCCTGGGGGGTGCGGCGTTCGTCGGCCTGTACCCACCGGCCGTCGGTCAGGTGCTGCAAAACGGACTGGATGGCGGCCTGGTGGTCGGCCACACGTTGGGCCAGCCAGGCCTCTTCGTTGCCCACTGCGTCCAGGTACTGCCCGCGCTCAACGCCGTAGCGGGCAATTTGCTCAAAGGTGCTACCGGGCAAGATCATGGGTGCCGAGATGGGGTACAGCCGTCGGTACTGCGCGTTGCACACCACCAGCCGGTCGTCGGCATCGAACAGCGCAAACCCCTCGGGCAGCGATTCGATGGCGTCCTGCAGCAGTTGCCGCGCCTGCTGGGCTTCGTCCTGCGCCGCTTCGAGTGCCTGGCGCTGCTCGATAAGGTCGGTGATGTCCAGGCGCACCGCCACCACATAGTTTTCAGGGGTGCGGGTTTCGTAAATGTTGATCCAGCGCCCATCGGCCAGCCGCTGCACCAGGTTGGACGTGCGGCTGCCGTGCTCTGACAGGCGCTCGGCAATCCAGGTTTCCTCGCGGCCGTTGGCAGAGGGGACCAGCCCCCGCTGCACCGAATACCGCAGGATGTCGGCAAAGCTTTTGCCCAGATGCTCTGCGTAGTTCATGTGGGGGTACATGCGCGAGAGCTGCTGGTTAAATAGCACCAGCCGGTCCTGCTCGTCAAAGATCTCGATGCTGACGGGCAGGGCCTCCACCGCGCGCTCCAGCAACTGGCGCATGCGCTGGC
This sequence comes from Acidovorax facilis, assembly GCF_050626955.1. Lineage (NCBI taxonomy): Bacteria > Pseudomonadati > Pseudomonadota > Betaproteobacteria > Burkholderiales > Comamonadaceae > Acidovorax > Acidovorax facilis. Next base: position 650,924 of record NZ_CP192460.1, read on the forward strand.
TTTCCTGGCGGGCTTCCTCTGCCTTTTGGCGCTGCTCGATCAGGTCGCTGATGTCCAGCCGCACCACCACGGTCATGCCCGAGGGGGTGCGGCTTTCGTGCATGTGCATCCATGCACCATTGGGGTAGTGGCGCACCTCGGGGCCAGGGCGGTGGCCGCGCAGGGCCAGTTCGTGGGCCAGCCACAGCTCTTCCTGGCCGCGCGCTTCTTCGGGAATGCCGTGCTGGAGGCCTTCACGCAGCAGTTCTTCATAGGTCTTGCCCAGCGATGTCTGCACGGGCAGGTGCGGGCGCAGGTTGGCCATGAAGTTGTTGCACAGCACCAGCCGGTCGTTCTCGTCATAGATATCGAGGCCGGCGGGCATGGCGTCCACCGCCTCGTGCAGGCGGCGCTCTGCGCGTTCGGCGTCGGCCAGCGCCTGTTTCAGCGCGCGTTCCTTGTGCACGGTGTCGGTGATGTCGGTGCGCAGCACCACCACGCCGCCACCGTCGAGCGTGCGCTCGGTCAGCTGCATCCAGCGGTCGCCCCGAACCTCCTGCACTTCGGGGCCGCACGGTGATCGGTGGCGTTCCATGCGGCCCGCCAGCCAGGTTTCCAGGTCTGGTCGCGCGTCCCGGATCTCGCCCGAAGCGGCGGCCCGGCGCAGTACGTCTTCAAACCGTGTCCCATAGTCCACCGCCATCGTGATGCCCGGGGCCACCTCGCGGTAGCGTGTGTTGCACAGCACCAGGCGGTCGTCCGCGTCGTAGATGGCCAGGCCGTCGGGCAGGATGTCGAGCGTGGCCGACAGCTGTGCGCTGGCCTGCTGGGCTGCCTGCTGCGCAGCCTCTGCCGCCACCTGGCAGCGCTGCGCACGCCGTGCAAGCTGCCAGTGCAGGCCGGCCATGGCCCACAGCGCCAGCCCGGCAGCCACCAGCGCCGCGCGCACTGGCGCCTCCAGCACATGGCTGGCCAGCGCCCAGGCCAGCAGCCCCAGCCCACCGATGCCGCAGACCCCACACACGACCGCCGTCAGCAGAGCCGGAGGTTCTTCGCGCGCTGGCGGTGGAGCAGGGGGCATGGTTGGTAGGTCCCAGGTTCGCAGAAAGTCTAGCAGTGCGCCCCTGTTTGCGGTACCGGCAAATGCGGCAAGGCTCCAAACCGCCTAGACTGCGGCTTCCGCCCGTTACCGCCCTTGTTGGCCCCCTCTTCTTTCACCCTGGAGAAACCGATGCTCACTGAAGACCTCCACTCCGACGCACGCGCGCTTTTGCCTGGCCGCACCACCGAGGCGGGCGCCACCCGACGCACGGCGCTACAGACCGCCCTTGGCCTGGGCTATGCAGCGGCAGCCGCACCCATCATGGCGCAGACGGCCATCGCCACGCCCAGCGACGGCCTGACGGCCGGGGAGGTGAGTTTTACCGTCAACGGCTTCAAGGTGCCCGCCTACCGCGCGGCACCGGCCGGCAAGACGGGCCTGCCCGTGGTGCTGGTGATCCAGGAGATTTTTGGCGTGCACGAGTACATCGCAGACACCTGCCGCCGCTTTGCCAAGGCAGGCTACCTGGCCATTGCGCCCCAGCTGTATGCGCGCCAGGGCGACCCGTCGCAGTACACCGACATTGCCAAGCTCATGGCCGAAGTGGTCTCCAAGGTGCCTGACGCCCAGGTGATGGCCGACCTCGATGGTGCGGTGCAATGGGCCACTGCCAACGGCGGCGATGCCGCGCGCATGGGCATCACCGGCTTTTGCTGGGGCGGCCGCATCACCTGGCTGTACGCAGCCCATGGCCCCGTGAAAGCGGGCGTGGCCTGGTACGGCAGGCTGGTGGGCCAGGCCAGCGAGCTCACGCCCAAGCACCCTGTGGAAATCGCCCCCATCCTCAAGGCCCCCGTGCTGGGCCTGTATGGCGAAAAAGATACCGGAATACCCCTTGACACGGTTGATAAGATGAAAGCTGCCCTGGCCAGTGGCTCGCCGCAGGCCAAGGCATCGGAATTTGTGGTGTACCCCGACGCGCCCCACGCCTTCCATGCCGACTACCGCGCGAGCTACCGCAAGGAAGCCGCCGAAGACGGCTGGAAGCGGGCGCTGGCCTGGTTCAAGACGCACGGCGTAGTCTGAGAGGCTGAGAGTCTTTTGCCTATGCCCGCCTTGCGCGCCAAAGCACCGCTGCTCGTCGTTGCAAATGCTCGCCATAGCCCGAGCTATGGCTGCGCTTTGCGCCTCGATCAGCTGCGTTTTGACGCACCTTTCGGGCTCGGGCAAAAAACTCTCAGCCTCTGAGCCGGTACCCTGCAATCCGCCCGCAGCCGCCCCCTCACCGGGGCGGCTTTTTTAATCTCGCGTCCGGGGCGTGGGATTTGAACGAAAATAAGCTCTGTGGCTTATCTATAAAGCGTAAGAAGCTATGACTTTAGTAGCAATCATCTTGGCCACGCTGGCTGCGGGCATTGGCAGCGTGTGGCTGGCCGCACTGCTGATGCGGCTGGGCCTGGGCGGGCGCACCGACAGCGTGGGCCCCCAGCACCTGCTGAGCCTGGCGGCGGGCGCCCTGCTGGCCACGGCCTTCATGCATCTGCTGCCCGAGGCGTTCGAGAGCCAGGCGGGCGCTCACGACCTGTTTGCCACCTTGCTGGTGGGCGTGGTGTTTTTCTTCTTGCTGGACAAGGCCGAGCTGTGGCACCACGGGCATGAGCACAGCCACGCACAGCCCTCCACCCACGGCCACGTCCATGCAGACCACGATCACGCCCATGACCACGGCCATGTGCACCACCATCACCACGGGCCGCGCTCTGGCGGATGGGCGGTGCTCACGGGCGACAGCGTGCATTGTTTTGGCGACGGCATCCTGATCGCCTCGGCCTTCATGGCCGACATCCGCCTGGGCGTGATTGCCGCCGTGTCCGTGTTGGCGCACGAGGTGCCGCACCACATGGGCGACCTGGTGGTGCTGCGCCAGACCAGCCCCAACCGCCGCATGGCGCTGGTCAAGGTGTCGCTGGCGGGCGCCGTGACGGCGCTGGGCGGCGTGGTGGGCTACTTCCTGGTGGGGCAGCTGCAGGACTTCTTGCCCTACTTCCTGGCCGTGGCGTCGAGCAGTTTTGTGTATGTGGCGCTGGCCGACCTGATTCCCCAGCTGCAAAAGCGCCTCACGGCGCGCGAAACCATTGCGCAGATCGCCTGGCTGATTGCGGGCATGGTGATCGTGACGCTGGTGAGCGGGGCGGCGCACGCACACTGACGCCCTTGACCTGGCTCAAGGCCGCGCCAGGTGGTTGTGCCATTCTGGTGAGATGACCTCCACACACGCCGCCCCCGCCACCCTGGGCCTGCTCGCCCAGCCCACGCGTTTTCTGTTTTTTACGGGCAAGGGCGGTGTGGGCAAGACCTCGCTGTCCACGGCTGCGGCCATTGCCCTGGCGGATGCTGGTCGGCAGGTGCTGCTGGTCAGCACCGATGCAGCCTCCAACCTCGATGAAATGCTGGGCGTGCCGCTGTCCAACCAGCCGGTGGCCGTGCCCGGGGTGCCGGGGCTGCACATGCTCAACATCGACCCCGACACGGCCGCCGAGGCCTACCGCCAGCGTGTGCTGGCGCAGCTGGAGTCGACGGCCACCAGCGACGAACGCGCGACGGTGCGCGAGCAACTCTCGGGCGCCTGCACCACCGAGATCGCGGCGTTCGACGAATTTGCAGCGCTGCTGGCCAGCGAGGGCAGCGCCATCGGCCACGTGTTCGACCATGTGGTGTTCGACACGGCCCCCACCGGCCACACGCTGCGCCTGCTGAGCTTGCCCAAGGCCTGGACCGGATTCCTGGCGGGCAATGACCGGGGCGCCTCTTGCCTGGGGCCGCACTCGGGCCTGAAGATGCAGGAGGCGCGCTTCAACGCCGCCCTGGCCGCGCTGAGCGACCCGGCCCTGACCACCGTGGTGCTCGTCACCCGCCCCGACCCCCGTCCCATGCAGGAGGCCGCGCGCACCGCGCTGGAGCTGCGCGCCCTGGGCCTGGCCAACCAGCGCCTGGCCATCAACGGCGTCTTCCATGCCAGCCAGCCGGGGCATGACACCGTGGCCGATGCCATCGAGGCCCTGGGCCGTCAGGCCATGGACCAGATGCCGGATGCGCTGGCGCACCTGCCCCGCGACGAGGTGCCGCTGCGCGCCTTCGACACCGTGGGTTTGCCTGCGCTGAGGGCCTTGCTGGCGGGTGGCGCGGTGCCATTGAGCGCGCCCTCTGCCGTTGTCGGCGCGTCGTTGCAGGCCGAACCCCTCTCGTCCCTGGCCGATGCACTGGCCGCCAAGGGCCACGGCCTCATCATGGTGATGGGCAAGGGCGGCGTGGGCAAGACCACCATCGCTGCCGCGCTGGCCGTGGGCCTGGTGCAGCGCGGGCACAGCGTCCACCTCACCACCACCGACCCGGCAGCCCATGTGCAAAGCCAGCTCGACGGCAGCCTGCCGGGTCTGAAAGTGGGGCGTATCGACCCGCAGGCCGAAACCCAGGCGTACATCGACAAGATCATGGCCACGCGCGGCAAGGCCCTGGACGACGCGGGCCGCGCCCTGCTGCTGGAAGACCTGCAATCGCCCTGCACCGAAGAGGTGGCCGTGTTCCATGCCTTCAGCCGAGTGGTCAACGAAGCGCGCAGCGCCTTTGTGGTGCTGGACACGGCGCCCACCGGCCACAGCCTGCTGCTGATGGATGCCACCGGCGCCTACCACCGGCAGATGACGCAGCAGTACGAAGGCAGCGCAAACTCCAAACACATCATCACCCCGCTCATGCGCCTGCAGGACGCTGACATGACCCATGTGGTCATCGTCACGCTGCCCGAAGTCACCCCCGTGAGCCAGGCGGCAGCGCTGCAGGACGACCTGCGCCGCGCCCACATCGAGCCCTGGGCCTGGGTCATCAACAAAAGCGTGGCGGCCACGGGCACCAGCGACCCGCTGCTGCAGGCCCGCCTGGTGGGCGAGCAACAGCAGGCCGCGCGCATTGCCAACGGCCTGGCGCAGCGCACTTATGTGCTGCCCTGGCTGGCTACGCCGCCGGTGGGGGTGGCTGCACTGGGCCAACTGGCGTCGGCGCCCCCAGCCACGATCCGTTGAGGCAAACAGGAATAGGGAATGGGGGGCAAGTGCCAAAGAAAAATAGCTGCCAGCGCTTATCAGTAAAGCGCAAGCAGCTATATCTTTAATAGCGAATGCCGGGCGGTGTGCCACCGCCTTGCGGCATCGCCGAGGTCAGAGCATGGTTTCGCGCTGTTGCTCGGCGCGCGATGCGCCAATGGCGGTTTCCACGTTCTTGACCTCTTCGGGAGGGGGCAGCACGGCAGGCAGGCCCAGCGCCTCCAGGGCCAGCTCGCGGCACCAGCCCTTGGTGTGGTACAGGTGGTGGTCCTCGTCTTTTTCCACCGCCTTGTGGGCCGATTTCAACGTCTGGCCCACGTCGCCCGTGGCCACCTCGGCCACCTTGCCCAGCAGCTCCCAATTGGCGTGGTCTTTCGTCTCGGCGTGCACTACGCATTCACAGGCCACCAACTGGGCGGCGGCGGGGTTGCCCCCCTGTTTGGCCAGCAGCATGGCCTTGACCAGGGATTCGCCGATGTGTTTGACCACCGCCCGACTGGGCGACTGCGCATCGGGGTCCAGCCCCAGGGTGTCGCACAGGCTGCGCACCACATCCTGGTGGGTCAAGGTTTCTTCCAGATAGCTTTCCCATTCCTTCTTGAGATCGGGGTTCACGGCACAGGTGAGCGCGGTGCGGTACACCTGCTCGCCGCCGAGTTCGGTTTCCATCATCTGGAGCACAAGATCATCAAGCTGGTGGCTGTCATAGTGGGCTTTGGGCATGGTTTCTCCTTGGGTGGTGGGGTTGGGAACGGGATGGATGCGTCATGCGAGGGTGCGGACCTTGGGTTCGCGCTCCCACTGGCGGGTCTGTGCGGCGGCGATGAAGCCCTGCGCGTCGGCGGGGTCCACCACGCCTGCGTCGGGCTCGATGCCACCGGCTTGCAGGATGGCCTGGGTGCCCTTGCAGGCGGCAATCGCCTTGAGGTGGCCGAACGCGTCGCGGAACCAGTCCACGGCGGCGGCCTCTTTGGCCAGCAGTGCGCCCATGTCGGGCGACAGGATGGAGGCCACAGCGTCAAACACAACCGATGGCGTGCCTTGCAGCTGTCCGTCGGCGGGCAACAGCGTGCCGTCTTTCAGCACGGCTCCGCCCACCTTGGGCGACACGATCTTGACGGTGGCGCCCACCTTCTCCAGCGCCTTGCGCAGGTTGGCCACCGTGTTGCCGTTGGAGCCGTCGGCCACCAGGATGCCGATGCAGCGCCCCTGCAGCGTGGGCTTCATGCGGTCGATGATGCGCAGCGCGGGTGAAGGGGGCAGGTCCTGCACTGGCTCGGCGGCAGTCGGGGCGGGGGGCAGCGCCTGCATGCCCAGGCCGTCGGCTACACGCTGGGCGAGGTCGGTGTCTACATGCTGCAGGTGGCCCACCACGGCTTCACGCACATGCACGGTGGCTACCTTGGACAGCTCGAATACCAAGGCCGACGCCATGTGGGCCTGCTCCAGCGGGCTCTGGCTGCGAAAGAACATGCGCGCCTGGCTGTAGTGGTCGGCAAAACTCTCGGGGCGGATACGGCCTTTTCCTCGGCCATCGCCGTCGTCGGCCTGAGCGAAGTGGCGGAAGCCTTGTGCCAGTGAGGCGCGTGGCGTGTCACCCTGCAGGCTGCTGGGTTCGTAGGCAACGCGGCCCTTGGGCACCTGCATCTGCATGTGACCGTCGCGCTGCATGTTGTGGAACGGGCACTTGGGCGCATTGATGGGGATCTGCGTGAAGTTGGGCCCGCCCAGGCGGGACAGCTGCGTGTCCAGGTACGAGAACAGGCGGCCCTGCAGCAGCGGGTCGTTGCTGAAGTCGATGCCAGGCGGCACGTTGGCGGGGCAAAACGCCACCTGCTCGGTTTCTGCAAAGAAGTTGTCGGGCCAGCGGTTGAGCACCATGCGGCCAACAGGCTGCAGGGGCACCAGTTCTTCGGGGATGAGCTTGGTGGGGTCCAGGTGGTCGAACGGGAAGCGCTCGGCGTCTTCTTCGGTGAAGAGCTGCACCGACAGCTCCCATTCCGGGAAGTCGCCCGCCTCGATGGCTTCGAACAGGTCGCGCCGGTGGAAGTCGTTGTCGGCCGATTGCAGCTTGACGGCTTCGTCCCACACCGTGGACTGGATGCCCAGCTTGGGACGCCAGTGGAACTTCACGAACGTGCTGTCGCCCGCAGCATTGACGAGCCGGAAGCTGTGCACGCCAAACCCCTCCATCATGCGCAGGCTGCGCGGGATGGTGCGGTCGCTCATGGCCCACATGATCATGTGCATGGTTTCGGGCATCAGCGAGACAAAGTCCCAGAAGGTGTCGTGCGCACTGGCCGCCTGGGGGAACGCGCGGTCGGGTTCCATCTTCACCGCGTGCACCAGGTCCGGGAACTTCATCGCATCCTGGATGAAGAACACGGGGATGTTGTTGCCTACCAGGTCCCAGTTGCCTTCGGGCGTGTAGAACTTGACGGCAAAGCCGCGCACGTCACGCGGTGTGTCCACAGATCCCGCGCCGCCTGCCACGGTCGAGAAGCGCGTGAACACGGGCGTCTGCACGCCCACTTCCGTCAGCACCTTGGCGGTGGTGTATTGCTTGAGCGAATGCGTGAGTTCAAAGAAACCGTGGGCTGCCGAGCCGCGCGCATGCACGATGCGCTCGGGGATGCGCTCGTGGTCAAAGTGCGTGATCTTCTCGCGCAGGATGAAGTCTTCGAGCAGCGTGGGGCCGCGTGGCGACGGGCGCAGGGAATTCTGGTTGTCTGCCACCGGGATGCCCTGCTGCGTGGTCAGCACCGGGTGCTTGCCCCCGGCTTGCTGCTGCAACTCGCCTGCGTTGCCGCGAAAGGTGTCTGACTGGGTGGAAGAGGGCAGGGCAGACGGCGATTTTTTTGCCGCGCCGCGCGAAGTGGGGGTTTGGGCCATGGGCGCTCCTGGGGGTTCTGGGTAATGAAACAAGACCAACCAACATCGTTGGACCCCCGTGCTTTTCGAGGAGTAGGACGCCGCCCCATCCGGGCGTCGTCGTCGTCAGGCAATGGCCCGTTGCCTGTGCGCTAAAGCCTCTCGGTGTTTGCTACGCTTGCGCCCATCCTGCAGGGCCCATTGCCTTGTGGCGCGACCCTCTCCTTTGCCCTTGCCAGACTGATCCATGTTCTACGCCATCCCCCTCGAAAACCGGCCCACCTGGCGCAACCCGCCCTGGATGACGGTGCTGCTGATCCTGGTGAATATGCTCGTGTTCTGGGGCCCGCAGCGCTCGGAAGAAAAGGCGCAGGACCGGGCGGCCGCCTTCTACGTGGCCAGCCCGTTGCCCGCCATCGAAGTCCCGCGTTTTGTGGCCTGGCTGGAAGAGACCGGCGACAAGCACCTCAAAGAGGCCCGCGCCCTGCAAAAGGCGGGCGACCATCGCATGCTGTTGCGCTGGATGGAGCAGGAAGACGGCTTTCAGCAGCGGCTGAAAAGCCCGCGCTTTGTGCCACCCGAAGACCCGCAGTACACCGACTGGAAGGCCGCGCGCACTCAGTACGAAGCCCGGATGCCAGCCCCCTTCACCCGCAAGTGGGCGCAGAACTTTGAAAAAGACGCGGAGTTGCGCCCCGTCACCTGGCTCACGGCCACCTTCTTGCACGGCAGCACCGGGCACCTCATCGGCAACATGGTGTTTTTGTTTCTGTTCGGCTTTTCGGTGGAGCTGGCACTGGGCCGGGGCTGGTACCTGGCGTTTTACCTGCTGGGTGGCCTGGGCGGCTCGCTGCTGGCGGGCTGGGCCTATGCGGGCATGGGCAGCTACGGCCTGGGCGCTTCGGGCGCCGTGTCGGCCCTGATGGGCATGTACGCGGTGCTGTACCGGCTGCGGCGCGTGCGGTTTTTCTACCAGCTGTTTTTCTACTTCAACTACGTGACCGCACCGGCGTTGCTGCTGTTGCCCGCGTGGATTGCCAACGAGTTGCTGCAGCACTGGCTGAGCGGAAAGGGCGTGGCCTACATGGCCCACCTGGGCGGGCTGGTGACCGGCGCATCGCTGATGGCGCTGGCCATGCTGCTGCGCAAGAAACCGATGGAAGTGCCGGTGACGCAGGACGCCGCGCCCGACGACGGCTTTGACGCCCATGTGGCCAACGCCCAGCGCCTGGCGCAGGGCATGAAGTTCGAACAGGCCCTGGCCCAGTGGCGCGCTGCGGCCAAGCTGCGCCCGCAAGACCAGGCGGTGCTCAGCGCCTGGTTCAAAACGGCATCGCTGTGGCCCGACGGCGAAGACTTCCACCGCGCCGCGCGCCGCATCTTTCGCTTGCACGCCCACGACGAGCAGACGCTGCAGTTTCAGCACGCCAGCTACCGCACGTATTTTGAAAAGGCCAAGCCCGGTGCTCGTTTGCAGCCGGACGACATGGCCCGCCTCTCACGCCGCTTTGCGCGTGCGCAGCAATGGGGCGATGCCGAAAAGCTGTTCAACGCCTTGCACAAAACCGCCCCCACGCACCCCGAGCTGGGCGACACGCTGGGCATGCTGGTGTCGGCCTTGTGCCATGCGGGGCGGCGCGAGCAGGCGGCTGCTTTGGGACCGCAGCTGAAGCAGCTGGCGCCGGGGAGTGCGGCGCTGCGTGGCCTGGGGTGAGGACTGTTGTGGGTAAATTTGGTGCTGGCGCTTATTGAGTAGGCGCAAGCAGCTATTAAATTGGTAGCAATTTTCGAAATCGCATTGCTAATTTCTATCGGTTGGGCTGAGCTGGTCGGAGCCTGATCCACCGGCCCATCAATGCCGATGCGCCACCTGCTGCAGATGCCCGGCAGGCCCCTGGCTGTATCCCCCCATCGGCCCTCCAGGCGCAGTGGGAGGCGCAGCCGGTGGCGCCCGCCGCACGCGCGGCACCACGCTCAACTGCACGGTGTCCAGCACCGGCCCCGGCACCACGTTCAGTGCCTTGCGCGGCAAATCAATCAACTGCTCGGCATGCCACACCCGCACCTGCGCGGCACCATCCGGCACGCCCGCAAAGCGGGCAATGCCATCGGCATCGGTCTTCAGCGTCCAGCCCGAATCCGTCACAAACACATGGCCGCGCATGGAGCCGTGCAGGTGGCATGACAACAGCACCACCCCCGGCGTATCGAGCTTGACCTCAAAGGAGTTTGCAGGCTTGCCGTCGGCCTTGCCCGCCAGGCGCAGTTCAAAACCGCTGTTGGCTGTGCCCGCCGCAGCCGCCAGGCCCGCCGCCGCACCGCGCACGTGGTGGTCCCAGCGGTCCTGGTTGGTAAAGCGCACCGTGGCACCGGGCTCGACCACCGTGACGGCGGGCACAAAACGCATCTTTTCCTGCTCGATGGTGGGGTTGGCCTGCAGCAGGCTGGGCGATGTGCCGCCCGTGCCACCGGGGTACACCACCACCACGGCTTCGGGCACGGGCTTGCCGTCGCGGTCCAGCACCTGGATCTGAACATTTCCGGCGCTAGCGCTTGCCCACAAAGCGCTAGCAGCTACAAAAATCATAGTATTTTTCATAGGTACATTCTCAGCGGATGGTGATCACATCGCGGTGCATGGGCGCCAGCAAGGCCAGCAGGCGGTTTTGCTGTGCGAACGGTATGCCCTGGGCATCCATGGCGCTTTGCAGCACCTCCACCAGGGCGTTGAAGTGGCCCTTGGTGATGTCCATGTCGGCATGGGCTGATTTCATGTCAGCGCCTTCATATTTGCAAGGGCCACCGCTGAGCTGGCAGATCTGGTCGGTCAGGCTTTCCTTGAGCGCGGCGGGTTTGGTGTCCTTGAAGTGGCCGCCGATGCGTGGGTCCACCACCAGACGGTTCACAAAATCGTCCATCAGGCGCGTGATGCCGGGCTTTTCACCCAGGGCCTGGTAGAGGCCTGCCGGGGCCGTGGCCTTGGCGGCGCCGGTCTGGGCCAACGCTGGCTGGGCCAGCAGGCCGGCCAGGGCGAGTGCAAGGGCAATGAGGGTTTTGGGGTGGGTCATGGAAAAGTCTCTTCAGAAAGCGACCTGGGCCGACAGGTAGTAGCCCGTCTGGCGGCGGTGGTTGGTGATGCCCGGCACGATGCGGCCTAGGTCTACATAGGCCAGCGTCAGTGACAGGTTCTTGCTGGGCGCCCAGGCGATGAAGATGTCTTTCCAGTCGTCCTCGCGCAACGCGGCGCCCAGGCCGGCGGCGGCGCCCAGCGCCTGCAGGTTGTTGGGTTTGAAGCGGACTTCGGCGCCCACCGCCAGGTTCTTGTTGATGAGGTACGCCACCGAGAACTCGGGCTGCAGGCTGCGGCGGTTCTTGCCGGGTGCGGCAGCGCCAAAGCCCAGCAGGCCGTTCTGGTTGGCGTTGGTGGAGCGCAGCGTGCCGTTGACCAGCAGGCTCTGCGCCAGCAGCAGCTTGGTGGCGCTTACATACACGTCGGTGCCGCTGGTTTGGGTGCCCAGAAAGTCGAGCACCGACCCGATGGAGCCAGGGCGCACGCGCTTGTGCTCCAGCCCCACGGCGATCTGCGGCATCCAGCTGTCGGCGTTCAGCACAGCATCGCCTGCCACCTTGACCTTGATGCCCACGATATCCATCTGGATGTGCTGCCCGGGGGTCACGCCAAACGGCGCAATGCCATTGAGCGCGATGGCGGGTGATGCGTCAAAGTCCTGCCGCGCCAGCGACAGCTCCACCCGGTCATGCAAACCGACCGCAACACCGTAGCCATTGAGGCCGAAGTCCTGCGTGGCGGCGCGCGTGGCGTAGCCGGAAAAGCCCACCTCGCCTTCGGTGGCGTTGCTGCCGATCACCGCCCAGGGGGTGAGCCCGCCACCGGCCGACCCGGCGATGGTGCTGACGCCCCCTGTGAGCAGCAGTTTGCCGGTGTCGGCATGGGCCACGGTGGCGGCCAAGGCAAGCGTGGCGGACACCGCAAGCCAGCGTGGATTCTTCATGGGGTCGCTCCTGGGTTGTAAATAAATGCTACACCGATGGAGGTACGTCAGGGCGCCTCCAGCGGATGCATATTCCAGAGCGCTGCCGAGGGTCTTTGAACCACGCCGCCGCTGGCGCGGTGGCTCAGCCCGAAAAAGCGATCCGCTGCACCGTCCAGTACAGCGACAACACCAGCAGCGCCGCCGAGCCCCCCCGCACCACCACCGTGCGGTAAAGCGCCCAACGCGCCAGCACCAAGGATGCGGCACACCACAGGGCCACCACCAGGAGTTGCCCCGCCTCGACCCCCAGGTTGAACCCCGCCAACGCCCACACCAGCGAGCTGCCTGAAATCCCTGCCTCCACCAGCACCCCCGAGAAGCCGAGGCCGTGGATCAGGCCAAAGCCCAGCGCCAGCCAGTGGCCCCGCAGGCCCCGGACGGGGAACAGATTCAGCAGCGCCGAGATACCAATGCTGATCGCAATGGCAGGTTCCACCCAATTGCCCGACACCGTCACCCAGCCCAGGCCCGCCAGTGCCAGCGTGACCGAGTGGCCCAAGGTAAAGAGCGTGACGGTGAGCAAAAGCGTCTTCAGCCCGGTACGGGGATCCAGAGCGTCAGTCTTGCGGGACGCAGGCAGCTGCTTTGTCATCGGTTGCGGGCTGCGAAGCAGAGGCTGTCGCACCAGCGAAATGGGCAACAACAGCGCCAGCAAAAAGGCCAGGTGGTCATAGCCTTGCAGAATGTGGTGCACCCCTTCGGCCACAAATTGCAGCAGTGTTGCCATACCACTGCGTGGGGATGCGAGCTCTTCGGCGTCTGCACCTCCAGCCCCTTGCGCACCTGGCTCCCCTTGGGATGCGACACCGCTGCCTGCGGACCGCAGGTCGGTGCTGGCGCGCCCATCGGGGGCCAGCACGGCCGCCAGCGGCTGGCCGCTGAGCACACCGCCCACCAGCAGGCGGTGCGTGGGGTCGATGCCCTGCATCAGCCCGTAGCGCAGGGTGACCGCCTGGGCGGGCGCACAGGGGAGCGTGGCAGCCAGTTGCGCGTAACGGCCATCGGTGCGCTGCTCCAGTGCTTCAAAGCGCCAGGCGGGGGCCGTCGCCGTTCCATCGCACTGCCACAACATGCCCTGGCCCACCCACTGGGCCATGGCGGGCAGGGACTGCCGCACCTCCCCCCAGGTGAGCTGGCGGTCGCCATCGGCATCGAGCTGCTCCAGCGCGGCGTCCACATCCTTCAACGCCACCGACAGCACCAGGCCCACCGATACGCCCGCCCCTGCAGCGCCCTCGGGCGCCGGGGCATCCGCCACCCGCAGGTAGGCGTCGCTGGCCTTGTGGGCCCGTGCGCTGGGCACCAGCGCCGCGGCAAGCAACACGACCGCCACCATGGCCCGCAGGGGGGCCGTTATCCAGTGTTCGCAGCGCATCATTGGCCTCCCCGGGGTTGCCAGCGCGCCAGGCGCACGTCCTGCAGCCCGGTTTGCAGGAGGGCCTGCCGCACCGCCTGGTGGGCGGCAGCGTCGCCCGATTGTTCAGAGGTCTGCAGTGCAAGCCACCAGTCGAGTGGCTCTTTTTGCAGGGCAAGGTTGGTGCGGGCCGCCATCCATGCGGCGGCGGGTTGCCCGTGCAACCACAACGCCAACAGGGCGCGCTCACGGGCATGGGCATCCAGCCCCTCACCGCGCGCCGCGATGGCGGCAAACCGCGCTTCCAGGTCGCGCGCCAGGGGCTGCCACGCGGCGTCCCCCATCAGCCGCAGGGCCTGTGCGCGCCGCAGCAGCACGGCATCGCTGTCGGGCTGGTGCCTGAGTACCTCCAGCGCGGCGCTCGCACGGTTGCGGCGCAGCAGCTGGTCGGCATAGGCCAGCGCGGTGTAGCCGTCGGGGGCATCGGCCAGGCTGCGGCGGTAGGCAGCGTCGGCGGCATCATCGCGCCCTGCGCGCTCTTCGCTTTCGGCCAGCAGCGACCCGATCCAGGCCCGCTGGGAGGCATCCCCCGCAGCCTGCTGCCACAGGGCGGTGAGACCGCTGCGCGCAGCATCGTGCTGACCTTGAAGTGAACGGGTTTCAAGCAGGCAGGCGGTGGCATACAGCGTGGCGCCGTAGCGCGCCACGTTGCGACAGGCGGCCTCGGCGGCCTCATAGCGCGCGGCCACACGCTCCAGCGTGGCCAGCGTGAGCCAGCCCTGCACCTGCGCGGGGTTGGCCTGCAAGGCACGCTCCAGCGTGGCGCGCGCTGCTGCAAATTCATGGCGCCCTTGTTCCACGGTGGCCTGCAACACCAGCAGATCGGCGGGGGCATCGGCCTGGCCCCACCAGCGTGCCAGGGCCGCTTGAGCCCGGCCCAGGTAACGCGGGTCCGCCGTCTCGCGTGACAAGCTGATCCAGCGCCGGGCGATGGCGGCGGCGGCCTGGGGGGTGGCGGGAGCTGCACTCACACGCTCGGGCAGGCGCTCGACCACATCGGCATCCAGGCCGGGGGGCAAGTCCTGCGGCAAGGCAGCCAGGGCCGTGCCAGCCCAGAACATCAGGTGCAGGGCCGCGCACACAAGGTGAGAAGGTTTCTTCATGGGCTCGTGATAACAAGGGGTATGGGAGGAGGCAAACTCACCCACGGACGCTCCTGGCTACGCCCATTCAGGGCGCAGCCAGGGGCATCGCGGAAGGTCAGAGCCGCGAATCGGGCTCTTCGGTCTCGGTGCTGGACAGCACCAACTGGTCCACCGCCTGAGGCTCGGTGTTGTCCGATGCGCCGCTGGCCACAATCGGCTGCACGTATGCGAACGCGTTCACCATCACGGGGCCCCCATTGCCAGGGTCTGCCGTGTTGTCACCGCCTCCGCCCCCGCCGCAACCGGTGATGGCCAATGCCGCCACCGAGGTGAGCGCCAGGTGCTGAATCCGAAGGTTCTTTTGCATGGTGTGGCTCCTTCGGATCAGAAGTTCTTGGCACCGGGCAGCGGTGGGTTCACGTAGGGGAAGGCTGTGCGGTAGTCGGTGGCTTTCGTGCGCGAGCCATCGACAAATGCAACGCCTCCTGCCGGGGCGTCACCGGGCTTGCAGCCCACCTTGAGTGCGTCCGAGGCACCGGTCACCGTGCACAGCGCACCCATGGCCACACGCAGGGAGACGTCCACCACATCGTCGCCCAGGCGGCGCCCGTTGGGGAAGCCTGCCGCATCGCCGGCGACCACGCCCAGGGAGCTTTGTGCAGCCACTGGCGTGGCTGCAATGCTGGTGTTCAGGCGCAGCATTTCGGCCAGGGGCCCGCCTGCGCCCAGGCCGGTGATGTTTCCGGGGCGGTTCACCGTGGGCAGGCCCGTGAGGAAGGCCGTCATCAAATCCGTGCGCGGGAAGTTGGTGGGGGCCTTGGCGCCAAACAGCGTCTCTACCAGCGCGGGCAGCGTGGGGTGTGTCACATAGTCCGCAAAGTTGGCGGCATCGTCCTTGGGCTTGGACGCGTTGAACTTGTCCTTGTCTTTCAGGCCGATCACCACCTCATTGACCAGCGGCATGCCCAGGCGCGAGACCTGCGTCCATGCGCCACCGGCCTTCTCGCTGGCCTGCAGGCCCGAGTCCGGCTTGCCGTTGAGCAGGCGGGCCTGGCGCAGGCTGGCAGTGGTCCAGCCGCCAATGACCTTCTCGCCCGATGCAGCCGTGAGGCAACTGGTGGGCACTTCCACGGACAGCGAGGTCACGTTCTTGTCGGCAATCTGGCCGGCACCGAAGGCCGCTGCATTCGACTCGCTGGTGATGACCGCAGCGGGCGCATTCACCAGGTCAAAGATGGTGCCCAGCGACACGGGGAACGGGTCCTGCCGCTGGCCCACAAACACCTTGCCGGGCGTGGAGCAGCCGGGGATGTTGATGCCATACACATATTTGCCGGCATAGGCGTCGTAGGCAGCGGCATTGCCCAGGGATTTTTCTCCGATGTAATCGATGGGCTTGGTGAAGGTGGTGCCCCCGCCAGCCATGCTGATCTGCTCGCGCTTGCCGGTGCGGCGGTCACCGCGCACGATGAACATCTCGTACTCTTCGCGGTAGGCCAGCGGGTCGGCCGCCGCGCCGCTGATGCCACCGGCGTTGCGCAGCGGGATCGCTACCTTCTTGCGGGCACCGTCAGGGCCGATGTCGAGGGTGATGCCGTTGCCACCGTTGTTCAGCGTGTTTTTGAAGCGGAACTGGAAGGTGATGTCCTCCGCCGCGTCGCCGTTGTTGTCGATGTGGATCTCATACAGCGCATTCGGGTCCAGGCTGAAGTAGTTGGGGCCGCCATAGGCATCCTGCAGCGGCAGGTAGTTGGCGATCATGGTGACAAAGCCCGCGCGGCCCGGTTCGTAGCTGTTGAACAGGTAGAAATCGGCGCCGTCAACCTTGGGCTGGGTCGTGATGAACGGTGCTTCGCGGTGGCTGGACGCCAGGCTGACGCCCGCTGCGCTGGCCGCCAGGGCAGCCAGCACGGCCAGACTGATTCTTCTCAATGGCATGGAGATCTCCTCGTAGGTGGATAGAGAGGTGACAAGCACCCCACCACCTATACGGCGAAGAGAACCCTCTGGATTCAGCGGCTGCGACGATTCTTTGTGGGAGGCGTCCCGCCGCCCCACGCGGCAATCCCATGCAGCAGCCCGCTGCGTGCCGTTCAAGTGGCCTTGCGGATCAGTGCACCCTTGAACAGCACCGGCCCGGTCGGGCCTGTGGCGCTGGGTACGCCGCCCAGCGGCTCCAGGCTGATGGCCAGTGTGGGCACTTCCTTCACATCACCTTCCTGGGCCACCAGCTTGAGCAGCTTGTCGTGCCCCAGCACACCGAGCGAGCGTGGGCCCTGGCCGGGTGGCAGCGCCCACAGTTGCAGCGACTTGTCCGCCCCCTCCTGAAAGCCGCCCACGCGCTGCAGCACCAGCTGGTTGTTCTTGGGGTCGAAGGTGACCAGCATCGACGCGTCCGCCTTGTCGTCGGCCAGCACGGCCACGTACTGGATCTGGGGTGTGGCCTGCAGTTGCTGCTGCAGCGTGGCAATCTGCGCGCCGGTGGTGGCACGCAGGCCACCATTGACCTGCACGCCGACCACCACGGCAGCCAGTGTGGCGATGGCCCCCGCAGCGGCAGCACCGCGCCACACCAGCAGGTTGCGCCACCAGCCACCGGGGGCCGCAGCCGCCGGGGGCACACGCGCAGCCTGCATGGCCGCCGCAGCCTTGTCGGCCTGCACGAGGTTGTCGATGCGGGTCCACACGGCGGGGGCGGGGTCGATGGCAGGTTGCAGCTCGGTCAGGCCCGACCAGCGGGTCTGCCACACCAGGGCGGCGGCGCGCACGGTGGCGTGTTCGCGTGCCAGTGTTTCAAAGCGGCGGCGGGCGCCGCCGCGCAGCGTGCCCAGGGCATAGCTGGCGGCCAGGCGGTCGAGCAGGTCGGGGTGTTGGGTGATGTTCATGGTGGACCTTCCGTGCTCAGGCGTAACGCGCCATGCAGGTGCGCAGTTGCTCCAGCCCCCGGCGGATCCAGGTCTTCACAGTGCCCAGCGGCAACTTGAGCTGCTCGGCCAGTTCGCCGTGACTCTGGCCACGCAGATAGGCCAGGCTGACCACCTCGCGTTGTTTGTGGTCGAGCTTGCCCAGGCAGTGGTGCAGCGCAAACGACTGCTCGCTGGCATCGGCCGTGTCCATGGGGTTGGGCGAATCGCCCTCCAGCGTCTGGGCCAGCTCGTCGTCCAGCTCGTTCATCAGGTCGGCCCGGTCGCTGCTGCGCTTGCGCAGCGCATCCAGCGCCCGGCTGCGTACGATAAGCCCCATCCACGCCATGGGCGGGCTGAGTGATGCGCGGTAGTTGCCGGCGCCGCGCCAGATGCTCAGGAAGGCCTCCTGCAGCACGTCCTCGGCCACATCGCGGTTGCGCACAATGCGCAAGGCCAGGCCAAAAAGCGGCGACGAGGTGCGCTCGTACAGCCTTTTGAGCGCAGAGTCTTCCTGCGCGGCGATGCGGTCAAGGAGTTCCATCAGTTCACGGTCTGGTTGGGGGGTGCTCATGCGCCCATTCTCTGGGATGGATCGGGTTTCAAGGACTTGCGGGGCTTTGCTGTAGCTGAATACGCCACAAAAGGGAGGATGGATTCACCGGGAAGCCAGAAACAACAAAGGCCGCAGCGCGGCCTTTGCAAGGGCGAGTCGGCAAGACTCAGGTCGGATAGGTGCCTGGCAACAGAATGGAGCGGTCCACTGTGTTGATGTTGGTGTGGCCGCAGAACGCCATGGTGATGTCCAGCTCCTTCTGGATGATCTGCAGCGCGCGGGTCACGCCTGCCTCACCAAAGGCCCCCAGGCCATACAGGAAGCTGCGGCCGATCAGCGTGCCCTGCGCGCCCAGCGCACGGGCCTTGAGCACGTCCTGCCCGCAGCGGATGCCGCCGTCCATCCACACCTCGATGTCCTTGCCCGCCGCAGCGGCAATGCCGGGCAGCGCGGCGATGGAGGATGGGGCGCCATCGAGCTGGCGGCCGCCGTGGTTGCTGACGATGAGCGCATCGGCGCCGCTGTTGACGGCCAGGCGCGCGTCTTCGGCGTCCATGATGCCCTTCAAGATCAGCTTGCCGCCCCAGCGCTTCTTGATCCACTCCACATCGCCCCAGTTGAGCTGCGGATCGAACTGTTCGGCCGTCCACGACGACAGCGACGACAAATCGCCCACGCCCTTGGCATGGCCCACGATGTTGCCAAATGAGCGGCGCGGGGTGCCCAGCATGCCGAGGCACCAGCGCGGCTTGGTGGCCAGGTTGATGAGGTTGGCGACGGTGGGGCGGGGCGGGGCCGAGAGGCCGTTCTTGATGTCCTTGTGGCGCTGGCCCAGGATCTGCAGGTCCAGCGTGAGCTGCAGCGCTGAGCAGTTGGCGGCTTTGGCGCGGTCGATCAGGCGCTCGATGAAGTCGCGGTCACGCATCACGTACACCTGGAACCAGAACGGGTGGTTGCCCGTGTGCTGGGCAACGTCTTCGATGGAGCAGATGCTCATGGTCGAGAGCGTGAACGGGATGCCAAACGCCTTGGCCGCCTTGGCACCCAGGATCTCGCCGTCGGCATGCTGCATGCCGGTGAGACCCGTGGGCGCAATGGCCACGGGCATGGCCACGTCCTGGCCGACCATGGTGGTGCGGGTGCTGCGGCCCTCCATGTTCACGGCCACGCGCTGGCGCAGCTTGATGCGCTGAAAGTCGCTTTCGTTGGCGCGGTAGGTGCCCTCGGTGTACGAACCCGAATCGGCGTAGTCATAAAACATGCGCGGCACACGGCGCTGGGCAATGACACGCAGGTCTTCAATGCAGGTGATTTTGGACAGATCGGGCACGCGGACACTCCAGAAAGGGGTTGCACAGGGGGCTGCACAGGGGGCAGACAGGACTGCGCCGAATGGTAGGCACTTGCCTGCGGGTGGGCCATCAAAATTATTTGTGCGGGCTGCAACAAATTTCCAAGGCGGTGGGAGAGCGGGGGCCTTGGAGGGGCAAGAATTTCAAAGAAATTGGCTGCTAGCGCTTATTTGGAAAGCGCTAATGGCTATAAAAGTTATAGCAAAATACCACACCAGAACTCTGGCGACTTATGGATCCTGCCCAGCCTCCACAGCGGCCAGCACCACCTCGGGCTCGGCGTCCGGGCCCCGGTAGAGCATGAAGCGCATGCGCCCGCCGCGTTTGGCGGCGTACATGGCGCTGTCGGCATGGCGCGAGAGCGCATCGAACGTATCGCCGTGCTGAGGGAAGAGTGCGATGCCGCCGCTCAGCCCCACCTGCAGAAAACGCCCCGCCAGCGCGAAGGGCGCGTCGCACGACGCAAGGATCTTGCGCGCCACGTGGCAGGCGGCCTCGGCGCCGTCCAGCCCCGGCAGCAGCACCACAAACTCATCCCCGCCCTGGCGGCACACGGTGTCGGACGCGCGCACGGCAGCCTTCAGGCGCTGCGCAAACTGCACCAGCAGCAGGTCGCCCACATCGTGGCCCAGGGTATCGTTCACGTCCTTGAAGCCGTCCAGGTCCAGGTACATCACGGCCAGGCACTTGCCTTCGCGGCGGGCCTGCGAGATGGCCAGCTGGGCGCGGTCTTGCAGCAGCACGCGGTTGGGCAGGTCGGTCAGTGCGTCGTACTGGGCCAGGTGGGCCATGCGCTCGGCCATGACCACCGATTCGGTCACGTCGCGCAGTACGGCCACGGCGCCGGTCACCGTGCCATGGCGGTCGGTGATGGGGCTGGCGGTTTCCTCCACCTGAAAGCGCTGACCATTGGTGCGGTGCAACAGCACGCCCCGCACGGGGGGAGTCGCCATGCCGCACTGGATGGCCGCACGCAGCGTGTTGGTCAAAGGCTCATCGTTGTCAGGGCTGCGCAGGCTCACCACCTCGTCCACGGTGTGGCCTGCCGCATCAAACGCCTGCCAGCCCGTCAGGCGTTCTGCCACGGGGTTGAGGTAGGTCACCATGCCCTTCGCGTCCGAGCAGACCACTGCGTCGCCAATGGCTTGCAGCATCAGGCGCACGCGCTCTTTCTCGTCGAACAGCTCGTTCTCCATGTGCTTGCGCTCGGTAATATCCGTCACTTGCACGAAGAGCCCGGTGACCACGCCGCGCGCGTCTGCGTCGGGCAGGTAGGAGACGATACTGTGCCGCGGCTGGCCTTTCGGGTTCTGGTCAGTACGTTCAAAGCGCTGCGGTGCACCCGCCAACGCCAGGTCGTAGTAGGGCTTGCTGGCCGCGTAGCGGGATTCGCTGAGCAGCTCGCTGATATGCCGGCCGCGCACAGGCACCGGGTAGGTGCCGAACTCCTCGAGCGCCGCCCGGTTGGCAAAGCGGTTGTGCATACTGGCATCCCAGTAGGCAATCATCGAAGGCACGTTGTCGAGGATGGTGCGCAGGTCATGCTCAGCCTCGGCCAAACGCGCCGAAACCTGCTGGCGCAGCACCAGCTCACGCACGAACAGCAGCGCCAACCCAAGGCAGCCAGCCATCAAGAGCGCAGCAAAACCACCCAGGACCCAGGCACTGCTCCTCCACTTGGCCAAGATGGTGTCGGTGGACTGGGCCACGTTCAGAATCAGGGGGTAGTTGCCCACAGGCCGGAAGGAGTACAGACGCTCCACGCCGTCGAGCGCGGCCTTACCGACAAAAGAGCCTGTGCCCTCGGCCTGAAAACGCAGCAGGTTAGGCGTACCAGCGATGGTTTTGCCGACATCAGCATCACCATACGGAAAGCGGGAGATCACCACCCCGTCCCGCCGAAACATGTTGACCCCGCTGTTGGAGCCCAGGTCCAGCGAACCAAACAGTTCGTTGAAATAGCTCAGGCGGATAGCGCCGACCACCACCCCGGCAAAGCTGCCGTCTGCATGGAAGTACGGACGAGAAATGGGAAGGATGTTCAGACCCGTCACCCGTGAAGGCACGGGCTTGCCGAAGAACAGCTCCCGCTCGCCCCGCTCACTGAATGCCAGAAAGTAGTCGCGGTCGCCCAAGTTGGTGCGGCGAGGGGTCAGGGAGCCCGAGTCCAGAATGACGTTGCCCTGAGCGTCCAGCACCAGCACATCGCCCGCGCCGCGCGCGCGCAGCGAGTTGTCAAACACCACCCGCGCACGCAGGTCGGGGGGCAGCGCCCATACCTCGGGCCGTGCCACCTCGCGGGCCACGCCCTCCAGGGATTTGTCGAACGAGTCCAGCGACCAGGCCAGGCCCTGCTCCATGGTGCGGGCCAGGTTGGAGTTGGTCTGCACCGCGTAGCTCCATTCGTCGTTGCGAATGGTCCAGATGGTGCGGGCAAACAAGGCACCAATGCCCAGAGCCACCAGCAAAGCCAGCCATATGAGGCGGTGAGAGAAAAACTGGCGAAGGGAGGGCATAGGGATAGTTTGTAACTATTTTAAACAGCCGCCTTGACAGGGACTTGGCCCCAAGTCACACCGTATTCCTCGGACTTGTCAGCGTCAATGCGCACCTGCCCGGAGAGGCTGGGCCACCACACCTGCGCCGCGCACCTCCAAACGGACCTCGTCCAGCACCTTGCCCTGCGCGTCGGTGAGCTGCACCACATGGCGCCCGGGCCAGGGCAACCAGGCCACCCGAGGGCCTCGGCCCAGGGTTTTGCCATCCAGCCGCCACTGCACCGCATTGCCCGTGGCGGTGAACTGCAGGCGCTGGCGCGCCGGGGGGATGTCCGGGTCCAGCGCAATGATGGTGCCCGGGGCGGGGGCGGTGATGCGCGGGGGCAGACCCGCAGGAGATACGGCCGCATCGGGCGCAGATTTTTTAGCATCATTTTGGCCACTAGCGCTTGATGGGTAAGCGCTAATAGCTACCGAATCAATAGCAAAAAACGCCTGCTGGGTGCCCTGCACAAACCATTCGTCCCGCGCGGCCTCCAGCGGCTGGCCGCCGCCGCGTGGGTCCGGGCTGCCAGGCTGCGGCGCCACGGGCCCAAATCGCACCGCTGTGCGGGCCAGGCCTAGGGGGGCCTTGGGGGCGCGGCTGGGCTCGCGGGCATGCAAAAACCCCATCACCGCCGACCAGATGGGGGCCGCGCCGCTGGTGCCGCTCACATCGTGCATGGCGGCGCCGCTGGCGTTGCCCACCCACACACCCACGGTGTAGCGCTCTGACCAGCCCACGGCCCAGTTGTCGCGCATGTCCTTGCTGGTGCCGGTTTTCACGGCCGTCCAGAAGCGGGTGGCCAGCACGCTGTCGGTGCCAAAGGTGCGGGCGCGTGCGTTGCCGTCCGAGAGGATGTCGCCCACGATGAAGGCGGCACGGGCGTCCAGCGCAGGGGCAAAGCGCGGCTTTGCAACATCCGAGAGCGCTACAGCACTCGACCGTCCGCCGTTGGCCAGGGTGCCCGAAACAGGACTTGCGCGCCCGCCGTTGGCGAGCGTGCCCGCAACAGGACTGGCCCGCCCGCCATTGGCGAGCGTGCGAAAGGCGTTGGTCAGGTGCAGCAACGGCACCTCGGGGCTGCCCAGCGCCAGGCTGTAGCCAAAATAATCGCCGCTTTCGCGCAGCGGCAAGCCCACGGCGCCAAGCTGGCGGTGGAATGCGTCGGGCGTGACCATCACCAGCGTGCGCACGGCCGGCACATTGAGCGACGCGGCCAGCGCCGTGCGCACCGACACCCAGCCCTTGAACTGCCGGTCATAGTTCTGCGGGATGTACAGGCCACTGGCAGTGGTGATCTGCGCGGGCGAATCCTCTACCAGCGAAGCCGCCGTGAGGCGCCGCTCGGCAATCGCCTGCGCGTACAAAAACGGCTTGAGCGTGGAGCCCGGCTGGCGCAGCGCCAGTACACCATCGACCTCGCTGGCCTGGCTCAGTTGCCCTGAAGATCCCACCCAGGCCAGCACCGCGCCCGTGGCGTTGTCGAGCACCAGCACGGCGCCGTCTTCCACATTGCGCCCGCGCAGCTCGCGCAGGTGCTGCTGCAGGCTCTGCACGGCAAAACGCTGCAGCGGCGCGCGCAGGGTGCTGGGCACACGCTCGGGAACTGCGCCGTCTTTGCCAGAGCGCTGGCGAAGCAGGTAGCGGGCGAAGTGCGGCGCCACGCCTTCGCTCGCATCAAATGCGCGGCGCTGCAGGGCGGCGGTGGTGAAGAGGTCCAGCGCATCGCAATCCACACGGGCCAGGGCTGGGGTGGCGCGCTGCGCGGGGCGCGCGCCGCTGGTGGCCTGCATATCGCGCAGCACCCCGCACGCCCGTTGCGCCACCAGCGCGGGCCGGGCATTGGGTGCGCGCACCAGCGCAGCAGCCACCGCCGCCTCGCGGTCGTCCAGCCCGTGCGCGGCCTTGCCAAACAGCGTGCGGCTCAGGGCATCAATGCCCACCAGCTCGCTGCGAAACGGCACGAGGTTGAGGTAGGCCTCCAGGATCTGGTCTTTGCGCCAGCGCCGGTCCAGCACCTGTGCGGCCACCGTCTGCCCCAGCTTTTGCACCACGGTGCGCCCGCCAGGGCCCTGGCGCCAGTCACCGTCCAGCAAACCCGCCAGCTGCATGGTGATGGTGCTGGCCCCGCGCGTGCGCTGGTTCCACAGGTTGCCCCAGGCAGCGGCCGATGCGGCGCGCCAGTCCACGCCGCTGTGCTCAAAAAAACGCTTGTCCTCGCTGAGCACCAGGGCCGTGCGCAGGGCGGGCGACACCTCCGCCAAAGGCACCCACTGGCCGCGCCGCACGGTGGCATCGGTGCGCAGGCGCTGCAGTACCTCGCCTTCGCGGGAGAGGATGAGGGTGTCGGAGGGCTTGAAGTCGGCTCGCACCTCGTCAAACGCCGGAATAGCCCAGGCGGCCGATGCGCTGACCATCCAGAGAGTCCAGCCAGCGTACCAGCGGCGAACGCCGCCCCCCCGGCGCTCAGCCATTGGGATGCTCCCGGTCAAACCGGGTTTCGGCCTCGCTCAGGTGGCGCAGCAGCACGTGCGAAATCAGATTGACGCCAATGCCACCAAACACCACGGGCAATACATAGAGCGCGATGGACAGCTCGGAGATGAACACCGCGTCGTCGGCCAGCGACGGCGTGGTTTTGGCCAGGGACGCGAGCGACTGCAGCAGGTACACGTCCACCCCAGCTATCAGCACCAGCGCCACACCAAAGCCGAGTACGGCCACGCGGGAGATGGACCGGGTCGCCAGCAGCAACCCGTAAATGCCCGCAGGCAGTACCAGCGAAAACGCCACCAGCACCCAGAACCGCAGTTCCACAAAAACACTGAGGCTCATGGCGTTGTTCTGAAGGGCAGGCTCAAAACGGAAGGCTGCATGGCGCTGCGGTTTACCGAGCCGCCTCCACCTTTACCCGCGCGTTGGGCACCTCGCCAAACATCTCGGGGGCGTACATGGCCTCCACCCGGCTGGGCGGCAAGGCAAAGTCGCCCACGTTGTTCAGGCGCACGGTGTATTCCATCTTGACCGTGCCCTTGGGCAGGTACTCGTAGTAGCTGCGGAAGGCCTCGAAGCTGCGCTCCTCGAACGCGGGCCAGCCCGCGCCGCTGCGCTTCTCGCCTTGGGTGGCGATCTGCGAATCCCGGCCCAGGCCGCTGCCCAGGATGGTGGCACCGCCCGGAATCGGGTCGGTGATGGCCACCCAGGTCATGTCGGCGCTGGCGTTCACCTCCAGCGTCACACGCAGCACGTCGCCGCGCGTGTACTGGCCTGCGGGCAGCGACTTGTTGG
Organism: Acidovorax facilis; assembly: GCF_050626955.1. Lineage (NCBI taxonomy): Bacteria > Pseudomonadati > Pseudomonadota > Betaproteobacteria > Burkholderiales > Comamonadaceae > Acidovorax > Acidovorax facilis. The sequence goes on from NZ_CP192460.1 coordinate 676,110, forward strand.
CCTGCTCCACGGGTGTCACGGTCTTGGTGATGGCATATCCCGCAGCAAAGGGCGCCTTGAGCTGGATGGCAGCGACGGATTGCAGGGTGAGCCACGGCTTGCCGGGCCCTTGGTGGGTCACCGCCAGGTTCTCCTTGCCACCGGCCTTGCCCCAGGCCAGGAACATGTCGTTGTTCTTGAGGTTGCCGGGCGATGCGGGCGCGCCGAACCAGGTGGTCTGGTGCGCGGCGCCCGTGGCGTCACTGGCCTTCAAGCGTTCGACCTTGCTCCAGTCCACGCTGGCGGTGTTGCCAGACATCGCGGCTTTGGTGGTCCCCGAGACTGGCACGGCCTCGAACTTGGCGCTGAATTTCTCCAGCGCCAGCCCGCCCCACAGATTGGCGGTGGTGGTGTGCCAAGCGCCCGCCTGCTGGCGGCTGATGAAGCCATTGGCCAGGCGGCCCATGTCGTCCTTCCATGCCGGGTCGTCCATCACCGCGAGCATCAGGCGCGCGGTGTTCACGTCGCCGTTTTGCATCAGCCACCACCAGTAGTCGTCCTGCTCGGTGCTGAAGATGAGCTTGGTGCCCTGGAACGACAGTCGGCTGCGCAGGATCTGCATGGCCTCGGCCAGGCGCTGGTCGCGCTGGGGCACATCGGCCACGCGCTTCAAGACGTTGACCCAGTCGATCACCGTGTGTGTGGGCCACTGGTTGGGCGCGATGGTGATGCTGCTGACCATGCGGCCCTGGGCCTTACCGTAGCGCGACAGCGCTTCGAGCGCGGCCACCTTACGCATGTCCAGGTCCTTGCGCGGGCTCCAGAAGCTGCGCTGGATGCGGCCTTCCACAAACGCGATCAGGCCACGCTCCATGGGCGCGCGGGCGGCGTCGGGCAATGCAAACGCGGGGTTGATGCTGGCGGCCTCGTGCGTAGCGGCCAGCACGTAGGCCGTCAGCGTGTCGCTCCCCCGGTTGCCATCGCCGTCGCGCGGCGGGAAGTAGTTGGCCAGGCCGTCGCTGTCGAGGTAGGTGGGCAGCTGCGCCACCACGGTCTGCCACAGCGCGCCGTCGCGCAGGCCCACGGCCTTGCTGGTCTTTTGCTCGAGGCAGGCAAACGGGTAGCGGGCCCACCAGTCGCGCACGCCCGGCAGGCCTTCGGCCAGCTTGGGCTGCAGCGACATCTTGAGGCCACCCCGGCCAGGGATGGCATCCGCAGGCGGGTTCACGTCCAGGTTGAAACTGCCGTCCACCTGCACCAGCGTGGCCTGCTGCACCGTGAGTGGCACAGCCGGGATGATGCGCTGGCGCGCCTTGAGCGCATCGCGGGCGCCGCCCACGGTGTCCTTCGCCTCGATCTCCCACAGTATGGACTCGGCGCGGGTCTGCGCCAGTTGCGCTGGCGCCGTCACGTTCCAGGCGACCTCACGCGCTTCCTCCGGCGGGATGTCGATGGTCTGCGGCTTCAGGTCGAGCAGCGTGGCGCGCGGCGCCACCTCCACCTTCATCGCCGTCTTGGTGGTGTTGCGCAGCGTGATCTGGGCGCGGAACTGGTCGTCCTCGCGCACCAGTGGCGGCAGGCCGCTGATGATCTGCAAATCCTGCGTGGCGCGGATGCTGGTGCTGCCGGTGCCGAAGAGGCCCGTGGCGGCATCGGCCACAGCCACGATCTTGAAGGTGGTGAGTGCGTCGTTCAGCGGCACCGTCACCTTGGCCTGGCCGTTGGCGTCCAGCTGGATGGAGGGCTCCCACAGCAGCAGCGTGTCGAGCAGCTCACGCGTCTGCGCGCGCCCCCCGCCACCGCCTGCAGGCACGGCCTTTTTGCCGTAGTGGCGGCGGCCGATGATTTCCATCTGCGCGGTCGATGTCTCCACGCCCCAGCTGCGCCGCTGCAGCATGGCTTCGAGGAGGTTCCAGCTGGTGTTGGGCATCAGCTCCAGCAGCGCCTGGTCCACGGCGGCCAAAGCCACCTCTGCATTGGCAGCGGGCTTGCCGCCCGGCAGGGTCGCGGTGATGGTGACCTGGGCCTTGCCGCGCACGGCGTAGCTTTCCTTGTCCGTGGTCACTTTCACGTCGATCTGGTGGGCCGCTGTGCCCACGCGAATCTCGGCCATGCCCAGACGGAACGCGGGTTTGGACAAGTCCACCAGCGCCGTGGGCGCCTGGTACTCCTTGCCTTCGTACCAGAACGAGGTCCACCACTCGCGCGGCGCCTTGAAGCCCCAGGTGAAGAAGCTGTACCACGGCACCTCGCGCAGGCGGCCACGCAGGGCCAGCACGCTCACGTACACATTGGGGCCCCAGTCGGGCTGCACCTTCAGGCTCACGGTCGGGTCTTGTCCGTTGAGCTGCACCACCTGGGTGTCGATGATGCCTTCGCGCTCCACGGCCACCAGAGCCGTGGCAAAACGGAACGGCATGCGCACCTGGAACTTGGCGATCTCGCCGGGCTGGTAGCTTTTCTTTTCGGGCAGCAGGTCGATGCGGTCGTGGTCTTCGCCACCAAACCACAGCTCGCCCTGGCGCGTGACCCATACGGAGGATGCGGCCACGCTGGTGTTGCCGTCCTTGTCGGTGGCCGTCACCACCAGCTCCACCTCGCCGGGCTCGTCGAGCTTGGACTCGCACAGCAGCAGGCCGCGTGCATCGCTTTTGCCGCTGCACAGCGTGCCCAGGTCTTTGGTTTCGGTCTGGTTGTCGTAGCTGTAGAAGCCGCCCACCATGCGCTTGCGCGTGCTGGTGGTGATGCGGGCAATGGCCTGCACCTGCAGCGAGGTGTCGGCGGCGGGTTTGCCGTTGTGCTGCAAGGCCAGCGCCTGGTAGCGGATCTTCTGTCGGGCAGACACCCAGCCCTCGGTCTTGATGCCCGCCACCACACCGGCGGGCCACAGCGCTTGCGTGCTGCGGATGGTCTGCACCTCGCCATTGGGGTCGGCGTAGGTGGCTTCCAGCAGCAACTCCTGCGGTTGGCGGGCCTGGGGCACGTTGTCGATGGTGACCTTGCCCGCACCGTCCTTGTTCAGCGTGAGCGGCAGCTTGTCGGCAATCACGCGTGCATCCTGGCGGGCCGCAGCTTCTTCGTCGTCGCTGTTCGCACTTTCCTGCTCTCGCTTGCGGGGCGGTGTGAAGCGGAAGGCATCGTAGTCGCTGTACTGCAGCGCCTTGCCGCGCACCATGGCCGACACGCGCACCGGCAGGTTGGCGGCCCCGCCGCCCGCCACGTAGTTGATCTGCACATCGGTGGGCACCGAGCGCACGCGCACCAGGGCCTTCTTCTCGACCGGGGTGATGCGCCCTTCCAGCACGGGCAGGCGGAACTCCTCCACCCGGAACTCGCCGGAGCCGAAGCTGCGTTCATCACCGGAATCCTTGCGCAGCTCCACCTGGTACACCCCCAGCTTGGCGGCGGGCGGGATGGCGAAGCTGTTCAGCGCACTGAGGCCACCCGTGGCCGTGTCGCGCCAGGCGACGGGCTGGGTGAACTGCTGGCCACTACCCACATGGGTGATGACCAGGGTTTCGGGCCGTTCCTTGGGCAGCGCAAAACCCTGGCGGGTTTCCGAGCGCAGCACGTGTTTCATCGACACGGTCTCGCCCGCGCGGAACAAGGTGCGGTCAAAAATGGTGTGGGCGCGTTCGCTGGGGCGCGGGTCGCTGCTGGTGGGCACGTTGAAGCGCCAGGGTTCGATGCCGCGCTGCCAGTCACTCCAGGTGAAAGCCATGTCCTCCACGCCGCCCTCGTCCTTGTGGCGCGCGCTCACGAAGTAGGCGTTGCCGCCGTCGCCGTAGTCGCCGCCATCGCCGCAGCGGGTGGGGTCGGACGACAGGCCTTCGATGCGGGCCACGCCCTGGGCATCGGTCAGCGCGTTGGCCAGCTCATTGCCCTTGCAGTCGCTCACACGCACCGTGGCGCCCTGCACCGGCTGGCCCTTGTCCAGCGTGGTCACCCAGGCCAGGGCGTTTTCGCGGCCAAGCTTGAAATGCACGCCCAGGTTGGTCACCAGGGCCGAGGTGCGCACGAACATCGTGCGGGCGTCCCCGTGGCGCTCATCCAGCAGCGAAGCGCCGAGCTTTTGCGAGGCGATCTCCACCACATGGAAGCCGGGTGGCAGCGGAATACCCACCACCTCGAACGGGCGCGGGTCGTTGCTCGCTGGCTTGGGCAAGTCCAGCGTCTTCACGCCACCCTTGCCCGCCAGCAGCGAAAGCATGCGCGACTGCACATACTCCTTGTCTTCGTCCAGCACCTTGGGCAGCGGTCCGGTCACGTCGCGCCGCGCCTGCTTGCGATCCACCACGTAGCTGTCGTAGCGCTGCACCTTCTTGAACCACGCAATGATGTCGGCGTCGGTGCGCGGCTTGAGCGTGCTCACGGTGCCCGGCTGCAGTCCCTGCACGCGCAAGGCGGCTTCCACGTTGCGCAGTGTCACGGGCAACAGCGCTGGGGGGTTGTCAGAGCGCGGGCCTTCGGCAAAACGCTCGACGATGCCAAAAGGCGCGGCCGCAAACTTGGCCAGGGGCGGCATGCCGCCGGTGGCCACCTTGAGCGGGAAGTTGTCTGCGTTGCGCAGCGGGCGGCCCGAGGCGTCCTTGAAGTCCTTGGGCAACTCCAGTGTGAAGGCCGTGTTTTCGGCCAGGGGCGCCGCAAACTGCACGCTGTTGACCAGCGCATCCCCCTTTTGGCCCTCGATGCCGCCATCGGTCTGGGGCTTCAGGGTTTCCTTGGCGGACTTGAGGCGAATGGCGGTGGCCAGGCTGCGCGGCACCGGGGCGTTGAAGGACAGCTGCATCGGCCGGATGGGCAGGCACGCCGCCTGCGCGTTCTCGCGCTCGCAGCTGAACTCGGCCGCAAACGGCTCGCGCACCTTGAAGTCAAAGCGCTTCTCCACCGTGTTGGCCACGCCGCTGGGTGTGGCCACGCCCTTGCCAAACACGATCTGCATGCGCGAGCCCGAGGTGAACCGCCGGTTGCAGGCCAGCGTGGCGTACTGCAGGGGGTCTTTCGCCGCGCTTTTTTCCAGGCCCAGCGTCTTCAATATTTCGGCGCGCTGCGCGCCTTCAATCAGCCGCACCGGCACGCGCTCGCCCACGCCTTCCACCGTGCACCACACATTGGCCTGAACGCTGGCGGTGGTGGCGGGCCCGTTGAACTGCAGCACGAAGAACTGCTCTTCGTCGATGGCCTGGTAGGGGTTGGGGCGGATGGTCTGCACAAACGGCCCGCCGCTATTGAATTGATAGCTTTTGGTGCCCGTCAGATCAGCGCCAGAGGCCGATTTGAACCCGGGTTTGACCGTTGCGGTGCAGCGCACGCCGGGTGGCAGGTCACTTTCAAAGTCGAAAACCCACTCGCGCTCGCCTGTCCAGCGGCCCGTGCCCTTGGTGGCGCTGGCATCGCTGCAGCTCAGGTTGATGGGCGCGGGCGCCTTGGGGTCGCCGAAGTTGACGGCCGCCGCATCGAACTTGGCCACCACTTGCCGCACCCGGGCCACTTCGCCCTGCGGTGAAAAACTGGTGATCTGCAGGGCGTGTGCGCCCATCGAAACCAAAGCCCCCGACAACAACACCAGGGCACGTTGCAAGACATTCATTTTTGACATCCCTCTATCCGACTCGACCGCGAGGGTAGCCGATATGCCGGGGACCGCCCCCTGCTGCGATGACACGGAAGGTAACAACTCGTTCGCAGCCCCCGCGCGCCAAGGCTGGCGGGCAGTGCGCACAAACCCCACCGGTATACTGCGCCGCAAAATAAAGCGGGAGAGAGGGAATCATGAAAAAGATCGTCTTGTTGGCGGCCTTGTGCGCGGGCGCCTGGTATTACTTTGTCGGCGGGCGCACATTGGACGAAAAAATGGTGCGCGCCTACTACGACCAGAGCGCGCACGCCCTCTACAAGCGAGACGCTGAGCTGATGTGCAAACAGCTCAGCAGCAAGGCCATCATCCAGGACGAGACGGTGATGAACGGCCAGACGCAGCGCAGCACACTCAACCACGACCAGCAGTGCGAGGCCTTCAAGGCCAGCATGCAGATGTTCGAGCAGATCGGTGACCGCATGGGCGGCATCCTGACGGTCGAGTTCGAATTCCACATCGACAGCATAGAGATCGAACCGGGCCGCAAAAGCGCCAAGGTCAAAGGCACCAGCCTGCTGAAGATGGGAGAAACCGTCATGCAGTTCAGCTCCACCTTCAACGAGCAACTCGTGCGCGAAATGGGGCAAATGAAGCTCCTGCGCTCCGACCAGCGCACCGTGGTGCGCATGGCGGGCGGGCGCGGGATGTCGCAGTCCGACTTCTTCTCCAAATAAGCCCGGGGCACCCCATGCAGCGCGAAACCGCAAAGACGCCCCGTCCGTTCTGGCACCAGATCAACACCTTTTTCGCGTTTCCGCTGCAACCCAAGCCGCTGATGTACAGCGTGCTGCTGGCGCTCTCCAGCCTGCTGTTCAAGCTGATCTTCTTTGTGCCCGACGCCCTGGGCATCCTGATTGTGGAGATCGGCATCCTGCTGGCCGCATCGCGCTACGGATTCAAAGTCACGGCCCTGGGCTCGCGCGGCATCTACAAGGCCGAAGACTACCCTTCCGAGCTGGACCCGGACTGGAAGAACCTTCCCTGGAAGCTGTTCGCCATCCTGATCGTGCAAGCCATGGCCGTGGGCTGGCTGCAGCGCCTGAACCCCGTGCTGGGCACGCTGGCCTGGCTGGCCATGTGTTTTTTGCTGCCCGCCACGCAGATCGTGCTGGTGCAGACCTGCAGCTTTACCGAAACCCTGAACCCCGCCAACGCCTGGAATGCCGTGCGCACCATTGGCTGGCCCTACCTGCTGCTGTGCCTGTTCCTCTTCCTGCTGAGCCAGGGCGCCTTCATCGCGCTGGGCATGCTGGTGCCTATCTTCAAGGGCTGGATCCTGCTGCCCATCGTCAACTGGCTGCTGATCTATTTCAGCTGGGTCATGGCAAGCCTGCTGGGCTACGCGATGTACCAGAACCATGCAGCCTTTGGCATTGACCTGCTGCCCGGCGCGGGCCTGGACGACGACGGCGCCCCTGTGGACCGCCGCAGCCCCCGCCAGATCGAGCAAGACGCCACCGACGCACACGTGGCCGCACTGATCACCGCGGGCGACATGGTCGGCGCCCTGGGTGTAGCCTACGAAGACCAGCGCACCCGCAGCGACGAAGTGCCCGCACAGCGCCGCTACCACCGTGTGCTGACGCTGGCCGAAGGCAAAACCGCCACCCTGCTGGACCATGCCCAGCGCTACATCCCGCTGCTGCTGCGCTCGGGCCAGGGCGGCGAAGCGCTCAAGGTCTTTCAAACCTGCCGGGCCCAGGACGCCCAGTTTGCGCTGCAGGACGCCAACGCCACCCTCAACCTGGCCAAAGCCGCCTGGAATGCCAACAACGCCAAAGACGCGCTGGCCCTGCTGCAGGGCTTTGACCGCCGCTTCAAAAACCACGACAGCGTGCCCGCCGCCTATGAACTGGTGGCCCGCGTGCTGCTGCAAGGCATGAACCGCGCCGACATGGCCCTGCGCGTGCTGGCCACGCTGGAGTCCCGCCACCCAGACACCGAGGCCACGCGGGAAACGCGGTGGCTGCTGCGCAACCATGTGCCGCAGGGGGCGGCGGGGGGTTAAGGGTGCTATGGGGCTCTAGCGCTTATCTATTAAGCGTGAGCAGCTATGGTATTGATAGTGGCTTCCGGATGTTCGCTGAACCGGCCGGGCCTATGCTCTGAACAGGCACGCCTCACAAACCAGCAAGCCAGCCCAGGCTTCGGCAAGCTCGGCCCGAACGGGCGGAGCACATACCCGCGACCACTATAAAAATAGTAGCGACTAGCGCTTGATACATAAGCGCTAGCGGCTCAAAACATTAAAAAATCCAAGGCAAAAACATCACCCCGGCATCCGCAACCCCGAAGACACCGAAGGCACGTTCGACGGCCGATGCTGCGGCCCCTTTGGCTGCTCCACCCGCACCAGATGCGCGTCTGCAACTCCACCGTTCAGCCCCACCTCCCCACTGGCCGGTGCATGGCCCACGCCCGCCCCGGTGCCCCCCGCCTTGGCAAGGGCACCAGGGGCTGTCAAGAACAGGTACAGCGCCTTCGCATCCACATCACTCAACTGCCCCAGCGACTCAAACGGCATCACCTGGATCGGTGTGCCATCCGGCCGCTTGCCAGTGCGCAGCATCGCCACAAAGCTGGCGGCATTGGGGTAGCGGGCCATGGCGCTGTTGGCGCCGGGGCGGATGTCGGCAGCGGCGGGCCAGTCCGGCGGGCCGCCCGGGATCTTGCCGCCCGACAGGTCTGCGCCGTGGCAGCCGATGCACATGTTGGCCACATACTGGCCGTTGGCCACCGTCACACCCGCAGGCACGGGGCGCGATGGCGCCAGCTGGTGGTCGATGCGCGCGGCTGCGTCGGGGATCGCGCCCAGGCCGTACAGCACCCAGGCAGGGCGGGGCAGTTCCACCACGGCCTGCGTGCCCTCCTGCGGCTTGAACTGGCGCACGTAGGACACCAGGGCATTCAGGTCGTCGTTGGTAAAACGGTTGTAGTCCTCGCTCGGCATCACCAGCAGCGGGCGGCCATTGGGCTTGACGCCGTGGCGGATCACGCTGTTCCAGTCTTCGGGCTGGTAGCGGGCCACCACGCCAGCGGGGGTGATGTTGGGGCCCACGATGCGCGTGCCGTTGCCATCGTTCACAAACTCGCGGCCCGTGCCTTGCGCGCCGTGGCAGTCGGTGCAGCCGCGCGACGCATACAGGTACCGCCCGCGCTCAATGGTCTGCGCGTCGGTGGTGTAGGCCACGGGGCGCGGCTTGATGTCGATGTAGCGGTTGCGCTTTTGCTCGGCCAGGTACAGGCCGCTGGTGGCTGTGGCCACAACGACCACGCCCAGCAGCAGCGCGCCGCCTGCGGTCCATTTGATCCAGCGTTTCATGGTGGTATCCCTCTTCTTCGAATGAATGGCAACTGAACGAATCAGCGTGTTCAGGCGCCGGATTCTGGATTCGAAGAAGCGGTTTGTGACACCCTCCTGCCGCAGGGCGTGGCGCAGCCGGTGACATTTGTCACAAACGCGCCGCCAGTGTGGTGCGGCGCGCGTCAACGGCCCCGTTGCTCAGCGCTCGATGGTCTTGTTCCAGCGCGTGTTCCAGGCCGGGCGGTTGGCGTTGACGCTGTCCCAGTCCAGGGTCACGGCGTTTTTCATCCACTGGTTGATCTTGGCCACCTGCTCGGCGCCTTCACCCACGGCCGGGGCCTTGGGGTTGGTGGGGATCTGCGCGCCAAACTGCAGCACGTTGGCCTGCGCCAGGGGGCTCAGCAGAAATTCGGCCAGTTTTTGCGCCAGCTCGGGCTCGCTGTTCTTGGCGATCACGCACTGGCCTGTCATCAGCACCACCGAGCCTTCCTTGGGCTGGGCGTATTCCACCGGAATGCCCTTGGATTTGAGTGCAGCCACGGCCGTGGGCGTGAGCGGGAAGATCGCAGCCTCGCCCGTTTGCACCATCTCCGAAATCTTGGCCGAGCTCGGGATGTACTCCAGCACGTTCGGGCCGATGGTCTTGGCCCAGTTGTTGAAACCCGGCTCCACGTTCTTGTCGTTGCCGCCCTGGATGCGGTTGAACATCAAGAAGCCGTGCAGCCCGAACGATGAGGAGGGCATGGACTGGAACACTACCTTGCCCTTGTACTTGGGGTCGGCAAAGTCCATCCACGAGGTGGGTGCGGCCCAGCCCTTTTCGGCAAACATCTTGGTGTTGTAGGCGATGCCCGTCATACCCACGCTGACTCCGCTGGCCAGGTCGTCCTTGAAGCGCGCGGCGGGGTAGATGTCGTTCAGATGCTGGTTGGGCTTTTGCTTTTCGCACAGGCCCATGCCCATGGCGCGCACCATGATGCCGTCGTCCAGAAACATCACGTGCATCTGGGGCTTGTCCTTGTTGGCCTGGGCCTTCGCCAGGATGTCCGAGGACGTGCCGGGCACCACCACCACTTTCACACCATGCAGCTTTTCAAACGCCGGGAACACGTACTGCGTGTACGCCTTCTCCATGGTGCCGCCGTTCATGCCGATGTACAGCGTCTTGGTCTGCGCGGTGGCGGTGCCTGTGGCGGCCACGGCGGTCAGTGCAGCGGCCGTCACAAGGGCGCGGCGGGTGCGGCTGGCAAAGCGGGGGGAGAAGGTCATGGTGGTTTCCTTTCTGGTGGGGAGGGGAGTTTTTTCGGTGGCAAACGGGGTCAGTGGGCAGCGGCAGTGCTGGCCACGTCAGCCACCGTCGTTGGGAGAAATCGCTCAATCGCAAAGGCATCAATCGGCGTGGTGCTGCGGCCATCGCGTGCCAGCTCTGCCAGCACCTCGCCCACACCGGGGCCAATCTGAAAGCCCGCACCGGCAAAGCCAAAGCCGTGGATCAGGCCGGGCGTGGTGCTGCTTTTGCCCAGCACGGGCTGGCGGTCGGGCAGATAGCCTTCGGTGCCGCTCCAGGTGCGGATGAAGTGCGCGTTCTTCAGTGCGGGCAGCAGCTCCACGGCCTGCACGGCCAGTGTGGCGATGGCGCTGCGCTCGGAGCGGGCGCGGTCGGTGTCCAGCGCCAGGCCCGATCCGCCGCCCATCACCAGATTGCCGCGCGCCACCTGTCGGCAGTAGATGCCGCCGCCCTCCACACCCAGGCTCCAGTGCATGAAAAAGGGCAGGGGCTCGGTCACCGCCATGGCCGGATGGCCGGAGTGAATGGGCACGGCCTCGCCAAACTGCGCGGCCAGCGCACCGGCCCAGGCACCAGCGCAGTTGATGAGCACGGGCGCACGCACCGCCACGGTGGTGCCGGAGCGCACGGTAAACCGTTGCCCGTCGTGCTCCACCGAGGTCATCGGTGTGCGTTCCAGAATCTGCGCACCTGCACGCCGTGCAGCCAGTGCAAAGGCGGGCGACACCAGGCGCGGGTTGGCCTGGCCGTCATCGGGGCACAGCGAGCCACCCACGGCGCGCCCGCCCAGCCAGGGGCAGCGCTCGCGCAGTGTGGTGCCGGAGATGAGCTGTACCCCCAAGTCAAAGTCGCGGCTCATTGCTGCATAGGCCTCCAGTGCAGCCATGTCCGCCTCGCTGCGGCCAATCTTGAAGTGCCCGCTGCGCTGGTACTCGCCATCGGTACCAATCAGCGCGGGCAGATTGGCCCACACCTGGTGCGCACGCTGCGCCAGCGGCAACTGGCTCACAGGGCGGCCCTGGCGGCGCACGCCCCCGTAGTTCACGCCGCTGGAGCGCGAGCCGCACAGGTCACGTTCCAGCAGCACCACGGCCACGCCTTTGCGGCACAGTGCCAGCGCGGCCGATGCGCCCATGATGCCGCCGCCCACAATGGCAACGTCGGTGTCGATCGTTGGGGTGGCGGTCATGCGCGGGCCTCCGCCTGGGGTTGCAGGTGGATGGGAATCGGCTTGATCGGCGCCTGTCCGCGCAGCCGTCCTACCGTGTCAATCGGCTTGCCTGTGGCGTGGGCCAGAATTTCTGCAGCGGCCACACCGCACATGCGGCCTTGGCAGCGGCCCATGCCCACGCGGGTCAGGGCCTTGAGGCGGTTCATCTCATCGGCTCCCGCATCGCGGGCACAGGCGCGCAGCTCGCCGGCCGTGATGTTCTCGCAGCGGCACACCACCAGCGCATCGGGGGCGTGCGTTGCCCAGTCTGAAGGGAAGGGGAAGGCGCGCTCCAGCCCTTGGCGGAACGGCATCAGCTTCATCAGCTTGCGTTCCAGCTCAGTAGTGCGTACCGCATCGACCTTCACGCCATGGTCTGCCAGCAGCGCCAGCGCAGCGCGCTCGCCCGCCCATTCGGCCGCATCGGCGCCCATGATGCCCGCGCCATCGCCCGCCAGATACACGCCGGCCACGCTGGTGCGCCCTGCGCTGTCGCGCTCGGGCAGGTGGGCGCGGTGCATCGGGGCCCAGGCAAAGCGGCAGCCCAGCAGGTCTGCCAGTTGGGTTTCGGACCGCAGGGCGTAACCAAAGCCCACGGCATCGCAGGGCGCGGTGTGTTCGGTCTGGCCGTCAGTCCACACCACGGCATTCACCCGCGTTTCGCCCTCCACGCGCAAAGGCCGCACGCCGGTGTGCACCGCTACGCCATGCGCGCGCAGCCAGCCCACGTAGTACATCCCTTTGGCCAGCACGGCGGGTTGGGTGAGCATGCCGGGCAGGGCGGCCAGCTGGTCGGCAAATCGGGCGGTGTCTAGCACTGCAGCCACCTTCACGCCCGCCTTGGCGCCTGCCTTGGCATATTGGTACGCCACCAGGTACAGCAGCGGCCCGGTGCCCATCAGCACCACATTGCGGCCGATGGTGCAGCCCTGGAACTTGAGCGCCACCTGAGCGCCACCCAACGTGTACACGCCGGGCAGCGTCCAGCCCGGCACGGGCAGCACGCGGTCGGTGGCGCCGCTGGCCACGATGAGTTGGCCGTAGGGCACCGTGCGCGTGGTCTGTGTGGGGCCGTGCAGCACATCGAGCTGGCCGCCCTGGGCGTTCCACACCAGGCTGTTGGGTTGGTAGTCGATGTGGGCGGCCAAGCCATCCAGCGTGCTGTGCAATGCCGTGGCGCGTGATGCTTCGGTGCCGTACAGCGTTTGCGAGCTGCGGGCAAAGTGGGCGGGCGGGCGGCGGTAAATCTGCCCACCGCTGCGTGCAGACTCGTCAATCACCGTGGGCCGCACGCCATGCGCCACCAGGGTTTGCGCCGCACGGATGCCCGCAGGGCCTGCGCCCACGATCACGGGTTGCAAGGTGGGGGCGGTCATGCGGCCCCTCCGGTAGTCAGCTGCATGCCCGCCTGGATGAAGGTGGCGCAAGACCGTAGGCGTTCGCCGGTAGCCGTCATCACCCAGCAGTCCTGGCACGCGCCCATCAGGCAAAAGCCTGCGCGCGGCTCGTGGCTGAACTCGTTGCGGCGCAGTTGGGCGCGGTGGGTGAGGATGGCGGTCAGCACCGTGTCGCCTTCGAGCGCAGCGGCGGGTTCGCCATCGAGCACGAAGGGCACTGGTGTGCGGTCTTTTTCGGCCACGCGGTGGAGCAGAGGTTGGCTGGAACTCATGGTTGCGGTGCTCATTTATTTCCGGCCGACCAGAACGCGATCGAGTCCATACACCCGGTCGAGAATCACCATCGCGCAGGCCGTCAGGGCCACCATCAGTGCCGACACCGCCGCCATCAGCGGGTCAATCGACTCGGTGGCGTACATGTACATGCGCACCGGCAGCGTCACCGTGCTGGGCGAGGTGACAAAGATCGACATCGTCACTTCGTCAAAGCTGTTGATGAAGGCCAGCAACCAGCCGCCCGTCACGCCGGGCAAAATCATCGGCAGCGTGATGCGTGTGAACACCGTGGCCTGGCTGGCACCCAGCGACAGCGCGGCATGCTCGGCACTGCGGTCAAACCCCACCAGTGCGGCCACCACCAGCCGCAGCGTGTAGGGCGTAACGATGAGCGCATGCGCAAACACCAGCCAGCCAAAGCTGCCCGTGCCCCCCAGCAGTGCAAACAGGCGCAGCAGGGCCACACCCAGCACCAGGTGCGGAATGATCAGCGGCGACAGGAACAGGCCGTTGAGAAAGCCGCGCCCCGCAAACTCGTAGCGTGTGATGGCAATGCCCGCCGGCACGGCCAGCACCGTGGCCAGCGTGGCCGATGCCAGCGCCAGCCACAGGCTGTTCCAGAACGACTGCACAAAGTCCGAATGCGCGAACACTGCCTTGAACCAGCGCAGCGAGAACTCAGTGGTGGGCAGCGTCAGCGTGTTGTGCGGCGTGAACGCCACGATGCACACCACCAGCAGCGGGGCGAGCATGAAGGTGATGACCAGCGCGTTGAACGCGAGGGCCAAAGGTCCGTTCTTCTGCATAACTTCAGCCCAACGCTTTCTTGTACCGGCCCTCAACCAGCCGGTTGTAGCTCAGCATCACCACCAGGTTGGCCACCAGCAGCGTCAGCGCAATCGCTGCGCCCAGGGGCCAGTTCAGCTCGTGCAGGTATTCGTCGTACACCACCGTGGCCACCATCTTCAGGCGCCGCCCCCCCAGCAGGCCGGGGATGGCAAACGAGCTGGCCGCAAGGCCAAACACGATGAGGCTGCCGGACAGGATGCCGGGCAGCACCTGCGGCAACACAATGCGCCGCAGCGTGGTGAAGGGCGTGGCCTGCAGTGAAAGGGCGGCGTTTTCCACACCGGGGTCTAGCTTCTGCAGCGAAGTCCACACGGGGATCACCATGAAGGGCAGCATCACATGCACCAGGGCGATGACCACCGCGATCTCGGTGTAGAGCATCTTCACCGGGCCGATGCCAACGAGTTGCAGCGCGCCATTCACCAGCCCCTCGGGGCCCAGCAACATGCTCCAGCCAAAGGCGCGCACCACCACCGACACCAGCAGCGGCGCAAGCACCGCCAGCAGCAAGATGGAGCGCCACGGGTTGCCCATACGGCTCAGGATGTAGGCCTCGGGCGCGCCAATCAGCACGCAGATCAGCGTGACCAGGCCCGCAATCCAGAACGTGCGCCAGAAGATGGTGTGGTAATACGAATCGGTGAACACATGGGTGTAATGCTCCAGCGTGAACTCACCCGCCTTCACCCCGGTTGCCGGGTCGAACGCGTTGAACGACAGCACGGCCGTGAGCGCCAGCGGCACCAGCAGCAGCACCGTGAACAGCACCAGCGCCGGGCCGGACAGCCACCAGGGCGCAGCCTTTTTGTGCAGCAAGGTGGTGGCCAGGCTCATGGCGCCACCTCGGCGGCGGTGTCTTCGGCCTCCAGCTCGGCCAGGGCAGTTTCATCGGCGGGCAGCAGGCGCATGCAGTGGTCGGGCCAGTCCACGCCCGTGCGCTCGCCCTCGGCCAGCGCAGCGCGGCCGTCGTTGGGCGCCAGCACCATCAGGTCGCCCACGGGGGTGCCCACACGGTACAGCCACTGGCTGCCCAGGAAGAACCGCTCGCACACCTGGCCATCCATCCGGCCCTGCACGGCGGGCACCAGTTGCACTTTTTCAGGCCGCACGCTCAGCAGTACGGCGGCGCCGGGGCGGTAGCGGGCACCGTCCACCTCCATCGTGAGGGCGCCCACCTTCACCTGCGTGTGCGTGCCATTGGCATGCGTTACCTGGCCGGGCAGCAGGTTGGCCTTGCCCACAAAGGTGGAGATGAAGCGCGTGCGCGGGTGCTCGTACACGCGATGCGGGTGATCGATCTGCGTGGCGCGGCCGGCCTCCATCACCACCACACGGTCGCTGATGGACATGGCCTCGCTCTGGTCGTGCGTGACCATGATGGTGGTAGTGCCCACCTTGCGCTGAATCTGCCGCAGCTCAAACTGCATCTCCTCACGCAGCTTGGCGTCGAGGTTGGACAGGGGCTCGTCCAGCAGCAGCACGGGCGGCTCGATCACCAGCGCACGTGCCAGGGCCACGCGCTGGCGCTGGCCGCCAGACAGCTCGCGCGGGTAGCGCGTGGCATGCTTTTCCAGGTGCACCAGCGCCAGCGCCTGGGCCACGCGCTCGGCGCGTTCGGCCTTGGGCACCTTGCGCATCTCCAGCCCAAAGCTCACGTTGGCCGCCACCGTCATGTGCGGGAACAGCGCATAGCTCTGGAACACGATGCCCAGCCCGCGCGTGTTGGCCTTGGCGTGGGTGATGTCCTTGCCATCGAGCTCGATGCGCCCGCTGGTCACAGCCTCGAACCCCGCCACCATCTGCAGCGTGGTCGTCTTGCCGCAGCCCGACGGGCCCAGCAACGACACAAATTCACCCTTTTGCACCGTGAGGTTCATGGACTGCACCGCGCAGGTGCTGCCATAGAACTTGGTCACATCCGTGAGCTTGAGAAACGACATGGCGAAAGCCTTTCCGGTAGTGGCATCGCACGGTTTGCCTAGGGGCCGTGCGTGCCACCTGCTGTGGAGTTGCATGGATGGGCTGCGGGCCTTCGGTGTGCTTGCACCGGGGTGGTGCAAGTGCCGCACAAAGGCTGGAACAGCCGCTCGATTCAATTGAATCTATTGCAATAAACAAACCAGAATGCTTCGGGTATTCCATTAAACAGAATTTTTATTGAATTTATTCCGTTCAATGAAATATGATGCCGTCAGTTTGATCAACGAATTCCACAGGAGCGAGGTATGGAAGCCGCATCCACCGCCACCGGCGGCGTACCCCGGGTGTTTGCCGTCATCCGGGCCCTGTCGGCCGTGCAGGCCGAGGGCGGGCGAGTCACACAATTGGCGCGTGCTGTGGGCCTCACGCAGGGCACTACGCACCGTTTGCTGCAATCGCTGGTGGCAGAGGGCATGGTCGAGCAGGACGAGCGCAGCAAGCTCTACCGACTGAGCATGGACTTCTTCGCCCTGGCTGCCAAAGCGGGCAACCCCGGCGACCTGCGCAGCCTGTGCCGCCCCGCGCTGCTGCGCCTGTGCGCCAGCCTGGGCGACAGCATCTTTCTCTTGGTGCGCAGCGGGTTCGATGCCGTGTGCCTGGACCGCAGCGAGGGACCCTTCCCCATCCGCTCCTTCACCGGCGACATCGGCGGCCGCGTGGCCCTGGGCGTGGGGCAGGGTGCGCTGGCCATCCTGGCCTTCTTGCCCGAGGCCGAGCGCGAAGAGGTCATCCGCTTCAACCTCTCCCGCGTGCGCGAGTACGGCGTGTTTGACGAGGTCTATCTGCGCACCGAGATCGAGCGCGTGCGCCAGCTGGGCTACGCGGGCCGCAACACCGGCTTGCTCGAAGGCATGGCCGGTGTGGCTGTGCCTATCCTGGACCGTGAGGGCCGTGCAGTGGCGGCGCTGAGCGTGGGCACCATCTCTGCGCGACTGAACGACGACCGACTTCCCACGGTGGTGGAGTTGCTCAAGCGCGAGGCAGCAGCCATTGGGCCCAAGATCAATCCATTTGATGCCACCCTGCGGCGGCCCGCGCAAAGCCTGTCGAGCGTGCGCAACGACCACGCCATTCAGCCCGCAGAGCAGGATTGAAGAGTTAGACACGACACGCAGGCCCACACCCCATGTCCGCCACAACGCACCCGAATTCGCCGTCGCTGCACGCCCACCCGCACGCTTGCGCAGCACTGGCCGAGGCATTGTTCAACGATCCGTTCTACCAAGCCGTCACCATCGACCATGCGGCCAACACTGTTCGCCGCCTGCAGGTGCTGGCCCACTACTGCGCGCTGGCCATGGACGAAGCCCGCGCCGTGGGCGACGTGCAGGTGGCCGACCTCCACGGCGCCGCACTGTGGATCACACCCCACGCGCCAGCCGCAGACAAGGCGCAATACAGCGCCCAGCGCACCCGCAGCTTGCGCCAGTTGCTGGGTCCGCTCGGGTTTGACCACTACCAGCGCATTTGCGCCGCCATGGAAGCGCAGGTGCCTGCCGATCTGCACAGCGCGTGGTACCTGTCGATACTGGGTGTGCACACCGCCGCGCGTGGCCACGGGTTGGCGCAGCTGCTACTGGCACCCACCTTGGCCAAGGCCGACCAGGCCGGTGCATCGTGTTTTCTGGAAACCTTCAACCCCTTGAGCGTGCCGTTTTATAGCCGCCTGGGTTTCACGCGGTCGGTGGAATGTGTGGAGCCAATCACCGGCAGCACCTATTGGCTGCTGGTGCGCGGTGCCGCCGTGCTTGGCAGGTAGCCAGCGTTCACGGCGCCGCTGTTGCCAAGCCCGGGTAACCTAACGCCCGAAAACGCTTTTGCCGTCTTGCCTTTGCCTGCATGCTTGCTGCACACCCACGGAGGCTGCCTTGCAACGCACACCATCCGCATCAACGTCGCCTCCCCACCCACTTCCTCATTCACAGTCGCCGATCGAATCCGGTCTGCCCTTCAGCTTTGGCAACCCCGTGCCATTGAGCACTCGCAGCAGCGTGATGCTGTGGGCCGCCAGCGCAATCGCCTTCGCCCTGTTGCTGGCGGTGCCGCGCTGGTTGCCCGACCAGTGGGGTGGCGCTTTGGCCGCGCTGCTGTTTGTGGGCGTTCAGTGGGCGGGGCTGCGATGGGCGGTGGGCCCGGCATGGGTGGCGCTGTTCAGGCGACCCCGCTGGCGCGATGTGGCGCTGGGGCTGGCCGCAGTGCCGCTGGTGATCGGCTTGCCCGCGCTGGTGGCTGCATATGGGTTGGGCATGTCTCACCTCAGCGCCAACGCCAGCATCGATGCTGTTGCGGACTTGTCCCCAGCGCAGCTGGTTGGGCGGTTCGCACTGGTTGCCGTGCAGCTGCTGGGCGAAGAGCTGGTCACCATCCTGCCACTGCTGGCCACCGTGGCCTTGCTGCACCGCGCTGGCATGCCCGCCCGTTGGGCCGTGGCCTTGGCATGGATGGTTACGGCGCTGGTGTTTGGCGCACTGCACCTGCCCACCTACCAATGGCATCTGGGCCAGGCCTTGCTCGTTATAGGAGCCGCTCGTCTGGCGCTGACGGCAGTCTTCATCTACACCCGCAACCTGTGGGCCAGCACCATCGCCCACATTGCCAACGACTGGACGATCATGGCCTTTGTGCTGGCCTCTACCCGCACCATTGCCTGACCCATTGACCCTGCCCACCGCCGCAAGGAGCTCCTGTGGACTTTCTCAAGATCCTCAAGTCATTTGAAGACTTTGTGTACGAGGCACTGATCTGGCTGATCCTGCTGCCCAAAACCCTGGTGCGCATCGTGCTGCGCCCGCGACAGATGGTGGCCTACGTGCAGGCCGAGCAAACCCGCGAAGGCGACGACCGCTACGGCGACGCCATCAGCCCGCCGCTGCTGCTCATCCTGTGCGTGCTGGTGTCCCATGTGTTCGACCTGGCCCTGCGCAAACAAGCGGCGCAAGAAATGGGAACGCTCGCGGCCGAACTGCTCAAGTCCGAGCAAAACCTGCTGCTGTACCGCACCATGGCGTTTGGAATCTGGTCTCTGGCAGGCGCCGTCTGGTACATGTGCCACAGCCGCCAGCCCATCCACCGCGTCAACCTGCGCAACCCGTTTTACGAACAGTGCTACCTGGTGGCACCGTTCGCAATGGCCATGTCGATCAGCACCACGTTCGCACTGTCGGGTGGGCTGCTCTCTGCATTCGGAGTGGGGCTTGCACTGTTGGCCCTACTTTGGTTTTTTATCGTCGAGTGGCACTGGGTGCGCGAGCGGGCGGGGTTAGGCGCAGGTCGTGCAGCGGTGGTGGCAGGAGGGCTGGTGTTGATGGGGCTGGTGGCGAATACCGGCCTGGGGTATCTGCTGAGGCATTTGTGAGAGGTTGGTTAGAACGAATTCGATATAGGGCGCTGCCTCGTGCACGCTGGCGCACTTCACCGTAGGGCAGAATTCGGCCAAGAGCAGTCGGTGGCGGCTACCGAAAGCGGACGCTCAACGTTTGAGATGAGAGGCTTGACCCGGCTTGCCGGGGCAAGTCCTCTCGATTGAAGGGTTAGGCGTCATTTGATGATTCGAAGTCGTACCTGCGAGCCTTCGGGCAGATCTTTGACTTGGTGAGCTATGTCGCCTGTGACTTCTATGAGTTCTGAGAAGGCAATTGAAGCCAGATTGTCACCGCCGTACTCACCACCGAATGGCCCGGGAATCTTGAAGCAGTACTTTCGACTTGGCTCGAGTGGTCCGACCTTTACCTTAGCCTCCTCGACGAGGGCAAACATGTTCCAGTCTTGCTGAAACTCTTCATCCTTGGTTAGTGAATCGAGTGCCGTTCGATCAGCGGCTACTACTTTGCAAGACAGATCTTCTGGACATATGCGCCAGTACTGCCCCTGCTCATCTCGAACCATGAGATTGCCAAAGTCGTTCTCGCCGACGACTTTGACGGGATTGATGCCTGTCCAGCCCCAGGCGCGCTGAATGTGTTCGATGAGTTCCATGACGCCTAACGTTCGACCTAAGGGGCGGCTTGCGGCTTGCCGCAAGACGTCCCCTTGACGGAGGGGTTAGGCGTCACGGCGTACCTGCATGAGCGCGAAGCCCAAGAGATTGAGGCCTCGCCACTGATTGGGATTGTTGACCTTCTCGTCATCCTGGGCCAGACCGATGCCCCAGACTCTATCGACTGGGCTCGCTTCAACAAGGATGCGATCGCCAGTTTGCTGGAGAAACTGCCCAAGTTCAACGTTTTGTGTGAACTTGGCTTGATTGGCGCGGACAACGATGGAGAAGCGATGCTGAAGCCAAGTGGCTTCATCAAAACCGCGCACTTGGCGCCCCAAGGCTTTGGCGGCTCCCGGGTTTGGAGCTCGAAGAACCTGCTCTTTGGTTGCCTGATCGCCGAAGAGCGAAGCCTTCTCAGCCATCATGAAATGCTCCGCCGTGGGGTATTGCTGCCCATCTACGACGAAGGGGGCACCGTACCACTGGCTGAAGCAGGATGCGGTGACGCCATGCTTGCTGGGTTGGTGGCCCCAGAAGAAGACGAACTTCAGCTTCTGTCCAGCATTGAAGCGGGTCCGCAAGTCTTCGAGTAGTTGTGAGTCGTTCATACGTCTCCCATTAACGCCTAACGTTGGAGTTAAGCGGCGCCGCTGTGCGGCGTCTGCTTGAACGACCTGTTAGCCACCAGGCCGACAAAAGCGGGGAAGAGTGCCACGGGGCACAGTAGGTCGAGCCACATGAGTGAAGCGACGTCCACGAGGTTCTCGCCTGGTGCGTAGTAAAAGGAAGCGCCAAGTACGGCGGCCGAGGCGGCCAGACCGGCGGCAAAACCACCCACCACTGAAAGCTCGCGAAGCAACCAGGACGTGAGGATGGTTCCAAGGGCCACAAAGGGCAACCAGGAAAGGACTTGAAGGAGCGGGACAAGCCAAGCGGTCCGCTCCGCATCGCGCCCAAAAGGATGGAACGCCACCCAGAGTCCGAAAGCGTTGAGCGCCAGCCATGCCACGCCAACGCCCAAGGCAGCGGCAATCAAGAGCGTTCGAACTCGCACAGGCGCTTCAATCTGCAAGCTAACGTTGGAGGTGACCCGCGTGCTGCCGGTGTGTGTCCGTGTCGATCCACTGGTTAGGCGGCAGCATCCGGATACTCCCAGTCAATAAGCTTGACTCTGAACTTCTCCAGTGCCATCAAGGTCAGGGCGCAGCGGCTGCAGTCTTCTTCGAATTTCTCGGGGAGCATTTCCTCCTCTACCTCTTCTCTTATGCCCTTCTTGCCACTGAGCTCGGAGTTATACCGGATGAGGCCCTCCAAGCCGTCGACGTTGAACCAACGCATGTACTTGGAGTGAACGATTTCATTTCGCCTCTTGGCCAGCTTTAATACTTCCACCATGAGATTGTGGAATTCAGGTTTCTCGACGGATTGCGGCGGGCGAAGCAGATCGACGTGACGAGCGAACATAACGTCAGTGGTTTTGACCCGCTTGCCAAACTCAAGCTCGTTCACAAGTATCAGAACCGCTTCGCTGTCTCCACGGGACATGCGCACTAACAGATCGGTCAACGTCGCTTCGATATGCTGGAACAGGAATACAAAGCGTCCGAGTTGGTGGAAAGGAGTTGGTTGTTCCATCTGAGGCCTACCGCAATGTATCTCGCAGAACTTGCGGGATAGGCTGGACCGTGCGGGATATTCTGGACACTGATTTCTCCTGGAAGTGGCTTGCAGCCTGGGTTTTCATGCCTAGAGCTATGGAAACGTTCAGGTATAGAGATTCCTGCAAATCCCGCAAGCTTCAGCTGAGCAAACTATAGCCTGCGAACGCGGAAAGGCAGGGGTGGCGGCGCTTAAGGTTGGGGCGCAAGCAGAACAAATGACCGGATTGGAGAGTTGCGCTCAACGTCGCCTTCGGGCCCATGTCCGACATTCGACAACCTTCATGTGAACTGGTCATAAAACACCTCAATCTGGCTGGTAGCGACCAAAGCTTGGAGCGGAAAGACCAGCCAAGGAGTTGCGACCTCCATGTCATTGAGGCGAACTAGCAATTGATCTCGCACATCCGGTTTCACCTCCTGCCGCCAGTTCAGCACTTGGCCCCAGGTCGAACTTCCGTTCAAGTGCAAGGGAAACCATGCGGACTGAACTGAAGCGCTATAGGCCGTTGGAAAGAGTCGCTTGTATGCCTGCAGGTTGTAGAGCCAAGAAACGCCGCGCACGGTTGTAGCGCGTGGCTCCGTGCGCTGAACATGCGATATCAGTTCTTGTAAATCGGCCCTCCTTGCGCTGGAATTCTCAATAGCAAGCGGACTGGAATTGATTCCATCTGGCGCAACAAAGTGGATGCGCAAGGTACCGTATGCATCGGGCGGATCGTAAGAAAAACAGCCGAACGACCGTTTGATTTCGATGTAGGAAAGAGATTGTTGGAAATCGGCACACAAAGCGACTTGCTCGGCACGGTCATCAACCGCGCTTTTTACCTTGTTCAGAAAGAGTTTCCACCTACTTGCGCCAGTGTCCCCCCACAGATTCAGCCTGCGTCGCAAGTTGGTACAACGGTCAATGGCGACGTCGAGAGGCACTGCCGCTTTCGCTGCATAGTGCGTGGCAAATTTCAATTGCAGGGAGAAATAGTCTTCAAGCATGAATATGACGTTAGCACCGTCTTGCCAACTTTCGCTTCTGGCCGATAGCAACCGAGCGAGCTCCCGGTCCGGGCATGGATCAGCAGGTGTTTTGTGCCAATTTTGATGAGCTGTGGCCGCTTTGCAATATGGCGCTACAGGCCATTTTGATTGCCGCCTCATCCTCTTGGCGATATGCCCCGGTCTCTCGGTATGAGCGATCGGTCCTCACCCTTGCCGCTGCCCCGCACACTCCCCCACCACCCAATCCCTGAACGCCTTCACCAACGGTGTTTGCGCCCGTGCCTCCGGGTACGCCAAGTAGTACGCATCGGTGCTCGTCAGCACCTGGTCTGACAGCTCCACCAAACTCCCGGCCGCCAGCTCTTGCTCAATCAAAAAGCGTGGCAGCAGCGCCGCCCCCAGGTGGGACACGGCAGCCTGCGCAATCATGGCGAAGTGTTCGGACTGCGGGCCGCGCAGGGCCAGGGCCGTGGGTACGCCCACCAGCTCAAACCACTCGGCCCACTGAGTGGGGCGGGTGCTTTGCTGCAGCAGCACCACGCGGGTCAAATCCTGCGGGGTGTGGATGCCGTGGCGGTCGCGGTAGGTGGGGCTGCACACGGGCACGGTTTCTTCGTGCATCAGGTATTCGCACACTGCGCCTGCCCAGTGCGGGGTGCCGAAGTGGACGGCGGCGTCAAACGGCGTGCCCGCAAAGTCAAACGGCTCGGTGCGGGCCGAGAAGTTGACCATGGCCTCGGGGTGCAGTGCCATGAAGCCGCCCAAGCGCGGGATGAGCCAGCGCGTGCCCAGCGTGGGCAGCACGGCCAGGTTGAGCAGGCCGTCGGTGCTGGAGAACGCCATGGCTTTTTGCGTGCTGGCTGACAGCTGCTGCAGCACGTTTTGCACGTCGGCCGCGTAGACCCGGCCCGCGTCGGTCAGCACCACGCGCTGGCGCACGCGGTGGAAGAGGGCGGTGCCGATTTGCTCTTCCAACTGGCGGATCTGGCGCGACACGGCACTTTGGGTGAGGTGCAGCTCTTCGGCCGCGCGCGACACGCTCTGGTGACGGGCGGCGGCCTCAAAGGCCAGCAGGTCGGCGGTAGAGGGCAGGAAGGTTCGGCGCAGCAGGGTCATACTGGGTCATGCGTTGGGGGAATGATGGGTGACGCCAAAAATTGAGCCTTTTGAGCCCCTGTCGCTCATTGGGTACAGGGTAGCGGTCCTGATATTTTCAGGTACTTCATGCTGATTTGTGATCAAGTAGTTCCATTTTTTTGCTATCCAGCGCGGCGCGATTGGCGGATATTGGCGCATTCACTGCGTGTGTTTTCCCACGCTGTTTCCCTTTCTCTGCCTCCATCCAAGCTAGCGAGCCGCCATGTCCGCCACCCCTGTCGCCACCTCTCTCGTGTCCGAAGTCGATCAACTGCTGCAACGCCTGGGCGTGCCCCGCACGGCGTACACCGGCGGCACGCTGGCGGCGCGCTCGCCCATCACGGGCGAGGTGCTGGCCCAGGTGCCGCAGCAAAGCGCAGCCGACGCCACGGCTGCCATCGGCCGGGCGCATGCGGCCTTTTTGGCGTGGCGCAATGTGCCTGCACCGAGCCGGGGCGAGCTGGTGCGCCTGCTGGGCGAGGAGCTGCGTGCCGCCAAGGCCGACCTGGGCCTGCTGGTGACCATCGAGGCGGGCAAGATCCCGTCCGAAGGCCTGGGCGAGGTGCAGGAGATGATCGACATTTGCGACTTTGCCGTGGGCCTGTCGCGCCAGCTGTACGGCCTGACGATTGCCACCGAGCGCCCCGGCCACCGCATGATGGAAACCTGGCATCCGCTGGGCGTGTGCGGCGTCATTTCGGCCTTCAACTTCCCGGTGGCCGTGTGGTCGTGGAACGCCGCATTGGCGCTGGTGTGTGGAGATTCGGTGGTGTGGAAGCCGTCGGAGAAAACACCCCTCACGGCCCTGGCCACGCACGCGATTGCGCAGCGTGCCATCGCCCGTTTTGGTGCCGACGCACCCGAAGGCCTGCTGGAGCTGATCGTGGGCCAGCGCGACATTGGCGAGGTGCTGGTGGATGACGCCCGCGTGCCCGTGCTGTCGGCCACGGGCTCCACCGCCATGGGCCGCGCCGTGGGCCCGCGCCTTGCAGCGCGTTTTGCGCGCGGCATCTTGGAGCTGGGCGGTAACAACGCCGCCATCGTGGCGCCCTCGGCCGATTTGAACCTGGCCCTGCGCGGCATTGCGTTCGCCGCCATGGGCACGGCGGGCCAGCGCTGCACCACGCTGCGCCGTCTGTTTGTGCACGAGAGCATTTACGACCAGCTGGTGCCCCTGCTGACCAAGGTGTACGCCAACGTGCAGGTGGGCGACCCGCGCACGCCCGGCACGCTGGTGGGCCCGCTGATAGACCGTCCTGCGTTTGACGGCATGCAAAAAGCGCTGGAGCAAAGCCGCGCGCTGGGCGCTACGGTGCACGGTGGTGGCCGCGTGGAAGGCGTGGGCGGTGCGGATGCGTATTACGTGCGCCCCGCTCTGGTGGAGTTGAAAGCCCATGAAGGCCCCGCGCTGCACGAAACCTTTGCGCCCATCCTGTACGTGGTGCGCTACAGCACCATCGACGAAGCCATTGCCATGAACAACGCCGTGGGCGCGGGCCTGTCATCGTCCATCTTCACGCTCAATGTGCGCGAGGCCGAGCAGTTCATGTCGGCCGCGGGTTCGGACTGCGGCATTGCCAACGTGAACATTGGCCCCAGCGGCGCCGAGATTGGCGGCGCGTTTGGTGGCGAGAAGGAAACCGGCGGTGGCCGCGAAGCGGGCTCAGACAGCTGGAAGGCTTACATGCGCCGCGCGACGAACACCATCAACTACTCCACCGCATTGCCGCTGGCGCAAGGCGTGACGTTTGACGTGTAAGCCACGCGCTGGTTGCCCTGTTCATGTTGATCGCTAAGGAATCACACCCCATCGTCATCATCGGCGGTGGTGTCATTGGCAGTGCGATTGCGTACTTCCTCACGCTGCAGCAGCCGGGCTGCGAGGTGGTGGTGGTCGAGCGTGATCCGGCCTATGCGCGCGCATCGTCGGCGCTGTCGGCCAGCTCCATCCGCCAGCAGTTCTCGACGGACATCAACATCCAGATCTCGGCGTTTGGCATTGGCTTCTTGCGCAACGTGGGCACGCTGTTGGCGTGCCATGGTGACGAGCCCGACATCGGTCTGCACGAAGGCGGCTACCTGTACCTGGCCACCCAGGCGGGCGAGGCCACGCTGCGCGAGAACCATGCGTTGCAAAGGCAGTACGGTGCCGACGTGGCGCTGCTCAGCCCGCGTGAATTGGCCGAGCGCTTTCCGTGGCTGGCACTGCAGGATGTGGCGCTGGGCTCGCTGGGCCTGTCGGGCGAAGGCTGGTTTGATGGCTACCTGCTGCTGGCGGCGCTGCGCAAGAAGGCACAGGCCCAGGGCGTGCGCTATGTGGCCGACGAGGCGGTGGGCCTCGACACGGCGGCCAGCGACGGCGTGTTGCATGTGGATGCGGTACGCCTGCAAAGCGGTGCCGTGCTGCCGTGCCGCTATGCCGTGAACGCGGGCGGCCCGTGGGCGGCAGCCATTGCGGGCTGGGCTGGCATTGATCTGCCCGTGGTGGGCAAGCGCCGCACGGTCTTCAACCTGGCCAGCCCCGCAGCGCTGCCGGGCTGCCCGCTGCTCATCGACACCAGTGGCATCTGGCTGCGGCCCGAGGGCAAAGGCTTCATCTGCGGCTTTGCGCCCGACGCCGACAACGACGCCGACTTTGCCCCGCTGGAGCCCGAGTACGACGCGTTCGAGGACTACATCTGGCCCACGCTGGCCGAGCGCATTCCGGGCTTTGAGGCGCTGCGCATGCAGGGTGCCTGGGCGGGCTACTACGAGATGAACACCTTCGACCACAACGCCATCGTGGGCCTGCACCCGGCGTGCGACAACCTGGTGTTTGCCAACGGCTTTTCGGGCCACGGCCTGCAGCAGTGCCCGGCGGTGGGGCGCGGCCTGGCGGAGTGGATGTTGACGGGCGGCTACCAGAGCCTGGACCTGTCGCCGCTGTCCATCGAGCGCATTGCGCGCAACCAGCCGTTGCTGGAGAAAAACGTCATCTGAGCCTTGAGCCCCCTGCGGCGATGCCCCGGCGCACCGCCCGTTCGATTTTTCCTTTTTTGGTATTTCTGCTTTCGACGCTTTCCAACCTGCCAATCACAACACCACCGGAGACAACGACCATGGCAATTTTCCGCAAGACATTCACCGCGCTCGCCGCAGGGCTGGCACTGGCCTACACGGCTTTTGCACCCGCGCAGGCACAGACCCCATCCACCCCCACGCTGGAGAAAATTAAGGCATCTGGCAAGGCGGTGCTTGGCGTGCGCGAGACTTCGCCGCCCATGGCCTACGCACTCGGCGCCAACGAAAAATATGTGGGCTACCACGTGGAGCTGTGCGAGCGCGTGCTGAAAGAAGTCGCGCCCGACGCCAAGCTTGAATACATGGCCGTGACGGCGCAGAACACGCTGCCGCTGGTGCAAAACGGCACGCTCGACATCGGCTGCGGCCCCACCACCAACAACACTGCGCGCCAGCAGCAGGTGGCCTTTGCGGTGACCACCTACGTGAGCGAAGTGCGCATGGCGGTGCGCAAGGATTCGGACCTGAAGTCCATCAGCCAACTTGCCGGGCGCACCATCGCGGCATCCACCGGTACCACGGCAGTGCAGTTGCTGCGCAAGCAAGAACGCGCACTGGGCGGCGGCGCCATCAAGACCGTGCTGGGCAAGGACCACCACGAAAGCTTCCTGCTGCTGGAAACAGGCCGTGCCGATGCCTTTGTGCTCGACGACAACCTGCTCGCCGGGATGATCGCCAACTCCAAGGACCCGTCGGCCTACCGCATCGTGGGCGAGCCGCTGGGCGCCGAGCCGATTGCGCTGCTGTTCCGCAAGGACGACCCCGCCTTCAAGGCGGCGGTGGACGGTGTGCTCACCAAGCTCATGCAAAGCGGCGAGATGGAAAAGATCTACACCAAGTGGTTTGTAAACCCCATCCCACCCAAGAACATGAGCCTGAACCTGCCGCTGGGCACCACGCTGCGCCAGCTGTTTGCCACGCCCAACGACAAGCCCCTGGAGACCTACCAGCAATGAACGCCGCCGTTCCTGCCACGGCCTTCCGCGCGGCCGACCGCATCAGCGCCATCGGTGTGTCCGACATCGTGCGCATCACCCAGGCCGCCAACGAGCTCAAGCGCCAGGGCCAGCCCGTCATCGTGCTGGGCCTGGGCGAGCCCGACTTTGACACGCCCGCCCACGTGATTGAAGCCGCGCAGCAGGCCATGGCGCAGGGCGACACGCACTACACGGTGCTGGACGGAACGCCCGCGCTCAAGGCGGCCATCCAGCTCAAGTTCCGCCGCGACAACGGCCTCGCGTTCGCCACCAACGAAATCACGGTGGGTGCGGGCGCCAAGCAGGTCATCTACAACGCGCTGATGGCCAGCCTGAATCCCGGCGACGAGGTCATCCTGCCCGCGCCGTACTGGACCTCGTACGCCGACATGGTGCTGATTGCCGGTGGCGTGCCTGTGGTGGTGCCCTGCAGCGAAGCCAACGGGTTTCGCATCACGCCCGAAGAGCTCGACGCGGCGATCACACCGCGCACGCGCTGGGTGTTCATCAATTCCCCCTCCAACCCCAGCGGCACGGCCTACAGCGCCGAGCAGTTGCGGCCTATTCTGGAGGTGGTGCTGCACCACCCGCAGGTGTGGGTGCTGGCGGATGACATCTACGAGCACATCCTGTATGACGGGCTCGCGTTTGCCACCCCCGCAGCCGTGCTGCCCGCACTGCGCGAGCGCACGCTGACGGTGAACGGTGTCTCCAAGTCGTACGCCATGACGGGCTGGCGCCTGGGCTACGGCGCCGGGCCCAAGGCACTGATCGCGGCCATGGCAGTGGTGCAAAGCCAGGCCACATCGTGCGCGTCGTCCATCAGCCAGGCCGCTGCGGTGGCTGCACTCACCGGCCCGCAGGACGTGGTGGCCGAGCGCTGCCGAGCGTTTCAGGCGCGGCGCGACCTGGTGGTGGCGGCCCTCAACGCATCGCCGGGCCTGCGTTGCCGCGTGCCCGAGGGCGCGTTCTACACCTTTGCCAGTTGCGAAGGTGTGCTGGGCCGCACCACGCCGGGCGGTGTATTGCTGCGCACCGACGCCGATTTTTGCGACTACCTGCTGCGCGAGTTCCATGTGGCCGTGGTGCCAGGCAGCGTGCTGGGGCTGGCGCCGTACTTCCGTATCTCGTACGCTGCCAGCATGGCCGACCTGCAAGAGGCCTGCGCGCGCATCCAGCGCGCGTGCAAGGCACTGTTCTGAGTTCTTGTTCTGTTTTGTGAAATGACCGTCTGACATGACTACCGCACCCACCACCTCCCGCACGGGCGGCCAGATCCTGGTCCGCCAGCTCATCACCCACGGCGTGAAGCAGCTGTTCTGTGTGCCGGGCGAGAGCTATCTGGCCGTGCTCGATGCCCTGCACGATGCCGACATTGCCGTGACGGTGTGCCGCCAGGAAGGCGGCGCGGCCATGATGGCCGAGGCACAGGGCAAGCTCACGGGCCAGCCCGGCATCTGCTTTGTGACACGCGGGCCGGGCGCCACCAATGCGTCGGCCGGTGTGCATATCGCTCACCAGGACTCGACCCCCCTGATCCTGTTCGTGGGCCAGGTGGCACGCGGTGCCATGGGGCGCGAGGCGTTTCAGGAGCTGGATTACAGCGCGGTGTTTGGCACCATGGCGAAGTGGGTGGTGCAGATTGACGACCCGGCCCGTGTGCCCGAGCTGATCTCGCGCGCCTTCCACGTCGCCACATCCGGCCGCCCCGGCCCCGTGGTGGTGGCGCTGCCCGAAGACATGCTGACCGAAGCCGCCACCGTGGCCGATGCGCTGCCTTACCAGGTGACCGAAACGCACCCCGGCGCCGCGCAGATGGCCGAGCTGGCCCAGCGCCTGAAAGCCGCGCACCAGCCCGTGGCCATCCTGGGCGGCAGCCGCTGGTCCGAGCAGGCGGTGCGCGAGTTTGTGGCGTTTGCCGAGGCTTGGTCGCTGCCGGTGTATTGCTCGTTCCGGCGACAAATGCTCTTCCCGGCCAACCACGCTTGCTATGGCGGCGACCTGGGCCTGGGGGTGAACCCGCGCCTGTTGGCACGCATCCGCGAGTCCGATCTGGTGCTGGTGGTGGGCGGGCGCCTGTCAGAGATCCCGTCGCAGGGCTACGAGCTGTTTGCCATCCCCAACCCCACGCAGCCGCTGGTGCATGTGCATGCCGATGCCGATGAGCTGGGCAAGCTGTACCGGCCCGCGCAGGCCATCCACGCAACGCCGCAGGCATTCACGGCGGCGCTGGCGGGTGTGCGGCCTGCGGGGGCTGTGGCCTGGCATGCCCATGCAGAGATGGCACGGTCCGAGTACATCCTGTGGAGCGACACCAACCCCATCCAGATCCCCGGCGAGCTGCAGATGGGCCAGGTCATGCAGCATCTCAAGTCCACGCTGCCGGCCAACACCATCTTCTGCAACGGCGCAGGCAACTTTGCCACCTGGGTGCACCGCTTCTGGCCGTTTACCACTTATGCCAGCCAGCTGGCGCCCACCAGTGGCTCCATGGGTTACGGCCTGCCTGCGGGTGTGGGTGCCAAGCGCCTGTGGCCGCAGCGCGAGGTGGTGGTGTTTGCGGGCGACGGCGACTTCTTGATGCACGGACAGGAGTTTGCGACCGCTGTGCAGTACGGCCTGCCCATCATCGTGGTGCTGCTCGATAACGCCATGTACGGCACCATCCGCATGCACCAGGAGCGAGAGTATCCCGGCCGCATCAGCGCCACCCAGCTCAAGAATCCGGACTTCAAAGCCTACGCCCAGGCCTTTGGCGGGCATGGAGAGCGGGTGGAGCGCACCGAAGACTTCGCCCCGGCTCTTGCCCGTGCCCGCGCGAGCGGTCTGCCCAGCGTGTTGCACTGTTTGATCGACCCCGAGGCCATCACGCCCACGGGCACGCTGCAGGGCATTCGCAGCGCGGCCATGGCCAGGCGATAGCACCGTCATGCCCGGTGGCAGCAGTCTGTCACTCTGCCGCGCACAATAGCGGGCGTGACCGTTTCAGCGCCCGATTTCCCCGATAACGAGCCCGCAACTGCAGCCCCGCCTCAGCGCCAGGGGCAGCGGCTGCGCCGCATCGCCCACCTCGACATGGACGCGTTTTTCGCATCTGTCGAACTGCTGCGCTACCCGCAGCTCAAGGGCCTGCCCGTGGTGATTGGGGGCGGGCGGCGCAAGGTGGATGAACTGTTGTTGCAAGGCCCGGATGGCACGGGCTTGCGCGAGCGGCATTTCATCCCGGTGGAGGACTTTCCGCTGCTCAAGGACTATGTCGGCCGGGGCGTGATCACCACCGCCACCTACCCCGCGCGGCAGTTTGGTGTGGGCTCGGCCATGGGGATGATGAAGGCCGCCAAGCTGTGCCCGCAGGCCATTGTGCTGCCGGTGGATTTTGACGAGGTGCGGCGGTTTTCACGCCTGTTCAAAAGCACCATCATGGAGATAGCCCCCGTGATGCAAGACCGGGGCGTGGACGAGGTGTACATCGACTTCACCGACGTGCCCGGCGGCCAGCGCGAAGGGGGCAGGGTGCTGGCGCGGCTCATCCAGAAGAGCATCTTTGACGTGACCGGGCTGACTTGCTCGATTGGCGTGGCGCCCAACCGGCTGCTGGCCAAGATGGCCAGCGAGTTCAACAAGCCCAACGGCATCTCTATTGTTTACGAGGAAGACCTTCAGACCAGGATCTGGCCGCTCAATGTGCGCAAGATCAACGGCATTGGCCCCAAGGCCGGCGAGAAGCTGGCACGGCTGGGCATCGAAACCATCGGGCAGCTGGCGGCGCAGGATGAGCAATGGCTGATGGGCCACTTTGGCAAATCCACCGGGGCGTGGATGCACCGGGTGGCCTGGGGGCGGGACGACAGCCCGGTGGTGACCGAGAGCGAGCCCGTGAGCATGAGCCGCGAGACCACGTTCGACCGCGACCTGCACGCAGTGCGAGACCGCGCTGAACTGGGCGCGATCTTCACCGACCTGTGTATGCGCCTGGCAGAAGACCTGCAGCGCAAGGGCTATTTGGCGCGCACCATCGGCATCAAGCTGCGCTACGACGACTTCAAGATCGCCACGCGCGACCACACGGCGAACCTCTACACGGCCGACGGCGCCACCATCCGCCAGCTGGCCGGGCAGTGCCTCAAACGCGTGCCGCTGGACAAGCGCCTGCGGCTGCTGGGCGTGCGGGCCAGCACGCTGGCGCGGCGGGGCGAAGAGCCCGTGCTGGAGCCACGGGCTGGGGCAACGGCAGAAACACGCCGGCGCAAGCCATGCTCCGCAGATGGCGCAGAGGGTGTGGGTGGCACGGCGCAGCTTTTCTAGCGCGGGTTGACGTCGTTTCCTGCCAGTTCACGGCCCGGTGGGGTCCTGGCAATCGGCGTAAACACCCAGAGTGAGACCTGCCTGTATCGCCTGTTGCGTTCCTATACTCGCCCGCATATGGCCACTGCCACCGATGTTCCTTCCGCCAACCTGCAAGCGTTGATCCGCGCCGCAGCCGGGGGAGACCATGCCGCCTTCGCGCAGATCTACCAGCGCACCCACGTGCATCTGTTCGGCGTTGCCGTGCGTATGTTGGGACAAGGACAGGCGGCCGAGGATGTGCTGCAAGAGGCGTATGTGAGCATCTGGAAGAACGCTGGGAGCTACCGCAGCGAAGTGGGCGGGCAGCCTATCCAGCCCATGACATGGCTGATCGCCATCGTGCGCAACAAGGCGCTGGACGCCTTGCGCGTCCGCGCCCGGCGGCCTGAAAGCGCCTGGAACGACACCACGGAGCTTGCAGGCAGCGATGGGGATGGCAGCGACGCGCCGCCGGGTGCTGCGTCTGCATTGGCCCCCGCACCCAGCGCACTGCATCTGCTGGAGCAGGCCACCCAGGCGCTGCGCATCGAAGGCTGCATGAATGCGCTGGACGGAAGCTACCGGCAAAGCTTGGCACTGGCTTACTACCAGGGCCTGTCGCATTCCGAGGTGGCGGCGCAGATGGGCGCGCCCCTGGGTTCGGTCAAGGCCTGGATCCGGCGGGGCCTGGAGCGCCTGAAAAGCTGCCTGGCCGCGCAAGGGGTGGGCGCATGAGGTACACCCACCCCGCGCTGCTGGACCACCTGGCGTCTGCCTACGTGCTGGGCACGCTGGGTGGTGGCGCGCGCCGCCGCTTCGAGCGGCTGCTGCGCGATCGCAGCGATGTGCAGCTGTTGGTGGCGCAGTGGGAAGGGCGGCTGGGGATGCTGGCCCGTTCGGTGCCGGTGCAACAGCCACCGCAGCGCGTGTGGGCCGCCATAGAGGCGCGCACCCGGCCGCGCGATGTGAAAGACGCAGCCGCGCAGGGCGGTTGGGCCGGTCTGCTGTGGCGGCGCCATGGTGTGTTGCAGGGCTTGGCGGGTGTGGTGTTGGGTGTGGTGGCCACCGTGGCCCTGGTGGCTGCGGTGCCAACCTTGTTTGTGTCGAGCGACCAGGTGGCCCTGCGCGCAGGGGACAAACTGCCGCAGGCCTATGTGGGCCTGCTGACGGACGAGGCGGGCAACGGCAAGGTGCTGGTGAGTTCGCTGCGCCATGGACGCACGCTGACGGTGAAGGTCATCGGGCCTATCACGCTTCCAGCGATGCCAGCGATGCCAGCGACGATGGCGGGTGCAGCCCCCCAGCTGGTGCTGTGGGCGGTGCCAGCTGACGGTGCCCCGTTTGTGCTGGGCACGGTGCCGGTGGCAGGTTCTGCGGTGTCGGTGTTGCCCGATACGTCGGAGAAGCTGCTGCTCAAGGTCAGCAAACTCATGGTGACGCTGGAGACATCGGCAACGCCGCAGGTGCCCAGCAGCACCGTGTTTTTCACCGGCAACTGCGCCAAGCTGTGGTGAGCGGCGCGAGGCTCCCGTCGGCTTTGCAAAAATAACTGTCCAGCGCTGCATCCGTTTTGCATTCCGTGTCGTTTATCTGAGGTGCCGGTCTCCGGCATGGGGCCAGCGCGGCCTCCGACCATTCCAACTTCACGTTTTCAGGAGCCTCCCATGCCTTCATTCCCTGTTCGCCCCTTGATGTCTGCGCCCCTGCTGAGCCTGGCGCTGGTGCTGGTGCCCGTGTTGGCACTGCCCATGGCCCACGCGGCCGATATGCCCACCACGCCAGTGGAGAACGCACGCATTGACGACTTTGCCGTGGGCAAAAAAGCCATCGAAGCCAAGAACTGGGCGCTGGCGGCCAGCAGCTTCAGCAAGGTGGTGGCCCAGAATCCGCAGAACGCCGATGCCTATAACCTGCTGGGCTACTCCAACCGTTGGCTCGGCAAATACGACGAGGCGTTTGCGGCCTACAACAAGGCACTGGCGCTGGACCCCCGCCACAAGGGAGCGCTGGAATACTCGGGCATGGGCTACCTCAAGGTTGGCCAGAAGGCGCAGGCCGAAGCCCAGCTCGCCAAGCTGCAGGCCATCTGCGCGCAATGCGAGGAGACCACCGATCTGGCCAAGGCCATAGCGGCCTACAAGCCGGCGCAGTAAGAGCGGCGAAAAAACCCTTCTTGCGTTGTTGTTGCGTCTGGTCGTACTACCCGTACTGCCTGCGACGCAGCGCCTCGCCAGAACCGCTGCGCTGGGTTTTGTTATCCGCTTTGTATCGTTTTCAGGCGCCTGATTTTTAGTGTGTAAGGCGCTGTTGGCCCGTTAGACTTGATCGGTATCAAGCGGTAACGAATAGCGTGCCGCGCTGCCTGCCTCTGCTGCAGGCCCATCAGGAGCCAACATGCGCATCAACCTGCCGGTGACCCAGCAGAACTTCGACTATTCCGGCGATGAACTGCTGGTGTCCAGCACCAACACCAAGGGCGAGATTACCCACTGCAATCCAGCGTTCGTTCGCGTGAGCGGCTACAGCTACGACGAACTCATTGGCCAGCCGCACAACCTCATCCGCCACCCCGACATGCCCGCCGAGGCCTACAAAGACATGTGGCGCACCATTGGCCGGGGGGAGCCCTGGACGGGCCTGGTCAAGAACCGCCGCAAGAACGGCGACCACTATTGGGTGCGCGCCAATGTCACCCCCATCATGGAGGGCGGCAAGCCACGTGCCTACATGTCGGTGCGCACCAAGCCCAGCTCGGCAGAAATTTCTGCTGCCGAAGCCCTGTATGCCCAGATGCGCAGCGAGGCGGCATCGGGCGCGAGCAGCTTCTACCTGGACTCGGGCAACGTGCGCTACCGGGGAGTGCGTGGCTGGCAGCAGCACCTGGCGCAGATGGCGTTGCTGCCCCGCATGGCGATCCTGCTGCTGGTAACGGTGCTGCTGGCCTTGTTGCCCGATGTGATGGGTCTGCAAGGCACCACCGCCTGGGTAGCCCGCTTGGTGTTGCTGTTGCTGGGGGTGGGGTGGACGCTGTGGCGCTTTCAGGCCACCGTGTTGCAGGGCGTGCACGATGCCACCCGCTTCGCGTCCGACATCTCGGCCTGCAACCTGGCCACGTCGGTGGGCACTGACTATCCCCAACCCCTGGGCGCGCTGATGCAGCGCCTGCTGCAGACCCAGGTCAATCTGCGCGCAGTGGTGGGCGATGTGCGCACCGAGGTGCGCAACTTCATTGACTCAGCCGACGAGATCTCGCGCGGCGGCCTGGACCTGTCGGCCCGCACCGAATCGCAGGCCAGCAGTCTGGAAGAGACTGCTGCGGCCATGGAGCAACTGGCCAGCACGGTGCTGGAGACCTCCGAGACTGCCGCCAAGGTCTCGCGCGAGAGCGCGCAGAGCAGCGACATCGCCAAGCGCGGCGGCCAAGCGGTGCAAGAGGTGGGCGCCGCCATGCAGCAGATGAAGTTGTCGTCCACCAAGATCAGCGAAATCGTGGGCGTGATCGAGGGCATCGCCTTCCAGACCAATCTGCTGGCCCTGAACGCCGCCGTCGAGGCGGCCCGTGCCGGCGAGCAGGGGCGGGGTTTTGCGGTGGTGGCGGGTGAGGTGCGGGCGCTGGCCCAGCGCAGCGCCAGCTCCGCCAAGGAGATCAGCGGTCTGATCGGCGTGACGGTGAACCAGATCGCCAGCGGTGCCCAGCAGATGGGCCATGCAGGCACCACCATTGAGGGCGTGGTCGATGCAGTGGAGCGCGTGAGCACGCTGGTGCAGCAGATCAGCAGTGCCACCAAAGAGCAGTCGCAAGGCATCGCCCAGGTCAACGAGGCGGTGACGCAGCTGGACACCGTGACGCAGCAGAACGCGGCGCTGGTCGAGGAGTCTGCGGCGGCGGCGCAGGGGCTCAAGGAGAGTGCGGTGTCGCTGGGCCGCTCGGTGGATGTGTTCCGGCTGGGGTAACGGGTAACGGGTGCTGTGGCGAGCGACCGCCAGCCACGCAGACCTTGACGAATGCTTACTCGTAACTTACAGTGATTTTCCCGTTTTCCGGGAGATCACCATGACCATTAACGAGCTGCAACGCATCAAGCAGTGGCATGTCGCGCACAAGGCAGACCACCCGCTCGAATACCACCTGTGGGACCTGGTGTTGACGGTCTGGATGCTGGGCTGGGTGGGCTGGT
This sequence comes from Acidovorax facilis, assembly GCF_050626955.1. NCBI lineage: Bacteria > Pseudomonadati > Pseudomonadota > Betaproteobacteria > Burkholderiales > Comamonadaceae > Acidovorax > Acidovorax facilis. Next base: position 712,342 of record NZ_CP192460.1, read on the forward strand.
TTCCCATCATCGCTTTTGGCGAGCCGTGGACCGCGCCGCTGTGCCTGATGGGTATCTTCGGGCCCAGCCTCTATGTCACCTGGCGAACGCGTGCCCACCTGCGCCACACCCTGCGGTGCGACTGGATCGATGCGCGGAGCTGATGGACGCGACTGACGGCGGCTGGGCCTACTGCCGTGCCGTGCGCACGTTGCGCGGCAGACCTTGCGGGTGGCTGGTGCGCAGCGGGTTGATGTCCAGCCCGCCCCGGCGCGTGTAGCGCGCGTACACAGTCAGTTTGATGGGTTTGCAGCGCGTCCACACATCCATGAAGATGCGCTCCACGCACTGCTCGTGGAACTCGTTGTGGTTGCGAAAGCTCACCAGGTACTGCAGCAGCCCTTCCTGGTTGATCTGCGGGCCGCTGTAGCTGATCTGCACACTGCCCCAGTCGGGCTGGCCGGTCACCAGGCAGTTGCTTTTGAGCAGGTTGCTGGTCAGGGTTTCGGTCACGGGTGCCTCGTTGAACGTGGCCGTCAGCAATTCGGGGGTTGGCTGGTACTGCGTGCATTCCACATCCAGGCGGTCCAGGCTCAGGCCGTCCAGTTCATGCACGGGTTCCTGGTCGAACAGCTCCGGCGCGATGAGCCTCACGCCCACGGTGGCCGGGTGTTCCGCGCCACGCCACGCGGCTTCGCTGATGTCGGCACGGATGCGCGCCTGCACTTCGGCCGCATCGGCAAAACGGGTGTTGTTGAAGCTGTTGAGGTACAGCTTGAACGACTTGCTCTCCACGATGTTGGGCGTTTCGCACGGCACGGTGATGTGCGCCAGCGCCACCTGCGGCTTGCCGCGCAGGTTCAGCCACGACAGCTCGAATGCTGTCCACAGGTCGGCCCCGAAGAACGGCGCGGCGCCGGTGATCCCGATTTCGGCGCGCTTGCCAGAGCGGGGGATGGGGAACAGCAGCGATGCGTCGTACTGGTCCACGTAGGCGGAGGACTTGCCGAGTTGGGATTGTTCCGGGGTGTTCATAAATGCTATTAAATTTATAGCTAATAGCGCTTTATGGATAAGCGCTAGAGCCTGTTTTTACTTGAATTCCCGTTCGCGCAGCCACTTGGTGGCGATCCACTTCTCGCCCGCGATCACCGGCGCACCGCCGTGCAGCGTGCGGGTGGACGGGTGCGGGCGCTCATAGCTGAAGAACACCGCATTGCCGCGCTGCGGCGCGACCTCCAGGTGCACGTCGGGGAAGGTGGTGCCGCCGCCTTTTTCGGGGGTGTTCAGGTACATCACCAGTGTGCCCACACGTTGCCCGCCGCGCTGGACGATGGTGGGCGTGCCGGGCTCGGCGGGGTCGAAGTAGTCGTAGTGAGGCTTGTACTCGGCGCCTGGGCGGTAGTGCAGCACCTGCAGGCCCTCGCCGTTCTCGATGGGCCAGTTCAGCAGGCGCGCAATACGTTCTTCGATGCGCTGGATCAGCGGGCTCTGGCCGCGCTGGAAGAACATGCCGTCGCTGGTGCGGTCGTCATTGATTTCCTCGCCGCCCGTCTTGGTGGCCACGGTGAGCGAGCGCGCCATGCGCGGCGCAGCGTCCGCGATGAGGGCGTCGCATTCTTCGGGCGAGAGCAGGTTGCCAAACACCACGATGCGCGGCTGGGCCATGGCCAGCAGCACATTCACGGTGCGGTCGCCACAGTCCACCTGGGCGGGCGATGCATCCAGCTGGGGCTCGGGGACAGGCACGGCGGCGGGCTGGCCTTGTTGTACGGCCAGTTCGTTCAGGTGGTCCTGCAGCGTGACCTCCAAGGCGTCGGCGGCCACGTCTTCATCCCAGCCCGCATCGCGCATGGACTGCAGCACCACGGGCGCGGCGTAGCCGGCCTGGGCCTGTTCGATGATCCAGCGGCGCAGCTCGGGCGTGATGGCCTGCCGCGCGGTGCTGGCGCGCTGGTGGGTGGTTGTGGTGCTGCTGTCGGGGTGCTGCTCAGAACGCGATGCCATGGCGGTCCTTCAACGTGAATGGGGTTAGCAGAGTCAGGCGGTGGGAGGGGTCTTGCGCCGGAAGACCAAGCGCTCGGGCTCGGATGATGCCGGGGCAAAGGCATAGCCGTCCAGATCAAACCCTTCGAGCTTGTGCGGCGTGGCCACGCGGTGCGTGATCGCATAGCGCGCCATCAGGCCCCGCGCACGTTTGGCATGGAAGCTGATGATCTTGTAGGCGCCGCCTTTCCAGTCTTCGAACACACATTCGATGACGCGGGCCTTGAGCGCCTTGCGGTCGACGGACTTGAAGTACTCCTGCGATGCCAGGTTGACCACCACGGGAGTCGTGTCGGCGCGCAGGCGGGTGTTGAGGTGCTCGGCAATCTGGCTGCCCCAGAACTGGTAGAGGTTGCTGCCTGCGCTGGTGGCCAGGCGCGTGCCCATTTCCAGTCGGTAGGGCTGCATGCGGTCCAGCGGCCGCAGCACGCCATAGAGGCCGCTCAAGATGGCCACATGGCTTTGTGCCCAGTCCAGGTCCTGCGCGGCGAGCGTGCGGGCGTCCAGTCCCTCGTACACATCGCCGTTGAAGGCCAGCAGCGCCTGGCGCGAGTTGGCGGCCGTGAAACGGGGGCGCCAGGCCTGGTAGCGCGCCACGTTCAGCGCGGCGAGCTTGTCACTCAGGTCCATCAGCGAAGCGATTTGCTGCGGAGATTGCTCGCGCAGCACCTCAATGAGCGCGGTGGATTGCGCCACAAACTGGGGCGTGGTGTGTGGCAGGCCTTCGGGCAGGGGCGTGTCGTAGTCGAGCGATTTGGCGGGAGACAGCAGGAACAGCATGGAGGCAGAAGGTCCGTGGATCTCGGAAGGTGAAGCAGGTGGCCGGGTGGGCTGCTGCGATTCTGGGGAGGCGGTGGCTCGAAATGGTACCTGTTGAAGGACTGTCTTCGGGCGCTTGCGGGCATTGGCAGGCTCCCGCAAAAAAAGAAGGCGGCCTGGGCCGCCTTCTTTTTTGCATAGCTGCGGCTCCCGGAGGGGCCGCAGCTGTTTTCAGCGCATCAGGCCGAGGGAGTCTGCTCAAACGGCAGCTTCATGGCAGACAGGTCGCGGCGGGTTTCCACCAGCACCAGCGGGCCTTCGTCCAGCACTACTGCAGGTGGGCGCTCACGTGGCACGCGGATGGGCTTGGGCTCGGCGGCAATCGCAGCTTGCACGGCAGCGATCTTGTCCATGTCGGAGTTGACCCACTGCAGGCCCGATGCGGCAGCCACTTGCTGCAGCTCGTCGATGGGCAGTGCGAACGCCTGGACGCGGGGCAGACCGTTCGCAGCGGGTACCACCGGTGCGATGGGTGCTGCAGCGGGTGCAGGTGCTGCAACAGGTGCTGGTGCCGCCACAGGTGCTGGCGCGGCCGCCACCGGGGCTGCTACCGGCGCGGCGACAGGTGCAGCAACGGGGGCCGGTGCGTGGGCCGGGGCGGGCACGGGTGCTGCCACAGGCGCTGGAGCGGGTGCCGCTGCCGCTGGCTCCGCTGCAGGGGCCGTGAAGTAGCTGCGGCGTGGCGCTTCGTCCTGCGCGGGTGCTGGCTCGGCCTGCGTGGGGTCGAAATCCAGCATCGCCGGTGCGGCGGCTTCGGCATTGCCGTTGTTGTCACGCGGACCGCGTTCGCCACGCTCGCGGCGGTCACGGCCGTAGCGGTCGCGCGAACGGCGCTCGCGACGCTGTTCTTCTGCAGCGGCTCCATTGCCGTTGGGCTGAGCGTCGTTGCCGGACAGGTCCAGATCGGGCAAGGCAGCCAGTGGCGCTGTGTCGGCAAAGTCGCCAGGCGCTGCGGCAGCGGCCGTTTCCTGGGCTTCCACCGCGCGGGGGGCGCGCTCGCCACGTTCGCCACGGTTGCCGCGATCCCCACGTTCACGGCGTGGGCCGCGTTCGCCACGGGGCTGCTGGGTGGGTTGGCCTTCTGTGCTGTTGCCGGGATTGCCAGCGTTGGGGCCTTCCACCTGTGCGGTCACGGCGGTGTTGTTATCACCGTTCAAGCCTGCGTTCTGGTTGCGCGGCTCGGTGTTGTCGCGGCGGCCACGGCCGCCTCCTTCACGCCCTTCGCGTCCATTGCGGCCACCGTCGCGGCCTTGGCCTTCGCGGGCCTCGCCTTCGGGGCGGCGCTCGGCGTCGCGGGGTGCGCGGCCTTCGGCCGAGCGTTCGCCACGGCGGCCCCGGCCTTCGCCGTTGCCTTCGCGGTTGCCGTCACGGGGTGCGCCTTCGCGCTGGCCGTCCCGGTTGCCATCGCGGCCACCACGGCGGCCACGGCCTTCACCGTTGCGGCCATCGCGGCGGGGTTCGCCACGGGCGGTGGTCTCCGGGGCTGCTGCCGGTGCGGGCGCAACCACGGGGGCAGGGACTGCCGGTGTGGTGCCAACGCCGAACAGGCTCTTGATCCACCCAAAGAAGCCTTGCTCTTGGGGGGCCGCCGCAGCCGGGGCCGGGGTTGCCACGGGGGCGGGTGCTGGCGCGGTCGCAGCGGCGGGGCGCTGGCCAGCGCGCGGTGGGCGGGCGGCGCCTTCGGCACGGGGCTCGGCCACCGGGGCGGGTGCGTCGGGCAACACGCCCTTGATCACCGGCGTCTGCTTGTTGGTGGGCTCTTGCGAGCGGCGCGTCACGGCCGTGGGGTCTTCCACTTCTTCGGCGAGCTTGTAGCTGGCTTCGATGTGGTCCAGGCGCGGGTCGTCGTGCTTGAGGCGCTCCAGGCGGTAGTTGGGGGTTTCCAGCGTCTTGTTGGGCACCATCAGCACGGCCACGCGCTGCTTGAGTTCGATCTTGGCGATCTCGGTGCGCTTCTCGTTCAGCAGGAACGAGGCCACTTCCACCGGCACCTGGCAGTGCACGGCGGCCGTGTTGTCCTTCATCGACTCTTCCTGAATGATGCGCAGGATCTGCAGGGCCGACGATTCGGTGTCGCGGATGTGGCCCGAGCCGCCGCAGCGGGGGCAGGGGATGGACGAGCCTTCGCTCAATGCGGGCTTGAGGCGCTGGCGGCTCATTTCCATGAGGCCAAACTTGCTGATGGTGCCGAACTGCACGCGGGCGCGGTCCTGGCGCAAGGCGTCGCGCAGGCGGTTTTCCACTTCGCGGCGGTTCTTGCTCTCCTCCATGTCGATGAAGTCGATGACGATCAGGCCGCCCAGGTCGCGCAGGCGCATCTGGCGAGCCACTTCGTCGGCGGCTTCCAGGTTGGTGCGGGTGGCGGTTTCCTCGATGTCGCCGCCTTTGATGGCGCGGGCCGAGTTCACGTCCACGGACACCAGCGCTTCGGTGTGGTCGATGACGATGGCGCCACCCGAGGGCAGTTGCACGGTGCGGGCGTAGGCCGATTCGATCTGGTGCTCGATCTGGAAGCGGCTGAACAGGGCGGCGTCGTCGCGGTAGCGCTTCACGCGGGCGGCATGCTCGGGCATGACATGCGCCATGAACTGCTGTGCCTGTTCGTAGATGTCGTCGGTATCGATGAGGATGTCACCGATGTCGTTGTTGAAGTAGTCGCGGATCGCGCGGATCACCAAGCTCGATTCCTGGTAGATCAGGAAGGCCCCCTTGCCACCCTTGGCGGCGCCGTCGATGGCATTCCACAGCTTGAGGAGGTAGTTCAGGTCCCACTGCAGCTCGGGCGCGGTGCGGCCAATGCCGGCGGTGCGCGCGATGATGGACATGCCGTTCGGGTATTCGAGCTGGTCCATCGCCTCCTTGAGCTCGGCGCGGTCTTCGCCCTCGATGCGGCGCGAAACGCCACCGCCACGGGGGTTGTTGGGCATCAGCACCACATAGCGGCCGGCCAGCGAGACGAAGGTGGTCAGGGCCGCGCCCTTGTTGCCGCGCTCTTCCTTTTCAACCTGAACCAGCAGTTCCTGGCCTTCCTTGATCACCTCATTGATGCGCGCCTGGCTGGGCGAGACACCGGGGGTGAAGTAGCTGCGCGAGATTTCCTTGAACGGCAGGAAGCCATGGCGGTCTTCGCCGTAGTCCACAAAACAGGCTTCCAGCGAGGGCTCGACGCGCGTGACGACGGCCTTGTAGATGTTGCCCTTGCGCTGCTCGCGCCCTTCGATTTCGATTTCGTAGTCGAGGAGTTTTTGTCCGTCGACGATGGCCAGGCGCCGTTCTTCGGGCTGCGTGGCGTTGATGAGCATCCGCTTCATGATGCGATTCCTTCAGTGTTTCGCGGACAGCAGCGGAGCAGCCAACCGTGACCCACGGAGAGGGCTGCGCGGGCTGCCGCCCACAGTTTCCAAACCAATACAACAAGCTCTACAGGAGCTGTGAATGCCTGGACTGACGCATCGAAACGAAGGGAATTGCCGGGGATGCCAATGATCTGCCGCGCTCTAGCGCAGCATCGGGAGGCAGGGGCGCGTGGATGGGGGCGAGTGGTAGGAACGCAGTTTTGCTAGCAAAAAAGTAGCTGATTGCGCTTGCTGGCTGTGCGCTGAGGGCGATTTTGAGCATGCAGCCAAAGGCCGCAGCCTCCGCCACAGGGTCACCATCCATGCCATCAACAACCACATGCTCGCTTTGATCCGCTGGCAGGCTGCGCCCGGGTAGGGAACATCTGCCAGCTTGGGGGATTCCGTATCAGTGTTTCAATCTGTCAGCCCGCCGCACGGCGTGCTGGCCACCACAGGCATCTGGCCTGCAATCTGCGCGCACGACGCCCGCTGGCATCGACCTGCCTGCACGAGGGGCAAGGGCTGTGTGGACTAAACTCCAGACAAATCAACCACTTACATAACAACGCGCAGGTGAAACACATTATAGGGGCCAAACCGCCCGCCGCCCCTGGGGGGCTTCCCGCAGCCCGCCTGGTGGAAGTGGATGCTGACTCCGCAGGCCAGCGGCTCGATAACTTTTTGATACGCCACTTGAAAGGTGTGCCTAAAACGCATGTCTACCGCATCATCCGCAGCGGCGAGGTGCGCATCAACAAAGGCCGCGTGAGTGCCGACACCCGCGTGGAAGCCGGTGACGTGGTGCGCCTGCCTCCTGTTCGAATTTCAGACAAGGTGGCCGAGAAGGCCGAGCGCCCGGCGCCCGCGCGCGAATTCCCCATCCTGCTCGAAGACGAGCACCTGATCGCCATCGACAAACCTGCCGGTGTAGCGGTGCATGGCGGGAGCGGGGTGAGCTTTGGCGTGATCGAGCAGCTGCGCCAGGCGCGGCCGGCCTCCAAGTTCCTGGAACTGGTGCACCGGCTGGACCGCGACACCTCGGGCATCCTGCTGGTGGCCAAGAAGCGGTCAGCGCTTACCCACCTGCAGGACCAGTTCCGCGAGCGAGAAACGGGAAAGACCTATCTGGCACTGGTCACGGGCACCTGGCCTGCCAATAAAAAAGTCATCGACCTGCCCCTGCACAAATACCTGCAGGCCGACGGCGAGCGCCGCGTGCGTGTGACCACGGCCGACGACCCGGATGGCATGCGGTCCATCACACTGGTCAAGGTGCGCAGCACCGTGCCCGCGCGCGCTGCGCAGGGCCTGCCCGCCATGTCGTTGCTGGAGGTGACCATCAAGACCGGTCGCACCCACCAGATTCGTGTGCACCTGGCCAGCCAGGGCCACGCCATCGTCGGGGACGACAAATACGGCGACTTTGACCTCAACAAGCGCCTTCAGAAGCTCTCGATGAAGCGCATGTTCCTGCACGCATGGCGGTTACAGTTCAATCACCCCGCTTCGGGCGAGCGTGTGCAGCTGATTGCCGAGCTGCCCCCCGAGCTGGCTGATTTTGTGTCCCCTGCCTGACGATCCTGCGCGAAGAACCCCCTCCATGTCTGCCAAAAACTTCCGTCCGCGCCGCTTCGACCTCATCGCCTTTGACTGGGATGGCACCCTGTTCGACTCCACCGCCATCATCGTGCGCTGCATCCAGGCGGCGGTGCGTGACGTGGGTGGCACCGTGCCCACCGACAAAGAGGCGGCCTATGTGATTGGCATGGGCTTGATGCAGGCCCTGGCCCATGCCGCGCCGGATGTGCCACCCGAAAAGTACACCGAGCTGGGCAACCGCTACCGCTTCCACTACATCCAGCACCAGGACGACCTGAGCCTGTTCGACGGCGTACTGCCCCTGCTGAACGACCTGCGTGAACGCGGCCACCTGCTGGCCGTGGCCACGGGCAAAAGCCGGCGCGGGCTGGACGATGCGCTGCACTCGGTGGACTTGCGCGGCGTGTTTGACGGCTCGCGCACTGCCGACCAGACCGCTGGCAAGCCGCACCCGCTGATGCTGCAGGAGCTGATGGCCGAATTTGATGTTGCGCCGGAGCGCCTGCTGATGATTGGCGACACCACCCACGACCTGCAGATGGCGGTCAACGCGCGCTGTGCGAGCGTTGGGGTGAGCTATGGCGCCCATGAGCCCGACGCCTTTCACGCGCTCCAACCGCTGGCGGTCGTGCATTCGGTGCGCGAGCTGCACGATTGGCTGCTGCACAACGCGTGACGCCGGATATTGGAGCGGGACGATCCCATGACCACACCACCCGATCAGCCCGTTGCGCTGTGCAACAGTGCCGACCTCGTCGATGGGGGCTTGGCGGTTCCGTTTGATGTGCAGTACGCAGGTCAGACCTGCCGGGCCTTTGCGATCCGCTACCAGGGCCTGCCGCATGCCTACCTGAACCGCTGCACCCATGTGGCCATGGAGATGGACTACCAGCCGGACCGCTTTTTTGACGACACGGGCCACTGGCTGCTGTGTGCCACCCACGGGGCCGCCTACCTGCCGAGCACCGGCCAGTGCGCGGGCGGCCCGTGCCGCGGCGGGCTGGTGAAAATTGCTTTGTCCGAAAGCGATGGTGTGGTGCACTGGCATACTGCCTACAACCTGCAACCCGTAGAGTTCTAGAAAATCCAGATGAATTACCCTTATGTGCTGTCGCCTGGTGCCAGCCAGCGCGGTGCGCGGGCAGCAGTGTTGCAGTGCCCAGGACGTACGACATGACAGACCCCCAGCAGCCCGGCTCTTCGGGTTTTGACCCAAAAAGTAATCCTGCGCCCGACCTGTGGGCGCAAGCAGCTACAAATTCAGGAGCATCTGTGAGCGACTCATCGCGTGAACCCGGCTGGGAGCGCGCCACGCTGGAAAAGCTGGCCTTCTCCGCCCTCCAAGAACAACGCAGCGCCCGCCGCTGGAAGATCTTCTTCCGCCTGGCATGGCTGGTGCTGATTGCCGCAGTTGCCTTTGCGGCCCTGCGCCAGGCATCCCCCAGTGCCAGCAAGAGCACGCCCCATACGGCGGTGGTGGACATCAAAGGTGAGATCGCCAGCGGCGCCGAGGCCAGCGCCGAGTTTGTGGTGGCCGCCATGCGCAGCGCGCTGGAGGACGAAGGCTCGCAGGCCCTGGTGCTGCTCATCAACTCCCCCGGCGGCAGCCCGGTGCAGGCCGGCATCATCAATGACGAAATTGTTCGTTTGAAGGCCAAGCACAACAAGCCGATCTACGCCGTGGTGGAAGAAACCTGCGCGTCGGCTGCGTACTACATTGCCGCTGCAGCGGACGACATCTACGTGGACAAGGCCAGCATCGTGGGCAGCATTGGTGTGCTGATGGATGGATTCGGCTTCACCGGCACCATGGAAAAGCTTGGCGTGGAGCGCCGCCTGCTGACCGCTGGCGAGAACAAGGGTTTCCTCGACCCGTTCAGCCCGCAGACCGAAAAGCAGCGTGCCTACGCGCAGACCATGCTCGACCAGATCCACCAGCAGTTCATTGCCGTGGTGAAAGCCGGGCGTGGTGACCGCCTCAAGACCACGCCCGACACCTTCAGTGGCCTGTTCTGGACCGGCCAGCAGGCCGTGGAAATGGGCCTGGCCGACAAGCTGGGCAACCTGGACTATGTGGCCCGCGAGGTGGTGAAGGCCGAAGACATCATCGACTACACCCGCCGCGACAACGTGGCGGAACGGCTGGTCAAGCGCTTTGGCGCGGCGATTGGTGTGGGCGCCGTGAAGTCACTGGCCGTGGCTGGACCTCAGCTGCGCTGACACCGTCCGACGTGGCCTTTGGGCCATGCACAAAAAAAGCCCCGGGTGGAGATTCCACACGGGGCTTTTTTGCGTCTGGGCCTGCGTGGCGGTACGTGGTGTGACGCAGTCGGCCGTGCCGGCCTCCGAGGGCTGGCAGGAGGGTGGTTTTAGCTGTCCAGCCCGCCCGCCTTGCGCTGGCGCGAGCCGTCTTCCAGGATGGTGTCGTCGGCCACCAGCTTGCCCGTCTCGTCCCACTGCTTGCGGGCCGTAAGGCGCGTGCGTCCCCGGGCATCGGGGGCTGAATACTGTTCTTCAATCGCCAGCCGGCCGTTGTCGTGAAAGGCCTGCTGCGTGCCCACGGGCCATTGCTCGGCATTGAGCTGTTCGCGCCGCGCCAGCTTGCCATCGTCACGGTACATCTCGCGCTGCACGCGCCCCTGCTCACCGGTGCCGGTCCAGGTGCTGCGCTCTCGCACCAATCCGTTGAGGTACCAGCGCTCGACCTGAACCTCCCGCCCATCGGCAAAACTGCGCTGCTCGATCAGCTGGCCGGATGCGCCGTAGCGCTTGGCGCTGAGCAGCGAGCCCCGCGTATCGCGGAGTGTGCGCTCATCCGGTGCGAACACCCGTTCCTCGCGCAGCACACTTTTGCCGCCCTCGGTGGTGAAGCTGCGGTGCACACGCCGACCGTCCACCACGAGTTGCTGGGCGGCGACGATGCCGTCGCGGGTCCATTCGGTCGCGCTCAGCAGGCGGCCCTGGTCGTAGTGCAGCTGCGCGGTTTTGGCGCCGTTGTCTGCATGGAGCAGGGTGTCAGTGGCACCGTCAAAGCCGCAGAGTTTGCGGTCTTCGGGCAGCACGCTGGTGCGCGGGCAGAACAGGCGTGTGGGCTGGCCCTTGCTGTTGGTTTCCACATAGAACAGCTCCTGCCCGCCGCCGTGGAACGACACGCGCTCCACGCGGCCGGTGGCGTCAAAGCGCCTCACGGCCCCCTGGGTGCGGCCGTTGTCGGCGGTTTCTTCGCGCCGCACCTGGCCGTTGGGCCAGAACTCGGCCACCCGGCCGTGGCTGTTGCCGCGTTCGTTGACCTTGCGTTCGCGCTGCAGGCGGCCTTCGCGGTCGAACATGCGCTCCAGGCCCACGAACTTTCCGTCGCGCAGTTCCTGCTCGCGCTGGAGGTGGTCGGTGTCTTCTTCGCGGCAGCGCACCAGCCCGGACTGGCCGGCGGTTTCGGAACCGTTGGAAATATTGATGGGTTTGCCATTCAATTCACAACGAATAATGGCCTCAGCGCTTGAACCATAAGCGCTAACAGCTATAAAAAATATAGTGAATAGACGGTTCATGCTCAGCGGCCCATAGCAAACACGACAGGGGTGCGGTTGTCTGGGGGCGTGGGTTGCTGGCGCCATTGCCGCACGAGCTGGCTGCGGATGCGTGCGTCGGGCAGCGTCAGCCCGCTGGCCAGCGCCAGGCGGGTGTGGGGCTGCAGCGTTTGCACCAGGGCCTGCCAGAGTGCGGCGTTGCGGTAGGGAGTTTCGATGAAAAGCTGGGTCTGTCCTGTCTTGAGGGCCAAGCTTTCCAGCTCCTTGATACGCTGGATGCGCTCATGGCTGTCCTGGGGCAGGTAGCCGACAAACGCAAAGTTTTGCCCGTTCAATCCGCTGGCCGCCAGCGCCAGCAGCAGCGACACAGGGCCCACCAGGGGTACAACGGGGATATCAAGGTCGTGTGCCGCGCGCACCACGGACGAACCCGGGTCGGCCACTGCAGGCATGCCCGCCTCGCTGATCAGCCCCATGTCGTGCCCATTCAGTGCCGCTGCGAGCAGCGGGCGTGCGTCGAACGGGGCTGATCCCTTGTCGCCATGGTCGCCTTTTTTGTGGACTTCGCGGGGAAGCTCGGTGATCTGCTGCTGCTGCAGGGGGGCTGCCAGGGGGTGCAGTGCGTCGATGCGTTTGAGGTAGGCGCGTGCGCTCTTGGCGTTCTCGCACACCCATTGGGTCAGCCGTGCAGCCGTCTGAAGGGTGGCCGAGGGCAAGGCATTCTGCAGCGGGACCTGGGCGTCGCAGCCAAAATCGAGGGGGGCGGGCACGAGATAAAGCGTGCCCTTGCGAGCGCCTGAGTGCGGTTCGGTGGGGGGATTTGTCATGGCAGCACCAAGCCTGCCGCGCGCAGCATGCGGCAGGTGCGGATCAAGGGCAGTCCGATGAGGGCTGTGGGATCGTCGCTGTGGATGGCATCCAGCAGCGCAATGCCCAGGCCTTCGCTCTTGGCGCTGCCTGCGCAATCGTAGGGTTGCTCGGCGCGCAGGTAGCGCTCGATTTCCGCGTCGGACAGGTCACGGAATTTCACCTCCACCGGGGCCAGGTCGATCTGCTCGAAACCCGTCGCGGCGCACACCACGGCCACGGCGGTCTGGAACACCACGGTCTGGCTGCGCATCTGGCGCAGTTGCGCCACCGCACGCTCGTGGTGGCCGGGCTTGCCCAGGGGCTCGCCAGCGAGGTCGGCAACCTGGTCGGAGCCGATTACCACCGCATCGGGGTGGAGTTGCGCCACAGCGCGTGCCTTGGCCAGCGCCAGGCGCAAGGCCAGTGAGCGAGGGGCTTCGCCGGGCAGGGGGGTCTCATCCACCTCCGGGGCCGTGACGTCAAAAGGCAGGTTCAACCGCTCTAGCAATTCACGCCGATACCGCGATGTGGAGCCCAATACCAGAGGGCGTTTCAGGGGGGGGGATTGATGCATGCGCCGATTCTCTTACACTGCCGCCATGACCAAGGAATTCTCCCCCCAGCGCCTCGACGTGAAAGCCTTTGCACAGGCGGGCGGTCGGCTGGCGGGCCACGATTCACTGCTGAAGTACGAACGCCTGGCCCAGGAGGCCAAGGGCCTGCACCCGGACCTGATGGTGGACTGGGAGGCTGTGGGCGAAGTGCGCACGGCGCTGGGCGGCATGGGCCAAGTCTGGCTGCATATCAAGGTTACTGCGAGCTTCCCCATGGAATGCCAGCGTTGCATGACGCCGGTGGATGTGCCGCTGGAGGTGGACCGTGAGTTTCGCTTCGTGGCCGACGAGGCCACCGCAGAGGCTCTGGACGACGAAAGCGAAGAAGACCTGCTGGCCATGAGCCGCGAGTTTGACCTTCACGAGCTGATTGAGGATGAGTTGCTGATGGCCTTGCCCGTGGTGCCCAAACACGACGAGTGCCCTACCGCAGTACCACTGGCTTCTTCGGACGACGATTTTGAGGAAGCCAACGACGAAAAGCCCAATCCTTTTGCGGCGTTGGCCGCACTGCGCAAAGACAACAAGGGCTGATTGGACGACCCAAAAATCATTTGGGTTATAATCGTGGGCTTCACGCGAACCCCATCGTGTCTTTTTGGGCTGATCGCGTTTTTACCAACCTATTCCAGATCAGGAGCCATCATGGCCGTTCAGCAAAACAAAAAGTCCCCCTCCAAGCGTGGCATGCACCGCTCGCACAATGCCCTGAATGTGCCAGGCATTGCTGTGGAACCCACCACCGGTGAAACGCACCTGCGTCACCACATCAGCCCCAACGGTTTCTACCGTGGCCGTCAGGTGCTGAAGAACAAGTCTGAAGCCTGATCTTCGCCCCATCCAAAGGCCCGTTGCTACTGAAACCGTAGCGCGGGCCTTTGTTTTGACCGTCGTATTTATTTTTCCGGCCCTCCTGGCCGGCCGGACAAGTCGCCCATGATCACACTGGCTGTTGACTGCATGGGGGGCGACCATGGCCCCCGCGTCACGCTCGCGGCGTGCCGCCAGTTTCTCGATACACACCCTGATGCCCGCCTGCTGCTCGTCGGTCTGGTGGATAGTCTGAAATCTTTTTCGCACGACCGTGCCACGATCATTCCTGCTACCGAAGTGGTGGCCATGGATGATCCTGTCGAGGTGGCTCTGCGCAAGAAGAAAGATTCTTCCATGCGCGTGGCGATTCAGCAGGTCAAGGATGGCGCGGCCTCTGCGGCCGTTTCGGCAGGCAATACCGGCGCGCTGATGGCTATTGCCCGGTATCTCCTCAAGACGCTGGACGGCATCGACCGCCCCGCCATTGCGACGCAATTGCCCAACGCCGCAGGTGGTGCCACCACGGTGCTGGACCTTGGGGCGAATGTGGATTGTTCCGCCGAGCATTTGCTGCAGTTTGCCGTGATGGGTTCTGCCTTGGTTTCGGTCCTTCGGGATGGCGGGGAGCCCACCGTCGGTTTGCTCAATATCGGTGAAGAGGCGATCAAAGGTAGTGAAGTAATCAAAAAAGCCGGTGAATTGCTGCGATCTGCAGCCAATTCCGGTGATTTGAATTTTTATGGAAATGTTGAAGGCAATGACATTTTCAAGGGCACCGTTGACATCGTGGTATGCGACGGATTTGTGGGCAATGTGGCCCTCAAGGCCAGTGAAGGGGTGGCATCAATGATCATTGGCGCCCTGAAAACGGAGTTCTCCCGCAACATCTTCACTAAAATCGCTGCGATCACCGCGTATCCGATCTTAAAAGCGCTCATGAAGCGCATGGACTACCGCCGTTACAACGGCGCGGCGCTCCTGGGGCTGCGCGGGCTGGTGTTCAAGAGCCATGGGTCGGCTGACACAATGGCGTTCGAGCAGGCTTTGAACCGGGCGTATGATGCAGCCCGCAACAACCTGCTCGACCGCGTCCGGACCCGGATTGCGCACGCAGCGCCGCTTCTGGTGCCTGCGGATGCCCAGCCCCAGCCTGGCGTTGCGGCGACGATGACACATTGATGAGACGCTACTCCCGCATTACCGGCACCGGCAGCTACCTGCCCCCGCGCCGGCTGACCAACGCTGATCTGGTGGCTGAACTGGCCCAGCGCGGCATCGAAACCTCAGATGAGTGGATCGTGGAGCGCACCGGCATCCGCGCGCGCCACTTTGCGGCGCCTGATATCGCCTGCAGCGATCTGGGCCTGGAGGCTGCGCGCAATGCCTTGCAGGCAGCGGGCCTTCTGCCGACCGACATTGATCTGATCATCGTGGCCACGTCCACCCCGGATATGGTGTTTCCCTCGGCCGCTTGCATATTGCAGAACAAGCTGGGAGCCAATGGTTGCCCTGCGTTTGATGTGCAGGCGGTGTGCAGCGGTTTTGTCTATGCCCTGTCCGTGGCGGATGCCATGATCCAGACGGGTGCTGCCAACCGCGCGCTGGTCATTGGGGCAGAAGTTTTCAGCCGTATTCTGGATTTCAATGACCGCACGACCTGCGTGTTGTTTGGTGATGGTGCGGGTGCCGTGGTGCTGGAGGCATCGGAAACGCCGGGCATCCTGTCCAGCGACCTGCATGCCGACGGCAAACATGTCGGCATCCTGTGTGTGCCCGGCAACGTGTCGGGTGGCAAGGTCCTGGGGGACCCTGTCCTCAAGATGGACGGGCAGGCTGTCTTCAAGCTGGCGGTGGGCGTGCTGGAGAAGGCCGCGCATGCGGTGCTGGCCAAGGCGGGGCTGACCGAGGCCGATATTGACTGGCTGATTCCCCACCAGGCCAATATCCGCATCATGCAGGGCACGGCCCGCAAGCTCAAGCTGTCCATGGACAAGGTGGTGGTCACGGTGGACCAGCATGGCAACACCTCGGCAGCCTCTATCCCCCTGGCGCTGGACCATGCGGTGCGTACGGGCCAGGTCAAAAAGGGTGAGACCCTGCTGCTCGAAGGTGTGGGCGGCGGCTTTACCTGGGGCGCGGTGCTCCTGAAGTTATAGCTTGTGGCGCTTGCTGGATAAGCGCTAGGCATCAATTTCAATCATATTTCTGGATTTTTCATGAAGTCTTTTGCATTTGTCTTTCCGGGACAAGGCTCGCAATCGGTGGGCATGCTCGACGGATGGGGTGATCACCCGGTGGTGGCCCAGACCGTGCAGGAAGCCTCGGATGCCCTGGGTGAAAACATCGGCCTGCTGATCAAGGAAGGTACCAAGGAGGCGCTGGCCCTGACCACCAACACGCAGCCGGTGATGCTGGTGGCTGGGGTGGCTGCATGGCGTGTCTGGCGTGCAGAAGGTGGTGCTGCCCCTGTCGCTGTTGCGGGGCATTCTCTGGGCGAGTATTCGGCGCTGGTTGCCGCAGGTGTGTTGACGCTGGCCCAGGCGGCGCCGCTGGTGCGCCTGCGTGCAGCTGCCATGCAGGAGGCCGTGCCGGTCGGCACTGGCGCCATGGCTGCCATCTTGGGGATGGAGGCTTCCAAGGTCATCGCAGGATGTGCCGAGGCAGTGGCCTCGTTCGGTGTGGGAACGGCAGAAGTGGTTGAGGCTGTCAATTTCAACGACCCCGTCCAGACGGTCATTGCGGGCACCAAGGCCGGCGTCGAAAAGGCCTGCGAAATGCTCAAGGCGGCAGGTGCCAAGCGCGCACTGCCATTGCCGGTGTCTGCCCCTTTTCACTCCAGCCTGATGAAGCCTGCCGCTGAGAAGCTGCGCTTGGCGCTGGCGGATGTGGCGCTTGCTGCGCCCCAGATTCCGGTTCTGAACAATGTGGATGTCGCGGTGCAGCAGGACGCTGAGGCGATCCGAGACGCGCTCTACCGCCAGGCCTTTGGCCCCGTGCGCTGGGTGGAGTGTGTGCAGGCCCTCAAGGCCCGGGGGGTCACCCATATTATTGAAAGTGGCCCTGGCAAAGTGCTGGCGGGTCTGACCAAGCGCATCGATCCTGAGCTGGTGGGTGCGACACTGTTTGATATGGCCACGCTGGCCGAAACCCGGGAGTTGTTGGCATGACGCAATCCTCATCGGCCGCGCAAGTGGCGTTGGTCACTGGCGCATCGCGCGGCATTGGTGCGGCCATTGCGCTCGAGCTGGCGGTACGTGGCTACCAGGTGGTGGGCACGGCCACGACGGACGATGGCGCCGAGCGCATCAGCCAGGCCCTGGCGACCTACCCCGGCTGCCGTGGTGCCAATCTGAACGTGAATGACGGAGCTGCCATCGAGGCGTTGATGGATTCCATCGTCAAGCAGCAGGGTGGTCTGCATGTGCTGGTCAACAATGCGGGCATCACCCGCGACACCCTGGCCATGCGCATGAAGGACGATGACTGGGATGCGGTGCTGGACACCAATCTCAAGGCGGTTTTCCGCGTGAGCCGCGCGGCAATTCGCCCGATGATGAAACAGCGATTCGGGCGCATTATCAGCATCACCAGTGTGGTGGGGGCATCGGGCAATCCCGGTCAGGCCAACTACGCGGCGGCCAAGGCTGGAGTGGCGGGAATGACCCGTGCACTGGCCCGCGAACTGGGCAGCCGCAGCATCACGGTCAATTGCGTAGCGCCGGGATTTATCGAGACGGATATGACGTCGGTGCTGCCCGAGGAACAGCAAAAAGCCCTCAACGCCCAGATCCCTTTGGGGCATATGGGCAAGCCGCAAGACATCGCACATGCCGTGGCCTACCTTGCTTCGCGCGAAGCAGGGTACGTGACCGGGCAGGAGTTGCATGTCAATGGCGGCATGTACATGTAATTGAGACAAGTTAACGCCGGTTCATCCGGACGGCGGGCTGCTGAGGGGCTTCTCCTTAAGCGGCTAGAATCGCGGATTCATTCACAACCCCCAGAGGGAAACCATGAGCGATATCGAAGCACGCGTCAAAAAAATCATTGCCGAGCAACTCGGTGTGGAAGAGTCCCAAGTCACCAATGAAAAGGCCTTCGTGGCAGACCTCGGTGCCGACTCGCTCGACACGGTGGAACTGGTGATGGCACTGGAAGACGAATTCGGCATCGAGATCCCTGACGAAGACGCCGAGAAGATCACGACGGTGCAAAACGCCATCGACTACGCCAACACCCACCAGAAGGCCTGAGCGGCGCACTGCGCCTGACTCAAGCGATCAACAGAAGGTTTTTACGCATGAGCCGTCGTCGCGTTGTCGTGACCGGCCTGGGATGCGTCAGCCCCGTGGGCAACACGGTGGCCGAATCCTGGGCCAATCTCCTTGCCGGAAAATCCGGTATTGACCTCATCACCAAGTTCGACACGTCGAACTTTGCCTGCAAGATTGCAGGGGAGGTCAAAGGTCTTGACCTGGAGTCGTACATCAGCGCCAAGGATGCGCGCGCGATGGACAGCTTCATCCATTTCGGCATTGCAGCTGCTGCACAGGCGGTTGAAGATGCCGGTCTGCCCACGGGTGAAGCGCTCAGTGAAGAGTTTGCAACACGCATAGCCTGCGTGATCGGTTCGGGGATTGGTGGCTTGCCACTGATCGAGAATACCCACGCGGAACTGGTCAGTCGCGGTCCGCGGCGCATCACGCCGTTCTTTGTGCCAGCGTCCATCATCAATATGGTGGCGGGCCATGTGTCCATGCGCTTTGGCTTCAAGGGGCCGAACCTCGCGGTCGTGACGGCCTGCACAACCGGCCTGCATTGCATTGGCGAGGCTGGTCGCATGATCGAATACGGTGATGCGGATGTGGTGGTGGCGGGCGGCACTGAATCCACGGTGTCGCCGCTGGGCATTGGTGGTTTTGCTGCCATGCGCGCCCTGTCTACCCGCAACGATGACCCCAAGACCGCTTCCCGCCCCTGGGACAAGGACCGAGATGGTTTTGTTTTGGGTGAAGGCGCCGGGGTCATGGTGCTGGAGGAATACGAGCATGCCAAAGCCCGTGGTGCCAAGATCTATGCGGAACTGGGTGGTTTTGGCATGAGCGCCGATGCAGGCCACATGACGGCCCCCAGTATGGATGGTCCGCGCCGTGCCATGCTCAACGCCCTGCGCAATGCCGGCATGAATGCCGATCAAGTTGACTACCTCAACGCCCATGGCACTTCCACGCCGCTGGGTGATATTAATGAGACGAATGCCATCAAGGCGGCCTTGGGCGACCATGCTTACAAGGCTGTGGTGAGCTCCACCAAATCCATGACCGGTCATTTGCTGGGTGGTGCGGGCGGTATTGAGAGCATTTTTACAGTGCTGGCCTTGCATGAGCAAAAGGTGCCACCCACCATCAATTTGGCGAATCAGGACCCCGAGTGCGATCTGGACTACTGCGCCAACACGGCGCGTGACATGAAGATCGACGTTGCAGTCAAGAATAACTTCGGTTTTGGTGGCACCAACGGGACGCTGGTTTTCAAGCGCGTCTGATCATTGGGTCAGGTGCTCTGCCGCCCGACTTGGCGAGGCCGTGGTGTCTTGTTGCGATCCTGCAATCGTTGGTTGCTCAGCACGGGCCTATGTTCCGTGCTAAGCAGGCGGCACAGCCTCGGTAGCGTTTCGTGGGTGTGACTTCGCAGCGACCACCTTCGGTGTTTTACCCCCTGCGGCGCAGCCGCCTGTTCGGGGGCTTGCTGGGGGCATTGTTGCTGATCAGCGCAGCGGGGCTGGTTGCTTGGTTCGTTCGAAGTGGTGGTGCTGCATCCCCATGGCCCGCAGCGATGGCGGGTGGTCTCTGGTGTCTGGCTGCCGCCAGCGCATTCCATTTCTGGTTCTGTCAATTCTCTGGTGGTATCCACTGGGATGGCCAGACCTGGACACTGGTGGCTCCGAACTCCGGGGCGGCCTGGATGGCATTGTCCGGACCTCCTGAAGTCCTTCTCGATTTGCAGTCACATCTGTGGCTGCATGTCATTCCGGTGGGGCACCGCCGCACCTGGTTGTGGCTGACGTGTTCCGCGCAGCCCGAGCGTTGGCTGGATCTGCGGCGTGCGGTATATTCGCGCGCCAGACCGGGCGCTGACAACGCTGACGAAACCGCCCCGGCCAGCAGCCGTGGGCGTGAATCCTGAGTATCCATGACCGTAATTCCGCCTTCCCCTTCCGAAGATAGCGACCTCCAACTGGTGGAGCGCGCGGTAGCGGGCGATCAGCGTGCCTATGAGTTACTGGTCATCAAGTACCAGCGCCGTATCGAGCGTCTCATTGGCCGGATGGTGCGGGACACCGACATCGTTCAAGACATAGCGCAGGAAACGTTCATCCGGGCCTACCGCGCGCTGCACCAGTTTCGGGGAGATGCGCAGTTCTACACCTGGCTCTACCGGATTGCTGTCAATACCGCCAAGAAGGCGCTCATGGACATGAAACGCAATCCGGTCATCTCTGAGAACGCTTTGCGGGGGAACGAGGACGAAGATGAAACTTCCCGCCTCGGACACGAACTAACCAGCGACGAAACCCCCGAAACCGTACTCGCTGCCCGAGAAATCGCGCAAGCCGTGAATGCGGCTATGGAGGCGTTGCCCGACGATCTGCGCCAGGCGGTAACGTTGCGCGAGATTGAAGGGCTGAGTTACGAAGAGATTGCGACGGCCATGGATTGCCCCATCGGCACGGTGCGGTCACGGATTTTTCGGGCGCGAGAGGCCATTTCGGCAAAAGTGCGTCCTCTGCTTGAGAACCAGTCAGGCAAACGGTGGTGAGGTAATGAAATGAACAACGCTGTACGAAGTGATGGATTGGTGGGCGGTGCTGTGGTGGCTGAGATAAGCAGGCGCGAGCAATTGTCGGCACTGGCGGATGGTCAGTTGCATGGGGACGAGGTGGCGGACGCCCTGGCCTATGCGGCGCAAGCCGAAGGCCATGCCACTTGGCAGCTCTACCATTTGGTGGGAGATGTATTGCGTTCTTCCGACCTCGCGCAACCTGCCAATCCGAACTTCATGGCGCGATTGCGTGATGAACTGGCCAAGGAAGGGCCTGTCGTACGTCCTGCGACCGCTGTTGTGCCGCAGGTCGATGTGGTGGCCCCGGCAATGGCGGAAGCTGCCAATGCGTCGGTCTTTCGCTGGAAAATGGTCGCGGGTTTTGCGTCTCTGGCGGCAGTTGCGGCGATTGGTTGGACCTCTCTGGCCACGTTGCAAGGCAATGGCGCACCCGGTGCCGCGGGTGGAGCCCAGCTGGCCATCTCTCCCGAGTCGGGTGCGAATGGCCCCAGCTCCGGTGCCCCTGTGGTCGCAGTGGCTGATGCCGATGGCGGAGCGCAGGTGATGATTCGGGATCCCCGCCTGGATGAGTTGCTGGCGGCACACAAGCAGTTTGGCAGCACATCCGCATTGCAGATGCCTGCAGGATTTTTGCGCAATGCCACCTTTGAGACGCCCAGCCGCTGAGCCGGGAGTGGCTTGTTGGCGTGGTGAGATTGTGTGATGAGCTACCCGGGAGTTTTGTGCGTTTGGTTGAAAGCACTGCCGCAGCAGTTAAAACACGGGGTGGTTGCTGCCCTGTGTGTGACAGGACTCTCCGTATCGGCAGGGGTCTCGTCGGCTGAGGGGGGTGTTTCTTCTGCAGCAGACGCGGCTCCCGCGCCTGCGGAGCGCAGTATTCTGCAGTGGATCGAGCGCATGCACAGCGCGCCCTGCGCGCGCCCGTATGCCGGTACCTTTGTGGTGCTGGCTGCTTCCGGAGCGATGGCCAGTTCACGCATCTGGCACGCCTGTGAAGGGGCGCAGCAGATGGAGCGCGTGGAGGCTCTCAGTGGCACTCCCCGGACCATTTTTCGGCGCAACGACGAGGTACGTACGTTCTGGCCCCAGTCGCGTGTGGTGCGGTCGGATCGACGGGATGCCTCTGGGCTGTTTCCACGAGTTCCGCTGGTTGAGGGCACTTCCATATCCCAGTTCTATGCCGCACGCCCTGTGGGCCAAGAGCGCGTTGCCGGATTTGTTGCCGACGTGGTGTGGTTCAAGCCCGTGGACTCGCTGCGTTTTGGCTACAAGCTGTGGAGCGAGCGGGAGACCGGTCTGGTTGTGAAGCTGCAGACCTTGGGCGCGAACGGACGCGTTCTGGAGCAGGCTGCATTCTCGGAGTTGGACTTGAACGCCCCCGTTCGCGTGGAGCAGCTTTCACGGCTGATGGACGCGACCGCTGGTTACAAGGTGGTGGCGCCGGTTGTGGTCAAGACCACGGCCACGGCCGAGGGCTGGGTGCTTCGTCAGCCGGTTGCTGGCTTTGTTCCGGTGAGCTGCCATCGGCGCGCTGTGTCTGCTGACGACGGTGCGCAGGGTGTCTTGCAGTGCCTGTACTCCGATGGTCTTGCATCGGTATCACTGTTCATCGAGACCTTTGATCCCCAGCGACACCCCTCCCAGCCCCAGGTCTCGGGTATGGGGGCGACGCAGCTTCTTGCGCAACGGGTCTTGCCCGATGTATGGCTCACAGCGGTGGGGGAGGTTCCTTTGCAGACCCTTCGCCTGTTTGCGGGTCAATTGGAGCGCACACGCTGACGCTGAGGCCAGCGGGCGTGATGCCGGCGGCTGCTGTCTTTGAGCCTGCGCTGTGGCGGGGCCGTTTGCAGGGGCATGCGAAGTGCATTTGCGATGCGGGAACCAAATGGCCGCACACTCTTCACAGTTACACACAGTTTGATAACTGTATTTGCTATCAATCACGAAAGGTCGATGATGTCGAAGTTCGATGGAAATGCGCTGCGCTCCCTGGCATTTGCATGCATGTTCGCAGGGGCTGCTGGCGGCATGGCTTTGCCCCAAGCTGCCTTGGCACAACCTGCTGCAGCGGTTCGCGGGTTGCCAGACTTTACGGATCTGGTGGATCAGGTGGGGCCCTCGGTGGTCAATATTCGGACGGTAGAAAAAGCGTCGAGCCGTGCAAGTGCAAACGGCATGGACGAGGAGATGATGGAGTTCTTCCGCCGCTTTGGCGTGCCGATCCCCAATGTGCCCAGGCAGCAACGTCCTCAGCGGCCGCAAGACGATGAGCAGCCGCGCGGCGTGGGTTCTGGCTTCATCCTGACTGCGGACGGGTTTGTGATGACCAATGCGCATGTCGTGGACGGCGCTGATGAGGTGATCGTCACCCTGACCGACAAGCGCGAATTCAAGGCCAAGATCATTGGTGCGGACAAGCGTACTGATGTGGCGGTGGTCAAGATCGAGGCCACGGGCTTGCCTGCCGTCAAGGTGGGTGATGTGGGGCGTCTGCGGGTGGGCGAATGGGTGATGGCGATTGGATCGCCCTTTGGGCTGGAGAACACCGTGACTGCGGGCATTGTGAGTGCCAAGCAGCGCGATACGGGGGACTATCTCCCGTTCATCCAGACCGACGTGGCCATCAACCCGGGCAACTCGGGCGGTCCGCTCATCAACATGCGTGGCGAGGTGGTGGGGATCAACAGCCAGATCTATTCGCGCTCGGGTGGATTCATGGGCATTTCGTTCGCGATTCCGATGGACGAAGCCATCCGCGTGAGTGAGCAGTTGCGCGCATCCGGTCGGGTGACACGGGGCCGTATCGGCGTGCAGATCGGGCAGGTCACCAAGGACGTTGCGGAGTCCATTGGCCTGGGCAAGGCCCAGGGTGCGCTGGTGACCGGGGTAGAGGCGGGGTCACCCGCAGACAAGGCGGGCGTGGAGGCTGGTGACATCATCACCCGCTTTGACGGCAAGTCCATCGAGAAGGTTGCGGACCTGCCCCGACTGGTGGGCAATACCAAGCCTGGTACCAAGAGCACGATGACCGTGTTCCGCCGTGGCGCTTCGCGGGACCTGGGCATCACCATTGCCGAAATTGAGCCCGACAAGCCAACTGCCAAAACGGCGGAGCGTGAGGAGAAACCCAAGGCTTCGGCTGCTGCACAGCAAATGGGATTGGCGGTCACGGAACTTTCAGACACCCAGAAAAAGGAGCTCAAGATCAAGGGCGGTGTGCTGGTCGCGACCGCCACAGAGGCCGCAGCACGTGCCGGCCTGCGCGAAGGGGATGTGATTCTCGCGATTGCCAATACGGAAGTGTCTGGTGTGAAGGAGTTTGAGGCTGTGCTCGCCAAGGCCGACAAGAACAAGCCTATCAATGTGCTGTATCGGCGCGGCGAGTGGGCCCAATATGCCTTGATCCGTCCCGGACGATGACGAGTGGCGTTGTGGCGCAGATGTGGGGGGATGGTTGACCCATTTCCCCACGTTTGCAGCAGGCCTTTGTCGGAGGTGTGGGCATTTTGGTTTTTTTGTCTTTTCCTTCTTTCGATGTCGAAAGTTAGCCTTGGCTAACTTTATGAAGGTCTATCAACTGATTTCGATAGAATAGAGGCCCATGTTCAACGCTAATTCATATATTAGCTGGACGTTGATTCACGATGCGGGATGTGACGGTGTCATGCACAGCCGATCCACAGCTCACCCACAAGTTGTCCAGCGTTGTAGTTGTGCAGACTGTGTATAAGTTGTTGATAAGATCCCTGTTGCACCCTGGCAACTCCCCTTGGATGCAGTCGGATGGGCTTTTTACTGCGGGCTTTTTGCCTACAATGAAGCTCCAACTATCGCAGTTGCCAATGATTGTTGGTTCAGGGCGCGTCGCCATTCGACGCGCCCTTTTTTCTTGTGTGCTCCGTTTTAATTCAATCACTTGACGCTTTCCGTTGATGAACCACATCAGAAATTTTTCCATCATTGCGCACATCGACCATGGCAAGTCGACGCTTGCAGATCGTTTGATCCAGCGCTGCGGAGGCCTTGCGGACCGTGAGATGGAGGCCCAGGTTCTGGACTCGATGGATATCGAAAAAGAGCGTGGGATAACCATCAAGGCGCAGACCGCAGCGCTGCAATACAAGGCGCAGGATGGGCAGGTCTATAACCTCAATCTGATCGACACGCCGGGGCATGTGGACTTCTCATACGAAGTGAGCCGCTCGTTGTCGGCATGCGAGGGCGCGTTGCTGGTGGTGGATGCTTCGCAAGGCGTGGAAGCTCAGACCGTTGCGAACTGCTACACCGCATTGGATCTGGGTGTCGAGGTGGTGCCCGTACTCAACAAGATGGATCTGCCTAATGCCGATCCCGACAATGCGAAGGCTGAGATCGAAGATGTGATTGGCATCGACGCGACCGACGCGATTCCCTGCTCCGCCAAGACCGGCATGGGTATTGATGAGATCCTTGAAGCCATTGTGGCCAAGGTGCCCGCGCCGCGCGGCAATGCCGATGGACCGCTTCGGGCGATGATCATCGACAGCTGGTTCGACAGCTATGTGGGCGTGGTGATGCTGGTGCGTGTGGTCGATGGCCGTTTGCTCAAGGGCGAGCGTATCAAGATGATGGCCAGTGGTGCGGTGTACAACGCGGACAACCTCGGTGTGTTCACGCCCGCCAACGAGCCGCGCAACTCGCTTGACGCAGGGCAGGTGGGCTACATCATCGCTGGCATCAAGGAGCTGCAGGCTGCCAAGGTGGGAGACACGATCACGCTCGAAAAGAAGTTGCCCAACAATGCGGGCCCTGCCGCCGAGGCGCTCCCCGGCTTCAAGGAAATCCAGCCCCAGGTGTTTGCCGGTCTGTACCCGACCGAGGCGAGCGAATATGACTCGCTGCGTGATGCGCTTGAAAAACTCAAGCTCAACGATGCTTCGCTGCACTACGAGCCGGAAGTGAGCCAAGCGTTGGGCTTCGGTTTTCGTTGCGGGTTTCTCGGCCTGCTCCACATGGAAATCGTGCAGGAGCGTCTGGAGCGTGAGTTTGACCAGGATCTCATCACGACTGCACCCAGCGTGGTCTACCAAGTGGTCAAGGCCGATGGTGAAGTGATCATGGTCGAGAACCCCTCCAAGATGCCGGACCAGGGGCGGCTGGAGGAAATCCGCGAGCCCATCGTCACGGTGCATCTGTACATGCCCCAGGACTATGTCGGCCCGGTGATGACGCTCGCCAACCAAAAGCGCGGTGTGCAGATGAACATGGCGTACCACGGTCGCCAGGTGATGCTCACCTATGAAATGCCGCTGGGCGAAATCGTGCTCGACTTCTTCGACAAGCTCAAGTCGGTGTCGCGCGGCTATGCATCCATGGACTACGAGTTCAAGGAGTACCGTGCGTCCGACGTGGTGAAGGTGGATATCCTTCTGAACGGCGAAAAGGTGGATGCACTGTCCATCATCGTGCACCGCTCTCAGTCCCAGTACCGTGGCCGAGCAGTGGTTGCCAAGATGCGCGAGATCATCAGCCGCCAGATGTATGACGTGGCCATCCAGGCGGCCATTGGCGCCAACATCATTGCGCGCGAGACCATCAAGGCACTGCGCAAGAACGTGCTGGCAAAATGTTACGGCGGCGATGTTAGCCGCAAACGCAAGCTCCTTGAGAAGCAGAAAGCAGGCAAGAAACGCATGAAACAGATCGGATCGGTCGAAGTGCCACAAGAGGCATTCCTGGCCATTTTGCAGGTGGAAGACTGATGCTCCAGTTCATGCAGATTTTCACATCCCTGGTGCTGGCCGCATTTGGTGGCTATATCGGGGCTTGGTACTTTGGTGCCATCGAAGGCAATTTCGCCTTGCTGTTGTTCCTGGCCACGGTGGTCACGGGCGCGTACTGGCTGGCCGAGCGTTTCTACTTTCTGCCCCAACGCCGCCGAGCTGCCCAGGCCGTCGAAGATGCGGCGACCGCACGCCGTGCGGAGCTGGATCGCATGGGCATCCAGAAGGTCGATGTGGATGTGCAGGAGGCCAAGGGGCGGCTGCTCATGCAGCCTTGGTGGCTGGACTGGACGGCGGGGCTTTTCCCGGTCATCGTTGCCGTGTTTGTTCTGAGGTCGTTTCTTTTTGAACCTTTCAAGATCCCGTCGGGTTCGATGATTCCCACCCTGCTGGTGGGCGACCTGATCCTGGTGAACAAGTTCACCTACGGTGTCCGCCTGCCGGTGATCCATACCAAGATCACCGAGGGCACCAAGCCTGCGCGCGGAGATGTTCTGGTGTTCCGCTATCCACCTCAGCCGAGCCTTGACTACATCAAGCGGGTGGTGGGTGTGCCGGGTGACGAGGTGGCCTACCTCAACAAGCGCCTCACGGTCAACGGCCAGGCCATTGACACCAAGGCGCTGCCAGACTTTTTCGAAGAAGACTCGATGCGCTACTTCAAACAGTTTGAAGAGCAACTGGGAGCACAGCCCCATCGTTTGTTGAACAACCCGGATGTGCCCGCCTTTGTGCAAGGCGCCAGCAATTTTGCCTATCGCAAGAACTGCCGTTACAGTGTTGAGGGCGTTGTATGCAAGGTGCCCGAGGGCCACTATTTCATGATGGGGGATAACCGGGACAACTCGCTCGATTCGCGTTACTGGGGCTTTGTTCCTGAGGGCAATATCGTCGGGAAGGCCTTTTTTGTCTGGATGAATTTCGGTAATCTCAAGCGCATTGGGTCGTTCCATTGATGGATGACCAGCTTTATTGGACACTGAGGGGGAAACACATGCGTATCAATCGTTCTACCAACCCATTTCGCCAACGCGGTTTGTCATTCATTGGGGTGATTTTTGTGGGTTTGATCGCCGTGGCTGCATTTGCTATTGGCGGACAGTCTGTCCCGATTTTCCTGGAGTATCAGGCGATAAAGAAGGCTGCGAGCAAAGCTGCCAAGGAAGCCTCCACTGTCGCGGATGTCCGGGGGAGCTTCGACCGCTCTGCTGCGATTGATACCATCAACTCTATCCAGGGAAAAGATCTGGAGGTTGCTAAACGGGGGGACAACAAAATCGTGGTTTCCTTTAAATATTCCCGCGAGATTGCGCTGGCGGGTCCCGCCTACCTTGTCTATCGCTTTGAAGGACAGACCGACTAGTGCATCCCGGCCTTCAAGCGTTGCAGACCCGTCTGCAGCATGTTTTTTCCGATCCATCCCTTCTCCAGCGCGCCACCACGCACCGCAGTTTTTCGGCCGACCACAATGAGCGGCTGGAGTTTCTGGGTGATTCCGTGTTGAATCTGGCGGTTGCGAGCCTGCTGTATCGGCAGTTGTCGGCGTTGCCCGAAGGCGATCTCTCTCGCGTGCGTGCCAACCTTGTCAAGCAGGACACGCTGCACCAGCTGGCGCTGGGCCTCAAGATCTCCGACGTGCTGCGATTGGGTGAGGGCGAGTCCAAATCGGGCGGCCAGCAACGTCCTTCCATCCTGGCCGACGCGTTGGAAGCACTGATTGGTGCGGTGTACCTGGATGCCGGGTACGCGAGTGCCGAAGCGTTGGTGCACCGCCTTTTTCAGGGTGTGGAGATCAACCCACAGATGCAGGCAGCGTCCAAGGACGCCAAGACCGCATTGCAGGAGTTGCTCCAGGGCCGCAAAATGAAGCTGCCGCAGTACAAGGTCGTCGGCACAGTGGGCGCTGCGCACCGCCAGACCTTCGACGTCGAGTGCGATATTCCTGAACTGGGCCTCACCGAACGTGGCATCGGCGGCTCCCGCCGGGCGGGCGAGCAGGCAGCCGCTGCTGCCATGCTGGCCACATTGAAAGCAAAGAAATTATGAATGATGCTACCAAAGATGTAGCGAATGAAGCCGCTCCAGCAAGCGTTGGAGCGCAAAATGACCTCGAAGCCATGCTGGCGGCAGCAGGCTCCCCGGCCGCCGTGCCCGGCCAGCGTTGTGGCGTGATCGCCATCGTGGGCAAGCCCAACGTGGGAAAGTCCACATTGCTCAATGCGCTGGTGGGGCAGAAGATCAGCATCACCTCGCGCAAGGCGCAGACCACGCGGCACCGTATCACCGGTATTCGTACGCGCGAGCAGACTCAGTTCATTTTTGTGGACACACCGGGTTTCCAGACGCGCCATGCCACCGCACTCAACAAGTCGCTGAACAAGACCGTGATGGGCGCGATTGGCGATGTGGACCTGATCCTCTTCGTGGTCGAGGCGGGCAACTTCACGCTGGCCGATGCCAAGGTGCTGTCGCTGTTCAAGCCCGGCATCCCCACGCTGCTGCTGGCCAACAAGCTCGACATGGTGCACCGCCGTGCCGAGCTGGCCCCCTGGCTCAAGAGCATGCAGGAGCGCCACCCGTTTGCCGAGTTTGTGCCCATGTCGGCCAAGAACAAGGGCGACATCGAGCGCCTGTTTGGCATCTGCGCCAAGTACCTGCCCGAGCAGGGCTGGTGGTACGGCGAAGACGAGCTGACCGACCGCAGCGAGAAGTTTCTGGCGTCCGAAACCGTGCGCGAGAAGCTCTTCCGCTTCACGGGCGACGAACTGCCTTACACCTCTACCGTGGTGATCGACAAGTTTGAGGAAGAAGCCAGCAAGCAGCACAAGCGGCTTGTAAAGATCGCTGCCACCATCGTGGTCGAGCGTGACAACCACAAGATGATGGTGATCGGCGACAAGGGCGAGCGCCTGAAGCGTATTGGCACCGAAGCCCGCCAGGAACTGGAAAAGCTCATGGATGCCAAGGTGTTCCTGGAGCTGTGGGTCAAGGTGCGCTCCGGCTGGGCCGACGACGAGGCACGCGTGCGTTCGTTCGGTTACGAATAATTCCGTGCCCGCCCGTGACCCTGTCTTGCCCGGGCGGCACAAGCTGTCTGGCGCTTGCCAGCCGCATGCATTTCTGCGGGCCTGAAGCCAATGGCTGCCGCCAAGCGCATCTCCGATGAACCCGCCTTCGTGCTGCACAGCTACGACTGGAGCGAGTCCAGCCTGATCCTGGAGGTTTTCTGCCGTCAGCAAGGGCGTGTGGCGCTGGTGGCCAAGGGGGCCAAGAAGCCCAGCTCCAACTTCCGCCCGGTGCTGCTGCCGCTCCAGCCCTTGTTGGTGACCTACACGCTCACCGGCGATGGCAGCGCAGACATCCACACCCTCAAGGGGGCGGAGTGGGTGGGCGGCCATGTGATGCCCACGGGCGATGCCCTGCTGTCGGGCATGTACCTCAACGAGCTACTGCTGCGCCTGCTGGCGCGCGCTGATCCGCATGCGGCCCTGTTCGATGCCTATGCCGGTGTGGTGCGCGTGTTGGCCAGCGAACACGGCGATGCGTTAGAGCCCGTGCTGCGCAGCTTCGAGCTATTGCTGCTGCGCGAGATTGGCTTGCTTCCTGGCCTGGATGTTCAGACCATGACGTTGGAGGTCTTGCAACCCAAGACGCGCTACACGCTGGTGCCCGAAGGCGGCCTGCGCGCCTCCTCTTCGGCCGACCGCGCGGGCCTGCTCGGCGTCCAGTGGCAGACGTTGCAACGCGCGCTGGACGACGCAGCCACCTACACCGCCACCTTGCGTGCCTGCGCGCCGGTGGCTGCAGAACTCAAACCCCAGCTGCGCGCCCTGCTGCAATACCATTGCGGCAGCCCCATGCTGCGCACCCGCCAGCTCATGATCGATCTGCAGGCCCTATGAACCAGACCTCACGCACCCCCCACGCCACGGCCCTCTCGGTCAATGTCAACAAAGTCGCCCTGGTGCGCAACACGCGCCACCTGGGCATTCCCAGTGTCACCCGGGCGGCCGAGCTGTGCCTGCAGGCGGGGGCTCAGGGCATCACGGTGCACCCCCGGCCCGACGAGCGGCACATCCGCAGCCAGGACGTGTTCGAGCTGGCCACGCTGATGAAGGCTTGGCCCGACCGCGAATACAACATCGAGGGCAATCCATCTCAGAACCTGATGGACTTCATCCGCAAGGTTCGCCCGCACCAGGCGACCTTTGTACCCGACAGCGAAGACCAGTTCACCAGCGACCACGGCTGGAGCTTTCCGCAGGATGCCGCGCGCCTGGCGCCCCTGATCGCCGAGTGCAAAGCATTGGGCGTGCGCGTGAGCCTGTTCATGGACCCCGTGCCCGAGCAGATGGCCGCCGCCAAGGCGGTGGGCGCTGACCGGGTGGAGCTGTACACCGAGCCCTATGCCGCAGCCTGGGGCACGCCGCAGCAAGACGTTGAGCTCAAGCGCTACGCCGCCGCCGCCCAGGCCGCGCTGGATGTGGGGCTGGGCGTGAACGCGGGTCACGACCTCAACCGTGACAACCTCGCCGCCTTTGTGCGCGAGGTGCCCGGTGTGCTCGAAGTCTCGATCGGCCACGCCCTCATTGCCGACGCGCTGGAGCTGGGCTACGCCGCCACGGTGTTGGCCTACCTGGGCTGCATCCAGTCGGGTTGTGCCGCACAACCTGATAACTCCTGATTTGATAGCTGCTAGCGCTTGATGGATAAGCGCTAGAGCCCAATTTTATTCAAAAACCATGATCTACGGCATTGGCACCGACATCTGCGACGTGCGCCGCATCGCGGCCAGCCTGGAACGCCACGGCGAGCGCTTTGCCCAGAAGGTGCTGGCCGACGGTGAATTGGCCACCTGGCACGAGAGGAGTGGCCGTTGGCCCGACCGCGGCCTGCGCTACCTGGCCACGCGGTTCTCTGCCAAGGAAGCGTTCAGCAAAGCCATCGGCCTGGGTATGCGCATGCCCATGACCTGGCGCCACTGTGAAGTGGCCAAGCTTGCGAGCGGCCAGCCCGTGATCGTGCTGCACGGCGCACTCAAGGAATGGTTTGACGCCAAAGGGCTGAAAGCGCACCTGAGCGTTACGGACGAGACCGACTACGCCGCCAGCTTCTGTGTGGTAGAGAAATTGGATTAAAAATGGCCTCTAGCGCTTGATGGATAAGCGCTAGCAGCTATGTTTGTAATAGCAACCTGATGTTTGACACCCTATGACCGAACACGCACCCCTCATCCTCGACGTGGCAGGCACAGAGCTGACCGCCGCCGACCGCCGCCGCCTGACCCATCCGCTGACCGGTGGCGTGATCCTGTTTGCCCGCAACTGGGAAAACCGCGCGCAGCTGCTGCAGCTGACCAGCAGTATCAAGGCCGTGCGTGACGATCTGCTGATCTGCGTGGACCATGAGGGCGGCCGTGTGCAGCGCTTTCGCACCGATGGCTTCACCCACCTGCCGCCCATGCGCGCCCTGGGCGAGATGTGGATGGATGACGGCAAGGGCGCCAAGGTCGTGCCTGGCAGCGGCGCGCTGCGCGCCACCAATGCAGCCACGGCGGCGGGCTACGTGCTGGGTGCGGAGTTGCGCGCCTGTGGGGTTGATTTCTCGTTCACCCCCGTTCTCGATCTCGATTGGGGTGAAAGCAGTGTGATCGGCGACCGTGCCTTTCACCGCGACCCGCGTGTGGTGGCGCTACTCGCCAAGAGCCTCATGCACGGTCTGCTGCAGGCCGGCATGGCCAACTGCGGCAAACACTTCCCGGGGCACGGCTTTGTCAAAGCCGACTCGCACACCGAGGTGCCGGTGGACAAGCGCAGCTTGAAGGCCATCCTGGCCGACGACGCCGCGCCATACCCCTGGCTCAGCAGCACGCTCACCAGCGTGATGCCCGCCCATGTGATCTACCCCAAGGTGGACAGCCGCCCCGCAGGCTTCTCGCAGCGCTGGCTGCAGGACATCCTGCGGCGGCAGATGCGTTTTGACGGCGCCATCTTCAGCGACGACCTCAGCATGGAAGGCGCTCGGCGTCTGGACGGCCAGGTCGTCAGCTACACCGACGCAGCCATGGCAGCGCTGGAGGCAGGCTGCGACCTGGTGCTGTTGTGCAACCAGAGCGTGGGCGATGGCAAGGCCGTGGATGAACTCATCGACGGCCTGGAACAGGCCCGCAAGCTGGGCCGCTGGCAGCCGAGTGTGGTCAGCGAATCCCGCCGCCTGGCGCTGCTGCCCGAAACCTTTCCCCAGGCCTGGGATGAGTTGATGTACCAGCCCGCCTATCTGCAGGCCTTGGACCTGTTGCCCTGACGCCGTGAGAGCCAGTGGCCGGGAGTCTGGTGCGGCGCCCCTCGTCGTTGCCGTGCTCGCCGGGTGTGCAACCCGCCTGCGCTCGCCGCCTAGCGTGCGACCCTGCCAGACCCTCACGCACAGCCGATTTCTCGGCTTCAGTGGACTAGGGCGTGTTGAAAGGCCCTGGCGTGACTGGAGGCGGGGCTGCCGGTGCACTTTCTGCGGCCTCTGCAGCGTTGGCGGGTAGTGCAGGCGGTGGTGGCACCCCCTGAAACCTGCGCACCACGCGTTGAAATACCAGCGCATTGGGAATCTGCAGCCAGGCTACCTGGTCCGCCGCAGCGCCATGGTCTTCGAGCGTGGTGTAGAGCAGGTTGATGTCCACCACACGTCCTTTGGCCCCGGGCTTTTCGGCGGTGTCCAGCACCTCGATGTAGTCGCCAATCTTGAAGGGCCGCACGGTGAAGATGAGCAGCGCGCAAAACAGGTTGGAGAGCACACTCCACGCCGCGAAAAAGGCCACGGCCCCGACAGTGGCAAACCCGGTGAACGCGGTCCAGAGCACGGTGGCCGACACCCCCATGCGTTCCAGCACCAGCAGCGCCGCACTGGCAATGATGAGCCAGCGGATCAGCCCGTTCATGGGCACCACCAGTTCGTCGGGCACCTGGTAGTGCGCGCTGGCACGGCGCACTATGCGGCGCAGCACCCGTTGCAGCAGCCAGGCGACAAACAGGATCAGCAGGATCTGCGTGCCGGGGATGATGACTTCGAGCCAGTCTTGTACCCAGTCGGGAAGGCGGGTTTTCAGCAGCTGCATGCGCGAAACGGCGGTGCGGGCGTTGCGCTCGGTGGCGTCAAACGTGAGGGCAGAAAAGAAACTCAATTGCGCAGTTGCTCCACGGTGTCCATCTGCATTTCAAAACTGAAGAAGCGATTGCGGCCCTGGGCCTTGGCGGCATAAAGCGCCTGGTCGGCACGCATGATCATGCTTTCGGCGTTCGTGCTGTCGTCAGGCACGCAGGTGGTGATGCCGCCTGACAGCGTGAGGATGTTGCCCAGCGGGGAATCTGCGTGTGGAAGGGCGCGCACCTTGAGCAGCTGTCCCAGGGCCCGCGCGAAGGTCATGGCACCCGAGCGTGGCGTGTTGGGCAGGATGAGGGCGAATTCCTCACCACCGTAGCGTGAGGCGATGTCACGAGGGCGCACGCACACCTCGCGCAACAGGCGGCCGACTTCCTTCAGGCAGGCATCGCCCTGCACATGCCCGCTGGCGTCATTGAAGAGCTTGAAGTGGTCCAGGTCGCACAGCATCAGCGTGAGCGGCGTACCGTCCCGGCGCGCAGCCAGGATTTCGTTGTGCAAAATGCGGTCAAACCCCCGGCGGTTGACCAGGCCGGTGAGCGCATCCATCTCCACCATTTCGTTGAGCCGCTGGTTGGCCAGATGCAACTCGGCCGACATGGAGACGAGCCTGCGGCGCATGTCCAGCAGCCGGCGCATGGCACGCAGTTTGGCCATCAGCACGATGGGCTTGACGGGTTTGACGAGGTAGTCGTCACCACCCACTTCAATACCGCGCCACACATCGAGTTCGTTGTCCAGGCCCGAGAGGAAGATGATGGGCGTCCAGTCGCCCGCCTCGCTCTCGCGCATCTGCTGGGCCACCCAGTAGCCGTCCTGGCCGGGCAGCCGGATGTCCAGCAGCACCAGATCGGGGCGGTGGGTTTTGAACAGGTGCAGCGCTGCGATGCCCTCGGGCGCCTCAAAGATGTCTGACACCCCAGCCCGCCGCAGCTCGGCCACCAGCGCTGCGCGCACGGATCCCTGGTCTTCGACCACCAGCACCGAAAAAGCGTTGCCCGAGGGCAAGGGCTGGCTGGCCGGGTAGGGGGCGTTGCTGGAACTGAAGGGCACGGTAGTGTCTCCTTGGGGCCTTCAAAGGGCGGGTCCGGGATGCCCCGAGGGCATCGGGGACGCGCGACTCAGGACTCGCGGCGAAGCGCGGGGAACAGGATCACGTCGCGAATGCTGGGGCTGTCAGTCAGCAGCATCATGAGACGGTCAATGCCGATACCGCAACCCCCCGTGGGGGGCATGCCGTATTCCAGCGCGCGTACGAAATCGTGGTCGTAGAACATGGCTTCGTCATCGCCGCTGTCTTTGGCGGCCACCTGGGCGTGAAAGCGGGCGGCCTGGTCTTCGGCATCGTTCAGTTCGCTGAAACCATTGCCGAACTCGCGGCCGGTGATGTACAGCTCAAAGCGCTCCGTCACCTCGGGGCGCGCGTCGTTGGCACGCGCCAGGGGCGAGATCTCGGTGGGGTGCTCCATGATGAAGGTGGGCTGCCACAGCTTGTCTTCCACCGTTTCTTCAAAGTACAGCACCTGCAGGCTGGCCAGCGTGCGGGCCGAGAGCTTGTCCTTCTCTTCGGTCATGCCCAGCTTCTTCAATGCGCTGATGAGCCAGGCGGCATCGTCCACATGGGCGCCTGCTTCGGTGTGCTGGAAGATAGCTTCGCGGATCGTCAGGCGGGCAAAGGGCTGGGTAAGGTCCACCGCGCGGCCCTGGTAGGTCATCTGCAGCGAACCCGTGGCTTTCAGGGCCACTTCACGGATCAGGGTCTCGGTGAAGTCCATCAGGTCCAGGTAGTTCCAGTACGCCGCGTAGAACTCCATCATGGTGAACTCGGGGTTGTGGCGCACCGAGATGCCTTCGTTGCGGTAGCTGCGGTTGATCTCGAACACGCGCTCGAAGCCGCCCACGATCAGGCGCTTGAGGTAGAGCTCGGGCGCGATGCGCAGGTACATCTCCTGCTCCAGCGCGTTGTGGTGCGTGACGAACGGCTTGGCATTGGCGCCGCCCGGGATGGGGTGCAGCATAGGCGTTTCGACTTCAAGGAAGCCGTGGCTCACCATGAACTCGCGCAGCCCGCTCACGGCCTTGCTGCGCGCCATGAAGCGCTTGCGGGCGTGCTCGTCGGTGATCAGGTCCACGTAGCGCTGGCGGTATTTCTGCTCCTGGTCGGCCATGCCGTGGAACTTGTCGGGCAGCGGGCGCAGGCTCTTGGTGAGCAGGCGCAGGCTGGTCACCTTGACCGACAGCTCGCCCGTCTTGGTCTTCATCAGCGTGCCTTCGGCACCCACGATGTCGCCCAGGTCCCAGTGCTTGAAGGCGGCATACAGATCCTCGCCCACGGCGTCACGGGTCACATAGAGCTGGATGCGCCCGCCCACGTCGCCCAGCGAGCCATCCTGCACGGTTGCAAAACTCGCCTTGCCCATCACGCGCTTGAGCATCATGCGGCCAGCCACGGAGACGTTCACTGGCGTGGCTTCGAGGGACTCGTTCGTGGCAGTGCTGTGTTCCAGGTGCAACTGGGCAGCCTTGTGGCCGGGCTTGAAGTTATTGGGGAAGGCAACCCCACCGCCAGTGGCCTGGACTTCGCGCAGAGCGCGGAGCTTTTCGCGGCGCTCTGCGATGAGCTGGTTTTCGTCCTGGGGAGCGGGGGCGTGGTTTTGGTCTGACATAGGTGCCGTCGGTGCGGGGGCGTGAAATGGGGCTGGGTTCAGCCAAACCCCTGATTTTATCGGCTAAGGGGTGCCGACTGGTCCTTATCCCCTGGACGGGCGATCGCCCCACAGCGCGGATGCCGTCTTCACGATGATCTTCAAGTCGCTCAAAAGCGTGTGCGAGCGGGCGTACTCGGCGGCATAGCGCAGCTTGATGGGCAGAATCTGCTCCATGTAAGTGCGCTCTGGATCGCTGCTCTGGCCCAGCAAAGTGCTTTCGTCGCGAAATTCGATGGAGGCGCGGTCCGTGATGCCCGGCCGGACGCTGAGCACCAGGTCCCGCACGGAATCCGGGTAGAGCGCCACATAGTGCGGCACTTCGGGTCGGGGGCCGACAAGGCTCATATGGCCCAGCAGCACGTTGAAAAGCTGCGGCAATTCATCGATCTTGGTGCGCCGCAGCCAGTGGCCAGCCCGGGTGATGCGGGCGTCGGCCCCCACGGTAATCGCAGGCCCCGCAGCTTCTGCACGCGGGTGCATGGTGCGGAACTTGACGATGCGAAACAACCTGCCTGCGCGGCCCACGCGCTGTTGGCGAAAGAATGCCGGGCCGGGCGAATCCCACACCACCCACAGTGCCACGGCCAGCAGAACGGGCGCGAGCAGCAGCAGCCCGAGGGCGGCCAAGAACAGGTCGAACAGCCGCTTGGGCATGTCAGCCCAGCACCTCGTGCAGCGCGGCAATCACACGGTCCTGATCGCTGTCACCCATGGCGGTGAACAGGGGGATGCTGATCATGGCCTGGTAGGCTGCATCGGCCTGGGGGAACATCTCCGGCGTGAGCTGATAGCGGTCCCGCCAGTATGGGTGCCGGTGCAGCGGCACATAGTGCACGCTGGTGCCGATGCCCCGGTCTGACAGCGCCTGGATGACCTCATCACGCCCCAGTGGTGCGTCCGCTCGCAGCCGGATGACATACAGGTGCCACGCATGGGTGTCGCCGTGTGGTGCATCGGCTGGCAATAGCAGCGGAAGGGGCGCCAGCTGTGTGTTGTAGCGGCTTGCCAGGGTTTGACGCCGCTGCACAAACTGTGGCAGCCGTGCCAGCTGCTCCACGCCCATGGCGGCGGCAACGTCCGTCATGTTGTACTTGAAGCCCGGAGCGACCACCTCGTAGTACCAGGCCGGGGTTTTGGAGGTGAAGCGGTCAAACGCATCCCGGCTCATGCCATGCAGGCGCATGGTGCGCATGCGTTGCGCAAGCGCCGGGTCATGCGTGACGGCCATGCCGCCTTCGCCGGTGGTGATGGTCTTGTTGGCGTAGAAGCTGAACACCGTGACATCGGACTGCAACTGCCCCACCAGGGTGCCGCGCCAGGTGGTGGGCAAGGCATGGGCTGCGTCTTCCACCACCTTCAAGCCATGTTCTTTGGCGATGGCCAGGATGGCGTCCATGTCGCAGGCCAGGCCCCCGTAGTGCACGGGCATGATGGCTTTGGTGCGGGGTGTAATGGCCGCGCGCACCTTGGCCGGGTCGATATTGAGGGTCACCGGGTCCACGTCCACCAGTACCGGGTCCGCACCCAGGTAGCGCACCACCTCCACGGTGGCGGTGAAGGTCAGTGTGGGCGCGATCACTTCATCGCCGGGGCCGATGCCCAGGGCCTCCAGCGCGAGGTGCAGGCCCGCCGTGGCGGAGTTGACGGCGATGCTCTGCAGACCACCGCCGCCCAGGAAGGCGGTGAATGCCTGCTCAAACTCTTTGGTCTTGGGCCCGGTCGTGACCCATCCCGAGCGCATGGCCGCGCTGACGGCATCGATTTCTGCCGGCCCGATGTCGGGGCGGGCGAACGGGAGAAAGGGCAGGTCGGTGGCGGAGTTCATGGGCATTGTGGTGCGTGCTAAGAGGGCCAGAGCGAGGCCGCGCTCAGCGTGGCTTCACGGCCCAGGTCAGGCGGTGGGTGCGCAGAAACCACAGCAGTGCGGATGCTGGCGTAATCGCTGGCGCGGGCAGGCGCCGTGCCAGCGGAGGTGCCAGCGTAACGCGGCGGGAGTGTATCTGGGCCCCGGGAAACAGGATGCCCAGTTCGCGCAGTGGAATGCCCTGTACATCGGTGTTGGCGGGGTTGTTGACGACAAAGTCATAGACGAGAACACCGCCGCCGGGCGCGACCCATTGCCAGATCACGTCGGCCAGATGGCGGCGATAGCCCTCGTCGAGCAAGGAGCTGAAGAGTGTGAACGCCAGCACGGCATCCTGGCTGGCGGGCTGCACCGGGGCCAAGGCGGCATCGCCTTCGGCAATGGCCACGCCCGCTGGTAGCAAGGCGCGCGCTGCGGCGGCACGTTCTGGAAGAAGCTCCAGGCCCGTCAGGCAAGCGGGCGTGGCGCCCAGCCGCACCAGATCGTGCAAATTGCCCGCACTCCCACAGCCAACCTCCAGCATGGGCCGCTGGGCCAGGCTGCTCCAGCCGTGGGCCCGCCAGATGCGTGCCATGGCGCGCAGGCGCTCCTGCTGTGCCTGCAGCGCCGCAGCGTTGGCATACAGGCTGTAGCGCGCTTCGTCGGCCACTGTGTCGCGCCGGGCGTAGCGGGCCTTGACGGCCTGGGGTTCGTTGTCGGTCATCGGGTGATGCGTGCAAAGTCGGACGAAGGGGCGCGCGAGCGCGCAATGTCCCACAGTCCTCGCCAGGTACCCAGGCCGTAGCCCACATGAAACGCTGCAATCGTCCCCGGGAGGCGGGGCAGCAGTCCCCCGTTGCGGGCCGACCGGGCTGCCGCCACTGATGCCGCCAGAAGATACCCTGCGTAGGCGATGCCCAGTGCAGCCAAGGGCCAGGCGGACCACGGCGAGGCGGCGGTGGCGCCCACTGCTGCGGCCACAAAAGCTGCGGGCACCAGTTGTCGCACGGAGCCCGGCTGCCCATGTTTGCGCATCACAAAAGGCCGCCAGTAGCCATATTGCCGTTGTTGCGCGAACAGGTGCCTGAGCGAATTGCGCGGGTGGTAGGTGGAATGGATGCGGCTGCTCTGCCAGATGCGTGCACCCCCCAGGCGCATGCGCAGGTTGTGCTCGTCGTCCTGGTTGCGCACCAGGGCTTCGTCAAACAGCCCGAATCGGTCAAACACGCCGCGGGGCCAGCATCCGAGGTAGACGGTATCCACCTCGCCTTCGTATTGCACATCGCGCGACCGTGCGCCACCCACCACCCAGCGGCATTGGAAGGCGGCGGCTATGGCGGCCCCGGTGGGGCCCGTTCCTTGGGCGACCCAAGGGCCGCCCACGTTGTCAGCGCTGGTGCGTTCAAGCGCCTCGATGCACTGCGCAAGGTAGTCGGGGGCAAACTGGCTGTGCACGTCCATGCGGGCAATGGTGCCGCCCCGTGCGCGGGCAATGCAGGCGTTGAGCCCGGTGGACACAATGCGGCCGGGATTGTCCACCAGGACGAGCCTGGGGTCTGCAGCACAGCGCTGCATCAGGTGTTCGCGCGTGCCGTCATCGCTGTCACCGTCTGCAATCAGCACTTCCATGCGCCAGCCTGCGGGCAGTTCTTGGCGCAGGGCGGAGTTGCAGAAAGCGTCGATGTGCTGGCGCTCGTTGCGGCACGGCACGATCACGCTGATCAGGTTGTCCAATTCAAGGCCTTGGGGCATGGGGTTCAAGGTGTACGGAGCAGTTGCTGGTACAGCGCGTGCATGCGGTTCATTTGCACCGCGCGGTCACCGTCTTGCGCTATGCGGGCAGCATTTTGCAGCCCGGCTTGTTCCGCGATGGCGTCATTGGCAATCAGGGCTTCGAGCCGGGCGGCGAGCGCTGTGGCATCTCCGGCTGCAACCAGCCACTCAGCGTCGATCCAGTGCCGGTTGGCCTGCAGTTCGCTGGCCACCACGGCGAGGCCACACGCCATGCTCTCCAGCATGGCGACCGATGTTGCATCGCTGCTGGGCACCGACACAGATATCTTGCTTTCGCCCAGTACCCGGGTCATGCCAGCGTCATCGAGTCGGCCGTGGAACTGCACCTTGTTGTCCAGCTGTGCCGTGTGCACCTGGCTGCGCAGGGCACCTTCCAGACTGCCTCCGCCGAGCAGGTGCAAGCGCAGATCGGCGCCCGGCAATCGCGCCTGCAGCAGGGCGAACGCTTCGATGATGGTGTCGATGTTGTAGTTGGGTTCCCAGGCGCGCAGGCTCACCAGCTGGCTGCCTTGCTTGTGACTCCAGGGAGCGGGGTGGAAGCGTTGCAGTTCCACACCCCAATGAATTTCCTCGGCGGTGCCGGGCGGGCGGAAGTCTGCCACCGCGCTCATTAGGCTCGCGGAGTCGCCCGTGATGAGGTCGGCCTGGCGCAGTATCCAGCCGGTCAGCCAGCGCATCCAGGCGCTTTTGCCCGGGGTCACCAACAGGTCGCTGCCCCAGGCGGTCATCACCAGCGGATGTTTGCCGCAACGTGCGGCCAGATAGCCGTAGGAGGTGACGTAATGGGCATGCAGGAGGTCGGGGGCCAGCTCGGCTACGTGGCGCCTCGTTTCCCGTACACGGAACAGCCAGTCCAGCGATCGGTGCACAGGCCGGATGGCCCGCACCGTGACGCCATCGATGGACGCGGGGCGGGCCGTGATCAGCGAAACGCGGTAGCCACGCTGGAGCATTTCCCGCGCCCACCGCTGGACATGGGGGCTGGTGGCATCGCCCAGCAGGCACAAGTGTGTGGCCATGTCAGCTTGCCCGTGCCCAGGATTCGTAGTGTGGGCGCAGTTCCGGATGCTGCAACAGCAGGCGCTCATCCTGCTCGCGCACGTCGCCAATCTTGCGCGCTGGGGCCCCTGCCATGATGGCGAAATCGGGCACTTCGCCGCGCACCTGCGCGTAGGCGCACACCACCACCCCCTTGCCGATGCGTGTACCCGCTTCGATCAGGCTGTGGGGGCCAACAAAGGTGTAGGCGCCGATCTCAACGGGCGCGCTGATGTAGCCAGGCTTGGGGCCCTCGTGGACTGCGTAGCTGCTGCCCAGGAGGCGAATGGCGCGGTGGGAGCTGTGGGTGACGATGCTGACGAAGTTGGTGATCTGCACCCCTTGCCCAATCTGCAGGCCTGCCGTGGCGTCGATGAAGTTGAATTGCCCTATGAACACGTGGTCGGAAAGCCGCAGCCCCTCGGCGCCTTCGATGCAGGTGCTGGGGGCAATGCGGGTGTGGGGCAGGCTGCGGCCCAGGTGGTCGCTTTCCCCGAACACCATGCGGTAGAACAGCGCCTGCCAGATACGGCGGCGCCAGCGGTTAAGCACGGCTCTCATGGGGGATGTCCTTCCAGTTTGCCAACGCCCAGAAATAGTAGGCAAAGTAGGCCAGCATGCTCGCTGACACGCCCCATCCGGCGCCGGTCAGCCCGCCCAGATGGAGGCCCAGCAGCAGGCCCGCGAAAAACAGGCATTGTCCAACCAACGCCAGGCGCAGCGCCCAGGCCTGCGCGCCCCAGGCCATGGTGACCACCGCGAGGGGCGATGCCATGAAATGCACGGCGATGTACGGCGCAATGGCCCGGGCCAGTTCCCCGGTCTGCGCCCATTGGTCGCCAAAGGCCAGGGAAAAGATGTCCGGGCCCCAGGCAAGCAGCACTGCCGCCAGCGGGCAGGCCAGGGCGGCCAGCCCCATCATGGCCTGGCGCACCAGGGTGCGCGCTTCGTTGGGGCTCTGCGCCTTCAGAAGACGGGGGTACAGGGTTTGCGACAAGGCCCCGCCGATGAGGGTCGCAGGGGCCTTGAGGTAGCGCAGCGCCAGCGCCCAGAACCCCGCTGCGGCGTCTCCAGTCCAGGCCGCCACCAGCACCAGAGTCAGGGTGTCCTGCAGCGCCCCCATGAAAGCGTGGGGTGTGTTGAGCAACGGAAAGTCCCGGTGCTGTTGGGCCATGGACCGGAGTGTGGCCAACGGCTGGCGCCACAGACCCACCCAGCCACCCGCAGGGGCAGGCCTGGCCAGCATCCATGCCGCGCCCAGGCTGGCCAATGTGGCGCCCAGCACCAGACCCAGCGGGCCGGTCTTCATGAATCCGAACAGCAATTGCAGGATGGCGCCACCGCCTTGTTGCATCAGCCTGGCCGCCGACAGCAGACCAAAGCGTTGGGACCGTGTCGCCCACAGCGTGAGCCATTGCACAGCGCCGCCTGCGAACACCGCCAATGGCAGCGCCCACACCATCGGCATGCCGCGCCACAGCAGGAGCACGGCTGCGGCTGCAGCAGATGCCGTGGTGACAGCGAGCAAGATGCGAGCGCACAGCGCCATGAGCTGGGCGGCGCGCAGCTCGGTGCTTTCGAGGGGGAGTGCGAATTCATAGCGCGCACAGCCCACCACCGCCAGGTTGGTGGCCAGCGCCCACAGCAGTGCAAACTGTCCGAAGTCCTCAGGGCTGTAGAGGCGTGTGAGTGCGGGGCCCAGCACCAGCGGGATGGCGTGGGCTGCAACGCTGCCCGTGAGCAGGGTCAGCGTTGCCCGTACAAGTCCCGACTTCATGGCAGTACGGGTTGCGTTTCGGGGTGGTAGCCAGGCACCAGCTGTCGCAGCAGAGCGGTCATGGCGATGGGGTCGCCCGCATGGGCTGCCTTC
Organism: Acidovorax facilis; assembly: GCF_050626955.1. Lineage (NCBI taxonomy): Bacteria > Pseudomonadati > Pseudomonadota > Betaproteobacteria > Burkholderiales > Comamonadaceae > Acidovorax > Acidovorax facilis. The sequence continues at coordinate 754,933 of NZ_CP192460.1, forward strand.
TGCAATGCCTGGAGCAAGGTCTGCAGCTCCTCCCATGGGCGGTATTCTTCACGCGCCCGCAGGATGCGGGGGTGGTCGGTGGGGAAGGGATTGTCCCCAATCAGCAGTTCCTCGAAAAGTTTTTCACCCGGGCGCAGTCCGGTGAAAACGATTTCGATGTCTCCTTCGGGGTGCAGATCGTCGCGCACCGTCAATCCCGACAAGGCCACCATGCGCTCTGCCAATTCCAGAATCTGTAGGGGCTCGCCCATGTCCAGCAGGAACACGTCGCCGCCCTCGGCCATCGCCCCTGCCTGCAGCACCAGCTGGGCGGCTTCGGCAATGGTCATGAAGTAGCGCGTGACGTCCGGGTGCGTCACGGTAAGGGGGCCACCGGCCGCGATCTGCTTGCGAAACAGCGGTATCACGCTGCCACTGGAACCCAGCACGTTGCCAAAGCGCACCATCGACAGGCGGGTGGGGCAAGCCCAGGCGGGTGAGCTGTCGGCAAGCTGCGGGAAAGGTGCGCGGGGCGACGCTGCGATCGCTTGCAGCACCATCTCTGCCACACGCTTGGTGGCGCCCATGATGTTGGTCGGGCGCACGGCCTTGTCGGTGGAAATCAGCACGAAATGGGTGGCACCGCACTCCAGCGCCACCTGCACCATGTTCAGGGTGCCAAACACGTTGTTCAAAATACCTTCGCCCGCGTTGGCCTCCACCATGGGCACGTGCTTGTAGGCGGCCGCATGGTAGATGGATGTGGGCCGGTATTGTCGGCAGATGTCTGCCATGCGCGCCTTGTGGGTGACGCTGGCGAGCAGGGGCACCAGCGCACATTCATGCTCGCCCTGGTGCGCGAGCGCCGCCAATTCGTGGTGGATGGAATACAGCGCATATTCGCTGTGGTCGACCAGCAGCAACTGGCACGGCCCTTCGCGCACGATCTGCCGGCACAGTTCGCTGCCAATGCTGCCGCCCGCGCCGGTCACCAGAACCACGGTGCCCGCCAGATTGCGCCCCAGCAGACCTGGGTCCGGCGCCACCGGCTCCCGGCCCAGCAGGTCTTCGATTTCAAGGTCCTGGAAGTCCGTGACGGTCACCCGGCCGCTGGCCAGGTCCGACAGGCCCGGCAGCGTGCGGATCCGCACGGGCAACTCGCGCAGGCTTTCGATGATCTGCCGCCGTCGCTCGCGCGTGGTGCTGGGCAGCGCCAGCAGCACGTCGGTGATGCCAAGGCGGCGCACCACCTCGGGCAGCGCGTTGGAGGCGTGCACACGCACGCCGTTGATGCTGCGCCCGATCTTGCTGGCATCGTCGTCCACAAACCCTTTGAGCAGGTACTGGCGCATGCTGCCCAGCCCCGCAGCCGTCTGTGCGCCCGCACTGCCAGCGCCGTAGATCAGCAGGCGGTACGGCGCATGGCTGCTGCGCCCCGCCAGCGCCAGCCACCCCAGTGCACGGCTGGCACCCACCAGCAGCATGAACAACAGCGGCTGGAGGATGCCGACGCTGCGGGGTACGCCCTCCCACTGAGCCGCCAGCAGGCAGCCCAGCAAAAGCGCGCCGTAGATGGCCACGGCCTTGCCGGTGGTGATGAGCGCCGTGATCCCCGTGTAGCGGAAGATGGCGCGGTACAACCCCAGCTTGGCAAAAATCGGAAGCGCAAGGGCGGGCGCCAGCGCATACGCAAGCCACTGCATGCCTGAGGGCCAGTGGGGCGTCTCCAGCCTCAGCGTGAAGGCCAGCCACATCGCGATGACACCCAGACAGATGTCCATGGCCACCACCACCATGCGCTTGGCTGCGCGTGACCAGCCCAGGATGCGGTTCAGCATGGGCTATGAGAAGAAGAGGGGGCAGTAGCGATTCGGCGGCTCATTGTGTGGGGGCAATTCCGGTCCGCTCCAGCACATCGCCCACCAGTTCCAGCCGCACCAGCGGGTTGTCCAGCTCCATCAGGCGCTGCTTGAGTTCCAGGGGCACGGGCAAAAGCTCGCACCAGCGGTTGGCCACCCATCCGCAGTCGTCCAGCTGGGCTGCCGTGGGGACAATCGCAGTCGGAATTTCGGGGTCACGCTGCTTTAGGGTGTGCAGCACCTGGGCGAGGGCTGTCGATGCCTTTCTCAGGTCATGCGGGATTGGCACCATCAGATCCGGGTCGATGTGCCCCACATCGGCGATCCACAGGCCATGGGGCAGGTGGCTGCGCTGGGTGATGCGAAAGCGCTGGCTGCCACGGCACAGCAGTGTGATCAGGCCAGGCTGCGGGGTGTCGATCTGCTCGATGACGGCCAGGGTGCCCACATCGTTGAACTGTTCTTCAGGCGCGCCCGCCTGGCGCACTTCGCGGCCTTGCGTGAGGGCGACCACGCCAAAGGGCGCGCCCGCCTGATGGCACTTGCGCACCATGTCCAGGTAGCGCACTTCGAACACGCGCAGGGCCAGCAGACCACCTGGGAACAGCACGGAGCCCAGAGGGAAAAGGGGCAAGGATGACAGGGTGAGGGGTTGTGTCATGAAAGGGGGGATACCTTGGCTCGCTATCATCCCATGGCGCAGCCTGCTTTCGCGGCGGCCCCTTATTTTTGTCTCATCCATGCTCTACCAGATCGCCTCTTTCCTGCTTGACGTTGTTGGTGGCCTGCTCACCGGGGCATGCCTGTTGCGGCTGTACATGCAGTGGCAGCGCGTGCCGTTTTCCAACCCCGTCGGCGGGCTGGTTTTTGCGCTGACGGACTGGCTCATCATGCCGCTGCGCCGCGTGATCCCCCCGGTGGGGCGCTGGGATGTGTCGAGCCTGGTGGCAGCCGTGTTGCTGCAGCTGGCGCAGTACTTTTTGCTGACCCTGCTGCTGGGCGCCGCCTCGGCATGGGCCTGGCTGCCGTGGTTGGCATTGTTTGGCCTCGCGCGGGTGGCGGTGTCGGGGCTGATTGGCTTGTTGATCGTCTATGCCGTGATGTCGTGGGTGCAGGCGCGGTCACCCCTGGCCGATGTGATTGCCCGGCTGTGTGAGCCCATCCTGCGGCCGTTTCGCCGCATCATCCCGCTGGTGGGCGGTATCGATCTGTCGCCGCTGGCCGTGCTGGTGTTGCTGCAGGTGGCGATGATCGTGCTGGGCCATTTGCAGGCCAGCGTAATGAAGTAGCCCCCCTGAGTCGCCTTTGGCGCCTTCCCCCCAGGGGGACGACGGCCTTGCTGCGGGGCGGCCCTTGCTTGCCGTCCCTGGTTGGGGCCGCGCCGGTTTCGGCGGCTGCGCATGATTCGCGGCAAATGGATATCTGATACCAAAAATATCAGTGAAATTGACCCCTAGCGCTTATCCATAAAGCGCTAGTAGCTATCAAAATAATAGTATTCTCGCGGCTTTGGCGGGCGCATCACCTCAGCACTAGGCTTTGCGCACGCACCCACCCGGTGGTGTTACATCACTGCGTCAGCAGGCAAACGCTGCAGCATGGCCAGGCTGCTGGCCACGGTGTTGCGCAGTTCACGGCGGTCACAAATGAAGTCCACGGCACCCTTGGTTTGCAGGAATTCGGCGCGCTGGAAGCCTTCGGGCAGGGTCACGCGCACGGTGGATTCGATCACACGCGGTCCGGCAAAGCCGATCAGGGCCTTGGGCTCGGCAATCACGATGTCGCCCACAAACGCAAAACCTGCGCTCACGCCGCCCATGGTCGGGTCGGTCAGCACGCTGATGTAGGGCAGGCCCTTCTTGGCCAGGCGGGTCAGCGCTGCGTTGGTCTTGGCCATCTGCATCAGGGACAGCAGGCCTTCCTGCATGCGTGCGCCGCCGGTGGCGGTAAAGCAGATGAAGGGCACCTTCTGCTCAATGGCGGTTTCCACGCCGCGCACAAAACGCTCGCCCACCACGGAGCCCATCGAGCCGCCCATGAAGTCGAACTCAAAGCACGCTGCCACCACGTTGATGCTCTTGACCGCCCCACCGATGACGATGAGGGCATCGGTTTCACCCGTGTTTTCCAGGGCTTCCTTCAGGCGCTCGGGGTATTTGCGGCTGTCCTTGAACTTGAGGGCATCCACGGGCAGCACTTCCTGGCCGATTTCATAGCGGCCTTCGGCGTCCAGAAAAGCGTCCAGCCGCGCGCGGGCGCCAATGCGGTGGTGGTGGCTGCAATGGGGGCAAACGTTCTGGTTTTGCTCCAGATCGGCCTTGTAGAGCACCGTTTCGCAGCTCGGGCACTTGATCCACAGCCCTTCAGGCACCTGGCGGCGCTCGGTGGGGTCGGTTTGCTGGATCTTGGAGGGCAGAAGTTTTTCGAGCCAGGACATGGTGTTCTCCTCTTCAGTGGCTCGGCCTGCCGGGGCGCTGGGGCGCCGCAGGGGGCAGGCCGGGTGGAATCTGTGGCGCGCCGTGCCCCGATGAGGGCGGCGCGCCGGGCTGCATTATGCGTCTACGCGTCCATTGCCTTGCGGATGCCGCGCAGGAAGTCGATCGTGATTGGCACCACCTTGGCGTGCTCTTGGTCTTCAATCAGCTGGATGATGCGGCTGCCAATGACCACGGCGTCGGCCACCTTGCCAATCGCCTGGGCGGTGGCGGCGTCGCGAATGCCAAAGCCCACACCCACGGGGATCGTCACATGCTGGCGGATGCGGGGCAGCATTTGCTCCACGGCCGAGGTGTCCAGCGCGCCCGAGCCGGTCACGCCCTTGAGCGACACGTAATACACGTAGCCGCTGGCCACGCGCGCCACTTGGGCCATGCGCTCATCGGTGCTGGTGGGGGCCAGCAGGAAGATCAGGTCCATGCCGTGCTCACGCAGGCTGGCGGCAAAGGTCTCGCACTCTTCGGGTGGGTAGTCCACGATGAGCACGCCGTCCACGCCAGCGGCCGCCGCATCGCGCACAAAGGCACCTCCACCGTGCTTTTGGTCGTAGCGCTCCACGGGGTTGGCATAGCCCATCAGCACCACGGGTGTGGTGCTGTTGCGCTTGCGGAACTCGCGCACATGGTCGAGCACCTGCACCATGCCAATGCCCAGGCTGAGGGCTTTTTCGCCCGCCTTTTGAATCACCGGGCCATCGGCCATGGGGTCGGAAAAGGGCACGCCCAGCTCAATCACGTCGGCACCGGCCTCCACCATGCCGTGCATGAGTGCAGGGGTGATGTCGGCGAAGGGGAAACCAGCGGTCACATAGGGAATCAGTGCCTTGCGGCCCTGCGCTTGCAGGGCAGAGAAGGTGGATGCAATACGGCTCATTTATTTCACCACCTTGATGGATTGCTCGCCGCCCTTGACGGACTGCCCCTGGCAGCTGGGTCGGCAGTAAAAATCGGCGCCGCTCAGGTCGGCCACGGTGCCAATGTCCTTGTCACCACGGCCCGAGAGGTTGACCAGGATCGATTGGTCAGGGCGCATGGTTTTGGCCAGTTTCATGGCGTAGGCCACGGCATGGCTGGATTCGAGCGCGGGGATGATGCCCTCGGTGCGGCACAGGTAGTGGAAGGCTTCCAGAGCTTCCTTGTCGGTAATGCCGACGTATTCGGCACGCCCGATTTCCTGCAACCAGGCGTGCTCCGGGCCCACGCCGGGGTAGTCCAGGCCTGCGCTGATGCTGTGGGTTTCGGTGATCTGGCCATTGTCATCCTGCAGGATGAAGGTGCGGTTCCCGTGCAGCACGCCCGCGCTGCCCTTTTGCAGCGATGCCGAGTGTTTGCCCGACTCCAGCCCTTCGCCTGCGGCTTCCACGCCAATGAGGCGCGTTTTCTCGAACGGGATGTAGGGGTGGAAGATGCCCATGGCGTTGCTGCCGCCACCCACGCAGGCGATCACGGCATCGGGCTGGTCGCCCAGCACTTTTTGCTCGGCCAACATGGCGGGCATCTGGTTGATGCACTCCTTGCCGATCACGCTCTGGAAGTCACGCACCATCATGGGGTAGGGGTGTGGGCCTGCCACCGTGCCGATGATGTAGAAGGTGTTGTCCACATTGGCCACCCAGTCGCGCATGGCCTCGTTGAGCGCATCTTTCAGCGTCTTGCTGCCCGATTCCACGGGCATCACCGTGGCGCCCAGCAGTTTCATGCGGTACACGTTGGGGCTTTGGCGCTTGACGTCCTCTGCACCCATGTACACCACGCATTCCAGGCCATAGCGCGCGCAGATGGTGGCCGTGGCCACGCCGTGCTGACCTGCGCCCGTTTCTGCAATCACGCGGGGCTTGCCCATGCGCTTGGCCAGCATGGCCTGGCCAATCACGTTGTTGATTTTGTGGGCGCCGGTGTGGTTCAGGTCCTCACGTTTGAGGTAGATCTGCGCGCCACCCATTTCGCGGCTGGTACGGGCTGCATGGTAGATGGGTGATGGGCGACCGACGAAGTGCTTGAGTTCGTAGTGAAACTCGGCCAGAAACTCGGGGTCGTTTTGGTAGCGCGCGTAGGCCTCGCGCAGTTCCTGGATGGCGTGGGTCAGGGTTTCGCTGACGAAGCTGCCGCCGTAGGGGCCGAAATGGCCAGAAGTATCAGGTTGCTGATAGGAATTCATGGGGGTTCTTTGCAAGTTGTGCATCGGCCGCCCGCACGGCGGCAACGAAGCGTTGGATCTTCAGTGCGTCTTTGATGCCCTTGATGGGCTTTCCATCGGGGCCATAGGCTTCGACGCCGGAACTGACATCAACCGCCAGCGAGAGACCCCGCGGGCGGACTTGCAAAATGCCATCGGTCACGTTTGCAGGCGTGAGTCCACCAGACAAAACGAGGTGAGAGCTGACGCTTGGTGGAAGGAGTGACCAATTGAATGCCTTGCCGCTGCCGCCAAAACCTTCGACATGGGCGTCGAGCAGGATGGCCTGGGCGTGAGAGTAATCGTAGGCGTATTTTACGAGGTCAAAGCTGGCCGCACCGTCGCCCAGGGGAATTCGGGCGGCTCGCAGGTAGGGGCGTGCGCCTTGGTGGGTGGCGGCCAGGCAATCCTGGGGAGATTCATCACCGTGAAACTGGATCGTAGCGCCTGCTATCAAAGCGCTGATAGCTATCACATTGGTAGCGGGCTCGTTCACGAACAGCAAAACTGGTGTGACAAAGGGCGGCAGGCGTCTGGCCAGTTGTGCTGCGCGTTCGGGTGTTACCGCACGCGGGCTGGGGGCATACAGCACGAAACCCACTGCATCGGCGCCTGCCGCCACTGCGGCATCCACGTCCTGCTCGCGGGTCAGGCCGCAGATTTTGATGCGGGTGCGTGCATGCGGCAGCTTGGAGATGTCTTGTGCGTTCATGGCAACCAATCATACGCAGCCGTGCGCTGGGGCAAGCCCCAGGCGGCGTCATAGACCGGGCCTTGAAAAAACAGCCCATCCGGCGAAAACGTGGGCGCTGCCGCATCGCGGGATTTGGCGGCGAGCACCTGCGCCACCCATTCAGGAGGCTGTTTGCCCTGGCCCACGGCAATCAGGCAGCCCATGATGTTGCGGATCATGTGGTGCAAAAACGCGTTGGCTTCGAACTCAAAGCGCCAGTAGCAGGGGCTCCAGCCCAGCTCCGGGTGTGGTTCTCCCAGACCCCGGCGCGTAATGTCGATGCGTTGCAGGGTCTTGACGGGGGACTTGGCTTGGCACGCCGACGCACGAAACGAGGTGAAGTCGTGCTCACCCAGCAGGTAGTCCGAAGCTTGCCGCATCGCTTGGTGGTCCAGCGGATGGAAAACCCAGCCCACGCGACCGGCGTCCACACTCGGCCGCACGGGGGACTGCAGCAGCACATAGGCATAGCGCCGCGCGATCGCGCTGGCGCGAGCATGGAAGCCGTCCGGCACGGGCTGCGCCCATTGCACGGCAATATCGGCAGGAAGAAAGGTGTTGGTACCCCGTACCCAGGAGGAGGGCGGGCGGTTCAGCGGCGTGTCAAAGTGCACCACCTGCATCAATCCATGCACACCTGCGTCGGTACGGCCTGCGCACAAAGTGCTGACAGGGTGCGTGGCAAAGCGGCCCAGGGCCGCTTCGAGTTTGTCCTGAATCGTGTTGCCCAACAGCTGGCTTTGCCAGCCGCTGTAGGCCTGTCCGTTGTAGCTGACACCCAGCGCCACCCGCGTCATGGGGCGGCCTGGGGGTGGGGAAAGCGCGCCGTGAGAGAACCCGGCTGCATCAGCCCAGTTCGGCCAGCATACGCTGGGCGCGGGTCTTGAGGGCGCCGCTGGATTCGGCCACCACTTCTTCGATCAGCGTGCGAGCACCGTCGGTGTCGCCAATGGCGTTGAACTCTTCGGCCAATGCCAGCTTGGTGGCCAGCGGATCATCCTGGGCCGCAGCCGAGCCATCATCGACGAACTCGGGTGCCGGAGCGGGTGCCTTGGCCGCAGGGGCTGCCATGGGCTTGGACGGTGCGTTCAGGTCCAGAGACAGTTCGCCCAGATCAAATTCCATGGGGCCGGAATCCTTGGCGTCGCCTGCCAGCGGCATGGGGCCAGATGGCGCCATGCTCAGGTCGTCTGCGCTCGGGAAGTCGAGGTTGGCGACGGGCGGAGGGGCCATCATCGGGCCGGGGGCTGTATCTTGACCACCCCAGGCTGGGGCCGTTGCAGAGGGCAGCTCTGGCAAATCCAGTTCCGGGCGCAGTGTTTGTGGTTCATCGCTGGCATCGGCGTCCGTAGTGCGACGGGTGCCACCTGCGGCCGCGGCCGCAGCTGCAGCGGCCGCCGCTGCAAACCCGCCCGGGGGTGCTGGTGCCACCGAGGGAGCGTCGGTCAGTGCGTCATCTGGCAGGTCCAGATCGAGATCCAGGTCGAGATCGGGGGGGAGTGCCGCTGTGGCCGCCGCATTGCCCGCACCGCCCGTGAAGGTGCTCGGGAAGCCACCTGGGGGCAGCGATGGAGATTCGTCCTCGGCCATGCCGGGGCGGCCACCAGGCTGGTACAAGCGGTTTTCGGGGTCCAGGTCGCGGCCGAGTTCGGCAATGCGGTTCCAGTCCGGGCCTTCGCCCTGCGTCAGCTTGAACACATCCCCTGCCACCGCTTCCAGTGCCTTGCGGTCCTGGCGCTTGGCGTAAATTTCGCCGAGCTTCACATGGACCGACACGCGGGCCGGATTGTGGCGAATCGCTTCCTTCAGGATTTCCTCGGCCTGCAGGTCGCGGCCATAGGCCAAATAAACGTCTGCCTCCGCCACGGGATCCACATCGCCGCCAGCATCGAGCTGGCTCGGGGAGTAGGCCATTGACGAGCCGGTCGTCATTTCGCTGTTGGCGGTATCCACGCGCTGTCCGCCGCTGGCACCGAAGAATGAATCAGGCTGGATGCGGCTTTCCAGGAACGAGCTGTCTACGCCAGCGTTCTGGCGGCGACGCTGCACCACACGGTAAGCGCCATAACCCAGCAACAGGGCCAGCAGGCCACCACCGGCCAAGGGCAGGATCGGATCGTCCATGAGGCCGGACAGGAAACTCGGCTCTTCAACAGGGGCTGGTGCTGGCGCAGGCATCCGTACGGGGGCTGCGGGTGCGGATGCGACGGGAGCCGGTGCAGAGGCGGGTTCGGAGGCCGCCTCGGCAGGAACGGCAACATCCGCTGGGGCACTGGCTGGGGGCACGGGGGCCGACGCAGGTGTTTCAGGCGCGGCGGGTGCTGTAGGCGTGGCGGGGACTGCGGGGGCCTGCACGGCCACGCCAGCGGGGGCGCTGGCACCGCCAGCGGGCGCGGCACTGCCAGCAGCGGCCGATGCTGCGCCCAGCTTGTTCAGGTCGGTAATGTTCTTGGACAGTTCGGCCATCCGGGTGGCGGCCTCGCTGGCTTGCTTGTCCTTGGCGAGCTGGTCCTCGGCGGCCTTCTGGCCCTTCACGGAGCCTTTGGACAGCGTCAGCTTGTCGGGTGCGGTCGTGGCAGGTTTCTTGTCCTCCACGCGGGTCTGCACCGTGCCCGACGCAGAGCGCTCGGCAGCGGCCACTGCCGTGGTCGGGGCGGCACCTGCCAGCTTGCGGCGGAATTCGTTGAAATCCTTGGCCTGGGCTGCCAGGATCTGGCGTGCCTCGGGGGCTGGGGTTGCCTGCGCCGCAACTTCATCGGGCATCTGCAATACCGCGCCAGCTTTGAGGCGATTGACATTGCCTTGAATGAACGCGTCCGGGTTCGCACGCATCATGGCAACCAGCATCTGATCCAAAGACACGCTGGCGGGACGGTAGGCATTCGCCAGGCGGCCTGCGGTGTCACCGGTCTGCACCTTGACACCGTCTGCGGGGGTTGGACGAGGGGCTGCTGCTGCCGGGCGTGGCGCTGGCGGTGCAGCAGCGGCAGGGGATTCGGTGGCGCGCGGGGCGACCGGTGCGCGCACGGCGGGCGCCGACGGGGCGGCAGGTGCCGAGATCTGAGGGGACGCCGTCACATTCGGTGCTGCGCGGCGCAGTGCTGGCGGGTCAAACAGCATGGTATAGCTGCGCACAATGCGGCCCGAGCCCCAGTTGGCGTCCAGCACCAGATCAAGGAAGGGGTCGTTCACCGGACGATCACTCGTCAGACGCAGCACGGCGGTGCCGTCTGGGCGACGCTGCAGCTGGATTTGCAGGTTGTTGATCGCGGGCGTGTATTCCATGCCCTGGGCGCGGAAAACTTCCGGGGTAGCCGTCGTAGCGCGCAGGGTGTCGGCTTCGGCGGGGGTGATCTGGGGCAGGTCAATTTCGGCGCGCAAAGGCTCGCCCAAGGCAGACTGCACGGTGATGCGGCCCAACGCCAGGGCCGAGGCGTCGCCAGCGTAAAAGCCAGCGGACGCTACGGCCGCAGCCGCCAGGACAGAAAATTTCCAACGATGCATGTTTGCCAACAACTGATTAGGTTTTTGTGCGGCTCGGTCGAGCGGTGCTTTTTTTCTCATGGTCTGGTCCCGCCCCGGCGCGTGAAAATATGTAAAAAGCACCATAGCATCAATGTTTTGCACTGACAAGCTGAGGTGGCTCCGAAGCTTTGAGCGAGGTTCAGACGCACCAGATTGGGGCATTCAAATGTTGCCAATTGCCAACGTGGCGTAACTGAGTGTGTCAAGGTACCGGGCGTAAAAAAGCGCGCACGGCGAGGGCCGTGCGCGCTTTTTGGGGATTGCCGGCTTAGGCGTCGAGCAAGATGCGCAGCATGCGGCGCAGGGGCTCGGCGGCGCCCCAGAGCAGCTGATCGCCAATGGTGAAGGCGCCCACATATTCAGGGCCCATGGCCAGCTTGCGGATGCGGCCCACAGGGATGTTCATGGTGCCGGTCACCGCCACGGGGGTCAGGTCCTGGATGGTGGCTTCACGCGTGTTGGGCACCACCTTGACCCACTGGTTGTCGGCGGCGATCATGGCTTCGAGGTCGGCCACGGGCACATCCTTCTTGAGTTTGAAAGTCAGCGCCTGGCTGTGGCAGCGCATAGCGCCCACGCGCACGCAGAAACCATCGACGGGAATGGCGGAGGCGTTGAAGCCCTCGCCCATACCCAGGATCTTGTTGGTCTCGGCCATGCCCTTCCACTCTTCCTTGGACATGCCGTTGCCCAGGTCCTTGTCGATCCAGGGGATCAGCGAGCCGCCCAGCGGTACGCCGAAGTTGGCGGTTTCAGCGGCTGACAGGCTGCGCTGCTTGGCGATGACCTTGCGGTCGATTTCCAGGATGGCGCTCTTGGGATCGTCGAGCAGTGCGCGCACTTCGGCGTTCAGCGTACCGTACTGCGTGAGCAGCTCGCGCATGTGCTGCGCGCCGCCGCCTGATGCTGCCTGGTAGGTCTGGGTGCTCATCCATTCCACCAGACCTGCCTTGTACAGCGCGCCCACGCCCATCAGCATGCAGCTCACGGTGCAGTTGCCGCCAATCCAGTTCTTGCCGCCTTTGGCCAGGGCGTTCTTGATGACGGGCATGTTGACCGGATCGAGAATGATCACGGCGTCCTTGTCCATGCGGAGGGTGGAGGCGGCATCGATCCAGTGGCCGTTCCAGCCGGCGGCGCGCAGCTTTGGGAACACTTCAGAGGTGTAGTCACCGCCCTGGGCGGTGATGATGATTTCGCAGCGCTTGAGAGCCTCGATGTTGAACGCATCCTGCAGTGCAGTCTCGTTCTTGGCTTGGGCAGGGGCCTTGCCGCCTGCGTTCGAGGTGGAGAAGAACATGGGTTCGATCAGATCGAAGTCCTTCTCTTGTTCCATACGGTCCATCAAGACCGAGCCGACCATGCCGCGCCAGCCGACCAACCCTACCAACTTGCTCATTTCAACGCCCTTTCTAAGTAAGAAACAGTGCCAGACCGGACTGCTCGCCTGGCTCGTCTGGCCAGGAAGGGCGCACGACGAACCAGGCTGAGTCAGCCCTTAATGGTCGTGGTTTTGGTGATGGTTGCGCGCGCAGCCACACCGGCCGTGGCGGCGGGTGCAATGTTCAGGGCGAACGCGTGGGCGGCAAACATAGGCGAAGATTGTAGCGGATGCGGGCTTGGGGCTCTGTGCCGTTGTTCCAACAGGCATCTCTGGGGAGCGATCGGCGGGATAGACGGTAGAAAAAAGCCAATGACTTGGGGGAGAGCATGCGCCCATGGTCTGCACCGCACTACAGTCCTGCCTATCGCTTTGTCTGCGATTCATCGAGAGTGGAAAAATGCAAGTCATCGTTGTGGGGTCTGGCAAGCTGGCCAGGGAGCTGTTGGGGGCGCTGCCCTCTGGGGACGCTGGGCAGGTTGTGCCCTGGGCCGCCGAGGGGCTGCCTGCAGAAAAATCGGTGGTGGTGCATGCAGGCTCGGGCCGGGAGCTACAAGCGGTGAGCGCGTTTTGTGAATCCACGTGCTCTGCGCTGGTGGAGCTGTCCACGGGATCAGCGCTGGAACACCTGGCTGTAGGTTTTCCCGTGGTCCTGTGTCCCAACACCAACCTTCTCATGCTCAAGTTCATGGCCATGCTGGAGCGCAGTGGGCACTTGTTCCGTGGCTATCGCATCGGGCTGACCGAGTCGCACCAGGCTCAGAAGTCGTCGGTGCCGGGCACGGCCGTGAGCATGGCGCAGGCGCTGGGTCTTGTGCCCGGTGATATCCGGTCTGTGCGCGATGCCGAGGTTCAGCAGCGCGTGCTGCAGATTCCCCCAGAACATCTTGGCCGCCATGCCTACCATCAGGTCCTGATAGAGGATGGGGCTTGCAGCGTGACGCTGGAAACCCGTGTTTATGGCGATGCGCCTTATGCAGAGGGCGTTGCGCACATCGTGGCAGCCGTGCGCGAGCGGCCGCTGGAGAACCGGCGCTACGCCATCATCGAATTCATCGACAACGGGTGGCTGTAGGCGGTACGGGCAGTGCCACGGATCCATAAAAAAAAGCGCCGGGAGTGTCCGGCGCATTTTTTTTGTGACCGCTGAGCGGGGGATCAGGCCGTCAGCGCCTTCACCACCGCGTCGCCCATCTGCGCCGTACCCACCTTAGTGGTGCCTTCGCTGTAGATATCGGGCGTGCGCAGGCCCTGCGCGAGCACCTTTTGCACGGCGGCTTCGATGCGCTGGGCGGCGGCTTCCTGGTTCAGGCTGAAGCGCAGCATCATCGCGGCCGAGAGGATGGTGGCCAGCGGGTTGGCCACGCCCTTGCCAGCGATGTCGGGGGCGCTGCCGTGGCTGGGCTCGTACAGGCCCTGATTGCTGCTGTTCAGGCTGGCCGAGGGCAGCATGCCGATGGAGCCCGTCAGCATGGACGCTTCGTCGCTCAAGATGTCGCCAAACATGTTGCCCGTGACCACCACGTCAAACGCCTTGGGGGCCTTGACCAGCTGCATGGCTGCGTTGTCCACGTACATGTGCTGCAGTTCGACGTCGGGGTATTCCTTGTGCACGTCGGTGACCACGTCCTTCCAGAACTGGAAGGTTTCGAGCACGTTGGCCTTGTCCACGCTGGTGACCTTCTTGTTGCGCTTGCGGGCGGCCTGGAAGGCGACGTGGGCGATGCGCTCGATCTCGGGACGCGAATAGCGCATGGTGTCGAAGGCTTCCTCGGCACCGGGGAAGTGGCCGTCGGTGGCCACTCGGCGGCCGCGCGGCTGGCCGAAATAGATGTCGCCCGTGAGCTCGCGGATGATGAGGATATCGAGGCCCGCGATCAGCTCGGGCTTGAGGCTCGATGCGCCCACCAGTTGCTCGTAGCAGATGGCAGGGCGGAAGTTGGCGAACAGGCCCAGGTTCTTGCGCAGGCCCAGGATGGCCTGCTCGGGGCGCAGGGGGCGGTCGAGCTTGTCGTACTTCCAGTCGCCCACGGCGCCGAACAGGATGGCGTCGGCTTCCTTGGCGAGCTTCAGGGTGGATTCGGGCAGCGGGTGGCCGTGGGCCTCGTAGGCGGCGCCGCCGACCAGGGCAGATTCCATCTCGAACTTCAGGTCCAGGGCTTCCAGAACCTTCACGGCTTCGGAGACGATTTCGGTACCGATGCCGTCACCCGGCAGAACTGCGATTTTCATTGAATTTGCTTTGATTTTGATAGCTGCTACCGCTTATGGATAAAGCGCTAGAGGCTAATTTAAATGATATTTTTTGATGCCTGCGGTGTCTTACGACACCATGGTGTGCGCAAGCCAGGGCTTGGTCGCCAGGCGCTGCGCTTCAAACGCCTTGATCTTGTCGGACTGGCGCAGGGTCAGGCCGATGTCGTCGAAGCCGTTGAGCAGGCAGTACTTGCGGAAGGCCTGCACGTCGAACGGGATTTCTTCGCCCTGAGGACGCACGATGACCTGGCGCTCCAGGTCGATGGTGAGTTGGTAGCCGGGGAAGGCGTGCACTTCATCGAACAGCTGGGCCACCGTGGCCTCGGGCAGCACGATCGGCAGCAGGCCGTTCTTGAAGCAGTTGTTGAAGAAGATGTCGGCAAAGCTGGGCGCGATCACGGCGCGAAAGCCGAACTGGTCCAGTGCCCAGGGCGCATGCTCGCGGCTGGAGCCGCAGCCGAAGTTCTTGCGTGCCAGCAGGATGGAGGCGCCTGCATAGCGCGGCTGGTTCAGCACAAAGTCGGGGTTGGGCTTGCGGCTGGCGGGGTCTTGGCCGGGCTCGCCATGGTCCAGGTAGCGCCACTCGTCAAACAGGTTCACGCCAAAGCCGGTCTTCTTGATCGACTTGAGGAACTGCTTGGGAATGATCGCGTCCGTGTCGACGTTCTCGCGGTCCATGGGGGCCACAAGGCCCTTGAGCAAGGTGAATTTCTGCATGGGTGCCTTGTTTATTTGTTGGCGGCGCGTTCGAGTGCGCCCCCTGCCCGTTGAACGTCCTGGCCTACGCCCTTGACGGTGTTGCACCCGACCAGCAGCAAGGCGGCAGACAGTGCGATGAGGGTTGCAGCAATTTTCTTCATGGCGAGCTCCTTCAGGCGAATTGGCGAATGTCCACAAAATGACCGTGCACGGCGGCGGCGGCTGCCATGGCGGGGCTGACGAGATGGGTCCGGCCACCAGCGCCCTGGCGGCCTTCAAAGTTGCGGTTGCTGGTGGATGCGCAGCGCTCGCCCGGCTCCAGGCGGTCGGCGTTCATGGCCAGGCACATACTGCAGCCGGGCTCGCGCCACTCAAAACCTGCGGCGACAAAAATCTTGTCGAGGCCTTCGCGCTCGGCCTGCTCTTTGACGAGGCCCGAGCCGGGCACCACCATGGCCAGCTTCACGTTGCTGGCCACCTTGCGGCCCAGGTTCTTCACCACGGCAGCGGCTTCGCGCATGTCTTCGATGCGGCTGTTGGTGCAACTGCCGATGAACACCTTGTCGATGGTGATGTCGTTGATCGCCTTGCCGGGCTGCAGGCCCATGTAGGTCAAGGCGCGCTCGATGGCGCCGCGCTTGTTGGCGTCCTTTTCCTTGTCGGGGTCCGGCACGCGGGCGTCCACGCCCAGCACCATTTCGGGCGAGGTGCCCCAGGTGACTTGCGGCACGATGTCGGCCGCATCGAGCTTGACGACAGTGTCGAACTTCGCGTCGGCGTCGGAATGCAGCGTCTTCCAGTACGCCACGGCCTGGTCCCATTCGACGCCGGTGGGCGACAGGGGGCGGCCTTTGACGTATTCAATGGTCTTGTCGTCCACCGCCACCAGGCCCGCGCGTGCGCCGCCTTCGATGGCCATGTTGCACACGGTCATGCGGCCTTCCATGCTCATGGCGCGGAAGACGGAGCCTGCAAACTCGATGGTGTAGCCCGTGCCGCCAGCGGTGCCAATCTTGCCAATGATGGCCAGCACCACGTCTTTGGGCGTCACGCCTTTGGCCAGCGTGCCGTCCACCTGCACCAGCATGTTCTTTGCCTTCTTGGCCAGCAGGGTTTGCGTGGCCATCACGTGCTCGACTTCCGAGGTGCCGATGCCGTGGGCCAGTGCGCCGAAGGCGCCGTGCGTGCTGGTGTGGCTGTCGCCGCACACCACCGTCATGCCGGGCAGGGTGGCGCCGTTTTCGGGGCCGATCACGTGCACGATGCCTTGGCGCTTGTGCATGAAGGGGAAGAACGCAGCGGGCGAGATCTGCGCCATGTTGTCGTTCAGCGTGGTGATCTGCTCTTTGCTGATTGGGTCGGTGATGCCGTCGTAGCCGTTTTCCCAGCCCGTGGTGGGCGTGTTGTGGTCGGCCGTGGCCACGATGGAGCTCATGCGCCAGACCTTGCGGCCCGCCTCGCGCAGGCCTTCAAACGCCTGGGGGCTGGTCACCTCGTGCACCAGATGGCGGTCGATGTAGAGGATGGAGGTGCCGTCCTCTTCGGTGTGGACGACATGCTCGTCCCAGATCTTGTCGTACAGGGTGCGTCCCATGGCGTGGCTTTCTTTCTGCTTTTCAGGTGGGTGATTGGATTTTAGTGTCGGGGTCTGGCCGGGGTGACAGGTGTTCCACCAGCAAACGGGCCGTGACGGGCAGGGCGTCGAAGTCGCGAGCCACCACGCGCAGCTCGCGGTGGGCCCAGGCATCGGTCAGCGGGATGGCTTGCAGGTTGCCCACGCCGCGCATCAGCGCAAATGCCCGGTCGGGCAGCAGGCCCACGCCCAGGCCGTTGTCGATCATGCGGCACATGGCATCGAGCCCTGTGACCTGGATGCGCTGTCGCAGCGGGCGCCCGGCGGCGGCGGCGGCGGCGCGCATGGCCAGGCTGATGCTGCTGTTGGCATGCAGGCCCACGATGTCCCAGTCCAGAACTTCTTCAAAATTGATAGCATTCAGCGCAGACAGGTCGTGCGCCAGGGGTACAACGAGCACCAGATTGTCGGCGCGGTAAGGGCGGCTTTGCAATTCCAGGGCACCGTTGCCACTGGCCATGCCGATGTTGCAGATGCCCAAGTCGGCGGCGCCCTCCTGCACGGCATGCAGCACGTCGCTGGAGAGGTGCTCCTGCAGGTCGATCTTGATCTGGCTGTGCTCGCGCGCAAAGGCGCTCAGGTCTTCGGGCAGGAACTGGAAGATGGCCGAGATGTTGGCGTGCATGCGCACATGGCCGCGCACGCCGTCGGCGTATTCGCTCAACTCGCCCTGCATGCGTTCGAGGCCAAACAGCACGGTGCGCGCATGGTGCAGCAGGCTCTCGCCTGCGGGTGTGAGCGTGACGCCCCGGCTGTGGCGGTAGAGCAGGGCGGTGTCCACGGCGGTTTCCAGGTCCGACAGGCGCTTGCTGACGGCCGATGCTGCAATGAATTCGCGCTCAGCCGCGCGGCCAATGCTGCCGAGCTCACACACCGCCACAAACAGTTGCAGCGAGGTCAGGTCGATACGGCGCGCAAAACTGCGCTCGGAGCTTTTCATGGGGTTTTAACTTCTCGAAATGAGAAGGTTGCCTATTTTCTCCCCATTATTGCCGCTTTGACATCGCGATACGCGATGGCGGCACTGCCCTTCTGCGCGAGGGTAGAACCGCTGAGGCCCAGAAAGCTAACGTGGCTCAGGCGGTGCAGGTGCTGCCGTGCTCTGGCACAGCGGCACGCCAGCGCAGCTCATGTTCAATGCGCTGACGCAGCAGATCGGCCGCGCCCATTTCACCATGCACCACGTACACCTTGTCCGGCGCGTGCCCCATGCTGTGCAGCCAGGCGATGAGCTGGTTGCCGTCGGCATGGGCTGATGCAGAGGACAGCCGAACCACCTCGGCGCGCACGGCCACATCCTGGCCGTGGATACGGATGGTTTTTTCGCCCTCTGCCAGCCGCGCACCACGGGTGCCTGGGGCCTGGTGGCCGGTCAGGATGATCATGTTGCGGTGGTCGCCCGCGTGCAGTGCCAGGTGGTGCAGCACGCGCCCCCCGGTGGCCATGCCGCTGGCCGACAGGATGACCATGGGGCCATGAAGCTTGGCCAGCCCCTTGGATTGCTCGGGCGTCTGGACCATGGTGGCGCCATGCTCCAGTGCCTGCACCTCGCGGCCGCTCAGGCGGTGTTCCTGCATGTGGTGCTGGAACAGCCCCGTGGTACTGACGGCCATGGGGCTGTCCAGAAACACCTTGAGCGATGCGGGCACCACACCCTGCGCCTTGAGCAGGCCAATCGCGTGCAGCACGACCTGTGCACGCCCCACGGCAAACACCGGCACCACGGCAATACCGCCACGCGCTGCCAGGCGCTGCAGGGCGGGGCCCAGTTCATCGAGCGGGCCTTCGGGCGGGTGCTCGCGGTCGCCGTAGGTGGACTCGATAAGCACGGTGTCGGCCTGGGGCGGCGCGTCAGGCGGGTTCATGAGCAGGTCATCGGGCCGCCCCAGGTCGCCCGAAAACAGAATGCGCCTGCCTCCCACCTCCAGCAGCACGCTGGCTGCACCAAGGATGTGGCCTGCGGGCGAAAACGTCACACGCCAGCCGGGCAGGGGCTCAAACGCCTTGTGAAATGGGTGGATCTGGAACTGCTTGAGGCAGTGCAGCGCGTCGAGCCGGGTGTACAGGGGCAGGGCGGGGCTGTGGCTGCTGAGCTGGTGGCGGTTGAGAAAGGCCGCGTCTTCTTCCTGCAGGTGCCCGCTGTCGGGCAGCAGGATGGTGCACAGGTCGCGTGTGCCCGGTGTGCAGTGGATGGCGTGGGTGTAGCCGTCGCGCGCCAGCAGCGGCAGGTAGCCGCTGTGATCCAGGTGGGCATGGGTCAGCACCACGGCGTCGATCTGGTGCGGCGTGACGGGCAGAGGCTGCCAGTTGCGCAGGCGCAACTGCTTGTAGCCCTGGAACAGGCCGCAATCGACCAGGAGGCTCTTGCCGTTGTAACGCACCAAGTACTTGGAGCCGGTGACCGTGCCGGAGCCGCCCAGGAAGGTGATGTTGACGTTCATGTGCCCAAGCTCCCGGGTGATCATCGATGAGACCCATCCTACTGCGCTGTGCGTGCATCGCACGGGCCCTAGGGAGTTTCTTGCCCTGCGTCAAGAAAAAACCGCCTGGGCCAAAAGGCCACAAGCGGTTTTCGATGGATGCCGGTGCGCGGTCAGCTGAAGAAGTTCTTCAGCCGGTCCGTCCAGCTCTCGCCGCTGGGCGAGTGGCGGGCGCCGCCCTTCTTGAGCGAATCTTCCAGTTCGCGCAGCAGCTTGCGCTGGTGCTCGGTCAGCTTGACGGGTGTCTCGACTGCGATGTGGCAGTACAGATCGCCCGGGTAGCTGGCACGCACGCCCTTGATGCCCTTGCCACGCAGGCGGAACTGCTTGCCGGCTTGGGTGCCTTCAGGAATGTCGATCGCTGCCTTGCCAGCCAGCGTGGGCACTTCGATCTCGCCGCCGAGTGCTGCCGTGATGAAGCTCACGGGCACCTGGCAGTGCAGGTCGTCGCCATCGCGCTCGAAGATGTCGTGTTTCTTCAGGCGGATTTCGATGTACAGGTCACCCGGTGGGCCGCCGTTGGTGCCCGGCTCGCCGTTGCCGGTGGAGCGGATGCGCATGCCGTCGTCGATGCCCGCAGGGATCTTCACTTCCAGCGTCTTTTGCTTCTTGAGCTTGCCCTGGCCATGGCAGGTCGTGCACGGCTCGGGAATGATCTTGCCCGTGCCGCGGCAGTGGGGGCAGGTCTGCTGCACGCTGAAGAAGCCCTGGCGCATCTGCACCGTGCCTGCGCCCTGGCAGGTGCCACAGGTCTTGGCACTGGTGCCGGGCTTGGCACCGCTGCCGTGGCAGGTGTCGCAGCTCTCCCACGAGGGGATGCGGATCTGAGCATCCTTGCCGCGGGCGGCTTCTTCCAGCGTGATCTCCATGGCGTAGCTGAGGTCGCTGCCCCGGTACACCTGTCGGCCGCCGGCACCGCGCCCACGCCCGCCCTGCTGGCCAAACATGTCGCCGAAGATGTCGCCAAAGGCCTCGGCAAAACCACCAAAGCCCTCCGCCCCCGCGCCGCCGGGGCCGCGCATGTTGGGGTCCACCCCGGCGTGGCCGTACTGGTCGTAGGCCGCACGTTTTTGCGGGTCGGAGAGCATCTCGTAGGCCTCTTTGGCCTCCTTGAACTTCTCTTCGGCAGGCTTGGCTGCGTCACCCTGGTTGCGGTCAGGGTGGTGCTTCATCGCCAGCTTGCGATAGGCCTTCTTGATTTCTTCGTCCGAGGCGTTCTTGGGAACGCCCAGGATTTCGTAAAAGTCTCTTTTGGACATGGTCATTCTGAGCCCGGTTGGAACAGGAACGCCGCGCAAGCCCCGTCAAGGGCCCCGCGCGGCGGCTGGGGTCAACGGCGGCGTGCTCAGCCCTTCTTGACTTCCTTCACCTCGGCATCGACGACGTTGTCGTCGTCTGCGGGCTTGGCGGACGCGCCACCAGCCGACGCGCCTGCGGCCTCAGCACCCCCGGCTGTCTGAGCAGCTTGCGCTGCCTGGGACTCGGCGTACATCTTTTCGCCCAGCTTCTGGCTGGCAGCCATCAGCGCCGTGGTCTTTTCGTCAATCGCGGCCTTGTCTTCGCCCTTCAAGGCTTCTTCCAGTGCCTTGACTGCGGCAGTGATCGCGTCCTTTTCACCTGCGTCGAGCTTGTCGCCGTGTTCGGCCAGGCTCTTGTTCACGCTGTGCACGGCGGCTTCACCCTGGTTGCGGGCTTGCACCAGCTCCAGCTTCTTCTTGTCGTCGGCCGCATTCAGTTCGGCGTCCTTCACCATCTGCTGGATTTCTTCTTCCGACAGGCCCGAGTTGGCCTTGATAGTGATCTTGTTTTCCTTGCCCGTGCCCTTGTCCTTGGCGCCCACGTGCAAGATGCCGTTGGCGTCGATGTCGAACGACACTTCGATCTGCGGAACACCGCGGGCTGCCGGTGGAATGCCTTCCAGGTTGAATTCGCCCAGCAGCTTGTTGCCGGTAGCGATTTCGCGCTCGCCCTGGTAGACCTTGATGGTCACGGCAGGCTGGTTGTCATCGGCCGTCGAGAAGGTCTGTGCGAACTTCGTCGGGATGGTCGTGTTCTTCGTGATCATCTTGGTCATGACACCGCCCAGGGTTTCGATACCCAGCGACAGGGGTGTCACGTCCAGCAGCAGCACGTCCTTGCGGTCACCCGACAGCACCTGGCCCTGGATGGCGGCGCCCACGGCCACGGCTTCGTCAGGGTTCACGTCCTTGCGGGGGTCCTTGCCGAAGAATTCCTTGACCTTTTCCTGAACCTTGGGCATCCGGGTCATGCCGCCGACCAGGATCACGTCATGGATGTCAGACACCGACACGCCAGCGTCCTTGATGGCCATGCGGCAAGGAGCGATGGTGCGCTCGATCAGCTCTTCCACCAGTTGTTCCAGCTTGGCGCGGGTCAGCTTGATATTCAGGTGCTTGGGGCCCGATGCGTCTGCCGTGATGTAGGGCAGGTTGATGTCTGTCGAGGCCGAGTTCGACAGTTCGATCTTGGCTTTCTCGGCCGCTTCCTTCAGGCGCTGCAGGGCCAGCACGTCGTTCTTGAGGTTGACGCCCGACTCCTTCTTGAACTCGTCAATGATGAAGTCGATGATGCGCTGGTCGAAGTCTTCGCCGCCCAGGAAGGTGTCGCCGTTGGTCGACAGCACTTCGAACTGCTTTTCGCCGTCCACATCGGCGATTTCGATGATGGACACGTCGAACGTGCCGCCGCCCAGGTCATACACGGCGATCTTGCGGTCGCCCTTTTCCTGCTTGTCCAGGCCAAAGGCCAGAGCCGCAGCGGTGGGTTCGTTGATGATGCGCTTGACGTCCAGGCCCGCAATACGGCCAGCGTCCTTGGTGGCTTGGCGCTGTGCGTCGTTGAAGTACGCGGGCACGGTGATGACGGCTTCCGTCACGGGCTCGCCCAGGTAGTCTTCAGCCGTCTTCTTCATCTTGCGCAGGATGTCGGCAGACACTTGCTGGGCCGACAGCTTGTTGCCGCGCACTTCGATCCATGCGTCGCCGTTGTCGGCGGCCACGATCTTGTAGGGCATCAGGTCGATGTCCTTTTGCACTTCTTTTTCTGTGAACTTGCGGCCGATCAGGCGCTTGACGGCGTACAGCGTGTTCTTGGGGTTGGTCACGGCCTGGCGCTTGGCCGAGGCACCGACGAGGATCTCGCCGTCTTCCTGGTAGGCCACGATGGAGGGCGTGGTGCGTGCACCTTCGCTGTTTTCGATCACGCGGGTCGTGTTGCCCTCCATGATGGAGACGCAGCTGTTGGTCGTACCCAGGTCAATGCCGATGATTCTTCCCATGATTTTTCTCCGAATGCTTGAATGGTTTGGATGGCTAGTAACTTGTGGATAACTTGGTGTGGTTCAAGTCTTCCGGGTCGATTTTTTTGAGGCTTACTTGGGAGCCGTCACCGTGACCAGGGCCGGACGCAGCACGCGCTCGGCGATCACATAGCCCTTTTGCAGCACAGCCACCACGGTGTTGGCTTCCTGCTCGGCAGGCACCACGCTGATGGCCTGGTGCTGGTGCGGATCGAACTTGGCGCCAGCGGCCGGGTTGATGGCAAT
This sequence comes from Acidovorax facilis, assembly GCF_050626955.1. Lineage (NCBI taxonomy): Bacteria > Pseudomonadati > Pseudomonadota > Betaproteobacteria > Burkholderiales > Comamonadaceae > Acidovorax > Acidovorax facilis. The sequence continues at coordinate 777,714 of NZ_CP192460.1, forward strand.
CACCTTGTTGCGCTCCAGTGCCGACGTCAGCTGGCGCAGGGTGGCGTCGGCGCCTTCGCGCAGCTGCTGGGGCGTAGCTTCCTTGATGGCCAGGGCGGCATCCAGGCTGTCGGCCACGGGCAGCAGGCTCTCGGCAAAACTCTCGATACCGAATTTGCGGGCCTTGGAAACCTCGTCTTCGGCGCGGCGGCGGGCGTTCTCGGCCTCGGCCTTGGCGCGCAGGAACTGGTCGGCCAGATCAGCGCTTTTGGCCTTGAGCTCGGCCAACTCGCCCTGCAGGCGTGCCAGCTCGTCAGAGGCGTGGGCAGCCATGGCGGCTTCGACTTCTTCGGGGGCGGGGGCGCTCTGTGCGGGGGTGGTTTGGCTGGTGTCGGACATGTCTTGGTCTGGAAGTAAATGAACGGTACGCGCGGGATCTGGGGGCGTGACACCACAAATCAAGGTCTGCACCAGGGGTATGGTCTCTCGGGCCCCGTATGCATCGCGGATTGTTGTAGTACATGTCGGCCCAGCCACTGGTTTTGCAAGGGGCTGGAGACATCTATGCCATCTTTTTGTACGCTTGGGCAGGGGCGGCGAAGCACTGAGTGTACAAGCGACGCAGGCCGGGCTATAATCGCAGGCTTTCCCTTGCCACACCACTTCAAGACGCAGTGGGTGGTCTTACCCAAAAGGAGTATGCATGCGTCATTACGAAATCATTTTGTTGATCCATCCAGATCAAAGCGAGCAAGTTCCAGCCATGCTGGAGCGCTACAAGGGCATGATCACCGCTGGCGGTGGCAAGGTGCACCGCGTGGAAGACTGGGGCCGCCGTCAACTGGCGTACCTGATCAACAAGCTGGCCAAGGCCCATTACCTGTGCGTGAACATCGAAGCCGATCAGGCCGTGATGGCTGAACTGGAGCACGCCTTCAAGTTCAACGACGCCGTGCTGCGCCACCTGACGGTTCAGAAGAAGAAGGCCGATACGGGCCCATCTTCCATGATGAAGACCGTCGAGCGCGAAGAAGCCCGCAAGGCCAGCCAAGCTGAATATGCAGCGGCCGGTGGTGAGCGCGGCGAGCGCCCAGATCGCGCCGAGCGCTGATCTAGCCCGTTGGAGTGGAGAACCGCGTTGCCTTGACCGCCTGTATCGCAGAGGCTGAACCCCTGCGCTACACGCCCGCCGGATTGCCTGCCCTTACGCTGCGCCTCGAACACGAGTCCCAGCAAACCGAGGCAGGCCACCCCCGCGAAGTCAAGGCTGCCATGAAAGCCATTGCCTTTGGGGCGATGGCCGAGCGACTGGCACGGCAGAACATCGGAAGTCTCTGGACTTTCCATGGATTTCTGGCCAACCCGCGCAATGGCAAGACCGCAGTGCTGCACATCCAGGATATTCAACAAAATTAATTTTCAAGGGGTCCGCAATGGCCACGTTCAAGAAGTTCAACAAAGACAAGCGCCCAAAGCGCAACACCCAGTCCCTGCTGTTCAAGCGCAAGCGCTTCTGCCGCTTCACGGTGACCGGTGTTGAAGAAATCGACTACAAGGATGTCGATACGCTGCGCGACTTCATCGCCGAAAACGGCAAGATCATCCCCGCACGCCTGACCGGCACGCGCGCCATCTTCCAGCGTCAGCTGAACACCGCCATCAAGCGCGCTCGCTTCCTGGCCCTGGTGCCTTACAGCGACCAGCACAAGATCTAAGGAGCACAACCCATGCAAATCATCCTGCTCGACAAGGTTGTGAACCTCGGCAACCTCGGTGAAATCGTCAAGGTCAAAGACGGCTACGCCCGCAACTTCCTGATCCCCGCTGGCCGCGCCCGTCGCGCCACGGAAGCCGCCAAGGCAGAGTTCGAAGCCAAGCGCGCTGAACTCGAAAAGGCCGCAGCTGCCAAGCTGGCAGAAGCTCAAGCCCAAGGCGAAAAGCTGGCTGGCACCACCGTCAAGCTGACGCAAAAGGCTGGCGTGGACGGCCGTCTGTTTGGTTCCGTGACCAACCACGACATCGCCGAAGAGCTGAGCAAGCAAGGCTACAAGGTTGCCAAGTCGCAAATCCGCCTGCCCAACGGCCCGATCAAGGTCGTGAGCGAAAGCACTGTCAGTGTGGCTCTGCACACCGATGTGGTGGTGGACGTGACCGTGTCGGTCTACGGCGAAACCGCCTGAGATTCACTTCGGTGTTTCACGCAAAGCCGCCTTCGGGCGGCTTTTGTTTTTGTGCGGCTCTGGGTTGTACATGGTTACCCACTGGTTGCCCCAACTTTATCCACAGACTTGTGCCATGACGGCGCGCCGCACGGGCGCTAGCATGCCGGGTTAGCTCCGAGGATTCCATGTCTGCTGTTTTTCCGCCCCTTGACGATGGCTTCACGCCGGTACCCGACCGTGAAATCGCCCAGTTGCGCGTGCCGCCGCACTCGATAGAAGCGGAGTCCAGCGTGCTGGGCGGGTTGCTGCTGGACAACAACGCCTGGGACCGCGTGGGCGACCTGCTGGTAGAAAGCCATTTCTACCGCCATGAGCACCAGATGATCTACTCGGCCATCGGCGCACTGATCAACGCCAGCAAGCCGGCCGACGTGATCACCGTGTTCGAGCACCTGCAGAACCAGGGCAAAGTGCAAGAGATGGGCGGGCTGGCCTATCTGAACAATCTGGCGCAATACGTACCCAGCGCCAGCAACATCCGCCGCTATGCGGAAATCGTGCGCGAGCGTGCCATCCTGCGCAAGCTGGTCACGGCCAGCGACGAAATTTCCACCAACGCGTTCAACCCGCAAGGCAAGACGGTCGAACGGATTCTGGACGAGGCCGAGTCCAAGATTTTTGCCATTGGCGAGGAAGGCTCGCGCACCAAGCAGGGTTTCCAGTCGCTGGATACGCTGGTGATCGACCTGCTCGACCGCGTGCAGGAGATGGCAGACAACCCTGTGGATGTGACGGGTGTGCCCACCGGGTTTGCAGACCTGGACCGCATGACCTCGGGTCTGCAGGCGGGCGACATGGTGGTGCTGGCAGCGCGCCCCTCCATGGGCAAGACCTCGTTCGCGGTGAACATTGCCGAGCACGTGGCGCTCAATGAGGGCCTGCCGGTCGCCATCTTCTCGATGGAAATGGGCGCCGCCCAGCTGGCGGTGCGTATCGTCGGTTCGATTGGCCGGGTGAACCAGGGCAATCTGCGCACCGGCAAGCTCACCGATGATGAGTGGCCGCGCCTGACCGAGGCGATTGAAAAACTGCGCACCGTCTCGCTGCACATTGATGAAACCCCGGGCCTCACACCCGGTGAATTGCGCGCCAACGCGCGGCGCCTGGCGCGCCAGTGCGGCAAGCTGGGCCTGATCGTGGTCGACTATTTGCAGCTGATGAGCGGCTCGGGTTCGGCGGCCAGTTCGGACAACCGGGCGACCGAGTTGGGTGAAATTTCCCGGGGCCTCAAGATGCTGGCCAAGGAACTGCAGTGCCCGGTGATCGCGCTGTCGCAGCTCAACCGCTCGGTGGAGCAGCGCACCGACAAGCGCCCCATGATGTCCGACCTGCGCGAGTCAGGCGCTATCGAGCAGGATGCCGACATCATCATGTTCATCTACCGCGACGACTACTACAACAAGGACTCCAAGGAGCCCAACGTGGCCGAGGTCATCATCGGCAAGCAGCGGAACGGCCCCACGGGTACTGTGAAGCTGTTCTTCCAGAAGAACCAGACGCGCTTCGAGAACCTGGCCATGGGTTCGGGCGACGATTTCTAATAAAAATAGCCACTAGCGCTTATTGGGTAAGCGCAAGTAGCTATCAAATTAGGAGTTTTTGGCCGGGGTAGATGGTGTTGGTCGGAGTTCCATTAGGGTCGCAGCACCCACACCAGCAAACCCGCACATCCCACGGCAAGAACACCCACAGCCACAGTGAGCCGTTGCTGGCGCTGGCGCAGCACTTCTACCGCCTGCACCACCTGGGCATTCTGTTCGGCCAGTGACTGGATCAGCACGGCGGATTCCTGTTGCTCCTGCTCCAGCATTGCCACCCGCTCGCGCAGATGTTCCAGCTGCAAGGCCACGGGAATGGCGGGCTCGCCCCCAGCGCCTTCGAGTGCTCCCGCAGCAGCTTCAGCGTTCCCTTTTCGGGTGGTGCCCAGCAGCTTTTTGGCCGCCTGGAGAATCTGGGGCGTCGCCTCGATGACGTCGCCCCAGGGCACCAGCTTCAGTGCTGCAACCCAGCCTGCAGCCAACTCAGAGCACCTCGCTGGCGAAATCTGCCAAGCGCGAGCGTTCGCCGCGCGCCAGCGTGATGTGCCCGCTGTGCGGCCAGCCCTTGAAGCGGTCCACGGCGTAGGTAAGCCCGGATGACCCTTCGGTCAGGTACGGCGTGTCGATCTGCGCGAGGTTGCCCATGCAGATGATCTTGGTGCCGGGACCGGCGCGGGTGATCAGCGTCTTCATTTGCTTGGGCGTCAGGTTCTGCGCCTCATCGATGATCACGTACTTGTTCAGGAAGGTGCGCCCGCGCATGAAGTTCATGCTCTTGATCTTGATGCGGCTGCGGATCAGCTCGTTGGTGGCAGCGCGGCCCCACTCGCCAGCATTGCCGCCGTCGCCCTTGGCCAAAAACTCCAGGTTGTCGTCCAGCGCGCCCATCCAGGGGCCCATCTTTTCTTCTTCGGTGCCGGGCAAAAAGCCGATGTCCTCGCCCACGCTCACCGTGGCGCGGGTCATGATGATCTCGGTGTAGCGGCGATCGTCCAGCACCTGGGTCAGGCCTGCAGCCAGGGCGAGCAGGGTCTTGCCGGTGCCGGCCGTGCCGGTCAGGGTCACGAAGTCGATCTCGGGGTCCATGAGCAGGTTCATGGCGTAATTCTGTTCGCGGTTGCGCGTGGTCACGCCCCACACGGCATTTTTGGCCGAACCGTAATCCTTCAGGGTCTGCAGTACCGCTGTTTTCTCGCGGATTTCGCTCACGCGCGCAAACAGGCTGGGCTCGCCGGGGGCTTCGAAGTACACGAACTGATTGATCATCAGCTGCGGCACGATGGGGCCGCCAATGCGGTAATAGGTGTGGGCGCCGCTTTGCCAGCTTTCCACGTTCTTGCCGCTCTTGGCCCAGAAGTCGGGGGGCAGGGCCAGCACGCCAGCGTAGAGCAGGTCGCCATCTTCCAGCGTCTTGTCGTTCTGGTAGTCCTCGGCAGTCAGGCCCAGCGCGCGGGCTTTGACGCGCATGTTGATGTCTTTGGAGACCAGCACCACTTCGCGCGGTGCGTGCAGCTTGCGCAGGGCTTCGACCACGCCCAGGATCTGGTTGTCGGCTTTGCCCGGGGGCAGGCTGGTGGGTAGGCTGTAGTCCAGTGGCACCGTCTGGAAGAACAGGTGGCCACCCGCAGCACGCTGGCCGGTGGAGTCAAGCTTGAGGCCCTTGGCCATGTCGGCGCCCTGGGCGGCAGCCAGGGCATCCAGCGTGCGGCTGGCCTGGCGGCCGTTGCGGGCCACTTCGGTCATGCCCTTCTTGTGGCCGTCCAGTTCTTCCAGCACGATCATCGGCAGGAAGATGTCGTGCTCTTCAAAGCGGAAGAGGCTGGTTGGGTCATGCAGGAGCACGTTGGTGTCCAGCACAAAGAGCTTGGTCGGACCTTGCGGTGCGGATTTGCGGGTGCGTGTGGTGGTCGCGGTGGCCGGGGTGGTGCTGGCGGTGACGGCGGCAGGTGTGTCGGTGCTGCGTGCCTTGCGCGTGCCGGTGCTTCGGGCCACGGGGGCGGCGGAGGGTTGGGGTGTGCGTGCTCGGGTCTCAATCTGGACCAATGGAGCTGTGTCAGGCGCTGCCAGCGACGAGGCCACGCTGTCTGCCTTGCGTCCGGCGCGGGTGGGGGCTGTAGCGGTGGCGGTGCGCTGGGGCGTAGCAACGGCTTCGTTCGCCGAGGTGGTAGCTACGCGGGGGCGGGCTGCGACTTCAAAGGCTTCTGGCGCGAGGAGTGCAGCGCGCCGGCTGGGGGCGGGGGGCAGGGGCATGGTGGCAGGGCCTCGGTCGGTAAAGGGGTAACGGGTGGGTCAGAAAGCAAAAAGCCGCCTGGAGGCCAAGGCGGCTTTTTGGAGGAGGGCAAACGTTGCGATAACCAGGGGCATAAAACCATTATGCCTACTCCGGATGTCTTGCCTGGGCAAAACAAGCGGGGTGTCGCGCCGATGCCCCAATGTGCAGATCAGGCGGCCTTTTTCAGGGCCTTGATGGATTTGACGGCTTTCAGGACCTCGTCCACGTGGCCGGGAACCTTGAGGCCGCGCCACTCTTGCACCAGCAGGCCATCGGGGCCGATCAGGAAGGTGCTGCGCTCAATGCCCTTGACCTTCTTGCCGTACATGATCTTGTTCTTGACCACACCGAACATGTGGCACATCTTTTCTTCGGTGTCGGCGATGAGTTCGAAGGGCAGTTCCAGCTTTTCCTTGAATTCGTCGTGCGACTTCATATTGTCGCGGGACACGCCGAACACGGCAGCGCCTGCCTTCACGAAGTCCTTGTACTTGTCGCGAAACTGCATGGCCTCCGTAGTGCAGCCAGGCGTGTTGTCCTTGGGATAGAAGTAGAGAACCAGAATTTGGCCAAGGTGGGAGGTGTTGGAGACCTTGAGTCCACCGGTAGCGTTGGCTTCAAATTCAGGGAGGGGTTTGTTGACAACGATCGCCATATCACTTCAATCTCTCAGGATGTAGTCGTTGGTAAGCCGGGGGAGCTAGTGTGTTATTGCTCTTGGTGGTGCCCCCGACCGCAACCGGCGATTTTACCCCGAATTCACTCTTCGGCCAAATGTAAGACAGTGTGTCCGGCCCGCAGTGGCGGGCATTTAGGCAAGGGCTTGCATAGGTGCAAGCGCCGGATTTGCAGCTTGCCGCGGCGGTTGCGGGCCTGTAGCTCAGGCTTCCAGAATCAGTGCTGCCACCACGTTGCGCCCTTCACTGGCCAGGATGTTGTACGTGCGGCAGGCGGCAGGGGTGTCCATGGTTTCCAGCCCCAGCCGGCGGGCGATGAGCGGCGCCAGCCACGCCGGTGGCGGGAACCGGTTGCGTGTGCCGCTGCCAAAAATGACCAGCTCTGTCTCCAGGGCTGCCAATTGCGCGAAATGTTCGGGGGTCAGGTCTTCAAAGCGCGTGCAGGGCCAGGCCTGGCGCAGCCCCGACGAGCCGATGATGACGCTGTGCGTGATCTTCTCGGCATCCACGCCGATCCAGCCGGGGCCGTAGCCGCTGATGGTTTGTGCGTTCGAGCGGTCGGGCTGGAATTTCATGGGTGTTGGCGTCGGTTGCAGGCGGTGGCGCTGCGGGTAGGCCCGGCGCAGGGCCTGGGCGCGCTTGTGATCTGTGGTCAAATTATAGGTTTCGCCAAGGTGCCAGCCGCTCTGGCCGCCACCTGACCCCACTGCACCACCGTCAGCGCATGAAAACCGTCCAAAAATCCGCCAAGCTCGCCAACGTCTGCTATGACATCCGGGGGCCCATCATGGACGCGGCCAAGCAGATGGAGGAAGACGGCCACAAGATCATCAAGCTCAACATCGGCAACCTGGCGGTGTTCGGTTTTGATGCGCCGGAAGAGATTCAGCTGGACATGATCCGCAACCTGCCCAATTCGGCGGGTTACTCGGACAGCAAGGGTATCTTTGCGGCGCGCAAGGCCGTCATGCACGAGACCCAAAAGCAGGGCATCAAGGGTGTGATGCTGGACGACATCTACCTGGGCAACGGTGCCAGCGAGCTGATCGTGATGGCCACCAATGCACTGCTGGACAACGGCGACGAGCTGCTGCTGCCTTCGCCCGACTACCCCCTGTGGACCGCCGCTGCCAGCCTGTCGGGCGGCACGCCCGTGCACTATGTGTGCGATGAAGCCAATGGCTGGATGCCCAACCTTCAGGATATCCGCGCCAAGATCACGCCCCGCACCAAGGGCATCGTGGTCATCAATCCCAACAACCCGACGGGCGCGCTGTATTCGGACGAATTGCTCAAGGGCATCGTCGCCATTGCACGTGAGCATGGCCTGGTCATCTTTGCCGACGAGGTGTATGACAAGGTGCTGTACGACGGCGCCAAACACACGGCCATTGGCTCGCTGAGCGAGGATGTGCTCACACTCACCTTCAATTCGCTGTCCAAGAGCTACCGCTCATGTGGCTACCGCGCGGGCTGGATGGTGGTGTCGGGCGACAAGAAGCCCGCCAAGGACTACATCGAGGGCCTGAACATGCTCTCGAACATGCGCCTGTGCGCCAACGTGCCCGGCCAGTGGGCGGTGCAGACGGCGCTGGGTGGCTACCAGAGCATCAATGAGCTGGTAGGCGAGGGCGGCCGCCTGCGCAAGCAGCGTGATCTGGCGTACGAGCTGATCACGGCCATCCCGGGCGTGACCTGCGTGAAGCCCCAGGCGGCGCTCTACATGTTTCCGCGCCTCGACCCTGCCGTGTATCCCATCGAGGACGACCAGCAGTTCTTCCTGGAACTGCTGCAGGAGACCAAGGTCATGCTGGTGCAGGGCACAGGCTTCAACTGGGCGGCGCCGGACCATTTCCGCATCGTGTTCCTGCCACACGAAGACGATCTGCGCGACGCCATCGGCCGCGTGGCGCGCTTCCTGGAGCAATACCGCAAGCGCGTACAAATGGCGGCGGCTGCGTAACTTGCACGTTGAGTGGTGCAGAAACTCATTTTTTCATAGCTGCTAGCGCTTGATGGATAAGCGCCAGAGCCCATTTTGACTGATAAAAATCCCATGAAACCCATCCAAGTAGGCCTTCTGGGCATCGGCACCGTCGGCAGCGGCGTGTTCAACGTGCTCGCGCGCAACCAGGACGAGATCAGCCGCCGCGCTGGCCGTGGCATTGAGATCACCATGGTGGCCGATCTGGACGTGGAGCGAGCCAAGGCGGTAGTGGGTGCTGACATCCAGGTCGTCAACGACGCCCGCGCCATCATTGCCAACCCTGACATCGACATCGTCATCGAACTGATTGGTGGCTATGGCATCGCCCGCGCGCTCGTGCTTGAAGCCATCGCCGCTGGCAAGCATGTGGTCACCGCCAACAAGGCGCTGCTGGCCGTGCACGGCACCGAGATCTTCGCGGCTGCATCGGCCAAGGGCGTGATGGTGGCCTTTGAGGCAGCCGTGGCGGGGGGCATCCCCATCATCAAGGCGCTGCGCGAAGGCCTCACCGCCAACCGCATCCAGTGGATCGCCGGCATCATCAACGGCACCACCAATTTCATCCTGTCCGAGATGCGCAGCAAGGGGCTAGACTTTGATGTGGTGCTCAAGGAAGCACAGCGCCTGGGCTACGCCGAGGCCGACCCCACCTTCGACATCGAAGGCGTGGACGCCGCGCACAAGGTCACGCTGATGAGTGCCATTGCGTTTGGCATCCCCGTGCAGTTTGACAAGGCCTATGTCGAAGGCATCACCAAGCTCGGCGCGGCCGACATCAAGTACGCCGAGCAACTGGGCTACCGCATCAAGCTGCTGGGCATCACGAAGCGCGCGGACAAGGGCATCGAACTGCGCGTTCACCCGAGCCTCGTGCCCTCCAAGCGCCTGATCGCCAACGTCGAAGGCGCCATGAACGCCGTGGTGGTGCAGGGCGATGCCGTGGGCACCACGCTGTACTACGGCAAGGGTGCGGGCAGCGAGCCCACCGCCAGCGCCGTCATTGCCGATCTGGTGGACATTGCGCGCCTGCACACGGCCGACCCTGAGCACCGCGTGCCGCACCTGGCCTTCCAGGCCAACACGCTGGCCGATGCCATGGACACGCTGCCCGTGCTGCCGATGAGCGAAGTGGTCACCAGCTACTACCTGCGCCTGCGCGTGGCCGACCAGGCCGGTGTGCTGGCCAAGGTCACCGGCCTGTTGGCCGAGGCCGGTGTGAGCATCGACGCAGTATTGCAGCGTGAGGCTGACGAAGTCGGTGGTGAAGGATCTACGCAAACGGACCTGATCATCCTGACCCACGACACCCGCGAAGGCACCATGGACGCCGTGATCGCCCAGATGCAGGCCCTGCCCACGGTGCTGGCGCCCATCACGCGCATCCGCAAGGAGGAACTGAACTGATGCTGTACATCTCCACACGCGGCCACGCCGACCGCAAGCATTTCTGCGACATCCTGCTCGAAGGCCTGGCGCCCGATGGCGGCCTGTACCTGCCCGAGCACTACCCGCAGGTCAGCGACGCGATGCTGACAAAGCTGCGCAAGGCTTACCACGAGCAAGGCTACGCCGAGCTGGCGTTTCAGATCCTGTCGCTCTACATCGATGACATCCCCGCCGCTGACCTGAAGGCCCTGTGCGCCAAGACGTACACAGCCGAGGTGTTTGGCACGGGCGAGATCGTGCCCCTGCGCCACCTCGAAGACGGCCTGTGGCTCGAAGCCCTGTCCAACGGCCCCACGCTGGCCTTCAAAGACATGGCGATGCAATTGCTGGGCAACCTGTTCGAATACGAACTGAACCGCCGGGGTGAAGAGCTCAACATCCTGGGCGCCACCAGCGGCGACACCGGCAGCGCGGCCGAGTACGCCATGCGCGGCAAAAAGGGCGTGCGCGTCTTCATGACCAGCCCGCACGGCCGAATGAGCGCGTTCCAGCAGGCGCAAATGTTCAGCCTGCAGGACGAGAACATCCACAACATCGCCATCGAAGGCGTGTTCGACGACTGCCAGGACATCGTCAAGGCCGTCAGCAACGACCTGGCCTTCAAGCGCAAGTACAAGATTGGCACCGTCAACTCCATCAACTGGGCGCGCCTGCTGGCGCAGGTGGTGTACTACTTCGCGGGCTACATCCAGGCCACCGAGACCAACGACCAGAAGGTCAGCTTCACGGTGCCCAGCGGCAACTTTGGCAACGTGTGTGCGGGCCATGTGGCGCGCATGATGGGCCTGCCCATTGGCAAGCTGGTGGTGGCCACGAACGAGAACGACGTGCTCGACGAGTTCTTCCGCACCGGCGCCTACCGCGTGCGCGCCGCAGCCGACACGCACGAGACATCGAGCCCCTCGATGGATATCAGCAAGGCCAGCAATTTCGAGCGGTTCATCTTTGACCTGCTGGGCCGCAACGGCCAGCGCACGAACGCGTTGTTTGCCAAAGCGCTGCCCGCCTATGGCAGGTTCGACTTGAGCGCCGAACCGCTGTTTGCCGATGCCGCCACCAAATACGGTTTTGAAAGCGGCAAGAGCACCCACGCCGACCGCCTGGCCACCATCAAGGACAACTTCGAGCGCCACGGCGTCACCATCGACACCCACACGGCCGACGGCGTGAAGGTGGCGCGCGAACACCACCAGGACCCCAAGGTGCCCATGATCGTGCTGGAGACCGCGCTGCCCATCAAGTTTGCCGAGACCATCGTCGAAGCCCTGGGCCATGCGCCCGAGCGGCCCGCCAAGTTCGCGGGCATCGAAGACCTGCCCAAGCGCGTGCAGGTGATGCCTGCCAACGTGCAGTTGGTCAAGCAATACATCGAGCGCCACTGCACGCCCGCCCTCTAGGGTGGGCAATCCGTAGCCGCTCTGTCGCTGCGGATGCGGGAGCGGCTCAGGATACTGGGTTTGAACTAAAAATGCCCCTGGCGCTTGTCTGGTAAGCGTTAGCAGCTATAAATACAATAGCTAACCAAGGAGCAGTGGATGAAGGTTGTCGGTTTTGCCGGTTTTTCCGGCAGTGGCAAGACCACGCTGGTCGAGCAGTTGATCCCCGAGCTGCGGCTGCGGGGGTTGCGCGTGTCGGTGGTCAAACATGCCCACCATAGTTTCGACATCGACCACCCGGGCAAGGACACCTACCGCCACCGCGAGGCAGGGGCCTTCGAGGTGGTCGCGGCATCGGACAAGCGCCTCATGCTGGTGCGCGAGTTCGAGCAGCCCGCCACGCTCAGCGTGCACCACCTGCTGGCCGAGCTGTACCAGGGCGTGGACTGGGTGCTGGTGGAGGGCTTCAAGGACAGCGACCTGCTCAAGATCGAGGTCTGGCGTGCCCCCGAACCCGGCCAGGTGGCCAAGCCCGTGCGCTACCCCGAAGACGATTTTGTGGTCGCCGTGGCCACCGATGCACCGCAGGGCCTGCCTGTGCCCACCCAGTTGCCCCTGCTAGACCTCAACAGCCCGGCGCAGGTGGTGGACTGGCTGCTCCAATACGAACACCGCTTTGAGTACAACTGGGATCTGCACGGAGGCCTGGTGCCATGCGCCCCCCAATGAAGCCCCTGAAGCCGCTCGACGAGGCGCTGGCCGACCTGTTGGCCAAGGCCACACCGTTGCCAGAGGTCGATACGGTCACCACGTTTGACGCGGACGGCCGCGTGCTGGCGCAAAACTGTGTTTCGGCCCTGCAGGTGCCGCCGCAGGACAACAGCTCCATGGACGGCTACGCCGTGCGCTGCGCCGATGTGGCGGCCGTGGGTGTGGCGCTGCCGATCACCTTGCCTGTTTCGCAGCGCATTGCTGCGGGCAGCGCGGGTGATCCGCTCTTGCCGGGCACCGCCGCTCGCATCTTCACCGGCGCGCCTGTGCCCGAGGGGGCGGATGCCATCCTGATGCAGGAAGACTGCGAAGCCCTCGCCACGGGCGACGGCCTGGGCCAGGTGCGCATCAACGCCGTGCCCCCACAGGGCCAGTGGATCCGCCGCGCGGGCGAGGACATCACCCGGGGTGCCGTGGTGCTGTCGGCCGGCACACGCCTGACCCCGGCCGAGCTGGGCCTGGCCGCCAGCATCGGCTTGCACGAACTGCAGGTGGCCTGCCGCCCCCGCGTGGCGCTGTTCTCCACGGGCGATGAACTGGTCATGCCCGGCGAGGTGCCGCCTGAGCAAATGCGCCCTGGTGCCATTTACAACAGCAACCGCTTTTTCCTGCGCGCCATGCTGCTGCGCCTGGGCTGCGAGGTGACGGACTTTGGCATCGTGCCCGACCGGCGCGACGCCACCATCGACGCCCTGCGCCAAGCCAGCAGCGCACACGACCTGATCCTGACCAGCGGCGGCGTGAGTGTGGGCGAGGAAGACCACATCAAGCCCGCCGTCGAGTCGCTGGGCACGCTCGACCTGTGGCAGATCGCCATGAAGCCCGGCAAGCCGTTTGCCTATGGCCAGATCCCGCGTGACGGTGGTGCTGCCCACTTCATGGGCCTGCCCGGCAACCCGGTGTCGAGCTTTCTGACCTTTGCGCTGCTGGTGCGCCCGTTTGTGCTGCGGCTGCAGGGTGTGGTGGACGTTGCTCCTCAACCCATAGCTGCTCGCGCTGATTTCACCTGGCCCAAGGCCGATAAACGCCGCGAGTTTCTGCGCGTGCGCCACAACGCGGCAGGTGGGCTGGATCTGTTTCACAACCAGAGTTCGGGCGTGCTCACTTCGGCCGCCTGGGGTGATGGTGTGGTGGACAACCCGGCGGGCCAGACGATTGCATCCGGCGACACGGTGCGGTTGATTGCCTTTTCGGAGCTTTTGTCATGACGGTCACCGTGCGCTACTTTGCCTCCATCCGCGAGGCCATTGGGCAAGGCAGCGAAGCGGTCGATACCGCTGCCACCACGCTGGGTGCCCTGCGCGATGAGCTTATTGCACGCGGCGGCGCCCATGCCAGCAGCCTCGCGCGTGGCCGGGCCGTGCGCATGGCACTCAACCAGACCTTGAGCGATGAATCCGCCACCCTGGCCGATGGGGCCGAGGTGGCTTTTTTCCCGCCGGTGACGGGCGGTTAGCCGGGGCGCTCTCGCACGCTCTGGCACGTCACCTCAAAGCGCCCTCAAACGATCCTGCAGCGCCTCCGAGGCCGGCATCATCGGCGCGCGCAGTTCGCTGCGCATCCACCCTGCATGCGCCAGCATGGCCTTGAGCGGGGCAGGGTTGGGCTCTGCAAAACACGCTTCCACCCAGGGTTGCAAGGCCTGCCACAAGTGGCGGGCTGCAGGCAGGTCGCCCAGGCGCAGCAATGCCATCAACTCCACAAAACGCGGCGTCTGCCAGTGTGCACAGGCAGAGATGGCGCCTGCACCGCCGAGGGCCAGCGTATGGAAGATCTGCGCGTCTTCACCGGTCAGCACCTGCAGACGTCCATCGGCGATCAGGGCCTGCGTCTTGGCCGTGTTGCCGCCGCAGTCCTTGATGGCCTCTATGCGCGGATGCGCCGCCAGCGCCAGCAGCGTCTCGGTGGTGAGCGTGGCGCCCGTGCGGTACGGAATGTCGTAGATCAGCAGGGGCACCGCGCTGGCGTCGGCCAGGGTGCGGAACCAGTGCAGCAGGCCCTCCTGCGAGGGGCGGATGTAGTGCGGGGCGGACACCAGCAGACCTGCAACCGGGTAGTGTGCAAGGGTCCACACCTGTTCCAGCACCTGGCCCTGGTGGTAGCCCGATACGCCCATCACCACGGGCAAACCCTGGGCGGCGCTGAGCACGGTCTCCAGTACCTGCAGTTGCTCGGCCTTGTCGAGGGCCGCGGCCTCACCGGTCGAGCCGCAGGCAACGAAGCCCGCAACGCCGTCGGCACGCAGCCGGGTGGTGAGGGCGGCAAGGGCCGGGTGGTCCACGGCGCCGTCCTTGAACGGTGTGACCAAGGCGATCCAGAGCCCGCTGAACAGCGGCTGGTGGGAGGTAGCGGTATCGGTGGCAGACATGCGAAGCGTCCTTTCGGGGTTCGACCAGGGGAAGAACCGTCCGGAGGGAGCGCGCGCGGAATGCCGGGGAGTGAAACGAGAAAAGGAAATTTCTCTACCAGGTGGTTCCGTCGCTCATCCGGACGGAACCACAGCTCCGGTCAGATGAGCTCTGGTTTTTTGGTTTTGCCCACGCACTGCAACGCCACCGCAGGTGCGGCGGTCATGGCAAAGGGGGTGTGCGTGGACATGGGCCGCAGTATAGCCAAGCGCGCACCGTGTCCCAAGGTTGGTCAGCCTGCCTGCGGTGGCTGGGCCGCGTCGGCTGCAGATTCAGGCTGCGGCGGAACCAGCACGGGGCATTGCCACACCAGCAGCTCGGCCAGCCGGGTGACGATCCATGTCGCTTCGGCCACCGCCACGCCAGATTCGGCCGTGCACAGCCCCGCGTGGATGCGCTGCAGGATCTCGGTCTCGGAAGGCGCCTGCACGTGGTACAGCGTCTGCGCGTGCTCCACCAGGTGGCCTGCCAGGTCTTCGCACAGTTCGTAGCGGGAGCGCACGCCGTCCGCCTTTTCCGTCAGACGCCCTCGGGTGTCGGTGTACACCGCCATGAAGGAGGGCGGCACGTGGATCTGGTTGTCGTCGTACATGGCTTGTTGGGTGGTGGGCGCGGTTCGGGGGCAGTAAAAAAAAGCCCGCCAGAGCGGTGCAGTCAGGGGTTGTGCACACCAGCGGCCTTATTGTGCGTGGGTGCTTGTGAGCGGGCGTGCAGGTGGTGCTGCGCCATGGCCGCTGTCTCTGCAAACCAGCCCAGCAGGTGCTGCAGCCAGATTTGCAGCTCCGCCTGAAAGCGGGGTGTGAGCGCGACGAGGCCCCGGGGCGCGTCCTGGGTGAGGTGGCCCTGCGCTGTGGCTTCATTGACCAGGTTGCGCACATGCGAGTGCGAAAAACCCAGGCGCTGCGCAAGCTCGCTGGCCCGCAGGGGAAACGGCGTGGACCCTTCTTCTCCAGGGCGGTGCACCCGGCAGTGTTCGCGCAACAGCAGCATGGCAATGCGGCCACCGCCGTCGCGCTGGTCAAACCAGTCCCAGCCGCCAAACCGGCCCCGGGTTTCGGCCAGGCGATCCAGGATGTGGTCGGCCCCGGCCAGAAAGGCGGCAAAGTAGTCCGTATCGCTGTCCAGCCGCTGTGCATGGCCTGGGGGCAGGGCGCCCAGGGCCTCAGCGCAGTGCAGGTGGTGCCGCACCCAGGTGCGCAGGCCGTCCAGCAGCCGGGGGGTGGGCACCAGGTAGCGCACCCGGCGGTCGTCGGGGTCAATGTCCACCGCCACCATACCGGCAAGGCGCAGCACCGCAAAGAACGTGGCCAGCGTGCGCGCGCCCCCGGGCATGCGCCGCTGCAGCAGTGCCAGTGTGGGCCGGGGGGCCCCCCGCAATTGCCATTGGTAGTGCTGCACCACCAGCCGCCCCGCCGCATGCGACTGGAGTGCCCGGCCAAAGATCTTGTTGATGAGGCGCTCGTTCCAGTGCAGCCGCAAAATGCCGTCGCAATAGGCCTCTACGGCCTGGGCATAGGTGTCCGGGGCTCGGGAGTCGAGCGCCTCGAAGGATTCTTGCAGGTCCATGGGGCGTGTTGCGGTGCAGGGTTGCTGATTCAGTCCGGCGTGAACAGGCGCTCGAACTTGGCCTGGTCGGACGCCAACTCAAAGGTCACCACCTGGCCCATTTTCATGTCCGACAGGCGGCAGGCGCCAAACAGGGTGGTTTTGCCCGCCAGCTCCATCACATCCAGGTCGATGAGGGCGTAGGGGTGGGGCACGAACACCTGGTGCTCGAACACGTTGCGGACCGTATTGCGCGGGGACGGGTAGAGCTTGTAGTGAGCGGTCTGAATCGTTTGTGTGGCCATGGGCTTAAGGTGCGGGGGTGGCTGTGGTGCGAGCAAGTGCGGGTACAGTGCGGGCGAATCGTACAGACAAACCTTTTCATGACTTGCGTAAAAATGGATTTCGGCAAGCAGCGCACTCCAAAGCGAGGCGGCTGTTGCATCCCGATGTGCGCAAGTCCTACTTTTTTACCAATCTATGGCACGCAACAAAAGTGAATGGCCCGCCAAGGTGCTGGCGCTGGTCCGGGGCGGCAACCTGCCCGCCGCCATCGCACAGATCAAGGTCGCGCCCACCGTCGGTGACGTCACGCGCCTGCAGACCCTGCTGGCCCAGTTGCCTCCGTCGCCCGCACTGGCGCAGTTGAACAAGGTGGTGGAAGAAGAGCGTGCCCTGCTGGCCGCGCCCCGGTTGCACCGCTCGCCCTGAAGACTCTTTTTGTCTGACTTCCACACGCCCCGTAGAGAGTTTTTTGCCATGACCCTGCCCCGCGTTTCCATCCAGACCGAGAACTTCGACCTGTCCACCGAAGTCGCTGCGCTGCGCCGCGAAAACAAAGGCATCGGCGCAGTGTGCAGCTTTGTGGGCACAGTGCGGGATCGCAACGAAGGCGACCAGGTGTCGTCCATGGAGCTGGAGCACTACCCCGGCATGACCGAAAAATCCATCGAAGCCATGGTGGACGAGGCCTTTCGGCGCTTCGATATTTTTGGCGCCCGCGTGATCCACCGCGTGGGCCTGCTGCAGCCGCTCGACCAGATCGTGCTGGTGGCGGTGTCCAGTGCCCACCGGGGCCAGAGTTTTCAGGCCTGCGAGTTCTTGATGGACTACCTCAAGACCCAGGCGCCTTTCTGGAAGAAGGAAGAAACCGCCCAGGGCGCGCGCTGGGTGGATGCCCGCGTGTCCGACGACGCGGCGCTGGCGCGCTGGGGCATTGTGGCGAACAACGCCTAGACAGTCGCTGCAGGGGGCGCCCTGCGGCGTTGCGGATACGCATCCTGCCGGGCACGTCATTCACATCCATGCAATGTTTGGACTTGTGCGCAGCCACGTCCATTTCGAGAATCGCCTCCTGCCCAGATAGGGCCTGAACAGGGAGGAATTCTTCATGAAATCTGTAGCACGAGCGCTGTGGCGCGCGTGGAGGCTGAGCCTGGCCGTCGTCGGTTTGTGCCTGGCGGTCTCTGGGCAGGCCCGTGCTGATCTGGCTTTCGGGGCCGCGACCAGTTTGCGCCTGGGTGGGCTTCCCAGTGAGATGGCGACGGGAGACTTCAATGAAGACGGCCGGCCCGACCTCGTGGTGGTGGATCGCCTGGGCAGTACCGTCAAGATCCTGCTCAACACAGGCGGGGTTTCAGGTTTTTCCGAGGCGGGAGCATTCAGCGTGGGCTCTGCTCCCTATGGCGTGGCGGCGGCGGATTTCAATGGTGACGGGCATCTGGATGTTGCCGTGACCAGCTTCAACAACGGAACCGCCACGATTCACCTGGGGGATGGCAGCGGTGGTTTGTCTGCTCCGGTCACTTTTGGTGCGGGGCTCAATCCGCGCGATCTGACAGTGGCGGATTTCGACGGTGACGGGCGGCTCGACCTGGCCATTGCCGTCTTTTCCGGGGCGCAAAAAGGCGTCTCCGTCTTGTGGGGTGATGGTGACGGGCGGTTTGACGGTCGCCCCCGCACTGACATCGGTTTGGGTGTTGCAGGGCGCCATGTTGTTTCGGGCGAC
Organism: Acidovorax facilis; assembly: GCF_050626955.1. NCBI lineage: Bacteria > Pseudomonadati > Pseudomonadota > Betaproteobacteria > Burkholderiales > Comamonadaceae > Acidovorax > Acidovorax facilis. The sequence continues at coordinate 795,943 of NZ_CP192460.1, forward strand.
TGGAACGAGGACGGTCATGTGGACATTGTTGCGGGGTCGGGCGACGGTGTGTTTTTGCTGCTGGGCAATGGCGCGGGCGGTTTTGCGGCGGCCCAGCGCGTGACCGGTGACGAGTACGTCCCGTTTGTGGCCGCAGGGGATGCCAATGGCGACGGCCACCTGGACATCCTGGCACTTGTGCAGAACACCTCCGCCAGCCCTGTCCTCCTGCTCGGAGATGGGCAGGGTGGCTTTTCGCGCAGAGGGGTGGGCCCGGCCTTTGGGCGCTTCAGCGGCGGGCAGATCGTGGACGCCACGGGCGATGGCCGGGCCGACGTGGTGCTGTCCCGCTTTAGCGGCACGGTGGTGGTTGTGCCGGGCCTTGCCGGCGGCGGATTCAGTGCCCAGGGGCTGGAATACCCGGTGGGCGAATCTGCCAGCCCCCCGGCAGTGGCGGACTTCAGTGGCGACGGGCATCCAGACATCGTCGTACTGGACGACCAGCGTGGCTACCTGGCCAACCTGCGGGGAGACGGCGCGGGCCGATTCGCTGCAGCACGTGCCTACGGAATCCCAGAGCGTTACACCCAGGCGATAGCCGTCGCCGATTTTGATGAAGACGGGCGCGCCGACGTCGCCGTGACGCACCGTGACGATGATGCTGTCTGGATCATGCGTGGCGATGGTGCTGGTGGATTTGAATTCAGCACCCGGCTTGATGCCGGTGCGGGCGCGGGATCCGTGGCTGCTGGCGATCTCAATGGGGACGGGCATGCGGACCTGGCCGTGGTGAACGAGGTTGACAAGACGATCATGGTCTTCCTCGGCAATGGCCGGGGCACCTTCACGGTGGCCGGGCAGCGGTCCTTCATTGGCCTGGCCCCGCGGTCAGTGGTGATTGGCAATTTCCGGGGGGCTGGCTACCCCGCGTACGCGGCCGTGTGGGCGCCAGAGACGGCAGGTGTTTACGAAGGCATCCAGTGGGTCGGCGTGAGCCCGCAGGGCTCCATCGAAATGTTGGATGTGGCGTCGTGGGATGACGTGAAGGGGTTTGCCCCGCTGGATGTCGACCAGGACGGCCGTGCCGACATCGTGGCCGCAACGTCCGTGGGCACCGTGGGCACCTCGCTGTCCTCAGCCTCGTATCCGGGCGATCCCGTCTATGTGCCGGCGGGCGTAGGCGCCCTGAGCGCGATTGCCGGTTGGAGCCAGACGGGCCGGGCAGGGGTGTTTGCATCCGCAGGAGTGCAGATTGCCTCGTTGGCTGCCGCGCCCGGGCAGGCGCTGAGCATGGTCGGCACCTACGGCGCGGGAATCTCTGCCAGCGTTCTTGCCGCCTCTGACTTTGATGGCGATGGCGCGCCCGATCTGGTGGCCGCTGACGCTGCTTCGGGCGAGCTTGCCATCGTGCGCGGCCAGGGCGCCCCCGGTGGGCTGGGTGCGCCGCTCCTGCGGTTTGTGGGCGGCACGCCCGAGCAGATGGTGGTTGCCGACTTCAACAGGGACGGCCTGTTGGACATTGCCATCGCCAATGGTCTGGGGGGCATCACCGTGCTGGTGAATGCCTCGCCATCCCCCAATGCCGCGCTCGCGTCGCTGGCGTTGTCGCAGGGGGCGCTCAGCCCGGCATTTGCCGGTGGCGTGACGGCGTATACCGCCACGGTGCCCCATGGGGTGGCCCAGCTGTCGCTGACACCGGTGGCGGCCCAGGCCGGGGCGTCCATCACGGTCAACGGTGTGGTGGTGACCAGCGGAATGGCGACTGCGCCGCTGCCGCTTGCGGTCGGTGCCAATGTCATCCAGGTGGACGTGGTGGCTGAGAACGGCGTGGCCCGGCGCACCTACACCGTCACCGTGGAACGGAGTCAACCCGCCCTGCACACGGTCACCGCCACAGCGGGGGCGGGCGGCAGCATCAATCCGGCTGGGGCCGTCAACGTGGCCGAAGGCCAAACGGGCGCCTTCACCGTCACGCCCGCTGCGGGCTACCGCATTGCGGCCGTCACGGGCTGCGGCGGCACGCTGGCGGGCAGCACCTACACCACGGCAGCGGTGACGGCCGCTTGCACTGTACAGGCGCGTTTTGAAACCCTGCCCACACCCACGAACACCGGGTCGGGGCCGGTCAACGTGGGCGTGGTGGATGGCAGCGCGGGTTGCCAGCTGGACCTGGCGGGCACCGGCCCGGTGGCGGCACCGGCGCCGTACCCCGGCGCCACTTTGCCGCACGGGGCGTTCCGCCTGCGGCTCATCAACTGCCAGCCGGGTGAGACGGTGCGTGTGGCGGTGACCTTTCCAGACCTCACGGGCTTCACGGTGAAGAAGTACGGCCCCACACCCGACAGCCCCTTGTCCAGCCGTTACTACGACCCCGTGAACCTGCAGATCAGCGGCAACACCGTGACCTACGACGTGACGGACGGCGGCTGGGGCGACAACAGCTTTGGCGCGCAGGACGGCACCATCAACGACCCGGTGGTCCCCGTGCTGCTGGCGCCCAGCCCGGCGGCCATCCCCACCCTGTCGACCTGGGGCCTGGGTGGGCTGGCCGCGCTGCTGGGGTTGCTGGCGTTGCGGAGCGGCCGACGCACGTCTGCGCGGTTTGTTGGAGCGGTGGCTCAAACAAGATTTTGAAAGAAATTGGCCGCTAGCGCTTATTGGTAAAGCGATGGCAGCTATAAATTTTGTAGTGATTGTGAATGGGGCGGATGGAAGGTTTCATCTGCACCAGGAGTTCGTCGGCTCACTGGGTTGCGGTGAGGCATCGCCAGGAACCACAAGCAGTCGTCGGGCCGTCCTACAAGGCGGCAGGGGGGGCATCGATAAATTAGCGCTACCGCTGGCAGTGACTGTTGAACGCCACAGTTGCAGCCAGAAAGAAACTCTCCGCACAGTTTCATCATCGCGTGCGCTTCATCTCCTACAAGGCTTCCCATGAAAAAATCCCTGCTGCTCGCTGCACTTATCGTTACTTTTGGTCTTGCCGCTTGCGAGAAAACGGTTGTGACCCCTCCCGCTACTGCCCCCGTGGTCGTGGTCCCGGGCCCGGCCGGCCCTGCTGGCGCCACGGGCGCAACCGGCTCGACCGGTGCCACGGTGGCCGTACCCGGTCCTGCGGGCGAGACGGGTGCCACTGGCGCCACCGGTTCCTCGGGTGCTCCCGGTTATGACGGTGCCAAGGGTTCCACTGGCGCTACCGGTGCCACGGGCGATACGGGAGCCGATGGCAAAAAGGGCGATACCGTGATCGTCGTTCCCGCCAAGTAATTTCTCGCAGACCCTAAAAAAAGCGCAGGCGGTATTCCGCCTGCGCTTTTTTGCGTTGCGGGCTCGGCGCAGGCGGTCTGAGCCGGCGGTGATCAAATGAATCGGTTCAAGGCATCAGGGCGCCTGGGCGAAGATTGATCTGGCGCAAGGCCTGCGCTGGGGCGTCGTCTTGAAATTCCGGAAGATTTGCCCCAAGTGCAGCGCAATTCGGAGGACATCCACATGCGTCTCGACAAATTCACCACCAAGTTCCAGGAAGCCCTGAGCGATGCACAGAGCATTGCGCTGGGCAACGACCACGCCTACATCGAGCCCGTGCACATGCTCGTGGCCATGCTCAAGCAGGACGACGGACCCAAGGCGCTGCTGCAGCGTGCGGGCGCCAACGTGCCCGGCCTGCTGGCAGCGGCGGAAGCCGCCGTCAAGCGTCTGCCCCAGGTACAGGGCAACGACCAGGTGCAGGGCGGCCCCGAGCTGGGCCGCGTGCTGCAAGCGACGGAGAAAGAGGCCATCAAGCGCGGCGACCAGTTCATTGCCAGCGAGCTGTTTTTGCTGGCCGTGATCGATAGCAAGGGCGAAGCCGCCAAGATCGCCAAGGACAACGGCCTCACGCGCAAGAGCCTGGAGGCTGCGATTGAGGCCGTGCGCGGCGGACAGAAGATGGACAGTGCCGAGGCCGAAGGCCAGCGTGGCGCGCTGGCCAAATACTGTTTGGACCTGACCGAGCGAGCCCGCATGGGCAAGCTCGACCCTGTGATCGGGCGCGACGATGAAATCCGCCGCGCCATCCAGGTGCTGCAGCGCCGCACCAAGAACAACCCCGTGCTCATCGGCGAGCCCGGCGTGGGCAAGACCGCCATCGTTGAAGGCCTGGCCCAGCGCATTGTGGCGGGCGAGGTGCCCGAGAGCCTCAAGGGCAAGCGCGTGCTGTCGCTCGACATGGCTGCGTTGCTCGCAGGCGCCAAGTTCCGCGGCGAGTTTGAAGAGCGCCTCAAAAGCGTGCTGAACGAGCTGGCCAAGGACGAAGGCCAGACCATCGTCTTCATCGACGAGTTGCACACCATGGTGGGCGCGGGCAAGGGCGAAGGCGCGATGGATGCGGGCAACATGCTCAAGCCCGCCCTGGCGCGCGGCGAGCTGCATTGCGTGGGCGCCACCACGCTGGACGAATACCGCAAGTACATCGAAAAAGACGCAGCGCTGGAGCGGCGCTTTCAAAAAATTCTGGTGGGCGAGCCCACGGTGGAAGCCACCATTGCCATCCTGCGCGGCCTGCAGGAAAAGTACGAAGTGCACCATGGCGTGGACATCACCGACCCGGCCATCGTGGCTGCCGCCGAGCTGAGCCACCGCTACATCACCGACCGCTTTCTGCCCGACAAGGCGATTGACCTCATCGACGAGGCGGCGTCCAAGATCAAGATCGAGATGGACTCCAAGCCCGAGGTCATGGACAAGCTCGACCGCCGCCTGATCCAGCTGCAGATCGAGCGCGAAGCGGTGCGTCGCGAGAAGGATGAGTCCTCGCAAAAACGCTTTGCGCTCATTGAGGAAGAGATCACCAAGCTGCAAAAGGAAATCGCCGATTACGACGAAATCTGGCAGTCCGAAAAAGCCCAGGCGCAGGGCAGCGCCCATGTGCGCGAGGCCATCGACAAGCTCAAGTTCCAGATCGAGGAGTTCACCCGCAAGGGCGACTTCAACAAGGTGGCCGAACTGCAGTACGGCAAGCTGCCCGAGCTGGAAAAGCAGCTGAAGGAAGCGCAGGCGCAAGAGGCGGGCAAGGACGGCGCCCCTGCCGCGCGCCGCCTGCTCCGCACACAAGTCGGTGCCGAAGAAATCGCCGAGGTGGTGAGCCGCGCCACGGGCATTCCCGTGGCCAAGATGATGCAGGGCGAAAAGGACAAGCTCTTGCAGATGGAGACCAAGCTGCACGAGCGCGTGGTGGGCCAGCAAGAGGCGATTGCTGCGGTGGCCAACGCCATCCGCCGCTCGCGCTCGGGCCTGAGTGACCCGAACCGGCCCACGGGCTCGTTCCTGTTCCTCGGCCCCACGGGCGTGGGCAAGACCGAGCTGTGCAAGGCGCTGGCGGGCTTTTTGTTCGACAGCGAAGACCACCTGATCCGCATCGACATGAGCGAGTTCATGGAGAAGCACTCCGTGGCCCGCCTGATCGGTGCACCGCCCGGCTATGTGGGCTATGAAGAGGGCGGCTACCTGACCGAGGCCGTGCGCCGCAAGCCCTACAGCGTGCTGCTGCTCGACGAGGTGGAGAAAGCGCACCCCGACGTGTTCAACGTGCTGCTGCAGGTGCTGGACGATGGCCGTCTGACGGACGGTCAGGGCCGCACGGTGGACTTCAAGAACACGGTGATTGTGATGACGAGCAACATCGGCTCGCACCTGATCCAGGCCATGGTGGGGCAGGACTCGGACGACATCAAGGAAGCAGTGTGGGGCGAGCTCAAGAACCACTTCCGGCCCGAGTTTTTGAACCGCATCGACGAGACCGTGGTGTTCCACGCGCTCGATGCGCAGCACATCGCCTCGATCGCCAAGATCCAGCTGCAACTGCTGCAAACCCGGCTGGCGAAGATGGATTTGGAATTGCAGGTGTCCGATGCTGCCTTGGCAGAATTGGCCAAGGTGGGGTTCGACCCGGTGTTTGGTGCGCGGCCGCTCAAGCGGGCGATCCAGCAGCGCATTGAGAACCCGCTGTCCAAGCTGCTCTTGGAGGGACAGTTCCCTCCCAAGAGCGTGATCGCTGTGAGCGTGAACCCGGTGCTGGAACCGGGGGTGTTCCAGTTCAGCGCCGCGCCGCAGGGTTGATCGGGACCAGGGGAGAAGGGGGTAACCCCTTTTCCCCTCTTCCCAGATGTGAAGGAGAGGTGACGTTTGAATGATTTTGTTGCGGGCGTTGTGCGCCTTTTGCTGCGGGTAGTGGTCGTCGCCATGGGCTTGGTGCTGTTTGCCAGCCTGCTGGTGGCCGTGATGGTGCTCGCGCTGGTTTGGGCGTTGCGCGCGGGCTGGGCTCGCCTGACTGGCCGCCCTGTGACCCCGTGGGTCATGCGCATGGACCCGCGCACGGGCTTCAGCACGGTGTTTCGCTCTACCGAGCGCTGGTCCGCGGGCCGCCGTGGCGCCGCGCCAGCGGCGCCTGATGCCAGCGAAGAGACCGCAGCATCGCGCCGAGGTGGCATCCTGCCTGGCGCCGCTGAGGTCACCGACGTCGAGGCGCGCGAAGTGCGCTGAAGGGGGCGCTCCTGACCGGGCGCTGCCCCGCACCATGCCCCATCCAGTGCGGAGCCACAGGGAGCCTGCACCGGTGTCGCCTCTGCTTTTTTCGTGACGCGCCTGTCGGGGTGTCTTCTATGATCCAACCATGACACCCGCCGATATCCACGCCCATTTCGATCTTCAACGCCAGGCCAGCCGCGCGCATGTGGATGTGCCACTGCTGGTGCGCCGCGAGCGGCTGCTGCGCATCTCCAAGATGCTCAATGAGCATGGCCCGGTGCTGGCAGCGGCCGTGCAGGCCGACTTTGGCATGCGTTCTCCGCGCCTGACCGAGGTGGCCGACTTCTTTGTGCTGCGCACCCTGCTGTCGCACACGCTGAGCCACCTGGCGAAGTGGATGAAGCCCCGCAAGGTTCGCACGCCCATCTTCCTGCAGCCCGCCAGTGCGCACATCCAGCGCCAGCCGCTGGGCGTTGTGGGCGTGATTGCCCCGTGGAACTACCCAGTGCAGCTGGCCCTGGCGCCCGCCATCACGGCGCTGGCGGCGGGCAACCGCGTGATGCTCAAGCCCAGCGAGCTGACACCCCACACCTCGGCCCAGCTGGCGTTGCTGGTGGCCCAGTTTTTTTCACCCGACGAGTTCTGTGTGGTGCAGGGCGATGCCAACCTGTCGGCCCTGTTTGCCTCCCTGCCGTTCGATCATCTGGTGTTTACCGGCTCGACCGCCGTGGGCCGCAAGGTGGCCCAGGCGGCGGCGCAGAACCTGACACCCACCACGCTGGAGCTGGGTGGCAAGTCGCCCTGCATCATCGACGGCCACTGCGACATGGCGGATGCGGCGCTCAAGATTGCGCACGGCAAGCTGCTCAATGCGGGGCAAACCTGCATTGCTCCCGACTATGTGCTGCTGCCGCGCGGCCGCGAGGGCGAGTTTGCGCAGGCCTACCGGGCCGCGGTAGCGCGGCTGTTCCCCACCATCGAGGGCAACGCTGACTACGCGTCCATCATCACGCCGCGCCACCACGCCCGCCTGCGCACCATGCTGCAGCAGGCACAGACGCAGGGGGCCGAAGTGCAGACCATTGACCCCGCTGCTGGCAAGCCCGTTGTGAACACGGTGGGTACCCTGGGCGACGGCGCCAGCCGCCAGATGCTGCCCACGCTGGTGTTTGGCGCTACGTCGCAGATGCAGCTCATGCAGGAAGAGATTTTTGGCCCCATCCTGCCCGTGATCTCTTACGAACGGCTGGACGATGCCATCGCCCACATCAATGCCGGGCCGCGCCCGCTGGCGCTGTACTGGTTTGGCCAGAGCGAGGCCGTGCGCGACGATGTGCTGCGCCGCACCGTGAGCGGCGGCGTGACGGTGAACGACACGCTGATGCACATTGCGCACGACAACCTGCCCTTTGGCGGCGTGGGTGACAGTGGCTGGGGCGCCTACCACGGCGAGCAAGGCTTCCTGCGTTTTTGCCACCAGAAGTCGGTGCTGGTGCAGTCGCGCTGGTCCATGGGCTCGCTGTTCTACCCGCCCTATGGCGCCCGGTTTGACCAGGTCATGGGGCTGCTGCGGCGCTGGTTGTAGCCGTCCCCTCGTCGTCGTCCTGCGGCATGCTGTCCGGTGGCACGGGCTGCGGCTGGGTGATGAGCTGCACCATGGCATCGCGCAGCTGGCCGGTGGACACCGGCTTGTGCAGGAGCAGGGCCGAGGTGGACTGCGCATCGCGCAGGCGCTGGGGGGATGTATCGCCCGTCATGATGATGGCGGGCACGCTGGTGCCCAGGTAGGCGCGCAGGGCCTGCAGCACCTGCTTGCCGGTCTCTTCGTGGCGCAGGCGGAAGTCCGTGATGATGATGTCGGGTGTGATGTCTTCCAGGCATTCGAGCGCATCGGCGCTCGACTCTGCGGTGATGCACTGGCAGCCCCAGCTGTGCAGCAGCGATTGCATGCCGAGGCGCACGGCCTCATCGTCGTCAATGGCCAGCACCTTCAGGCCCACGAGGCTGACGGTATCGGGCGCAGGCGCGGTGTCGTCCTCCAGCGCACCCTGCCAGCGGTCAAGCCACAGCCGGAACACCGAACCCCGCCCCGGCTGCGACAGCACCTCGACCGAGGTGTTCATCTCGCGCGCAAGTCGCTGCACGATGGCCAGCCCCAGCCCCAGACCTTTGCGGCGGTCGCGCTCGGGGTTTCCGAGCTGGTGGAACTCCTTGAAGATGTTGTCCCACTGGCTCCGGGGGATGCCCGGCCCCGTGTCCCAGACCTCCAGCGCCAGGCGCTTGCCGCGCGTGCGGCACGCAATCAGCACACCGCCTTTGGCGGTGTAGCGCAGCGCGTTGGAGATGAAGTTGTGCATGACCAGCCCAACCAGCGAGCGGTCGGCAAAGGCCGCTGCCGAAGTCTCCCGCGTGCGGTACACCAGCCCCGCCGTGTCGGCCTGTACGCCGAACTCCTGCTCCAGCGCCGTCAGCAGCGGCTGCACGGCAAAGGCATCGGGCCGCACCTTCACCACACCGGCTTCCAGCCGCGAATAGTCGAGCAGGGTGGTCAGCATCTCGGCCGCCGCGCCCGAGGCGGCATGGGCATGCCCCAGCACGGTGAGCTGGTGGTCGTTGAGCGGGCTGCGCTGCAGCGATTCGAGGAACAGGCCCATCGCGTGCAAGGGCTGGCGCAGGTCGTGGCTGGCAGCGGCCAGGAAACGGGATTTGTCGCGGTCGGCCTTCTCGGCGGCCTCCTGGGCCGCGAGGGCGCGTTGCGATTCGGCGCGCAGCTGGTTCACCAGCCGGTCGTTTTCCAGCTTGAGCGCAATGCTGCGCCGTGTGGCCCGGTCGGCGGTGCGCGCCTGCATGCCCGTGAGCGCATAGTAGACACCGGTGAGAAACAGCGCGGGCCACATCACAGGCCCGCCAGCCAGCGCCACCGCCATCATCACGCCGCCGATGGCACAGGTGAGGTAGGTGACATAGGCGCGGTACAGCGGGGCCCCCAGCCCGAGTGCGCCCGACGACACTGTGCTGATGATGCCGATGGCGTAGATGACACTTTCGGGGGTGCCCCAGTAGAGCACCACATACCCCAGGCTGCCCCAGCTCAGCCCCATGGCGGCCATGCAGGCGATCAGTTTGCGCGCCGCCTGCTGCGCCGGGTCGGTGAAAGGCGCAATGCTGCGCAGCGTGAGGTACACCCCGGCCACCACGAGTGCGTGGGACACCAGCCACACCGTGATGGCCTGGGGCTCGGCCACCCGCGCCATGACCCACAACGTGCCGAGCGCGGTGGCCAGCGATGCGAGCAGCGTCATCGGAAAGTTGTGCCGCAGCAGGGCCACCTGCTCGCGCAGCACCTCATCGCGCTCCCACGCCGGCCATCCCCAGCGGGTGGGGGGCTGGGCGGCATCCGGCTGCACCGGCAGGGCCTCAGAGGGAGTCATGGAGCTGGGGGGTGGACAGGCCGAGGCGCTGGGCCGCCAGCAAGGCGGCGCTGCGACTATTGACGCCCAGCTGCGCAAAGATGGCCGCCACGTGCACACGCACGGTGTTTTCGCTCAGGCCCAGGTCGCGTGCTATGACCTTGTTGGGCTTGCCGGTGCACAGCAGCGACAGCACGTCGAGCTGGCGAGCGGTCAGCGACGGCGTGTCCGGCCCGCGCGTGGTGGCGCTGTTGCCGCTGTTGATCGGAAAACACGGCTGCCCCGACAAGGCGCACGAAATGGCCTCCAGGATGTCTTCGGCGCTGGCGGATTTGGGCAGGAAACCATCGGCGCCCCGGGCGCGTGCTTCATGGATCGCATCGGGCGCCACGCTGGCCGAAACGAGCACGATGCGCGCCCGGGTGCAGGCCTGGCGCAACAGGCGCAGCCCGTCCAGGCCGCTCATGCCGGGCAGCTGGATGTCCAGCAGCACCAGGTCGGCATCGGCCAGTTGCAGTGCGCAGGCTTCGGCAATCGAGCCCGCCTCGGCAATCGTGCCCACGCGGGGGTGGTCCTGCACGATCAGGCGCAGCCCGGTGCGAAACAGGTTGTGGTCGTCCACCAGCAAAAGGCGGGCAGTCATACAGCAACAGCCCCGGCGCAAACCGGGATGCAACACCCGCCTTGCCTTGGGATGAACCGTTTGCCTGAGCTCTGTTTTGCGTAAGTCATGAGCAAGTATTGCGCACAACACACTGTTGCGGACTAGTCCATTTGTGCGATGGACGCTCCGTTGTGCACTTTCTAGACTTTCCGTCAAGCATTGAAAAGCACCTGAGGGGGTGCGTACCAACCATCCATCAATGCGCAACCTTCGTTTTTCAAAGGGTTTCCCATGACTGCCAATGCACTTCACCCAGGTTCAGCCGCTTCCGATGTGTCCCGCCACCACGGCGAACGACGACCGGGGGCCATCGCTTCGCCGCAGGGCAGCACGGGGCTGGGGGGCAACACGCTGGCCCAGATCGTGGAAGAAAACTGCCCGGGCACGCAGGCGTCGGCTGGCGTGGTGATCGAGCACCTGGACGCCCAGGCAGGCACCTGGCAGTTTTCGATGGACGAGGGGCAGACATGGCGTGCCATCCGCACCGATCTCATCAACCGCGATGGCAATCTGGGGCTGGCGCTGGACTGCGATGCGCGGCTGCGCGTGCTGCCTTTTGGGGGCCACCGCGTCAGCGGCGTGCGTGTGGCTTTCCACACGGTGCAGCGCCGCCACGGGCAAGGCAACGGCAGCTACCGCGCCTACGCGAGCGACGAGCGCGAGGATGGGTGTTCGCGCACCGTCACGCTGGTCCTGGGGCTCTCGGCCATCAACGGCGCGCCTCCTGCCGTGCATGTGCCGCGCCCCCGCAACAAGCGCGCGCTGGTGCAGCGTGCTGCGGCGGCAGCCGGTGCGGCGGGGACTTCGCTCTCGGGCTCCATGGCGCTGGCCTGAGATCCTGCTTGGCGCCCGCTGCTGGGCGTTGCTTGCGGCGCAGCCTGCAGCGGCAGTCGCTTTGCCGGCGCCGCAATGCTATGTACACAGGCATTTGAGAGGGCCCCACAGAGGGTTTGCGAGGGGGCCGGACAGGGGGAAAAACCGTTTGCGGCGACAATGCCGGTCCTTTCGTTTTTTCTTTCCCTGTTTTCGTTCGGTTTTTTCATGTCCAGTATCCAGGTTCGTCCCGCCACGCTTCGCGATGCCAAAGCCATTGCCCAGATCCATACCGTCTCAGCCCAAGAGGTCTACAAAGGGCTGGTGCCAGACGAGCAGTTGAAATCCATGTCGGTCGAAAAGCGCCAGGCTTACTGGCGCGAGGCCATTGAATATTGCGAGCCCCAGGTCCAGGTGGCCGTGGACGGCGAGAAGATCGTCGGTTTTGTCGGCTACGACCGCTCGCGCGATGAAAAATCCCGCCCCACCACTGGTGAAATCTGGGCCATCTACGCCGCACCTACCCACTGGAACCAAGGCGTGGGTCTGGCTCTGTGGGATGCTGCCCGCGACGGCCTCCAGGAAGAAGGTTGCACCAACGTTACGGCGTGGGTGCCGCTGCGCAACGAGCGCGCCATCCGGTTTCACGAACTGGCGGGCTTCAAGCGCGAACTCTCCACCGCCAAGACGGCTGTGGTGGGGGGCGTCAAGATCGAAGAAGTGCGCCTGAAGCGCCCCATCAACGCGTAGTCACGCAAAGGCACTCAATGATCGAATGGAGCCGCCAGGGCCAGATTCAACAAGCCCAGTGGCGCTCCGAGAGTGGTGCCCCGGCCCCTCGCCGGCTTGTCACCGCCGACGATACCTTGGCCGCCGACACGGCCTACCGCATGGCCTGTGAAGGCACGGGTCTGCTGTGGCAGGGCGACTTCCAGAACGCCCGCATGCTGCTGCAGGCGCTGATGCGCCGGGCCGATGCCAAGTCCGGCAAGGCGGGCAAATCGGCCAAACCCCGCAAGTCCGCTGCCAAGGCCGCCGAAAAAGCTGCTGCCGCCACCCCCGCCGAAGCCTTTCATCTGCACCGCCAGGCGCAGGCGCAGCGCGCGCGGGTGCTGGCGTCGGTGCTCATCCCGCTCGAAGGCGACTACAGCATTGACCTGCGCCGTGCGCCCGATTGGCGCCAGGCCTGCACCGAGGCCTGGGGCCCGGCCACGGGCGAGCGCTCGGTGGCCACGCTGCGTGAGTTGCTGGGCCTGGTGGGCGCGCACGAATGGCGCAAAAAGGGTGTAGAAGTGCCAGCGCTTGGCGCTCCACCGCTCAACCGCATCCACCCGCACTACGGCGTGTTCTCGCCCGTGCGCGGCGAATACGTGGGCCTGGTGGCCGACACGGCTCTGCCTAGCAAGACATTGGCCTTTGACATTGGTGTGGGCACGGGGGTGCTGTCTGCCGTGCTGGCACGCCGTGGGGTGCAGCGCGTGGTGGCCACCGACCAGGACCCGCGCGCCCTGGCCTGCGCGCGGGAGAACCTGCAGCGCCTCGGTGTCATGCCACAGGTTGAGCTGCTGCAGGCCGACCTGTTTCCGCCCGGCCGCGCGCCCCTGGTGGTGTGCAACCCCCCGTGGGTGCCCGCACGGGCCAGTTCGCCCATTGAGCACGCGGTGTACGACGAAGGCAGCCGCATGCTCAAAGGCTTTCTAGCGGGTTTGTCCGACCATCTGGAGCCTGGCGGCGAGGGCTGGCTGATCCTGTCGGACTTGGCCGAACACCTGGGCCTGCGCCCACGCGCGCAACTGCTCGAATGGATTGCCGATGCGGGGCTGGTGGTGCGTGGCCGGCACGATGTGAAGCCGCACCATGCCAAGGCGGCCGATGCGGGTGACGCCCTGCACGCTGCCCGTGCGGCGGAGGTCACTTCGTTGTGGCGGCTGGCTGCGGCCTGATCACGGCATCATTTTCACAGGACCTACGCAAGTCGGGATGCAACAGCCGCCTCGGCATGCGGTGAACCGCTTGCCTGACCCCCGCTTTGCGCAAGTCATGTTTCAAAAAACCTGCCCCTCAAGCCAGTGCTGAGGGTTGGGTCGAGTCAAACGGCTCGGAGGCCGAAGGCGCAGAAGGCAGCAACTGCTCGAACCTTTCGCGCAGGCTGGCAGCACGTTCGGCCCCCGCGGTCATCGCTACTTCTTCAAACATGGCTTCGCCCACGTCCAGCATGCTCGCGCGGTCCTTGGCGGCGCGCAACGCCTCGCGAAACTGCTGCGCCAGCACGGGGTCGCGGCGCACAAACAGACGCTCGCAGGTGTCGAACAGGTACATGCGTGCACCGGCCAGCGAGCGCAGGGCATCGCCGGGCTCCGGGCGCTGGATGGATGGCTTGTTGTGTGCAGCGGTTTGCGCGGCGGAGGGTGGCGGTAGCTCGGCCGGGCCGGCCAGGTAACCCTGGCGCATGAGGTTGTCGACAATCTGCGCGCCGATGCCGTTGTACATGGCCTGCAAGTCGGACAGCGGCTTGCCATCCACCAGGAGCAGCAGAGAACGCTCCCGAAGGCTCAGGGTGCGGACGCCGGGCAAGAGTTCCAGGCGGGCTTTTTCGGTTTTTTGTAGCAGCATGGGGGTCTCCATTCACGGGTGAATGGCGGAGATTGCAGCAAGCCGCCATGACGCTGTGATGACCTCGCTGCCGCACAATGGCGGGCTGCCCCTGGTCGTAGCATGGCTGCAAAAGCGGTATTTGCTATATATTTGATAGCTACTTGCGCTTATCCATCAAGCGCTAGGACCCTGTTTAATTCATATTTTGGCTGTATGCGGGCCGCGCTCTGTGCTGGGGTGCCGGGCCCGGTGGCCTTTCTCGCGATGACCTTGCTACTTGCCCCCATGGAGGGGCTCCTGGATTTTGTGCTGCGTGATGTGCTGACCCGCGTGGGCGGGGTGGACCGCTGCGTCTCGGAGTTCATCCGCATCACCGGCACGCTGCTGCCGGACAAGGTGTTTCTGCGCTACGTGCCGGAGTTGCACAACGGCAGCCGCACGCTGGCCGGTGTGCCGGTGCGTGCGCAGCTGCTGGGCTCTGATCCCGTCTGCATGGCTGAGAACGCCGCACGCCTGGCGGCGCTGGGGCCCGAGGGGATCGACCTGAACTTTGGTTGCCCGGCCAAGGTTGTCAACCGCCACGGCGGGGGCGCGGCGCTGCTGCAGGAGCCCGAACGCATCGCCACCGTGGTGGCCGCTGTGCGCCGCGCCGTGCCTCTGCACCTGCCCGTGTCCGCCAAGATGCGCCTGGGTTTCAACGACACCGGGCTGATGCGCGAATGTGCGCAGGCCATGCAGGCGGGCGGCGCTGCTGAGCTGGTGGTGCATGCCCGCACCAAGGCCGACGGCTACCGGCCCCCAGCGTATTGGGAGCACATCCCCACCATCCGCGCGGCGGTCGGCATCCCCGTGGTGGCCAATGGCGAGATCTGGACGGTGGCCGACGCGCAGCGCTGCCGCGAAGTGTCGGGTTGCGATGCGCTGATGCTCGGGCGCGGCATGGTGGCTGACCCCGGCCTGGCCCGGGCCATCCGCGCGTCGGATGCGGGGCAGCCCGGCGCGGACACGGTGGCCTGGGCCGACCTGCTGCCGCACCTGGCGGCCTTCTGGCAACTGGTGTGTGACGACTTGGAACCACGCCAGCGCGCGGGGCGGCTCAAACAATGGCTCAACCTCCTGCGCAGGCGCTTTCCGGAGGCCGAGGTCGCCTACCAGCACGTGCGCACGATGACGGACCAGCGGGCGATCACCGCGTGGGTGGATGCATTGCAGCCAGCCGAGGGTTGATCTAGGGATGTCCTGCATAACCCTCGCGAGTCGGTGGTAGTGCGGATCGGGACAGACCGCAAGGCGTCTTTTTGCAGCCAATAGCGGTGCTATTGGCAAGAAAAGCAACGCAGCGGACCGCCCGAGACCGCGCTATCACCGACCGCAGGGAGTTATGCAGGCCATCCCTAGAGCAGGTGATCCGGCGCCAGCGGGCCCAGCAGTTGCAGCATCAGCCGCAGTGGCGCGCTGGCATCGGGTTCGGTGGTGGCATCTGGCAGGCCGCTGCCCTCGGGGGCATGCCACACCAGTTGGCCGCCATCGCGCAACTGCACATGCCAGGCGGATTCGCGCAATGCCGTTTCGATCTGCGTGGTGGCGCGGCGTGACAGGTCGCTGCTGCGGATCAGCAGCGCGATCTCCGTGTTCTGCCGCTGCGAGCGGATGTCCAGGTTCATCGAACCCACCACCAGCAGGCGGCCGTCCATGATCAGAATCTTGGAGTGCAGCATGGCGCGTGAGCTGCCGACAGAACTGGCTGCACCGCTGATACCATCACGCCCCCCCGTGCTGCCCGTGGAGCCCAGTGCCCCGCGCAGCACGCCCGTGAGCTCGCTGCGCATTTCGTACAGCTCGACGCCCATGGCCAGCAGATCGGGCCGGTGGCGCGCATAGCCTGCGTGGGCAATGGGTGCATCGTTGGAGGCCAACGAGTTGGTGAGCACCCGCACCCGAACGCCCCGCGCGCGTGCGGCTGCAAAGGCCTGCTTCATGTCGGGCCCTGGCACGAAGTAGGGCGAAATGATGAGCAGATCGCGCCGCGCCTGTCCCATGAGGTGCAGCAGTCCATCCACCACGGTATCGGTCTGGGCATCAAGAGTTGCAGGGTCGGGGGTAGACACTGCTGCAGTGGCCGATGGGATGCCGTTGGCGGGATTGGACGCTGACGATTCGGGGGTGGCAGCGGCACCGGCCGCCACGGTCAGGGCTTCGATGGGGGCCTTGGCTGGCGCACGCGCAGCGCCCCGCGACACGACGGCGAGGGGCGTTGCCCGGGACGGGGGCTTTTCAGGCAGCGCGGCCAGGGAGGTGCCATCGGGCGGAATCTTGGCAGGCTTGTCCACCAGCACCGCCGCAGGGGCCCAGGTGAACTGCGCTTGCGCCAGGTCCATGGGCTGGTAGTCCCAGATGCGCGCACGCTGGGCGGCGGTGGTGCGCCGGTCGTCTTGCACGGGCTGGCTGTCCGGTGCCAGGGCGCCACCCTGGCCTGCGATACGCTCGCGCTGCACGGCATCCGAGTTGCGCATGCGCTCGCGCAGAATGTCCAGTTCCTCCCGCGTGACCAGCGATTGCACGGGGTAGGCGCGCTCGTTGTTCCAATAGCTGTCGAAACTGCGGGAGAGATCCTGCACCACAGGCCCTGCTGCCAGCACGTCCAGGTCCACAAAATTGCCGGAGTCGGCATTGCCGAAATAGGCGTCCCCCAGGTTGCGCCCCCCGGTGACGCCCATGGCGTTGTCGGCGATGAAGAGCTTGTTGTGCATGCGCTGCTGCACCCGCGAAAAGTCGCTCAACGCGCTGAACATGCGCCCCAGCGGCGAGCCCCGTGCCCCGGTGAGCGGGTTGAACATGCGCATCTCGATGTTGGGCACAAAGGCCAGGCGCATCACCTGCGCATCCCGGCCCACGCTGTGAAAGTCGTCCAGCAACACCCGCACACGCACGCCGCGCCGGGCTGCGGCCACCACACTGAGCAGCAGGCGCTCGGTGCTGGCGTCGGCATGGATGGCGTAGTACTGCAGGTCCAGCGTTTTCTGCGCGGCATCCACCAGCGCCAGGCGGCTGCTGTAGGCTGCCTGTGGCCCACTGAGCAGCAGGAACCCCGAGGGGTGGCGGCCGCCTGCCGATGCCCGGCGCTCCTCGACGAGTTGGCCCAGGGGCGTCCCTGCGGGGGAGATCAGGGCGCTCGACACTGGCCGCTCCACGTCCTTGGGCAGGCCGGCGCAGCCGCTGGTTGCGCCTGCGACGATGACGGCCAAAAGCGCCAGCCAGCCGTAGCGGGCCGTGTTGCCCAGAAACGCTGGAATGGCAGGGGTCGATAAAAGCATGGCGCGATTGTGACCGTGTGGCGGTGGCCGCGCTTGTCAGACGCGGCGCCAACTCCGCCACAGTGGCTGCCCAGGCTGGCAGCCGCCTCCTCAGCATCTCACCGGGCTTACCAGCTCACTTCGCGGTCTGGCGTGGCGCTGATCTTGTGGATCGACAGGTCGGCCCCGTCAAATTCCTCTTCCTGCGTGAGCCGCAGGCCCACCGTGCTCTTGAGAATGCCGTACACCACCAGGCCACCCACCAGCGCCCAGGCCACGCCCAGGGTGCTGCCGATCAACTGGGCCGAGAAGCTAACACCACCGAGCCCACCGAGCGCCTTGCTGCCAAAAATGCCTGCAGCCAGCCCGCCCCATGTGCCGCACAGGCCATGCAACGGCCACACGCCGAGCACGTCATCGATCTTCCAGCGGTTCTGGGTGAGCGTGAACATCACCACAAAGATTGCTCCCGCCACGGCACCCACCACCAGCGCTCCCAGCGGGTGCATCAGATCGGAGCCCGCGCACACAGCCACCAGCCCGGCCAGCGGGCCGTTGTGCACGAAGCCCGGGTCGTTCTTGCCCAGCACCAACGCCGCCAACGTGCCGCCCACCATGGCCATCAGCGAGTTCACGGCCACCAGGCCGGAGAGCTTGTCCACGGTTTGCGCGCTCATCACATTGAAGCCGAACCATCCCACCACCAGCACCCAGGCGCCCAGCGCCAAAAATGGGATGTTGGAAGGCGGGTGGGCAGAGATGGCGCCATCTTTACGGTAGCGGTTGGAACGCGAGCCCAGCAGGATCACGGCCGGCAGGGCGATCCACCCGCCCATGGCATGCACGACGATGGAGCCCGCAAAGTCGTGGAACTCTTCGCCCGTCAGTCCCTTGATCCAGGCCTGCACCCCAAAGTGCTGGTTCCAGGCAATGCCTTCAAAGAACGGATACACAAACCCCACAATGACCGCCGTGGCCATCAGCTGGGGCCAGAACTTGGCCCGCTCCGCGATCCCGCCCGACACAATCGCCGGAATGGCAGCCGCAAAAGTGAGCAGGAAGAAGAACTTGACCAATGCGTAGCCGTTTTGCTGCGCCAGCGATTCCGCACCCACGAAGAAATGCGTGCCATAGGCCACGCTGTAGCCCACCACAAAATACACCACGGTGGACACCGAAAAGTCCACCAGGATCTTGACCAGCGCATTCACCTGGTTCTTTTTGCGAACCGTGCCCAGTTCCAGAAAGGCAAACCCTGCATGCATGGCCAGCACCATGATGGCCCCCAGAAGAATGAACAGGGCATCAGCGCCCTGTTTGAGTGCTTCCATAACGTCCTCGCGCGATTGGTTGATCTGTTCTGGTGCGTTTTGAGCCTGGTCACCAGATTTGCACCAAGTTGAAGCAAAAATCGCGCCAAAGAATGGTGCGTTGTTTTGCACTGTTTTGGTGTGGTGCGGAAAGGACTGGGGAGGAGAGGTGACAATGGGCCGTGCCGCGAGGGTCGTCGCCGCCCAGCAGGGATGACGACGGCGCGAGCGCGCAACTGCCATCCAGTGAAAGTTGCGAGGTATCTCGCTTGTGCAAAGCCCAAGTTTTGAGCGAGTTTGGCGCTGGTGTCTTTGTGAGAGTTTTTTTAGTATCAAAACGCAGCCGCCTTGCCGAGGCTGTCGTCTTCTGCGGAGGTGGGCTGAGCTGGATGGTGGTGGCGGGTCATCTTTGTGCTGCGCGGGTGAGCGCCCCTTGCGGCTGGGGGCTTGCGTTGTTTTGCAGGCACTTCCCACTGGGCTGCGCCCGCAGAGCCCAGCAGCTGCTGTTGTTCGGTCGTTGCCCCACCCATTTTTTACCTTCCGCATGGCTAAGCCCGTGCCTGCCGGGAGTGTGGGGTGGGGGAGTTAGAAACTGTCGCGTCCCTGCATCCGTGCCACAACACGCAAGTCCGCGCCCAAGTTCTCTACGGACTTGAATTCCAGCGCCAGCCCATCGGCCAAGGCCGTCAACGGGCCAAAGTCTGCAATTCCCCGTCCCGCACCCAAAAGCCGTGGTGCCAGGTACAGCAACAGCTCATCGACCAGGCCTTCTCGGACCAGAGAGCCATTGAGCTTGTGCCCAGCCTCTACATGCAGCTCGTTGATGCCCCGTTGGCCCAGGTCCTGGAGCATTGCCGAAAGATCGACCTTGCCGTTCGCATTGGGCAGGTGGATCACCGTAGCCCCACAGGCTTGCAAAGCTGCTTTCTTGGTTTCGTTGTCGGAGGCTGTGTAGACATAACAATCGCGCCCTTTCATCAGCAGATTGGCGTCGGTAGGCAATTGCAACTGGCTGTCCACCACAACCACATGGGGCTGGCGTGGCGTGGGAACTTCGCGGACGTCTAGCCGGGGGTTGTCATCCAGCACGGTGCCAATGCCCGTCAATACAGCGCACGCCCTGGCCCTCCACGCGTGTCCATCCGCCCGCGCAGCGCGTGACGTGATCCACTGGCTGGCGCCATTGTTCAGGGCGGTGGTGCCATCCAGCGAGCTTGCAACTTTCAGCCGCACCCATGGCGTGCCCCGGATCATGCGGCTGAAAAAACCAATGTTGAGTTCTCGGGATTCTTCAGCCCCCGGGCCGACCACGACCTCCACCCCTGCCGCACGCAGCCGGTCAAACCCGCGCCCGCCCACCAAAAGGTTTGGGTCCGCCAACGAGGCCACCACTTTGGCAACACCCGCTTGGATTAGTGCATCGCAGCAGGGGCCAGTTCGCCCATGGTGGGAACAGGGCTCCAGCGTCACATAGGCTGTGGCGCCTGCCGTGTCGAACCCCTTGCCGCTGGCGTCGCGCAGGGCCATGACTTCAGCGTGTGGCCCACCCGCATGCTGCGTGAACCCTTGGCCTATCATTTCGCCGCTTGGAGAGACAAGCACGCAGCCAACACGAGGGTTGGGGTTGGAAACAAAAAGCGCTTGGGTGGCGAGCCCAAGCGCTTGGTGGATATGGGGGGGCGCTTTATGAATCATGGCGCCCAAGATGGTAGCTTAGTGGCTATTTGTCCCAGCAGGTGGCATCAAAGCCAGCATCGCTTTGGATTTTCCCGTTGGCGCCTCGTATCCCTGTGTGGGTCAATGTGTAGTCGCCGCACTTGTCGCCTGTCTGGGGCGTGCCAGCCTTCGGTGTTGCCGTCAGTGTGAATGAAGACGTCGTGGCAGGGCCACCAATGGCGATGGTGTAGCGCTTGGTTGGGTCTGCAGCCCACGTCAGGTTGGCGGGAAGCGTGGTGGGGTAGGTACCCGTAGCGGTGGACGCGCGCTCCAGCCACTGCTGGGCCTGCAGCAGCCCAGCCCTTGCGTCGGCGCGGTGTCCGCGCCGAATGTATTCGGCGTAGCTTGGCATGGCGATGGCCGCGAGGATGCCAATGATGGCCACCACGATCATGATCTCGATGAGCGTAAATCCCCGATGATGATGTTTCATAAAAAACTGCTCTTGATTGAGATTGAGCTTAACGCAGTTGCCGCCAGCTGGGGCGCATGCTTTGCTCTGGGAACGTTTGGTTGTCCAGGTTGTCGTCGGTACCGTCCGCCTTTTTGCCTGTGAGACGGATGATGCTCCCGCGTTGAATCATTGTTTGAGAGCCTGCGGTAATCGACACACGCGAAGCCCCCATGTCGGAGGTCAGGTTGTACTTCCCGTCGCCGTTCGTGTCCATGATCTGCACACTGGGACGCTTGCCGTCCATGATATTGATCAGGGTGAAAAACTGACGTTCCTTGTCCACAGAACCTGCTTCACAGGCCTCCACGCTGGGGTCCAGCAGGGATCCCTTGGCGGGGACTTGCGAAAACACGGCCAGCATATTGCTGCTGTCGTAAAACTCCATGGGTTTGAGCAAACGCTCACGTGTCTCAGGCAGATCCATGTACCAACCTTTATTGGTAGTCCAGTCCAGCGTGGTAGACGCATCAATGGTCCAGAACTGGTGTCCATCGCGTGTAAAGACCGAGGTAACCGGAATTTGGCGCTGTACCAAATTTGCCTGTGTCACCGATGTCGGCAGATCGTCCGTCGACTTCACTAACTCGTCACACGCTGTGTCAGAAGTGGATGCACATACTGCGATGCGGTCTTTCTTGGCGCCTACCAGCTTGTAGCTTGTGTTGTCCAGCACGGAGTACAGGCTTTGCTTGTTCGCATTCTGGGGGTCATCCGTGGCAATGTTACGCCCCGTCCCAAAAGCCACCATCATGCCGCCAACGGGCACAGTTTTCTTCTTGCCGCCGCCAATATCGATCTCCTTCTTGCGATCGTTTGCGCGCACCGTAGGTACTGCGGTGATGGACTGTGCCAGCGTACGCGAGTTGGGCGAACCCTCTGTACCACCCTTGGCGGTGAAAAGTGGAACTCCGTTGGTGGCATGGTTTGTGGTGGTACCTGCCGAACTGCCCCAGCGTGCAACGCCCCAGTTGTTCTCATCACTGTCTGCAATGAGAAACTTCCACACATTGCCTTTGAGGTCGCCGGCATAGACAACGTCAGGGCGGCCATCGCTGTTGATGTCTACCAGACGCGGCGCAGAGAGACCGTTGTCGGTCGTGTTGGTGTGGCTGCCTGTTGCAGTTGTGCCTGTCGCTACCAGTCGCAACAGTTTCTTGTCACCGTCCAAGTATTGCACCAGTAGCACGGGTCGTTCGCTCTTGCTGTTGTAGCCGTTGCCCATCACCGCCGCCCAGCGGTTATTGTTCATCCGCACAATCTGTGTGGTGCGTTGGGGGTTGGTGTCGTCAATCACAGGCTTGGCGAAGATGTGGCCCATGTCGGCTGCAGCCAAGCAAGCTTCCTTGTTTGCCACGGGGGTGACCCCTGCATCTTCACAAACCGCCACGGTGGCCACGGACTCGCTGGCATGTCGGGTTTTGTCCATCAACACCAGTTGCTGGGCGTTGCCCTCTGTAAAGTTGCCTGGGGCTGGCGCTGTAGTGCCCGGATTCGTGATGTCCAGCACAAAGTAACCTTTGCCACCGGCGCCTAACGTGCCTACAAGCATGGTGCGCCAATCAGGAGCGTAGATGCCGTAATCGGGATCACTAGGGTCTTTACCCCCATTGACATCCACATCACCGCTCATGGCCGAACCATCGACGTAATAGCGATGATTCTGGTTGAAAGACGGATCGGTCAAACGGCCCACCGCTGGAATGACGCCCCGTGGTACATAGGCCAGCTTCTCCGTACCGTCATTGGCGGAAAAGCCATGCAGCATGCCATCGTTTCCACCCACATAGATCATGGGCAGGCGATTTTTATTCGATCGGGTAAATGCGGCGTAGCCTTTCCATGCGTAGTTACTGGAAGGTGCGCCGACGTACCACACCTCGGAATTCACAATACTGCCTTGGCGAGACTTTCTTTCACGGAAGGGTTTTGCGGCAGGATAATCGGGCGGGCTTTCTGTGCCCTCTTTGGTACGGTCCCCCCGCACGTAGTTCAATCGATCCTGGCCCAAGGCATCGCTCGTGCCATCGCTCTTCAAATTGAGAAAGTTCTTTTGCGCGGTGCTGAGATTGGTCTCGTCAGTTGTCCATTTGAAAGGGGTTCCAAGCTGGTTCTTGTCATTCCAAGTCAAAATCAGCCGCGCACCTACATCGAAACCTGCTGCATCAAGCACGTCAGCGGTTGTTTTCCCTGCCCAGCCTGCAGCAGGCACTGTGGTGCCATCCGTCTTGACGGTCTCCGCTTGAACCCAGCCCCTCCAGCCTTCCTTGGGTACATAGTTGGCTACATACTTGCCCACATCGTTGCGCGAGGCATTGCTTCCGCTGGTGGCGGTGGATCCCCGGTCGGGCTCGTTCTGGGTATTGATCTGCTGGATGATCATGCGGAAGGCTTTTTCCAAGTCTTCACCCTGTTCCACCGCAAAAAATCTACCGCGCCCGTTGAGCGCAGCGTGCCACAAGTCCAATGAACGCTTGTTTTCGTTGTCCAATTGAGGCCACGTTTGTGTGCCATTCACCAAATTAGGAAAGCTGCCGTCATACCCAAAGGGAACCATTGTTGTGGGGCGGGTGATTGTTGGCGCGCCTGGCCATGTGTATGCCATGGAACTAAAGCCAATGGTATAAGACACCATGTGAGCCCAACTGGCAGGGTTGTACTTTGGGTTCCAGTATTTAGGCAGGGCTACACCGCCGATTGTTTCCGTCGCAGGGGCTTGGTCGTATTCAGCGATGGGGGTTACAGAGCCTGTGAGGCTAGCTGCTGGTTGAAGGCGGTCTGCCCAACTCTTAAACGCCCAATCGGCCAAGGTGTCGCTGAACGTGTCGTGATAGAGTTGGTTGGGTGGCCTAGCCGCTGCGCTTGTGCTGCCGTAAACCGTGCCATCAGGCAGGGTCTTGTCGACGTTACGGCTATCTTGGGATCCCCCGGATACGCCGCCGTTCCATCGGCCATCGGTCATAAAAAGGTGGTAATTGCGACGGCAGCCAAGGTAGGGGGCTCCAGTTGTTCCTGGCTTCGAGGCCCAGGGGCCGTTCTGATGCAGCCCAAGCCTCATGTATTCGTCAGCGTTCTTGAACATTCTGTGAGATGGCGTGCTGCTTCCAGGCTTCAGGTTGTTCACAAAACTGAGAAAATTACTCCGATGGGTGGTATCTAGCACCTTCATGGAGTTGGTGTTGGACTGTGCCGTCGTCCCGGTATTAAGTGTTCCTGGCGTGCCATTGTTTGCGTTCATCGCCTGCCACGCCAAGCGAATTTTTCCCTCAGGTAATAGGGAGGTGTCGTTGAAGACCTCTTTGAGCGCATATTTCAATACGTTCATGCGTCGGTCTGTCGTGCGCCAAATTTTCCTATTCGGATCGTCTGCGGTTGGGGCTGCTACGGTCGGCACGGTATTGTTTGTTGCGCCTGTTGCATTTTCCTGATCAAGCCGAAAATCCATACTCCCCGAATCGTCCACGGAAATAATCACATTGGGTGCCACATAGGGCTCTACGGTGCCCGGTGGCGACTGTGCAAAATCCAGCGCCCAGCTAGCGTGCGGTGCCAGTGCTGCACCGACGGCCATGGCAATCAGGGTTTTTTTAAAATGTGTGCGGTTACGAATGGCGTGGGGCATGGTGTGCTCCTGTTCGAATAGGGGATGAGCTGGCTTTTGATGCTTGTGTATCAAGCGGGAAAAGCTATCATTTTTGAATAAAAATCAGTCTTTGAGCTTCTGGCGGGCGTAGGTTTGTTGCAGCACCGCTTGGGTGATCGGTACGTCCACACCTGCTACGCGTCTTACCTTGCGCCCATACGCAATGGCGGTAATGCGGTATACGACGTTGGGTTTCATATTAAGCGGCAGGTGATTGGCGCCGCCTGCAATCAACGCTGATTTGTCTGCGTTCGGGTCGTAAGGCAATATCTCGATCCAGTACCACCCGCCCCGGTTGTTTGCGGAACGATCTCGCAAAATGGGATTGCCTTTGGGCTCATTTTCGTCGCTACTTAGCTGAGCGCCGCTGTATTGACCGTAGCGCGCACCCACGGTGTCAACCGCCATTTCAGCCAGCGTGAAATCGACGAGGGGGTCTGTTTTGTCGCTGACGTTGTTCCAAAAATCCTGTCTTCCTGTCCGTTTCAGGCAAAGAGCGTTCAGGCAGCGTGGGCCTGTGGTGATGTTCTCCAAGTCTGCCCACAATGCAGCAGCTTCCTTGGCTTCTAATGGGATCTGTGCAACAGCGGACTGGCCTCCGCGGCAGGCCGTGGCGGTTGGAATCCTGCAGTCACTGCCATCGGCCTTTTCGCCGCGTATGTCGAGTTCAGCGTCTTGTATCAGTGCCTGTGCCGCTTCAAAAGCACGCTGGTAATCGGCGTCGTTGCCAACCACCATTTCGTTGAACACCGAAGTGCGTGACGCCCACAGTGCCAGCAGCATCGAGAGCATGACAAAAACAATCACAACGAACAGTGCGACCCCGCTTTGGCGCCGCTGTTTTTGGGGGAGGGAGAGAGGTAGGGGCATGCGTTGCATGGCAGTGCAGTGTGTGGATTAGCCTGCCAGCCCTTGGCTGCGCAGTTGGTAGACGTTGCGGAACACCATGTGCACGCGCCGGTTCCGAGGCTCCGCCAGCGTGGTCAGATCAACTGCAGTGGCGCCATCGCAGTCTGTGTAGGTGCTGCCTGCAGGCAGATTGATTTTTTCGTTGCCAAAGAGCACCAAACAGACTTCCACCGCAAAAACCTGGGCCCAGCCAGGGGTGCCTGGAGCGCCCACCGTGGCCGCATCTACATAGCGCAGGTTGGGGTTGCCCGTGCCTGCTTCCGTTTGCATCAGGTAGCGGACCCGGAAGTTGGCGACATTGCGGACGATCGGCTGGATGTCATTACCTGCTACGCTGGGGCCGTTGCAGCGGAGCTCATTGGTTGCAACATTCAATACGAACTGACTTTGGATGAGGGTGGGGGTACCAGTGCCTCCCAGGCAATTGCGCAGCACAGATTCCGGGGCTGGGGGCGCACTGGGGTTCGTGCGCAGGTACACGTCTTCTGTGTAGTTTCGATAGCCGGCGGTGAGCTTGTATTCGCTGGCGCCAGGGGAGTCCAGACCACTCAGGGTGTCAGTCGCCAGGGTGAATGTGTTGGTCCCGTCGGTAAAGTCGGTTTCAAACGCCACTGGTTCTGCAACCAAAGGTGGGGTGAGGTCAGTTTCCAATTTGGTCGCCGACATTTTGAGTTTGATGGAGCCTGACTGTCTCAATTGCGAGCCAATCACGCGGAAAGCGTACGAGGCTTGCTGCTGCAGGTCGCTGACATCGCTCACGCTGCCCGTGACGCCACGTGACACCATGAGTGCGCCCATCGCCACGGCGATCGTGAGCAGGCCAATCGTGATGCCGACCAGTAGTTCAATCAGCGTCACGCCACGCTGATTGTTTGGCCTCGAGGTGGAATATTTCATGCCGGGCTTGCCTGATAAAAAGGGAGGAGCGGGTGAAGTCAAACGTTGTCAGGACTTGGGGCCTGGGCAGAAGTACTGCACGGTGACATCGGCAAAGTAAGGAGCACAGCGACTGCTGACAGGGATGTACTGGAGGTGGCAGGTGTACCTGGGTGTGGACGTGGGGCTGACGTTGCAGACCGGCGCACCAGCGTCTCCACCCAGATTGGTTGCCGTTGTCAGCAAATCTGCGAGGTAAGAGTTGTCGGTACTGCGCTCGTTCTCACGCCAACGGATCATCACGCCCAGCTGGCGGCGGCTACCGGCTGTGGGTTCGGCCGGAGCAAAAAAGACGCTGGCGTCTCCCAAAGGAAGGGTGCGCTCAAGGGTGCGTTTCCATTCACGCAGGTCATAAGCCGCAAACTCTGCATGGGTGCATTTGGTGGCGCCTTCGCAGAGTTTGGAAGCCTGAGGGGTTGGGGCTGGGCCTGGGCGCCAGTCAACGGTGTAGCTGTCAATGCTCACCAAGGCATTGGGGTGGGTCTTCATGCGCTCGCTCAGATCTTCAATCAGGCGAATGGCCTGTGCACGGTGCACGCTGGTTTGGGTGTCACTAAGGGTACGCATCTGTACACCCAGAACGCCCAGAATGCCCAATGCGGCAACAACGATGGCGACCAGGGATTCGATCAGCGTGATGCCTCGCTGATTAGGATGAGCAGTGTGCTGCATAGTCTTTAGCCGGACGTGCATGGCATATCTTCGGATTTAATGGTTCTGATGCGTCCCCCGGAGCTCATGCACAGGCCGCGAGCTGCCAAGTCTGAGATGTTTTTATCGTGAGGGACCAGGCTGAAACCGACAAATGGGCCTGACACCCGGCCCCAGCGGTCAAATTCGATGCTTGCAGCACCGCCTACGCGCGTCACGTCAATGTTCGGCGGGGTAGGGAAGCTTTGCAAAACTTCTTCACCTGCATCCAATGTTCCATTTCTGTTGGTGTCGGTAAAAACAAACCAGCCGCAATCCCAATTTGCGTTGCCAGGAGCGAGCAGGCAGCCACCGGTGCCAGTGGGGTGCTTGCGGACTGTGACGGTACCGCCCCGTTTGATGGCTTCTGCACGTGCGTAGTAAAGGGTGGATTCAAGCCCCTTCACCGCCTGCTGCACGCGCCAGCGCTCTATCAGCGGTGTGAAACTGGGGAGGGCCAGTGCCGCGAGAAGGGCCAAAATGGAAACGACCACCATCAGCTCAATGACGGTGAACCCATAGGGTGCCCGTGGGGGGCTCGGTTTGCGGATACTCCGCCGTAAGCGAGATAGAGATTGCATGTTCTGCATGGGCGAATGCTATTTGGATAGTTCTGAGGCTGCGTGGGTGTGCTTGATGAGTGGCGCCCGCGTGGTGATGAGCGGCTCGCCCAGGGCCACGCCCTGTGGTTTGTGACTATCGCGTGTAGCCTCTGCACGCCCCAGCATTGTGCAAACCTTTGCACTCTCGATACATCCTCCGATCACGTTCGGCGCGTGTTTCTTCGGAGGTGCTTCGTTGGTGGGTCACTTTGCTCACGCCTTTCTTTTTTGCAGGATTGCTCGCTGAGGCCGTTTTGCTGTCGGAGGTGCCTTTCGCAAGTGTGACTTCTGGGCTGGTCAGCAAGAACAATGCAAATGCGACGGTGGAAAGTGTGGGAAACCCGCTTCGGGGTGAAAGGCTTGGAAGTCTGCGTGCCGATGTTGCGTTGGCTTGTGTCATGGGAGACTTTCAGTGTGGATCGGAGGTCCAAGTTCTGCGCGAGTGTTCTAGATTGCATGGTGCTTGGCAAGGTTAAATTCTTGCCAAGGCTATAATCACGGAGTTTTGCATGGTGCAAGACGCACGCCTGCAGCCGTTCCAGCCGCTGGCGCAAGTAAAAACCACGGCCCAGCTTCCTTTGCGGGCCTTATCAAGGAAAAACAATGATCGCATCCTCTATCAAGGCCGAAGTCGTCAAGGCGAACGCCCGTGCTGCCAATGACACTGGTAGCCCAGAAGTGCAGGTGGCCCTGCTGACCGCCCGCATCAACGAACTGACCCCCCACTTCAAGACGCATGCCAAGGACCACCATGGTCGCCGTGGCCTGCTGCGCATGGTGAGCCGTCGTCGCAAGCTGCTGGACTACCTGAAGGCCAAGGACGCTGACCGTTACACCGCGCTGATCGCCAAGCTGGGTCTGCGCAAGTAATTGCAATCGCATGCGAAAACGCCTGGGTTAGTCCGCTAGCTCAGGCGTTTTTTACTTCGGAGTCGCAAAACAGAGCGAAGCTGTGTCATTCCAATGAAGTTGCCGCCATGGGTTGGTGTGCAGGTTCCCTGGAATGGCATCGTGTTCTGAATTGCTCTCCAAGCCAATCTGGTAGAGCGCTACCAGCTATTAAAACAGGAGCTGAACATGAGCATTTTCAACAAAGTCACCAAGACCTTCCAGTGGGGTGACAAGACCGTCATCATGGAAACGGGTGAGATCGCCCGCCAAGCCTCCGGCGCTGTGCTGGTGAACATTGATGACACCGTGGTGCTGGCCACCGTGGTGGCATCCAAGGGTGCCAAGCCAGGACAGGACTTCTTCCCCCTGACGGTGGACTACATCGAGAAGACCTACGCTGCAGGCAAGATCCCTGGCAGCTTCTTCAAGCGCGAAGCCAAGCCCAGCGAGCACGAAACCCTGACCAGCCGTCTGATCGACCGTCCGATCCGCCCGCTGTTCCCCGAAGGTTTCTTCAACGAAGTGCATGTGGTGATCCACACGGTGTCGCTGAACCCAGAGGTGGACGCTGACATCGCAGCCCTGATCGCTACCAGTGCAGCCCTGGCCATCTCCGGCATCCCGTTCAATGGCCCCATTGGCGCCGCACGCGTGGGCTACATCAATGGCGAATACGTGCTCAACCCTGGTCAGACTGCGCGCAAGAACTCGCAGATGGATCTGGTGGTGGCAGGTACCGAGGCCGCCGTGCTGATGGTGGAATCCGAAGCACAACAACTGTCCGAAGAAATCATGCTCGGCGCTGTGGTGTTTGGCCACGAGCAAGGCAATGTGGCCATCAACGCCATCCACGAACTGGTGCGCGATGCTGGCAAGCCCGTATGGCAGTGGGAAGCCCCTGCCAAGGACGAAACCCTGATCGCCAAAGTGGTGGCCCTGGCCGACGACAAGCTGCGCGCTGCCTACCAGATCCGCAACAAGCAAGCCCGCACGCAGGCTTGCCGCGAAGCTTATGCGGCCGTGATGGCAGCCTTGAAGGCTGAGGGTGTCGAGTTCGACGCTGTCAAGGTTGAAGGCATGCTGTTCGATATCGAAGCTGGCATCGTGCGCAGCCAGATCCTAGCCGGCGAGCCCCGGATCGATGGCCGCGACACGCGCACCGTGCGCCCTATCGAAATCCGTGGCAGCGTACTGCCCCGCGCCCATGGCTCGTCGCTCTTCACGCGTGGCGAAACCCAGGCGCTGGTGGTGACCACGCTGGGCACCGAGCGCGACGCTCAGCGCATCGATGCGCTGGCTGGAGAGTATGAAGACCGCTTCATGATGCACTACAACATGCCTCCCTTTGCCACCGGTGAAGTGGGTCGCATGGGTTCGACCAAGCGCCGCGAAATCGGCCATGGTCGTCTGGCCAAGCGCGCTCTGATTGCCGTGTTGCCGACGAAGGAAGAATTCCCCTACACCATGCGCGTGGTGTCCGAAATCACCGAATCCAACGGCTCGTCGTCGATGGCATCGGTCTGCGGTGGCTGCCTGTCGCTGATGGACGCGGGCGTTCCGATGAAGGCGCATGTGGCGGGTATCGCCATGGGCCTGATCAAGGATGCCAACCGTTTTGCCGTGTTGACCGACATTCTGGGTGATGAAGATCATCTGGGTGACATGGACTTCAAGGTGGCGGGTACCACGGCTGGTATTACCGCGCTGCAGATGGACATCAAGATCCAGGGCATCACCAAGGAGATCATGCAGGTCGCCCTGGCCCAGGCCAAGGAAGCGCGCATGCACATCCTGGGCAAGATGCAAGAGGCCATGGGTGAAGCCAAGACTGAGGTGTCGAACTTTGCGCCCAAGCTCTACACGATGAAGATCAACCCCGAGAAGATCCGTGACGTGATCGGCAAGGGCGGTGCGGTGATCCGTGCGCTGACCGAAGAAACCGGCTGCCAGATCAACATCGAGGAAGACGGCACCATCACCATCGCCGCCACTGATGCGGCCAAGGCCGACGAGGCCAAGAAGCGCATCGAACAGATCACGGCGGAAGTCGAAATTGGCAAGATCTACGAAGGCCCTGTGACCAAGATCCTGGACTTCGGCGCACTGATCAATCTGCTGCCCGGCAAGGATGGTCTGCTGCACATCAGCCAGATTGCCCACGAGCGCGTTGAGCGCGTGGGTGACTACCTGACCGAAGGCCAGATCGTGAAGGTCAAGGTCATGGAAACCGACGAGAAGGGCCGCGTCAAGCTGTCGATGAAGGTGCTGGCCGATCGTCCTGCCGGCGGCAGCGACCGTCCTGCTCCAGCAGAGCGCGGCGACCGCGAACCACGCCGTGACCATGGTCGTGACGGGGGCCGTCAGCCCGCGGATCAACAGCAACAGCAACAGTCCTTGCCTTCGGACAGCGGTTCCGGGCAGATTGTCGGTTGATCGGATTTTTGCTATTGATTTTGTAGCTGCTTGTGCTTTTAAATAAAGTGCTGGCAGCCAAAATCACTCAAAAATTGACCGTCCCATGAATCGCAATATGCGTGCTGTCGAGATCACTTCCTTTGGTGTACCCGAGGTCTTGCGCCTGGGTGAGCGCCCCGTGCCGCAGGCGGGTGTCGGTGAGCTGCTGATCCGTGTGGCTGCCAGCGGTATCAACCGCCCCGATGTGCTCCAGCGGATGGGGCACTATGCCCCTCCGTCTGGCACGTCTGACCTGCCGGGCCTGGAAGTCGCGGGAGTGGTGGAGTCGGGGGATGCCGCAGCCATGGCCGAGGCGGGTATCCGGGTGGGTGACCGCGTCTGTGCGCTGGTGGCGGGTGGTGGTTATGCCCAATGGTGCGTGGCGCCTGTGGTGCAGTGCCTGCCGGTGCCTGATGGCTTTAGCGATGTCGAGGCTGCATCACTGCCCGAGACGTTTTTCACCGTGTGGAGCAATGTGTTCGACCGGGGGTGTCTGCAGGAGGGTGAAAGCTTGCTGGTGCAAGGCGGTACCAGTGGTATTGGTGTGACGGCTGTTCAATTGGCACGGGCCTTTGGCGCAACGGTCATTGCAACTGCAGGTAGCGACGAAAAGTGTGCGGCATGCCTGCAGCTGGGGGCCCACGAGGCCATCAACTACAAGACGCAGGATTTTGTGGCAGAAGCCAATCGCATTACGCAGGGCAAAGGCGTGGATGTGGTGCTGGACATGGTGGCAGGTGACTACGTGGCGCGCGAGGTGCAGTGCCTGGCTGAGGACGGCCGCATTGTCATCATTGCGGTGCAGGGTGGCATCAAGAGCGACTTCAATGCGGGTTTGGTGCTGCGCCGCCGGCTGACCATTACTGGCTCCACCTTGCGTCCGCGTTCTGTGGCATTCAAGGGGGCGATTGCGCGTGCATTGCGCGAGCATGTGTGGCCTCTGCTGGTGGCGGGGCGTGTGCGGCCCGTCATTCACAGCACATTTGCGGCGACAGAGGCTGCTAAGGCCCACGCGCTGATGGAGTCAAATCAGCACATTGGCAAGATTGTTTTGACGTGGTGATCATGAAAAACAAGAGAAAACTCATCGCAGGCAACTGGAAGATGAACGGCAGTCTGGCTGCCAACGATGCTTTGCTGAAAGGCATCTTGGCGGGGCTGGCTGACGCGGTTTGTGACGTGGCCGTTGCGGTGCCGGCGCCCTATCTGGCGCAGGTGCAGGCTGCTGCGTCGGGGTCTTTGGTGGCGGTGGCTGCCCAGGATGTATCGCAGCACGAAGCAGGTGCCTACACCGGAGAGGTGTCGGCCGCCATGTTGAAAGACTTTGGTGTGCGGTACGCGCTCGTGGGGCATTCAGAGCGCCGCCAATACCATGGTGAAACCGACGTGGTGGTCGCCGAGAAAGCGCAGCGCGCACTGGCGGCAGGTATCACGCCTATCGTCTGCGTGGGCGAGACTCTTCAGGAGCGCGAAGCTGGGCAGACCGAGGTTGTGGTCAAGCGTCAATTGGCGGCTGTGATCCACCTCAATGGTCACTGCATCAGCGAAGTGGTGGTGGCTTACGAACCGGTCTGGGCCATTGGCACGGGCCGCACGGCGTCGCCTGAGCAGGCGCAGGCAGTGCATGCAGTGCTGCGGGCACAGCTGTCTGCGGCCAGCGAGCATGCGGATCGAATCCGCCTGCTGTACGGCGGCAGCATGAATGCGGCCAATGCCGCCCAGTTGCTGTCCCAGCCGGATATCGATGGCGGCCTTGTTGGCGGTGCCTCGCTGAAAGCGCCCGATTTCCTTCAAATCATTGCGGCCGCCCGGTGAGGCTGCCCTTCAAACTATTCAATCAGGAGTGAACAGAGAATGAACGTGATCGTGAATGTGGTGTTGGCTGTGCAGATGCTGACGGCCTTGGGGATGATTGGCCTGATCCTGATCCAGCATGGCAAGGGTGCCGATATGGGCGCAGCGTTTGGCAGTGGCAGTTCCGGAAGCCTGTTTGGTGCCAGCGGTAGCGCCAACTTCTTGTCGCGCACTACGGCGGTGCTGGCTGCGGTGTTTTTTGTGGCAACGCTGGCACTGGCCTATTTCGGCAATGCGCGTCCTGCCAGTTCGGGTAGCGTGCTGGAAAATCCCGCTGCTGCAGTGCCTGCAGGTGCGCCTTCGTTGTCGGCTTCGGATGCTGCTGTGGCTCCTGCCGTGCCCGCCTCGGGTGCAGCGCAGATCCCCACCAAATAATCTGCACTAAATTGGGCTCCGTAAGCCGAAGCAGGGTTTTTCCGGAGTAGAATTCTGGATTGTCTGGAAAGCCAAAACCGCAAGGTTCCTCATGCCATCCAGATGCAAAAATCAGCCGTCGTGGTGAAATTGGTAGACACGCTATCTTGAGGGGGTAGTGGCGAAAGCTGTGCGAGTTCGAGTCTCGCCGACGGCACCAAAACAAAGGCCTGCCTGCATGACCCGGCTCGGGTCCTGACGGGCAAGGCCACAGCGGTGAGCACATCCTCAAGATGAACCTCGATCAGTACCTCCCCGTCCTTTTGTTCATCTTGGTCGGCATCGCCGTAGGCGTTGTCCCCCTTGTACTCGGCTACATACTGGGCCCCAACCGCCCGGATGCCGCGAAGAACTCTCCCTACGAATGTGGCTTTGAAGCCTTCGAGGATGCGCGCATGAAGTTTGATGTGCGCTACTACCTTGTGGCCATTCTCTTCATTCTGTTCGATCTCGAAATTGCATTCCTCTTCCCATGGGCGGTGACGCTGCATGAGGTGGGGATCGCTGGTTTCGTGGCGGTCGTTATTTTCCTGGCCATTCTGGTTGTGGGTTTTGCCTACGAGTGGAAAAAGGGTGCCCTGGATTGGGAATGAGCGAGCCTCAACAAGGATGATGCAATGATTGAAGGCGTGATGAAGGAAGGCTTCATCACCACGAGTTACGACTCGGTGGTGAATTGGGCCAAGACCGGCTCTCTGTGGCCGATGACATTCGGCTTGGCTTGCTGTGCCGTCGAAATGATGCATGCTGCGGCGGCGCGTTACGACATCGGTCGTTTTGGGGCGGAAGTGTTCCGCGCGAGCCCGCGCCAGTCTGACCTCATGATTGTGGCCGGCACGCTGTGCAACAAGATGGCGCCTGCGTTGCGCAAGGTGTACGACCAGATGTCCGAGCCGCGTTGGGTGTTGTCGATGGGCTCGTGTGCCAACGGCGGCGGTTACTACCACTACAGCTACTCCGTAGTGCGTGGTTGCGATCGCATTGTTCCGGTGGATGTCTACGTGCCAGGTTGCCCGCCCACGGCGGAGGCGTTGATCTACGGGATCATCCAGCTGCAGCAGAAGATTCGCCGTACCAACACCATTGCTCGTGTCTGAAGGGTTGATGATGACCGCTGTTGCCATTCGGCCTGAAAAACTCAAAGACAATATTGCCGCCGCCCTGGGGGTGATGGTGCGTCAGATCACGGTGGCGTTGGATGAGGTCACCTTGGTCGTTGATGCGGCTGATTACCTCGAATCCATGCGCGTGTTGCGTGACGCTGAAGGTTGCCGCTTTGAGCAACTGATCGATTTGTGTGGCGTGGACTATTCGGCATATGCCGATGCCGTGCGTGAAGGCCCCCGCTATTGCGTGGTCTCGCACCTGTTGTCCGTCAGTCTGAATCAGCGTGTGCGGGTCAAGGTGTTCTGCGCCGATGATGATTTTCCGGTGGTGGCCTCGGTCTCCGACCTGTGGAACTCCGCCAACTGGTACGAGCGCGAAGCGTTTGATCTGTTCGGCATTTTGTTCGACGGCCACAACGACCTGCGCCGTATCCTGACCGACTACGGCTTCATTGGCCATCCCTTCCGCAAAGACTTTCCGCTGTCTGGTCATGTTGAGATGCGCTACGACGCAGAGCTGCGCCGGGTGGTTTACGAACCCGTGTCGATCGAGCCGCGGGAGATCACGCCGCGCATCATCCGCGAAGACAAGTACGGAGGCCTGCACTAAGGCGCCCGCGCCCCATGTGAACCACCATGGCTGAAATCAAGAACTATTCCCTGAACTTTGGTCCGCAGCATCCGGCGGCGCACGGTGTGCTGCGCTTGGTGCTGGAGCTCGATGGCGAAGTCGTACAGCGGGCCGACCCGCACATCGGCCTCCTGCACCGTGCCACCGAAAAGCTGGCCGAACACAAGACCTACATCCAGTCGCTGCCCTACATGGACCGATTGGACTACGTTTCGATGATGTGCAATGAGCACGCCTACTGCCTGGCCATCGAAAAGCTGCTGGGCCTGGAAGTGCCCCTGCGTGCGCAGTACATCCGCGTGATGTTTTCGGAAATCACGCGCCTGCTGAACCACCTGATGTGGCTGGGTTCGCATGGCAACGACTGCGGCAGCTCCACCATCCTGATCTATACCTTCCGCGAGCGCGAAGACCTGTTCGACATGTACGAAGCCGTCTCTGGCGCGCGCATGCATGCAGCGTATTTCCGTCCAGGCGGTGTGTACCGTGACCTGCCGGACTCCATGCCGCAATACAAGGTCAGCAAGATCAAGAACGCCAAGGCCCTGGAGGCCATGAACCAGAACCGCCAAGGTTCTTTGCTTGATTTCATCGACGACTTCACCAAGCGCTTCCCCGGTTGCGTAGACGAGTACGAGACCCTGCTGACCGACAACCGTATCTGGAAGCAGCGCACCGTGGGTATTGGTGTGGTGCCGCCCGAGCGTGCGCTGAACCTGGGCATGACCGGCCCCATGATCCGTGGCTCCGGTATTGCCTGGGACCTGCGCAAGACCCAACCGTACGATGTTTACGACCGTGTGGACTTCGATGTACCCGTGGGCAAGACAGGTGACTGCTACGACCGCTATCTGGTGCGCGTGCAGGAAATGCGCGAATCCAATCGCATCATCAAGCAGTGTGTGGATTGGCTCAAAGCCAATCCGGGTCCTGTCATTACTGACAATCACAAGGTGGCTGCGCCCGCTCGTGAATCCATGAAGTCCAACATGGAGGAGTTGATCCACCACTTCAAGCTTTTCACTGAAGGGTTTCACGTGCCCGAGGGTGAGGCTTATGCTGCGGTGGAGCATCCCAAGGGCGAGTTTGGCATCTACCTGGTGAGCGACGGCGCCAACAAACCGTACCGCCTCAAGATCCGTGCGCCTGGTTTCGCGCACCTCGCCACGCTGGACGAAATGGCACGCGGCCACATGATTGCGGACGCCGTGGCCATCATCGGCACCATGGATATCGTGTTCGGAGAGATTGACCGATGATTACCGAATCGACCCGCGCGCGTTTTGCGCGTGAAGTGGCCAAGTACCCCGCCGAGCAGAAGCAGTCTGCAGTGATGGCCTGCCTGTCTATCGTGCAACAGGAGCAGGGGTTTGTCAGTGCTGAAAGTGAAGCGGTGATTGCCGAGTATCTGGGTATAGCCCAGATCGCCGTGCATGAAGTCACGACCTTCTACAACATGTACAACCAGCAGCCGGTGGGCAAGTACAAGCTCAACGTGTGCACCAACTTGCCTTGTCAGCTGCGCGACGGACAGAAGGCGCTGCACCACCTTGAAAAGAAGCTTGGTGTGACCATGGGCGAGACCACGGCCGATGGCCTGTTCACCCTGCAGCAGTGTGAGTGCCTGGGCGCCTGCGCCGATGCGCCCGTGATGCTGGTCAACGACCGCACGATGTGCAGCTTCATGGACAACGACAAGCTCGACCAGTTGGTCGACGGCCTGCGTGCGGCGGAGGGACAAGCATGACCACCGCTGCACAGATCCTCTCGCAGTTCCAGGCCACGGGCGTCCAGACCTGCTTCCACGACCGCCACATCAACCCGCAGATCTACGCGGGCCTGGATGGTGCGAACTGGAGCATCAAGGACTACGAAGCGCGCGGCGGCTATGCTGCGCTGCGCAAGATCCTGGGCACCGATGGCGGTGAACCACTCACGCAGGACCAGGTCATCGCCACTGTCAAGGAATCCGGCCTGCGCGGCCGTGGCGGTGCGGGTTTCCCCACCGGCCTCAAGTGGAGCTTCATGCCCCGCTCGTTCCCAGGCCAGAAGTACCTCGTGTGCAACTCCGATGAAGGCGAGCCTGGCACGTGCAAGGATCGCGACATCCTTCAGTTCAACCCGCACATCGTTATCGAAGGCATGATCATCGCGGCCTACGCGATGGGCATCTCTGTGGGCTACAACTACATCCACGGTGAAATCTTCCAGACCTACGACCGCTTTGAAGAAGCGTTGGAAGAAGCGCGCGCAGCCGGTTACCTGGGTGACAAGATCCTTGGCAGCAACTTCAGCTTCCAGCTGCATGCGGCGCATGGCTTCGGTGCCTATATCTGTGGCGAAGAAACTGCGCTGCTCGAATCGCTCGAAGGCAAGAAGGGCCAGCCGCGCTTCAAGCCGCCGTTCCCTGCCAGCTTCGGTCTGTACGGCAAGCCCACCACCATCAACAACACGGAGACCTTCGCGGCCGTGCCGTGGATCATCCGCAATGGCGGCCAAGCCTACTTGGAGTGTGGCAAGCCCAACAACGGTGGCACCAAGATCTTCTCGGTTTCGGGCGATGTGGAAAAGCCCGGCAACTACGAAGTACCCATGGGCACACCGTTTGCCAAGCTGCTCGAACTGGCCGGTGGCGTGCGCAAGGGGCGCCAGCTCAAGGCAGTGATTCCCGGTGGCTCCTCGTCCCCGGTGCTGCCTGCCTCCATCATCATGGAATGCACGATGGATTACGACTCCATTGCAAAGGCTGGCTCCATGCTGGGCTCGGGTGCCGTCATCGTGATGGACGATTCCCGCAGCATGGTCGAGAGTCTGCTGCGCCTGTCGTACTTCTATTCCCACGAATCCTGTGGCCAGTGCACGCCATGCCGTGAAGGCACGGGCTGGATGTGGCGCGTGATCGACCGTATTCAGCACGGTCAGGGGCGCGAAGGCGATCTGGACCTGCTCAATTCTGTGGCAGACAACATCCAGGGGCGCACGATCTGTGCGCTGGGCGATGCCGCTGCCATGCCTGTGCGCGCCATGATCAAACATTTCCGTCCCGAGTTTGAGGCACTGATCCGGAACAAGGCCCCGCAGGCCGCGACCTCCGTCTGATCGCGAGAAAACATATGGTTGAAATTGAACTGGACGGTCAGAAAGTGGAAGTCGCCGAAGGCTGCATGGTGATGCATGCGGCCGAGAAGGCGGGCACCTACATTCCGCATTTCTGCTACCACAAGAAGCTTTCGATCGCTGCCAACTGCCGTATGTGCCTGGTAGATGTGGAAAAGGCTCCCAAGCCCATGCCAGCGTGCGCTACGCCGGTGACGCAGGGCATGATCGTGCGCACCAAGAGCGACAAGGCTATCAAAGCCCAGCAGTCAGTCATGGAGTTCCTGCTGATCAACCACCCGCTGGATTGCCCCATCTGCGACCAGGGCGGTGAATGCCAGTTGCAGGACCTGGCCGTGGGCTACGGCGGCTCTTCTTCTCGCTACGAAGAAGAAAAGCGCGTGGTGCCTGTCAAGGATGTTGGCCCGTTGATTTCCATGCAGGAAATGAGCCGTTGCATCCACTGCACCCGTTGCGTGCGCTTCGGCCAGGAAGTGGCCGGCGTGATGGAGCTGGGCATGATCCATCGCGGCGAGCACTCGGAGATCACAACGGTCACCGGTGATACGGTGGACTCCGAGCTGTCGGGCAACATGATCGACATCTGCCCCGTCGGTGCGCTCACGAGCAAGCCTTTCCGATACAGCGCCCGTACTTGGGAGTTGTCGCGCCGCCGTTCGGTGAGCCCCCACGATTCGACCGGTTCCAACCTGATTGTTCAGGTCAAGAACCACAAGGTCATGCGCGTGGTGCCATTCGAGAATGAGGCTGTCAACGAATGCTGGATTGCCGACCGTGACCGTTTCTCGTACGAATCGCTCAACAGCGACGAACGCCTGACCCAGCCGATGCTCAAGCAGGGCGGGGTGTGGAGGCAGGTCGATTGGCAGACCGCACTGGAATACGTCGCCAACGGTTTGAAGAACATCAAGAATGACCACGGCGCCAACAGCATTGGCGCTCTGGTCAGTCCGCACAGCACGGTCGAAGAGTTGTACCTGGCTTCCGCACTGGTGCGTGGTCTGGGCAGTGACAACATTGACTACCGCCTGCGCAATGCTGAATTTGCCGCGCCCGAAGGTATCCGCTGGCTTGGCACGTCCATTGCCTCGTTGTCCACGTTGCAGAGTGTGCTTGTGGTGGGCTCCAACCTGCGCAAGGACCATCCGTTGTTCGCCCAGCGCATTCGCCAGGCAGCACGCCACGGCTGTCAGGTCAGTGTGGTCGATTCGGCCCTGGCCGACTGGGCAATGCCGGTGAAACACTCCCTGCTGCAGCCTGCTGCCCAATGGGTGGCGGCGCTTGGCGGCATCGCTGCTGCGGTGGCGCAGGAAAAGGGTGCTTCTGCGCCTGCTGGGGCAGGTGCCGTGACCGAGGGTGCCTTGGCGATCGCCCGTACCCTGCTGGGTGGCGAACGCAAGGCGCTGTTGTTGGGCAACGCAGCTGCGCACCATGCACAGGCTACGCAATTGCTGGCGCTGGCCAACTGGATTGGTGAGAACACGGGGGCATCCGTCGGCTACCTGACGGAAGCCGCCAATACGGTGGGTGCTCAGTTCGTGGGGGCTCATCCTGTCAATGGTGGCTTGAATGCGGGCCAGATGCTTTCCGGTGGTCTGAAGGCAGCCTTGTTGCTCAATACTGAGCCGGTGTACGACTCCGCTGCGGGCGCCAGTGCTGCTGCCACGCTGTCTGGTGCAGACATGGTGATCACGTTGAGCCCCTTCAAGGCCAACATGGAGTTCAGTGACGTTTTGTTGCCAATTGCCCCGTTCACAGAGACGTCTGGCAGCTTCGTCAATGCGGAAGGCCGTCTGCAGAGCTTCCACGCCGTGGTGCGCCCTCTGGGTGACGCCCGTCCTGCATGGAAGGTTCTGCGCGTTCTGGCCAATCTGCTGGGTGTGCCGGGCTTCGACTTTGAAACCTCGCAGGACGTGCTGGCCCGTGCCACGAATGCCCCAGCGGGCACGGTCACGCAATTGGCGGCTGCTCAGATGTCGAACGCTGTGAGGACGGTGCCAGTCGCTGCGACAGCCGCAGCAGGTGAACCCGTGGTCGCATCCATCTATCAACTGGACGGCCTGGTGCGCCGTTCCACGTCGTTGCAGCTCACTGCCGACGCGCGCATGGCACGTGAAGGAGTGGCCGCATGATCGACGCGATCTACAACGCGGGCCTGAACCTGCTTTCTTTTGGGTGGTGGACTGGCATCGTCTGGCCGGTGCTCTGGATCCTGATCAAGATCGTTTGTATCCTGGCGCCTTTGATGGGTGCGGTGGCCTACCTCACGCTGTGGGAGCGTAAGCTCCTGGGCTTCATGCAGGTGCGCCATGGACCCAACCGCGTGGGTCCCATGGGGTTGCTGCAGCCTATCGCTGACGCGCTGAAGCTGTTGACCAAGGAAATCATCCAGCCCACGGCGGCCAGCAAGGGCTTGTTTGTCCTGGGACCTGTCATGGCCATCATGCCGGCACTGGCTGCCTGGGTGGCTATTCCCTTTGGCCCCGATGTGGCCTTGGCCAATGTGAATGCAGGTCTGCTGCTGGTCATGGCCATCACCTCGATCGAGGTCTATGGTGTGATCATCGCTGGCTGGGCCTCGAACTCCAAGTATGCTTTTCTCGGTGCGCTGCGTGCTTCCGCACAGATGGTGAGCTACGAAATTGCCATGGGCTTCTGCTTCCTGGT
The DNA here is from genome assembly GCF_050626955.1 of Acidovorax facilis. Taxonomy (NCBI): domain Bacteria; kingdom Pseudomonadati; phylum Pseudomonadota; class Betaproteobacteria; order Burkholderiales; family Comamonadaceae; genus Acidovorax; species Acidovorax facilis. The sequence continues at coordinate 836,592 of NZ_CP192460.1, forward strand.
CGTGATCATGGTCTCCGGTAGCATGAACCTGACCGAAATCGTGATGGGGCAGGGGCGTGGCATGGCTGCGGATAAGGGCCTGACCTTCCTGTCCTGGAACTGGCTCCCGCTGCTGCCCATTTTTCTGGTCTACCTGATCTCTGGGGTTGCTGAAACGAACCGCCACCCGTTTGACGTGGTGGAAGGCGAGGCGGAAATCGTGGCCGGCCACATGGTGGAGTATTCCGGCATGGGCTTTGCGATCTTCTTCCTGGCTGAGTACGCCAGCATGTGGCTCGTTTCCATCCTGGCTGCACTGATGTTCCTTGGCGGCTGGCTGCCCCCCATCGACAGTGCGTTGTTCAACTGGATTCCCGGCTGGATCTGGCTGGGTATCAAGACCTTCCTTGTGGTGTCCATGTTCATCTGGATCCGGGCGACCTTCCCCCGTTTCCGTTATGACCAGATCATGCGTCTGGGCTGGAAGATCTTTATTCCAGTCACGCTGGTGTATTTGTTGTTTGTCGGCGGGTGGTTGCTCTCGCCTTGGAATATCTGGAAATAAGCGGGGACACAAATGACTGCTGTTGCTGCTGCTGCACCTTTTTCGTTCAAGGATTTCTTCAAGAGCTTCATGCTCGTGGAGTTGCTCAAGGGCATGGCCCTCACGGGCCGCTATGCCTTTCGCCGCAAGGTGACTGTGCAGTTCCCGGAAGAGAAGACGCCTCTTTCACCCCGTTTTCGCGGTCTGCATGCGCTGCGACGCTATGACAACGGGGAAGAGCGTTGTATCGCCTGCAAGTTGTGCGAGGCCGTTTGCCCCGCCATGGCGATCACGATTGAGTCAGACGTCCGTGCCGATGGCTCCCGCCGCACCACTCGCTATGACATCGATCTGACCAAGTGCATCTTCTGCGGTTTCTGCGAAGAAAGCTGCCCGGTGGATTCCATCGTGGAGACGCACATCTTTGAATACCACGGCGAAAAGCGTGGCGATCTGTATTTCACGAAGGACATGCTCCTGGCCGTGGGCGACCGGTACGAAGGTGAAATTGCGGCAGCCAAGGCTGCGGACGCCAAGTACCGCTGAGCGGTGCAGGCTTCAGCCTCTTTGCCAGACTTTCTATAAAGACCCGATTCATGGACGCCAAGACTGGTTTCTTCTACCTCTTCTCGGTTGTGCTGCTGTTTGCAGCCTTCCGGGTGATCACTGCGCGCAATCCTGTGCATGCCGTGCTCTATCTCATCCTCGCGTTTTCGCAGGCGGCAGCGGTGTGGTTGCTGCTCAAAGCCGAATTCCTCGCCATTGCCTTGGTGCTCGTGTACCTGGGCGCGGTGATGGTGCTGTTCCTGTTCGTCGTGATGATGCTTGATATTCACATCGACACGGTGCGCAAAGGCTTCTGGAAGCACTTTCCCCTGGCCGCCACGGTAGGCGCTTTGATTGCGCTGGAAATGGCCGCTGTGCTGATGGGCGGGTTTCGTGGCATGGACGAGCCCAAGGCCGTCGCCACCATGGTGGATGCTGCGGGGCAGGTGGTCCCGTATTCGAACACCAAGGCGTTGGGCAAGCTGCTTTACACCGAATACCTTTATCCCGTTGAAATCGCAGCTGTGATTCTGCTGGTGGCCATGATTGCCGCCATTGCGCTCACCCTGCGCCAGCGCAAGGACAGCAAGGCCATCAATCCTTCGGTGCAGATCCGCGTCCGTGCTGCGGACCGCCTGGAAGTGGTGAAGGTCGCAGCGACCCAGAAGCCGGTGGACGAGGCACAGGCAGAGCCGGCCGTCGAGGAGAAAAAAGCATGACGCTGACATTGGGACACTTTCTCTCGCTGGGTGCGATGTTGTTCGCGCTCGCGGTGATCGGGATTTTCCTGAACCGCAAGAACCTGATCGTGCTGCTGATGGCCATCGAATTGATGCTGCTGGCGGTGAACATGAACTTCGTGGCTTTCTCCCACTACCTGGGCGACATGCACGGCCAGGTGTTTGTGTTCTTCATCCTGACCGTGGCGGCAGCCGAATCGGCCATCGGCCTGGCCATCCTGGTGCTGCTGTTCCGCAACAAGTCCAGCATCAACGCGGAAGACCTCAACACCCTCAAGGGTTGATGGGCTACCCGTATTCCCAAGGTTCTCAAGAATGAGTCAAACCCTCTCTGCTTCAACGCTCCTGGCCGTGCCACTGGCTCCGCTGGCGGGTGCTTTGCTGGCCGGCATCTTTGGTACGACCTTTGGTGGTAACTGGATAGGCCGACGCCTGAGCCATACCCTGACGATCCTGGGCGTGCTCGTGGCGTTCGTGTTGTCTGCGATGACGCTCAAGAGCGTTGCGATCGATGGCGCGCGTTTTAACGAGACGCTGTACACCTGGATGGTTGTTGGTGGTCTGAAGATGGAAGTGGGCTTCCTGGTGGACAGCCTCACCGCCATGATGATGGTCGTGGTGACCTTTGTGTCGCTGATGGTGCACATCTACACCATTGGCTACATGGAAGAGGACGACGGCTATAACCGTTTCTTCGCCTACATCTCGTTGTTCACGTTCTCCATGCTGATGCTGGTGATGAGCAACAACCTGCTGCAGCTGTTCTTCGGTTGGGAAGCCGTGGGCTTGGTGTCTTACCTGCTGATCGGCTTCTGGTTCAACAAGCCTTCGGCGATCTTTGCCAACATGAAGGCCTTTCTGGTCAACCGGGTGGGCGACTTCGGTTTCATCCTGGGCATTGGCTTGATCGCAGCTTACGCTGGCACGTTGAACTACGGCGAAGTGTTCGCGAAGACGGGTGAACTGGGTGGTCTGCCATTCCCCGGCACCGACTGGATGCTGATCACCGTGATCTGCATCTGCCTGTTCATTGGCGCGATGGGCAAGTCGGCCCAGTTCCCGCTGCACGTGTGGTTGCCCGACTCGATGGAAGGTCCAACCCCTATCTCGGCGCTGATCCACGCGGCAACCATGGTGACCGCGGGCATTTTCATGGTGGCGCGCATGTCGCCCCTGTTTGAACTGTCTGATACGGCCCTGAATTTCATCCTCGTGATTGGTGCCATCACGGCGTTGTTCATGGGATTCCTGGGCATCATCCAGAACGACATCAAGCGCGTGGTGGCTTATTCCACGCTGTCGCAGCTGGGTTATATGACCGTAGCGCTGGGCGCATCGGCTTACTCGGTGGCCGTGTTCCACCTGATGACCCACGCGTTCTTCAAGGCGCTGCTGTTCCTCGGGGCCGGCTCGGTCATCATGGGCATGCACCACAACCAGGATATCCGCTGGATGGGCGGCGTGCGCAAGTACATGCCCATCACCTGGATCACCTCACTGCTGGGTTCGCTGGCGTTGATCGGTACACCGCTGTTCTCGGGCTTCTACTCTAAGGACAGCATCATTGAGGCCGTGCACTTCAGCCAACTGCCCGCAGCCGGTTTTGCGCACTTTGCCGTGCTCGCAGGTGTGTTCATCACGGCGTTCTATTCGTTCCGCATGTATTTCCTGGTCTTCCATGGCAAGGAGCGCTACGACCAGAACCCGGATGCGCACCATGACGACCACCATGGTCATGATGATCACCACGGGCACGATGCCAAGCCACACGAATCCCCCTGGGTGGTGACGGTGCCGCTGGTGCTGCTGGCCATTCCTTCGGTGGTGGTGGGCTTCATGTTCATCCAGCCCATGCTGTTTGGTGACTTCTTCAAGGACGTGATCTTTGTCGATGCGGCCAAGCACCCGGCCATGGCGAAGCTGGCAGAAATCTTCCACGGTCCGGTGGGGATGGCACTGCATGGTCTGCAGACAGCGCCTTTCTGGCTTGCTTTGGCGGGGGTAGCTGCTTCGTACTACATGTACATGGTCAATCCTGCGCTGCCTGCGGGCATCAAGGCACGTGTCCAGCCGCTCTACACCTTGCTTGAGAACAAGTATTACCTCGATTGGATCAACGAGAACATCCTCGCCCGTGGTGCTCGTGCGCTGGGTGTCGGGCTGTGGAAGGTAGGCGATCAGGCCATCATCGACGGCGCTCTCGTGAACGGTTCTTGGAAGTTGGTGCGTGGAGTTTCCGGCATCGTGCGCTGGATGCAGTCGGGCTTTATCTTCCACTACGCGCTGGTGATGATCCTGGGTGTCTTCGCGCTGATGACCTGGTTTGTCTGGGGCGATGCTCTGTTGCAGCTCATCAAATAAGGAAAACAACAAATGGGTCTGTTGAGTCTTGCAATCTGGGCACCGATTGCCTTCGGTGTACTGCTGCTGGCCATTGGGCGGGATGAGCATGCCCGCGCGGTGCGGTGGCTGGCGCTTGTGGGGGCCGTGGTTGGCTTCCTGGTGACGTTACCCCTGTACGATGGGTTCCAGCTGGGCACGGCGGCGATGCAGTTTGTCGAGAAGGCAGCCTGGATCGAACGCTTCAACATCCACTATCACCTGGGTGTGGATGGCATCTCGTTCTGGTTCGTGCCGCTGACGGCATTCATCACGGTCATCGTCGTAGTGGCTTCCTGGGAGTCCATCACCGAGCGCGTCAACCAGTACATGGGGGCTTTCCTGATCCTGTCGGGCCTCATGATTGGCGTATTCACGGCGTTGGACGGCATGCTGTTCTACGTGTTCTTCGAAGCCACGCTGATTCCGATGTACCTGATCATCGGTATCTGGGGTGGCCCCAACAAGATCTACGCGGCGTTCAAGTTCTTCCTGTATACGCTGCTCGGTTCGCTGCTGATGCTGATCGCGCTGATCTTCCTGTACAACCAGTCGGGCGGCAGCTTCGACATTGCCACGTGGCACCAGTTGCCGCTGAGCCGTACGGCGCAGACGCTGCTGTTCTTTGCCTTCTTTGCGGCGTTTGCCGTGAAGGTGCCCATGTGGCCGGTGCACACCTGGCTGCCCGACGTGCACGTGGAGGCGCCCACCGGAGGCTCCGCCGTGCTGGCCGCCATCATGCTGAAGCTGGGCGCATACGGCTTCCTGCGTTTCTCCATGCCCATCGCCCCCGATGCCTCGCGCGAGTGGGCTTGGCTGATGATTGCCCTGTCGCTGATTGCCGTGATCTATGTGGGTCTGGTGGCCATGGTCCAGAAGGACATGAAGAAACTGGTGGCGTATTCGTCTGTGGCGCACATGGGCTTTGTGACTCTGGGCTTCTTTATCTTCAACGATTTGGGCGTGTCTGGCGGTCTGGTGCAGATGATTGCCCACGGCTTTGTCTCGGGCGCGATGTTCCTGTCCATTGGCGTGCTGTATGACCGCGTGCATTCGCGTGAAATCGCCGCTTACGGCGGTGTGGTCAACACCATGCCCAACTTCACGGCCTTTGCGCTGCTGTTTGCGATGGCCAACTGCGGCCTTCCAGGCACTGCCGGCTTTGTGGGCGAGTGGATGGTGATCCTTGGCGCTGTCAAGGCCAACTTCTGGATCGGTCTGGCCGCCGCCACTGCGCTGATCTTTGGTGCCGCCTACACGCTGTGGATGTTCAAGCGCGTATACCTGGGGCCAGTGGGCAATGACAACGTCAAGGGCCTGACCGACATCGACAGCCGCGAATTCCTGGTGCTTGCCTTGCTGGGCATTGCCGTACTGGCCATGGGCCTGTATCCCCGTCCGTTCACGGACGTGATGGACACCTCGGTGGCGGAACTGCTCAAGCATGTTGCGCTGTCCAAGCTGAACTAAGAGATTCAAGAAGATGATTGACAACATCAGCTGGCTCGCGATTTACCCCGAAATCGTGCTGTTGACCATGGCCTGCGTGATCGCGCTGGTCGACCTGGGCGTGCACAGCGCCCGCCGCACCGCCACCTACGTGCTCACCCTGCTCACGCTCGCCGTGGTGGCTGGATTGCAGGCCATGTACGCCAGCAGCGGCAACACCTTCTATGGGTTTGGCAACATGGTGGTGAGCGATGCCATGGGCAACTGGCTCAAGTGTTTTGCCACGGTGGCCATGATGATCACGCTGGTCTATGCCCGACCCTACGCGGCAGATCGCGGCATGATGCGTGGCGGCGAGATGTTCACCTTGTCGATGTTTGCGCTGCTTGGCATGTTCATCATGATCTCGGGCAACAACTTCCTCGTGATCTACCTGGGCCTGGAACTGCTGACCCTGTCGAGCTACGCGCTTGTGGCCCTGCGCCGTGACAACGCCACGGCCACAGAAGCGGCCATGAAGTATTTCGTGCTCGGCGCCATGGCCAGCGGCTTCCTGCTGTACGGCCTGTCCATGATCTACGGCGCCACGGGTTCGCTCGATATCGGTCAGGTGTTCAAGGCCGTCAATTCAGGCCAGATTCGCCACCAGGTGCTGGTTTTCGGCCTCGTGTTCGTGGTGGCCGGCTTGGCCTTCAAACTGGGTGTCGTGCCTTTCCACATGTGGATTCCCGACGTCTACCAGGGTGCTCCCACGGCGGTCACGCTCATGATCGGTGGCGCGCCCAAGCTGGCAGCGTTTGCTATCACCATCCGCCTGCTGGTCGACGGGTTGTTGCCCTTGGCCATCGACTGGCAGCAGATGCTGGCAGTGCTGGCGATTGGCTCACTGCTCGTGGGTAATCTGGCCGCCATCGCGCAGACCAACCTCAAGCGCATGCTGGCGTACTCCACCATTTCGCAAATGGGCTTTGTGCTGCTGGGTCTGATGTCGGGTGTGGTGAACGGCAATGTGGATGCTACGGCCGTTGAGAACGCCTACAGCGCCTCGATGTTCTACGTGGTGACCTATGTGCTCACCACGCTGGCAGCCTTTGGCGTGATCTTGCTGCTGGCCCGCGAAGGCTTCGAAAGCGAGGAAATTTCGGACTTTGCCGGCCTCAACCAGCGCAGCCCCCTGTACGCCGGTGTGATGGCCGTGTGCCTGTTCTCGATGGCCGGTATTCCGCCGCTCGTGGGTTTCTACGCCAAGCTGGCCGTGCTGCAGGCGTTGGTGGCCTCAGGCCAGACCCTGTACATCGCGATGGCGGTGTTCGCGGTGATCATGTCGCTGATCGGCGCCTTCTACTACCTGCGGGTGGTGAAGGTCATGTACTTCGATGCACCGTTGACGGCCTCGAATGTGTCCGCCCCGGCGGATGTGCGTGTGGTGCTGACCCTTAACGGCGCGCTCCTGCTGGTGCTGGGCCTTCTGCCCGGCGGCTTGATGGCCCTTTGCGCTGACGCTGTCGTGCGCGCGCTGGCCACCTAAGCCTTCCCCACTGCCTGCTGTTCCTGTGTCGCTAACCGGGTCCGTCTGGCTGGTCATCGTGGCAGCGTTCATTGCTGCCAACCTGCCTTTTGTCAACCACCGCTGGCTGGCGGTGGGGCCGCAGTCCAATCCGAGAAAGCCGCTGGTGGGCCGCCTGGGCGAGCTGATCCTGCTGTACTTTCTGGTGGGTGGCTTGGCGCTGTTGCTGGAACGCAGGGCCGGGCAGATTGCTTCGCAAGGCTGGGAGTTCTATGCGATCACCGGGACGCTGTTCCTCACACTCGCCTTTCCAGGTTTTGTTTACCGTTACCTGCTGCGCCGCCACGGCTGATGGCCGGCGTGCCCAAGGTTTGCCATGAAGGTGCTTGATCTCCAATGCCGGCAGGGCCATGTCTTTGAAGGCTGGTTCGCGTCGGAAGACGATTTCCAGGGCCAGAAGCAACGTGGATTGGTGCAATGCCCGCTGTGCGCGGACGATCACATTGAAAAACGCTTGAGTGCTCCCCGGCTGAACCTGGGGGCGCGCGAGCCAGCTGCACCGTCAGCCATGCCTACACCGTCTGCCGCACCCGAGGGCGGCAGTCTCCACCAGGTCGGAAACCCTCCCGCACTTCCCCCCGCATTACAGGCTGCCTGGCTGGACCTTGCCCGCAAGATCGTCGCGAATACCGAGGATGTGGGTGCGCGCTTTGCGCAGGAGGCCCGGCGCATACACCACGGTGAGGTGCAGGAGCGCGCGATTCGCGGGCAGGCCACTCCGGATGAGGCGATGGAGTTGCTGGAGGAGGGGATCGCCGTCATGCCCTTGCCTCTGCCCGCCGCCGCCAAGGAAACGCTCCAGTAGGCCATCGATGCTTGGGGCCAAAATATTAAATGTTATAGACTGCTGGCGCTTGATGGGTAAGACAGTATTGCTATCAATTTGATATCAATATGAGGGGCGGCCTGGGATTAGCCGGAAACCCTCCGTAAACCCCCACTGCTGGCCGCGATCCGACAGTGCGGGCGTTACACCGTGAACTGCAACGCCGCCAGACGGGCATAGACGCCGCCTTGCGCCAGCAGGGCCGTGTGGGTGCCTTGCTCAACGATGCGCCCATGTTCCAGCACCACAATGCGGTCCGCGTTCTGCACCGTGGCCAGCCTGTGGGCAATGACCAGCGTGGTGCGCCGACCTGTGTGGCGCTGCATGGCGGTATCCAACGCCGCCTGCACCATGCGTTCGCTCTCTGCGTCCAGCGCGCTGGTGGCTTCGTCTAGCAGGAGCAGGGGCGGGTTTTTGAGCATGGCCCGCGCAATGGCAATGCGCTGTCGCTGGCCGCCGGACAGCCGCACGCCCCGTTCACCCAGGAAAGTGCCATAGCCCTCGGGCAGCGCCATGATGAAGTCGTGTGCAAAGGCGGCACGTGTGGCTGCCATGACTTCTTCGTCTGTCGCCTGGGGGCGCCCGTAGCGGATGTTGTCCATGGCCGATGCCGAGAAAATCACGGCGTCCTGCGGCACGGTGCCCGTGTGCAAGCGCAGGGTTTCCAGGCGCAGTTGGCGGATGTCCACACCGTTGAGCCGGATGGCGCCCTGGGGTTGGCCCTGTGCCGCGGTGTCCACGTCGTAAAAGCGCTGCAGCAGCTGGAACACCGTGGTTTTGCCTGCGCCGCTGGCGCCCACCAGCGCCACCGTTTCGCCCGGCGTCAGGTGCAGCGTAAAGTCGTGCAGCGCGGGCTGGTCGGGGCGCGAGGGGTAGTGGAACCACACGTTCTCAAACTCCACCTCCAGCCCCCGTTCCGACACAGGCAGGTCCTGCGGCGCGATCGGGTCTGCCACCGGCGATCGGGTCGCGAGCAATTCCATCAGCCGCTCCGTGGCGCCCGCAGCGCGCAGCAGATCGCCATAGACCTCGCCCAGCACGGCCACGGCACCGGCCAGCAAGATCACATACACCACGGTCTGCCCCAGATGCCCGGCTGTCATCTTGCCCGCCAGCACCGCCTCCGTGCCCCGGTACAGCCCCCAGAGCAGCAGTGCGGCGTTTGCAATGATGATGAAGGCCACGAGCAGGGCGCGGGCCCCGGTGCGCTTGATGGCGACCTGGAATGCGTTCTCGGTGGCCTGCATGAAGCGGGTGGTCTCGCGGGGTTCTGCCGTGTAACTTTGCACCACCGGCACGGCATTGAGCACCTCGGCCGCGATGGCGCTGGAATCGGCCACCCGGTCCTGGCTGTCGCGCGACAGGCGCCGCACGCGCCTGCCGATCCACATGGTGGGCAGCACCACCAGCACCACGGCCACCATGACCACCGACATGACGTAGGGGTTGGTCCACACCAGCATGGCCAACGCCCCGACCCCCATCACGGCGTTACGCAGTCCCATCGACAGGGAGGAGCCGACGACGGTCTGTACCAGCGTGGTGTCGGTGGTCAGGCGCGACAGCACTTCGCCGGTCTGGGTGGTCTCAAAGAACTGCGGGCTTTGTTGCAGCACATGGCCGTATACCGCGTTGCGCAGGTCGGCGGTCACCCGCTCGCCCAGCCAGCTCACCATGTAAAACCGCGCGGCGGAGAACACCCCCAGTGCCACCGCCACGGCAAACAGCGCTTCGAAGTGATTGCGCAGCGCCATGGTTTGGGCCCCCTTGTCGGGGTTCACCAGGCCACCATCGACCAGGTTGCGCAAGGCCAGGGGGAAGGCCAGGGTGGCAAGCGCTGCCAGTACCAGGAACACCACCGACAGCGCGATGCGTGCGCGGTACGGTCGCAGAAAGGGAAGGAGGCCCGTCAGGGACCGTGGGGCGCCGCTGGAGGGTTGAGTGGGGGTGGAAGCCATGGGGGGCAGTGTAGAGGGACCGTCCATGCGCCGCTGGGCGCGCCATCGTGGCACTGGCAAGACAAGATGTAAGAAAAAAGTCAGTGTTCTGCCTGGCGGGCTGACGCGTGAGCGGGGGCGAGCCACAGACCGCTTTGTGCGGGGTATCGCCTCCAAAACCAGCAAGGGCGGGCGATGCCGTGCCTGTGCACCGTTGCCATGGGCACCGCCGAAGGTCGCGATGTCCGAAAGCGTAGGCGTTTATACATAGGCATTAGTCCCAGTATCTACTGCGGGGTAGGGGGGCATACGATGCACTGCGATCACAACGCATGCATGAGGACCTTGCTGGCCAAGGCTTCTTTCCCCAGCACCCAACGGAGCGACCCAGGCGCAATGAGCGACGTCATTCTTGAAACCCACAGCCTGACCAAAGAGTTCAAGGGCTTCACCGCCGTCAGCGATGTGAATCTGGCCGTCCGCCGGGGCTCCATCCATGCGCTGATCGGCCCCAACGGCGCAGGCAAGACCACGTGTTTCAACCTGCTGACCAAGTTTCTCACGCCCACCTCGGGCACCATCCGGTTCAACGGGCACGACATCACGCGAGAGCAGCCCGCACAGATCGCGCGCCGCGGTGTCATCCGCTCGTTCCAGATCTCGGCGGTGTTCCCCCACCTCACGCTGATGGAGAACGTGCGCCTGGGCCTGCAGCGCAAGCTGGGCACCTCGTTCCACTTCTGGCGCAGCGAGCGCACCCTGTCGCAACTGGACGACCGCGCGATGCAGCTGTTGACCGAAGTGGGCCTGGAAGACCTGGCCGACGAGGTGACGGTCAATCTGCCGTACGGCCGCAAGCGCGCGCTGGAGATCGCCACCACACTGGCCATGGAACCCGAGCTGATGCTTCTGGACGAGCCCACCCAGGGCATGGGCCACGAAGACGTGGACCGCGTCACCCAGCTGATCAAAAAGGTCTCTGCCGGTCGCACCATCTTGATGGTCGAGCACAACATGAAGGTCGTCTCCACCATTGCGGACCGCATCACCGTGCTGCAGCGCGGCGCAGTGCTGGCTGAAGGGCCCTACGAAGAAGTTTCGAACAACCCACAGGTCATGGAAGCCTACATGGGCACCACCGACGGTCAACTCCAAGGAGCGCATTGATGGCTGCCGCTCCCGCCCTCGAAATCAAGAACCTCGAAGCCTGGTACGGCGAGTCGCACGTGCTCCATGGTGTGGACATCGTTGTGCAGCCCGGCGAGGTGGTCACGCTGCTGGGCCGCAACGGCGCGGGCCGCACCACCACCATGCGCGCCATCATGGGCCTGACCGGTGCGCGCAAGGGCTCGGTCAAGATCCATGGTGTGGAGACCATCCACATGGCCACACACCGCATTGCGCACCTGGGCGTGGGCTACTGCCCGGAAGAGCGCGGCATCTTCTCCAGCCTGTCGTGCGAAGAAAACCTGCTCCTGCCCCCGGCACTGAAGACCGGCACGCCCGGCATGTCGGTGCAGGAGATCTATGCCATGTTCCCCAACCTGGCCGAGCGCAAGAACAGCCAGGGAACACGCCTGTCGGGCGGCGAACAGCAGATGCTGGCCGTGGCCCGCATTCTGCGTACTGGCGCCAAGTTGCTGCTGCTCGACGAGATTTCCGAGGGCCTGGCGCCGGTCATCGTGCAGGCCTTGGCCCGGATGATCATGATGCTGCGCGAGAAAGGCTACACCGTGGTCATGGTCGAGCAGAACTTCCGCTTTGCCGCACCGCTCGCCGACCGCTTTTACGTCATGGAGCACGGCCGCATCGTCGAAAAATTCGGCGCGTCGGAGCTGGAAGAAAAGATGCCCGTGCTCACCGAACTGCTGGGCGTTTGAACGCGCCCCGAAGTCTTGCTTCCCGTTTTCTTCAACCACACCCACAGGAGACAATCCATGAAGAACAAACTCAAAACGCTGGCACTGGTGCTGGGCGCCGCTGGCCTGGCCACCTCGGCCGCGCATGCGCAAGACAAGGTCAAGATCGGCTTCATCACCGACATGTCCAGCCTGTACGCCGACGTGGAGGGCAAGAACGGTGCGGTGGCCATCCAGATGGCGATTGATGATTTTGGCGGCAAGGTGCTGGGCATGCCCATCGAGCTGCTCACCGCAGACCACCAGAACAAGGCCGACATCGCGGCTTCCAAGGCCCGCGAGTGGATCGACACCCAGGGCCTGACCATGCTGTTTGGTGGCACCAACTCTGGCACGGCCCTGGCATCGGCCAAGGTGGCGGCCGAAAAGAAACGTGTGTACATCAACAACGGCGCCGCCAGTTCGGCGCTGACCAACGACCAGTGCACGCCCTACACCGTGCACTATGCCTATGACACCGTGGCGTTGGCCAAGGGCACGGGTTCGGCCATCGTGGATACCGGCGGCAAGTCCTGGTACTTCCTCACGGCAGACTATGCGTTCGGCCATGCACTCGAAGCCGACACCAGCACGGTGGTCAAGGCCAAGGGCGGCACCGTGGTGGGCACCGTGCGCCACCCGCTCAACGCGTCCGACTTCTCGTCCTTCCTGTTGCAGGCGCAGAACTCCAAGGCACAGATTCTGGGTCTCGCCAATGCTGGCGGCGACACCATCAACGCCATCAAGGCTGCCAAGGAGTTCGGGATTGGCAAGAGCATGAAACTGGCGGGTCTGCTGATCTTCATCAGCGACGTGCACAGCCTGGGCCTGCGCAACACCGAAGGCCTGCAATTCACCACCAGCTGGTACTGGGATCTGAACGACGACACGCGCAAGTTTGCCGCGCGTTTCTTCGAGAAGACCAAGCGCATGCCTACCGAAATCCAGGCGGCCGATTACTCCGCCACGATGAACTACCTCAAGGCCGTGGAAGCAGCCAAGACGGTGGATGCCGACAAGGTCATGGCCACATGGCGCGGCATGAAGATGAACGACTTCTTTGCGTCGGGCCAACTGCGCCCCGATGGCCGTTACGTGCATGACATGTACCTGATGGAAGTGAAGAAGCCTTCGGAGTCCACCAAGCCCTGGGACTACTACAAGCTCGTCAAGAAGCTGCCCGGCGACACGGTGTTCACCACCAAGGCTGAGAGCAAGTGCGCGCTCTGGAAGTAAAGCCCTGAGCCGGATTCAACGCGCACAGCCGCCCAGATGGGCTGGCCTGGCGCGTTGTGCCCCCTGACCTGAACCCCCTCCACCTGCCACTGCCTCCCATGGAAATTTTTGGTGTCTCATTGCCGGGCCTGTTGAGCCAGCTCCTTCTGGGGCTGGTCAATGGGTCGTTCTACGCCATCCTCAGCCTCGGCCTGGCCGTGATCTTTGGCCTGCTCAACGTCATCAACTTCGCCCACGGGGCGCTGTTCATGACGGGCGCCCTGATGACCTGGATGGCGATGAACTACTTCGGCATCAACTATTGGTGGATGCTGGTGCTGGCGCCGCTGGTGGTGGGCTTGTTTGGGGTGTTGATCGAGCGCTTGCTGCTGCGCTGGATCTACAAGCTGGACCATCTTTATGGCCTGCTGCTCACGCTCGGCCTCACCTTGCTGATTGAAGGCGTGTTCCGCTCCATCTATGGCGTGTCGGGCCTGGGCTATGACACCCCTGAGCTGCTGGAAGGCGCGACCAACCTGGGCTTCATGATCCTGCCCAACTACCGGGCCTGGGTGGTGGTGGCCTCGGTGGTGGTGTGCCTTGCCACCTGGTATGTGATCGAGAAGACCAAGCTCGGCGCTTATCTGCGCGCTGGCACTGAAAACCCACGCCTGGTGGAAGCTTTCGGCATCAACGTGCCCGTGATGGTGACCCTGACCTACGCCTTTGGCGCCGCGCTGGCTGCCTTCGCTGGCGTGCTGGCGGCCCCGGTCTACCAGGTCACGCCGCTCATGGGCCAGAACCTCATCATCGTGGTGTTTGCCGTGGTGGTGATTGGCGGCATGGGCTCCATCATGGGCTCCATCCTGACCGGGCTGGGCTTGGGCGTCATCGAAGGCTTCACCAAGGTCTTCTATCCGGAAGCATCGTCGACCGTGGTGTTTGTCATCATGGTCATCGTTCTCCTCATCCGCCCCGCCGGCCTGTTCGGCAAAGAAAAATAAGGGGCAGCCAGCATGAATCTCAAGAACACTGCCACCATCGGCTACGGCCTGCTACTGCTGGGCCTGATTGCCGCACCCTTCCTTGGTGCTTATCCCATCTTTGTGATGAAGCTCATGTGCTTTGCACTGTTTGCTTCGGCGTTCAACCTGCTGCTGGGCTACACCGGCCTGCTGTCATTCGGGCATGCAGCATTTTTGGGCGGGGCGGCCTACGTGGCGGGGCATGCCATCAAGGTGTGGGGCCTCACGCCCGAGGTGGGCCTGCTGCTGGGCACGGCCGGGGGGGCTTTGCTGGGCCTGCTGTTTGGCTGGCTGGCCATCCGCCGCCAGGGCATTTATTTTTCAATGATCACGCTGGCGCTGGCCCAGATGCTGTTCTTTGTGTGCTTGCAAGCGCCCTTCACCGGGGGTGAAGACGGCTTGCAGGGCGTGCCGCGCGGCAAGCTCTTTGGCCTGATCGATCTGAAAGACGATCTGGTCATGTACTACGTGGCGCTGGTCATCGTGGTGGCTGCGTTCCTCGTTATCGTGCGCACCATCCACTCGCCGTTCGGCCAGGTGCTCAAGGGAATCAAAGAGAACGAGCCCCGCGCAATCTCTCTGGGGTACGACACGCACCGCTTCAAGCTGCTGGCCTTTGTGCTGTCGGCTGCGCTTGCGGGGCTGGCGGGCTCCCTCAAGACGCTTGTGCTCGGCTTTGCCACGCTGTCGGACGTGCACTGGACGGCCTCGGGTCAGGTCATCCTGATGACGCTGGTGGGCGGCCTGGGCACACTGTCGGGCCCGCTCATCGGCTCGGCCGTGGTGGTTCTGCTCGAAAACAAGATCGGTGAATTCGGCAACCTGCTGGCGGCGCTGACCAGCGTGGAGTGGTTCAAGACCCTGGGCGAATCCGTCACCATGGTCACGGGCCTGATCTTCGTGATCTGCGTGCTGGCCTTCCGCCGGGGCATCATGGGCGAGATCATTGCCTGGCTGGCACAGCGCCGGGCGGGCAACACGGCCAAGCACTGACCCCCCCATTGCCCGCAACGGCGGGCTGCTACCTGGATGCTGCTTAAAAGCCGCTGCCGCCCTCACAGGCGCAGCGGCTTTGCATATCCGGTCATCTCCAGATAGCCCCGGCCCACAGGCTGCCCACTGCCGTCCAGCAGGTCGGACAGCCCCTCCCAGTAAATCGCGCCGCTGGACCCGCTGCTGTCCAACTCCTGGTTGTCCAGCAGGGCGCGCACCTCAAACTCGCCTACGGGCGTCAGCACCCGCCACTGAACCGGGTAGCGCGCGCCGCTGTGCGGGCTGGTCCAGGTGCGCAGCGGGGTGAAGATCACGGCCTGCGCGCCAAACACCTGCACGGCCTGCCCGGGTGCCCGCCACGACCCTCCGGCCCACAGCGCCGACCCATCCGCGCGCCGCAGGCGGAAGGCCGTGAGCGCGCTGCCATCGGCCAGGTTCATGCCAATCCAGTCCCAGCCCTGGGCCTCGGGGTGCATCAGCGCCTCGCTCCACTCGTGGTCCATCCACGCGCGGCCGGTGCCCGGCTCGACCGCCATGCGGCGGCCCGCCACTGTCAGGTGCCCGCTCACGGCCAGCTGCGGCTGGCTGTAGTAGTAGCTCGCCTGCGTCGCTTCCGGCCCCTTGCGCGACAGGCCTTGCTGGCCTTGCAGCAGCACGGGCTGCGTGCTGTCGAACTGCAGCTCTAGCCCCAGCTCGCTGCCGGTGATGCGCGTGGTGTAGCGGCTGCGCGGCGCCTCTCCGGGCGTGTTGTGGGGCACATCAACGCGCTCCAGCGTCCAGTCCTGTAGGCGGATGTGTGTGTCGGCCTGGCTGGCCTGCGCCACACCAAAGCCCGCGCGCGCAATGCGCTGGTCATGCTGCAGGCGCTGGCCTTTCACATCGGTGATGGCCGCATGCGCAAACAGCAGCTGCTTGGCAGCAAACGCCGACTGCAGGCCCTGTGTGGCGTCCACCCGTGAGCGGAAAAACGTGAGCTGAAACCCCCAAGGCTGGCCCTGCGCTTGCACATGGCCGGTGATGTACCACCACTCGGTGCGCAGCTCCGGGTGGCTGCCGTGGTCGCGCGGAAAGGCCAGAGCGCGCGCGGGCAGTGCTTGCGCCGCACCCGGCCAGAGCAGCGCACCCAGCCCGGCTGCCTGCAGGCTGGCCCCCATCAGCCACTGGCGGCGTGTGGAGCTGTGCATGGTGTGGGGATCAAGGTACGGGACGGAGTTGCGGGACGGGGCAGGGCGCTCAGCCCATCAACGCATCCACCTTCTGCTGCGCCGCCGAGCAATCGCCAAACGTGCGGTCCACCCAGTCGGTGTCGAAGTACGTGGGCAGGTAGCGCTCGCCCGCATCGCACAGCAGAGACAGGATGGAGCCGCGCTCGCCCCGCTCGCGCATCTCGCTGGCCAGCGTGAGCATGGCTACAAAGTTGGTGCCCGTGGACGGCCCCACACGCCGTCCCAGCAACTGCGACAGCGCGCGCATGGCAGCAACCGATTCGCAGTCCGCCACATCCACCATGCGGTCCACCAGCGTGCGGATAAAGCTCGGCTCCACACGCGGCCGGCCGATGCCCTCGATGCGTGAGCCCGGCGCTGTCAGCGCGGCATCGCCTGTGCTGTGGTAGGCGCTGAACACCGAACCCGCCGGGTCGGCCACACACACCTGCGTGGCATGGCGTTGGTAGCGCACATAGCGGCCAATGGTGGCGCTGGTGCCGCCCGTGCCCGCGCCCACCACAATCCAGCGCGGCACCGGGTGCGGCTCGCGCGCCATCTGCGTGAACATGCTCTCGGCAATGTTGTTGTTGCCGCGCCAGTCGGTGGCCCGCTCGGCATAAGTGAACTGGTCCATGTAGTGGCCGCCGGTTTCGGCGGCAATGGTGCGGGCCGCGTCGTACACCGCGCCCGCGCTGTCCACGAAGTGGCAACGCCCGCCATGGAACTCGATTTGCGCAATTTTTTCGGGCGACGTGGTGCGCGGCATCACCGCCACGAACGGCAGCCCTAGCAGCCGCGCAAAGTAGGCTTCGCTCACTGCGGTGGAGCCGCTCGACGACTCGACGATGGTCGAGCCCTCATGCACCCAGCCATTGCACAGTGCATACAGAAACAGCGACCGTGCCAGCCTGTGCTTGAGGCTGCCTGTGGGGTGGGTGGATTCGTCCTTGAGGTACAGGTCAATGCCATGCACGGCAAAGGCAGGCATGCGCAGTGGGATCAGGTGCGTATCGGCGCTGCGCTGGTAGTCGGCTTCGATGCGGGCGATGGCTTCGTGGAGCCAGGGAGAAGCGGAGGGCTGTTTCTGCATGGGCTGCATTGTCGCAGCCCTCGTCGGGTCACCAGGGTGGTCAAAGCCCGTAGAACGCCTGGTTGGCCTCTATGCGCTGGGCTTGTGCCTCAGGGTAGCGGCGTTCGGCCAGCAGCCGCTGCAGCGCGGCACGGCCCAGGTCGCGGTGGGGTGTGTAGAAAGCGCTTACGGCCAGCTCATCCAGTGCACGCCAGGCGTACACCTGCGTGTCCACAAAAAGAATGTCTGCGGGTTGCGCAATCTGCGACGCCTGCAGCGCAAACACCGTGGCGAGCGCATGTTCGCCACGCTCGCGGTGGTAGCGGGCCAGTTCGCACAGCGGTTCAGCCCGCTGGGGGCGGGCTGCGTAGGCGGCCAGATAGGCCTCGCGCACGGTGGCGGCGGGGGCCTGGTTGCGCTCGTGCAGCACGGCGATCTGGAACAGGGCGTACCAGCGCTCTTCTTCCCAGCCCCCCATATCCACCCGGCGCTGGTACCACAACAAGCTGGGCTCGATCTTCCCGGCATCGCGGCAGCTCTGGGCCAGGTAGAACACGTTGCGCGTGTTGGTGGGGTCGTCCCGCACGGCCTGCTCCAGCAAGGCCATGTCGCGCAGGTAAGTCTCCGGGTCGCGTGCACGGGCGCCATCATGGGAGACGTGGATGACCGGCCCCTGCAGCGTTTGCCAGGGGCCGTGCTGCTTGGCGGTCAGGTACTCGTGCAGCACGCCCTCCCAGTGCCAGCCGATGCGTGTGGCAATCAGGCTGTTGCGCTGGTATTCCCAGCCGTCCATGTGGCAGGTCAGGGTGTAGCCGTCGGCCGAGAGCGCGGGCCAGGCAAAGTCGGGTGGCACACGCAGTTGCTCGTCGGCATCAATGAAGAGCAGGTAGCCGCCATAGGGGCGCGCCAACTCCAGCGCTTCGTTGCGGTTGTGCGCAAAATTTTTCCAGGGGCGCTCGAACAGCGTACCGGGAACGTCGTGCATGAACTCGCGGACGATGTCCTGCGTGCCATCGGTGGAGCCCGTGTCCACGATGACCCAGTGGTCTATCCAGGGCTTGACCGAAGCAAGGCACCGGGTGATCACCGGGGCCTCGTTCTTGATGATCATGTTGAGCACGACGGGGGGCATGTGTCGCATAGGTCTTCAGCGTGGGCTTTAGAGGCGGGGAATCCGGACCCCGGCAGATTGCGCGCAGGCCGGTGTTGGCAGTCTGCGCGGTCCCCGCCAGTTGTCCTCTGGCGGGGGCGGTGTCTCCATCCTATCTGCAAGCAAGCAACCAGAAAGCTACGGATCGCATTGACTGGGGCCGGTTATGCCGGGGCCGGCCTCTTGAATCACTCGCAATGCACGGCGCTGATGGCGGTTCCTTCGATCGCGCTTCCCCCAGAGGTAAAGCCGCCAACGTTGGTTGTGCTCATCTGCAGCGCAATATTGTCAGTGGGCAAGAGGGCCACCGCCGTGGTGCTGGTGCAGGTGGCAGCAGGTGTAGCGCCCACCGTGCAACTCAGACCCGTCGAGGCACCGTTCTTATAGAGCGTCACCGTCAGGGGAATCGTTGGCACGGCCGTGTAGTTTCTCACGTGCAGCTTTGTGGTGGTGCAGGTCGCAAAGGCTGGGGACGAGGCATTGGCGAACACCGTTGGGTCGATGGTGCAGGCCGACCCTGCAGTGAACGCGCATCGCGAATAGTCAAAGTTGCCGCCAGACATGCCTCCGATGCCAAAAGGCACAAAAGCGGCCGAGTCGGTCGTCGCTGGCATGATCGCCGCGGTGCCGAACAGGATGCCGCCGCCTCCGCCGCCTGCGGCCCCAGTGGCTCCGGTTGCCCCCGTTGGACCTGTGGGGCCTGCAATCCCTTGAGTCCCTTGGATGCCCTGGGGGCCGGGCACCGTGCTATCGGCGCCCGTTGGCCCGACAGGTCCTTGAATGCCCTGGATACCTTGAGGCCCCGTAGGCCCCTGCACGGTGCTGTCGGCGCCGGTGGCACCCGTTGCTCCGGTAGGCCCTGTGACGCCCGTTGCACCGGTAGCACCGGTGGCTCCTGTTGCGCCAGTGGCACCGGTGCCAGAAGCGCCAGTAGCCCCTGTGGCACCTGTTGGGCCTGTGACGCCGGTTGCGCCTGCAGCTCCCGCGGCGCCCGTGACCCCAGTGGGGCCGGAAGCGCCTGTTGCGCCGGTCGGCCCGGTAGGGCCTGTGGCACCCGTGGCGCCAGAGCCAATACCTGCGGCACAAGGGCCCAGGCGACCTGTGGCGCTATCAAAGCAGGTGAGGCTGGTGTTGGGTGTGGCACCACTCAGACCGGGTGCGCGCACCTCGCCACTGTCCTGCACGCGAAACCGTTCCTGGCCGCCGGGGCTCTTGATCACAAATCCACCACCGCTGGGTACCGTGAAGGACAAGTCCGCCGCCAGGGCCAGCGGCGTGTGCAGTGCATAGACAGCGCTCAGGGCGCAGATCAGACGCAGAGGGTGAAATGAGGTTTTCATGGTTTGAATGCGCTTTTTGCCCGCGTTGCTGAGGTTGTGATCGACTGGAAATCGGCTCAGGCTAGAAACTCAAAATCATTGGCATATGGCAAACGCTGTATGCGTGACTTGCGGGTCAGTAATTGCGAACTTGCAAACCCAAGTGCTGGAGGAACTTGGATAGCTTGCTCCCAAGACATCGCCCTTTAGCACTAGATCGCCATCGGTGGTGTTGCAGCCGCCAGTGACTATGGTTTTACCGGCACCGCAGGTCGCGGTAACGTTGTACCAATTGTTGGTAAAAGTTTCATCGGTGGACGTGTAGGTGGTCAGTGTCACTGTTCCTGCCCCCGTTGCTCCGGTTGCCCCCGTCGGCCCTGTGGGGCCTGCAATCCCTTGGGTCCCTTGGATGCCCTGTGGCCCGGGTACGGTGCTGTCGGCACCAGTCGGCCCGACAGGTCCTTGAACTCCCTGAACGCCCTGAATACCTTGGGGGCCGGGCACCGTGCTGTCTGCGCCAGTGGCGCCTGTTGCTCCGGTGGCCCCGGTAGAGCCAGTCGCCCCCGTGGCTCCGGTCGCACCTGTTGCGCCAGTGGCACCTGTGCCAGAGGCGCCAGTCGCTCCGGTGGCACCTGCGGGGCCTGTAGCGCCCATCGCGCCCGTGGCTCCGGCCGCGCCGGTGACCCCCGTGGGTCCGGCATTGCCTGTGGGTCCGGTAGCCCCGGTAGGGCCTGTCGCACCAGTGGCGCCAGAGCCAATACCTGCCGCACAAGGCCCGAGGCGCCCGGCGCCATCAAAGCAGGTGAGGTTGTTGGCGGTGGGGGCACCGTTCAGGCCGGGGACGGTGACCTCGCCAGTGCCCTGCACACGAAACCGTTCCTGGGCACCGCCCGGGCTCTTGATCACAAAACCGCCGCCGCTGGGCGGGGTGAAGCTGAGATCGGCAGCCAAGACCAGGGGGGTGTGCAGTGCGTAGGCGGCTCCCAGCACAGCGAACAGGTGGTGCGGTTGGTAGGCGGGTTTCATGGTGCGCCGTGCTGGTTGAGGGTGTTGCTAGAGGATGAAACTCTGGTGGATGTGGCGAGACGATGCCAAGTCAGGCAGCACCCAATAGTGCAGGCCTGTGCTTTCTGACAATCGCGAAAGCAGGCGTAGCAGTGATGGAGCCGGGTGCGACATATCGAGGGCACTGCCAATCACAATGACATTCCATCCCATGCGTTGGACGGGGCATGTGCGCTGTTGCACCCATGCCCCGTGTGCGGTACGCGACGGGGGAAGGTCCTCAACTACTGGCAGATGGCGTAGGCCGTGGCTTCAGCCGGGTTTGCGAAAACACTGTACTCACAGGTCCATTGGTCGGCTGCAGCTGGGTAGCCCCCCCCAAAGTAGTGATCAGCGGCGTTTAACGTCATACGACATCCCCCACTGACCACCGTTTTTCCTGCCGTGCACGTTGCAGTCACCGAAACCGCACCAGCATTAGCGAGCCAGGAGCCATTGGCGGTGACCGTAGTCAGCGTAAGTGGTCCAGCAACCCCTGTGGCGCCCGTAGCGCCGGTTGGCCCTGTGGCACCAGTCGCGCCGGGGTTACCCTGTGGCCCGGGCACGGTGCTGTCGGCACCGGTAGCGCCGGTAGGCCCAGGAATGCCCTGGAGGCCTTGAGCCCCCGTAGGGCCTGTAGGTCCTTGTACGGTGCTGTCTGCACCCGTGGCGCCCGTTGCACCTGTGACCCCCGTGGGGCCCGTCACACCGGTAGCGCCCGTGGCCCCGGTGGCGCCTGTTGCGCCCGTGGCACCGGTGCCCGAAGCGCCGGTCGCTCCAGTGGCACCTGTCGGGCCGGTGGCGCCAGTAACACCTGCAGTACCTGTGGTACCTGTGGCACCGGTGGGGCCGGTCACGCCTGTTGCACCGGTCGCCCCGGTGGGGCCTGTTGCTCCCGTGGCGCCGGAGCCAATGCCTGCGGCACAAGGCCCCAGGCGCCCGGCGCCATCAAAGCAAGTGAGGTTGTTGGCGGTGGGGGCACCGTTCAGGCCGGGGACGGTGACCTCGCCAGTGCCCTGCACACGAAACCGTTCCTGGGCACCGCCCGGGCTCTTGATCACGAAACCGCCGCCGCTGGGCGGGGTGAAGCTGATATCGGCAGCCAGGGCCAGGGGCGTGTGCAGCGCATAGACAGCACTCAGGGCGCAGATCAGACGCAGAGGATGAAACGATGACTTCATGGATGAAAACTCCTGGTTCCGGCAGTTTCAGATGCGTCGATTGCCCGTTGCGCCTGGGACACGGCGTTGGTGCCACAAGGCTGCCAAGCCCATCAACAATGCCATCAGCATGAGGCCGTATTCGCTCAAAGTTGGAATGTTGGTGGCTGCTGCCGCGCCGCCGATTTGCACGCCGCCATTGACAGTGGCGTTGTTGCGGGTGACCGTTGCGCCGGGGCCCAGGTTGATGACGGCAGTGCCGCCGCCCGAGGAGACCAGCTGGATGTTTTGACCGGGCGCTCCTTGCAGGGTCAGGGTGCCCAGCACGGTGATGTTGGCACCTGCGGGGATGACAAAAGTGCGGCCCGTGGTGCTGGACAAGGTCAGGTTCTGGAACACGAAATTGCCACTGATCTGGCTGGTGTTGCCGATGCAGCCGTCGCGCAGCACCACTGTGTTGTTGCCGGTGTCGATGGGGCCTGTGGCGGAGAGATTGCCACCCACCGAGATGATCCCGTTGCTGCCGGAGACGATGGCACTGGAGCCGAAGGTAACGTCGCTGTCTACACTCAGCGTGCCACCGATGTTGAGCGTGCCTTGCATATCCACGGTGCTACAGCTCAAATCAACGATGGAGCCACTTGGAGCGTCCAGCGAGGCGCCGGGTGGAATGACAATTTGCGCTGCCGCAGGGGCGCACAAGCACAAGGCCATGGCACAACCGGCCAAAAGGCGTGAAATCTTTCGTTGCATTGGATTTTCCCTCGTTGATCAGGCAAACGCTGCACCACAGTGAGGCGCGTTTCGGGCGGATGCCTGCGGCCTGTGTGCTGGTTACAGCGCGATGATTTTTGTAGCGTGTTTACTATCTTCGTGAAAGAGTTTGCAATTTGCAAACAAAATTTGGTCGGTGTGACGTGTCTGCACCAATTTGTTGCATGGGCCTGGTGGGCCGTTGCAGGGCTGTGTTCCGCTGGCTACCAGTCTTCCTTCACAGCCATCACCGCATCCCGCCCCGCCGCAGCCCGCCCTGCAAGCCACGCCGTGACGGTGCCCGATGCGACCACGGCCACGCACAAGACCAGCAGCCGCCCGGCAGGCAGGCTGAGGTCCATGGTCCAGTGAAAGCTCTGCGGGTTGACCACGTGCACCAGTACCACCGATACGCCCAGGCCCAGCAGCAAGCCTGCGGCCGCGCCCACGCCCGTCCAGGCGGCGCCTTCGCCGGCCACCACAGCCAGGATCTGGCGCCGCGTGAGGCCCAGGTGGGCGAGCAGGCCGAACTCCTTGCGGCGCGCGAGGATTTGGGCGCTGAAGCTGGCGGCCACACCAAACAGGCCGATGCCGATGGCCACGGCCTGTAGCCAGTAGGTGACGGCAAAGCTGCGGTCGAAGATGCGCAGCGACCGTTCACGGATAGCGCCTGCGGAGACGAACTCCACCAGGGCCCCGTCCACCGCGCTGGCGCTCTCCCGGGCCGTGGGCACACGGCCCGCCTGCGCGGCTGCCACTGCGCGGATCGAATCCTGCAACGCTGCGATGTCTGCTCCCTCGGCGGGCCACAGCGCCAGATCGCTGGTGCGGGCATCGCCGGTCAGGCGCAGCCATACGGTGCGGTCCATGGCCACGGCGCCCGACTGCCGGGCGTAGTCGCGCCATACGCCTGCTATATAAAAGATAGCTTGTTGCGCTTGTCTATCAAGCGCCAGGGGGCTAAAAGCATCAGAAAGTGCAGGCCACTCCATACCAGGGCGTAGCCCATACAGGTCCACCACCGCCTCGCTGATGTAGACGCCAGTGCGCCCCGCGGGCACGCGCAGGGCCTCGCCCACCAGTGGCAGACTTTGCGCCGGATCGTTACCCAGTGGGCGGCTGATGACCGTGAGCGCGGGGCGCGTGGCATCCAGCTGCAGCGGGCTCGCGCGCAGGGCTTGCACACGCGCCAGCCCAGGTAATTGCGCGACGGATTCGGCGAAGCCCGCAGGCAGCAGTGCAGCCTCGCTGCCCGGCACACCCAGGGCCGAGCGCACATACAGGGGCGATGGCAGCACTGCGTCCAGCCACTGCGTGACCGAGCCGCGAAAGCTCGACACCATCACCGTCAGCGCGACGGCCAGGCTCAGGCTGGCCACCACGCCGCCCACTGCGATAGCGGCCGTGCCACGCATGCGCCGCGCGCGCTCCAGTGCCAGCAGCGCCAGGGCGTGGCGTGCGGCCAGCGGCTGCAGGTGGTGCAACAGCCAGGCCATGGCCCAGGGCAGCACGGCAATGCCGCCCACCAGCAGCAGGCCGATGGCCACGTACGCGGCAAGTGGTATGCCAAAAATGGGCGGAGCGCTCGTCAGTACAGCGCCAATAGCTATCAAAATAATACCTATCCAGCCTTTGCCCGCCTGGCTGGACACGGTGCCCAGGCCTTTCAAGGTTTGCGCGGGCGGCAGTGTCTGCGCGGCGCGCGCGGGCCACCAGCCACCCACCAGTGCAGCCAGCACACCCAGTGCGCCGTAGACCAGGGCGGCCGGTGCGCTCCACTGCAGCACGGGCTGTACGCCCGCAAAGTAGCCACCGCCCAGGTCGCCCCCCAGCAGGCGCAGCGCGGCAGCGGCCAGGGCCGTGCCCAGGGCGATGCCGGCGGCGCTGCCCACCAGGCCCAGCATGGCGGATTCGGCCAGCACCAGCGCCAGGCGCTGGCGCGGTGTGGCGCCCAGCACGGCCAGCAGCGCAAACTGCGGCGCACGCTGCGCCACGCTGAGCGCCAGCACCGAGAACACCAGAAATGCGCCCGTGAACAAGGCCACCAGCGCCAGCACCGTGAGGTTCACGCGGTAGGCGCGCGACAGATTGCTGATGCGCTGCGCCGCGTCGCCCGGCTGCGCAAACACCACCTGCGATGGCCAGCCGGGCAGCGCACGCACGGCCTGCTCCCACGCGCTGCGGTCGGTGCCCGGCTGCAGCTGCAGGTCAATGCGGCTGAGCTGGCCCGCGCGGCCAAACAGATCCTGCGCAGCGCCGATGTCCATCACCGCCAGGGGTGCGCCCCCGGCGGCCACGGTGCCCGCCACCTGCACCGGCCATTGCTGCAGCCCGGCCTGCAGCAGGAGTTGCGGTGCCGGTTCAGTCGACGAGGTGGGCGTGGTGGGCAGACCCAGTGCCTGCAACGCCGCCGCATTGAGGAACACCGTGTCCGGTGCAAAAAGGGCCAGCCGGTCGGCCCCCGCCCAGGGCCGTGGCATAAGCGCGGGCGCCATGGTGGGCAGCAGCAGGGCGTCCACGCCCAGCACGCGCAGCGGGGCGCTGGTGGGGGAAGGCACGCTTCCAGCACCTGGCTGTGGCCGCAGGGCTCGCGCCGCGGCCGACAGCTCCAGCAGCGGGCTGGCGCGCGCCACCTGGGGGTGCGTGGCAAGCTGCCCATACAACGCCTCGGGCAGATCGCCCTGCATGGCGCGCAATTCCAGGTCGGGCTGACCGTTGACGGCGCGCACCGCCTGCGAAAACTCGTCCAGCGCCGACGCATTGATCACATGCACCGCAAACGCCAGCGCCACGCCCAGCATCACCGCCGCCACCGCCGCAGCGCTGCGCCAGGGGTGGTGGCGCAGGTCCTGCCAGGAGAAGGTGCGGAGCAATGCAAGCATGGCCTGCATTGTGGCCGCAGGGGCTGGTCCCAGCAGCGTTTGATGCAGGTCAACCTTGCGTTTTGCATCCTCTTGAAGTGCCGAAAGGCTGCGCCTATCTTGGAGCCAGAAGGTGTGAATGAGCCCCGCGTGCCCGACTAGGCTGCCAAAACGTTTCCGATCTAGGCGCAAAACGCAGCTATAGCTCGGGCTATGGCGAGCATTTGCAACAACGAGCGGGAGCGTTTTGGCGGGATGTGCGGGCATGTGGGGTTCGTTCACACCTTCTCAGGGGCCCGCCCTCCTGCGCAGGCCCAGTTGTTTGTCTCAACCCCTTTTCAGGAGCAAAACCATGAACTCTCTTGTGACACGCGGCAGTCTGTTTGACGACTTCTTCAAGGACATTGCACCGGGCTTTTACGTGCGCCCGCTGCACGGCGACAACCTGCCCAGCCCCGGCCAGATCAAGGTGGACGTGAAGGAAACCGAGGACGGCTACACCGTGTTGGCCGAAGTGCCCGGCGTGGCCAAGGAAGACATCCATGTCTCGCTCGAAGGCAACGTGGTCAGCCTGCGCGCCGAGGTGCGCCAGCACGATGAAAAGCGCGAAGGCGAGAAGGTGCTGCGCTCGGAGCGCTACTACGGCGCGGTGGCCCGCAGCTTCCAGTTGCCCGCCGATGTGGACGCTGCACAAGCCAAGGCCAAATACGACAACGGTGTGCTGACGCTGAACCTGCCCAAGAAGGTGAACAAGGCGGCGCAGCGGTTGAACATCGAGTAACTCCATCGGACTTGCGCGAAAAAATGCAATCCACCGCCCCTGCCAGGGCGAGTGGGTTGGTTGATTGAGTGGCCGCAAGACGAACCTCAAACGGCGGTTGGGTCGCCCGCCAACGGCCTGCCGCATGCAGATCCATGGGGCTGCGTGGCCGGGATCTCCGTTGCCCGTGGAGCGTCGGATGGCCGTCCGAAGCGCCGCCGGATGGCGCTCCCCAATAGATGTTGAACCACTTCTTAAGCCTGCCCACAGCCAGTGCATGCGACCATGCCCGCCATGGCACCCGTACCGTGGTGCCTTTCAGGGAGGCGATCAAATGACTTGTTGTGATGGAGTCCTTGCCCCGGTACGCCGCCTTGCGTGGCAAGCCCTTGCTGCCGGGGCGCTGTGGATAGCGTTTGCCGGGCACGCTGCAACCACACCCGCTGTGCCTGCCCCTCCACCCCGTTTCGACTGGTCGGGCCCTGCGGACGCCATGGCGGCTGCAGCGCTGGGCCCGTTGCGCGGCGCGGCTGAGGTGGGCGTGTGGCACGGGGGGCGGGCGCATTTCGGCACAGCCCGCAACCGCACGGCGGATGCACCCGCGCAGGCTCTGTTTGAAGTGGGCTCGATCAGCAAGGTGTTTACCGGCCTGCTGCTGGCGCAGGCCGTAGAGCGCGGCGATCTGGCGCTGGACGACACGCTGGGCCGGCTGCTCAATGGCTCATCCGCGCTGGCTCCCGCCTTGCCCGCCCCGGTGGCCGCCATCACCTTGCGCCAACTCGTGACCCACACCTCCTGCCTGCCACGCTTGCCGGCGGACTTCCGCCACAACTCCGATCCCGCCAACCCTTATCTGCGCTACGACCGCCCCCGCCTGTGGCAAGCCCTGGCCGATGCACGGCTGACCCAGTCGCCGCCGTGCGCTGGCGCATACAGCAACCTCAGTTTTGCGGTGCTGGGCGAACTGCTGGCCCAGCGCTACGGCAAACCCTGGGCGGTGCTGGTGCACGAGCGCATCACCGGCCCGCTGGGCATGCAGGACACGGTGCAGTCGCTGGGCGACAAGGCACCCCGCCTTGCTGCACCGCACGAGGGCGAGACGCGGGTGTCGGTGTGGGAGTTTGATGCCTTTGCCGGTGCGGGCGCCTTGCGCTCGACCACGGCCGACATGCTGGTGCTCAGCCGCGCGCTGCTGGCGGGCGCGCAAGGGCCCTTGGGCCCAGCGGCCGAGCGCCTGTTCACACCGCTTGCGGACCACGACGGTGGCCAGATCGGCTACGCCATCATGCTGCGCGAGCGCGATGGGGTGCGCACCTGGCTGCATGGCGGCGGTACCGGGGGTTTTCGCAGCGTGTGGTTGCTGGCGCCCGACAGGGGTGAGGCGGTGATCGCCTTGGTGGGCAACGCGCGTGCCGCACAGCAGGATGTGATGACGCCACTGTTGAAGCAGCGTTACCCCGTGCCGCCCGGTCAGCCCGCCACCGATGCGACCGTGCTTACCCCGTACGAAGGGGTGTACCGCGTATCTCCTGCCGTCGCCCTGAGCCTTGCCATGGTGGATGGGCAACTGCAAGCCCGCCCCACGGGTGGGGTGTTTGAGCCGCTGCAGGTGCTGGGGCCGGATGCGTTCACGCAGCCAGCCACCGGCCGCCAGTTCCGCTTGGAGCGCAATACGGAAGGCCGACCCACAGTGCTTCACTACACACGCTTTGGGGCACGCCTGACGGCAACCCGGTCCGAAGAGCCGGTGCTCGGCCTGGTACCACCCCAGGCCCAGGGTGTGCTGGCCCCTTACCTGGGCCGCTACCGGCTGCGGGGCGGCAATGTGCTGGATGTGCAGGCTGAAGACGGTCGTCTGCAGGTGCGCCTGGGCTCGCAGCCGCGCTTCACGGTCTATCCGCTGCCGGGGCAGCCAGACCGGTTTGCGTATGACGCGGTACGGGCCGAGCTGGAGTTTGAGCGCTATCCCAGCGGCGAGGTGCGTGCCGTGGTGCTGCACCAGAACGGGCGCTTCCGGGCGCCCCGCCTGGAGCCCTGAACAGGCAGGCCTCTCAGTCAGCCGCCCGCGCAGATGCCGTCGCTGCGCAGCCGCAGCACGCGGTCGGCCCGGGCTGCCGCCGCGTCGGAGTGCGTAACCAGCACCAGCGACGCCCCATGCCCGCGTGTCTGCGCCAGCAGCAGGTCCATCACGCGGGCGGCGGTGGTGGGGTCGAGGTTGCCGGTGGGTTCGTCGGCCAGCAGCAGGGCGGGGCGGTGCACGAGGGCACGGGCAATGGCCACGCGCTGCAGCTGCCCCCCGCTGAGCTGCTGCGGTAGCCGCGCGCCCAGGTCGGCCATGTCTACGGCGTCCAGCATCTGCTGTACGCGCGTCGGGTCTTTCTGGCCCAGCAGCATCAGCGGCAGGGCCACGTTCTGCGCTACGTCCAGGTGCGGCAGCACATGAAAAGCCTGGAAGACAAAACCCACATGGGCGCGGCGCCACAGGGCGCGCTCTGTGTCGCTTAGCTGGCCCAGGTCGGTGGCGCCGTGCGTGATGCGGCCGGTGTCCCAGGTGTCGAGCCCCGCCAGGCAGTTGAGCAGGGTGGACTTGCCCACGCCCGAATCGCCCACGATGGCCACGAACTCGCCCGGCTCGACAGTGAAGTTCACGTGCGAGAACACCGGCGTTTCACCGTAGTGTTTGCCCAGTTGTTCAGCGCGCAGCAGTGTCATGGGGTGGCGGATTCTTGTCCGCCCGGCTGCTGCTGCAGCCGCTGCAGCACGGCCTGCACGAGCTGGGCGACGGCGTGGGGTTGGTCGCAGGCGATGGTGTGGCGCTCGTGCATGCTGCGCAGCCAGGTGATCTGGCGCTTGGCCAGCTGGCGTGTGGCCGCAATGCCGCGCTCGCGCAAAAAGGCGAGGTTCAGCGGCGCGTCGGGGCCCTTGGCCGCCTGGAAGTCCAGCTCTTCCCACGCCTGGCGGTAGCCCACGCAGCGCATGGAGGGCAGGTCCGGGTGCAGGTCGCCGCGCGCGCGCAGGGCCCGCACTTCGTCGATGAAGCCGCTGGCCAGCATGGCGTCAAAACGCTGGGCAATGCGGCCGTGCAGCCAGGCGCGGTCGTCAGGTTCTAAGGAAAACAAGGCTCTAGCGCTTATCCCACAAGCGCTACTAGCTATCTTTTTAGTAGTGTGAAAGCTCGACAGGGGTTGACCGGATACGTGCCACACCTCCAGCGCGCGCTGAATGCGCTGGCTGTCGGCCGGGGCCAGGCGTGCGGCCGTCACGGGGTCTACGCGGGCCAGCTCGGCATGCAGTGCGGGCCAGCCCTGCTCGGCGGCCTGGGCTTCGATCTGTGCGCGCACGGCAGGGTCTGCGGCGGGCATGTCGTCAATGCCGTCAAACAGCGCCTTGAAGTACAGCATGGTGCCGCCCACCAGCAGCGGCAGGGCGCCGCGCGCACGGATCTCGGCGATGAGCCGCGTGGCGTCCTGCACGAACTCGGCCGCGCTGTAGGCCTGCAGGGGGTCGCGGATGTCGATAAGGTGGTGCGGCACGGCAGCAAGCTCGTCGGGCGTGGGCTTGGCGGTGCCGATGTCCATGCCCCGGTAAACGAGGGCCGAGTCCACGCTGATGATCTCCACCGGCGTGCCCTGCTTGCCCAGCACAGCCGCCAGCGCGAGGGCACCCGCCGTCTTGCCCGAGGCTGTGGGGCCTGCCAGTGCGATGGCGGGCAGAGCGGCGTGCAGCAGGGGCTCAGGCATGCTCACGCGGCGCTCCAAATTTTTGCACCAGCGTCCACGAGATCAGGGCCAGCACCACCGACCAGAACCAGATGCCGTTGACCAGCGGCCACACCGTGCCGTCCAGCCGCATGCCCAGCCAGCCGCCAATCCCGAACGCGGCCAGCATCATCATGAAACCATTGAGCGCAGACGCCACGCCGGCCGCTTTGGGAAACGGCCCCACCGCACCGCTTTGCCCGCAGGGCTGGTGGATGCCGTGGCCCAGCATGAACAGGTAAAAGGGCAGCAGCAGCGCCCACGGCTGGTGCCAGCCCATGAAGGCCACGGCCGCCATCAGCGTACCGCCGCTCACGCTCAGCGCGCCAGCAATGGCCACGGTGCGCAGCAGGCCTTGGCGTACCAGCAGGCGCCGGCACAGGAAAGTGCCCGCGAGATACGCCACGCAGGCCGACGCCATCGTCCACCCGAACTGCGTGCGGGTGAGGCCCAGGACGTCGATGAAGACAAACGAGGACGCGGCGAGAAAGGTGAACAGCCCGCCATAGGTGGCTGTGGTCTGCAGCGAGAACGCCCAGAAAGTGGGGCTGCGCAAAACCTGCATCCAGGTGCCGACCAGTGCACGGGGCTGCAGGGCTTTCGGGTTGCGGTGCGCCAGGGTCTCGGGCAAGCGCAGCGCCACCAGTGCCAGCGTGGCCACGGCATACACCGTGAGCGCCATCAGCGCCGCGCGCCAGCCCAGCCACTCGCTCAGCACCCCACCCAGTGGTGCGCAGATGCAGGCCACAATCCCGAGCCCGGTGAGTGCCTTGGACATGGCGCGCGCGCCATCGAGCGGGGTGTACAGGTCGCGCACGATGGCCCGGGCACACATCACCACCGCGCCCATGGCGGCACCCTGGGCAATGCGCCACACGATGAGCAGTGTCATGGTGGGCGCAAAGGCGCTACCCAGCGAAGCTACGGTGTAGATGCCCAGCCCCGCCAGAAGGATGGGGCGGCGGCCAAAGCGGTCTGACAACGGCCCCCACACCATTTGCGAGCAGCCAAACGCCAGCAGCAGCCCGCTGAGCGTGAGCTGTGCCGCGGCCATCTGAGCGCCCAGGCTGCGCGTGAGGGCGGGCAATGCGGGCAGGTACAGGTCAGTGGTGACGGGCTGAATGGAGAGCAGCATGGCCAGCACCAGGATGGCCATGCCTGGGTTGATGGAGGCAGGGGGAGCAGCGCCAGCAGCTGCGGTTGAGGGAGCGGACATAACCGCTGGAGCGTACCAGACAGGGCCTTCGATACCGGCGCGGCCCAGGCCAGGCCAGCCGAGCAAGGGCCGCCCCGCAGCGAGGGCTGCGTCCCCCTGCCCACAGCGCGCAGCGCTGCGAGAGCGGGGGGAAGGCGCGCAGCGCCTCAGGGGGGTGTCTCTACCTCAGCTTGAACAGCGATGCCATGGCTTGCCGATACGCTGGTTGCCCTACCGAGTTGGTGTTGTGGTGCGACCCGCCTTCCACCAGCACAAACTGCTTGGGTTCCTGCGCCGCCTCGAAGAGCTTGCGGCCCAGGGCGGGCTGGATCAGGCTGTCCTGGCTGCCGTGCACCACCAGCAGGGGCGATCCGATCTCGGCCACCTTGCGGACGGATTCAAATCGCTGCGTGATCAGGCCCGACACCGGCAACCAGCCCCACTTGAAGGTGCTGACCACATCGGGGATGCTGGTGAACGTGCCTTCCACCATGGTGCCCTGTTCGTCAGACACCTGGCGGGCCAGGTCGATGGCAATGGCGCCGCCCAGCGAGTGGCCGAAGATGTAGCGGGGCTTGCCGGGTTGCTGCTGGGCCAGCCAGTCCCACGCGGCGCGGGCATCTTCGCTGGCGGTCGCCTCGGACGGCAGCCCGGCGCTGCTTTGGCCGAAGCCCCGGTAGTCGATGGCCAGCACCGAAAAGCCCAGCTCCTGCATGCGCCGGATGCGGCCCGACGAGCCCGCCACGTTCCAGCGTGCACCGTGCAAATAGAGCAGCACGGGCGCATCGGCGCGCTCATGGGCCAGCCACAGGCCATGCAGGCGCTCGGCCTTGCCGCTGGCGTCGGACTGGAAGTTGATCCAGACATCCTGCATGTCCGCCGTGGACTGTGCACCGCCCCAGCTGCGGTCGCTGGGCTGGAAGATCCATTCGCGCTGCTTGGCGTCGAGGGTGGCGCAGCCCGCCGTCACGGCGATGGCCAAGGTCAGGGTAACCAGGAGGGGGGTGCGCTTCATGGTGGAGACAGACTCGGCTTCGCGTCAGAAAGTTCTGACCGGCGAAGCAGGGTTTGTGCCCGTTTCCTGCAAATCGAGCGAAATGGCGGGCAACGCGCCTTCTTGTCCCATCTTCGGTTGCCTTGCCTTCGGAACCGGGGTTACACCACGCCCTGCGCCAGCATGGCGTCGGCCACTTTCACAAAACCGGCGATGTTGGCGCCGTCCACATAGCTCACGGTGCCATCGCCGCGTTTGCCGTAATGCAGGCAGGCAGCGTGGATGCCCTGCATGATCTGCAGCAGGCGCGCGTCCACCTCTTCGCGCGGCCAGGACAGGCGCGCGGCGTTCTGGCTCATCTCCAGACCCGATGTGGCCACACCGCCTGCGTTGCTGGCCTTGCCCGGGGCATAGAGCACGCCCGCAGCCTCAAACGCCTTGGCTGCGTCGATGGTCGACGGCATGTTGGCGCCCTCGGCCACGCAGACCACGCCGTTCTTGATCAGCACCGCCGCGTCGTTCGCGTCCAGCTCATTCTGGGTGGCGCAGGGCAGGGCCACATCCACTGGTACATGCCAAGGGCGTACCCCGGCTTCAAAGGTGGCGCCGGTGCGGGCTGCGTAGTCGCTCACGCGGCCATACAGATGGTTCTTCACTTCCATGAGTTCGGCCAGCTTGGCAGGGGTGAAGCCGTCTTCGTCCACGATGGTGCCGCTCGAATCCGAGACCGTGACCACCTTGGCACCCAGTTCCATGGCCTTTTCGACGGCGTATTGCGCGACGTTGCCCGAACCGGAAACCGACACACGCAAACCATCCAGCGAGCGGCCTTTGGACTTGAGCATTTCCTGCGCA
Source organism: Acidovorax facilis (assembly GCF_050626955.1). NCBI lineage: Bacteria > Pseudomonadati > Pseudomonadota > Betaproteobacteria > Burkholderiales > Comamonadaceae > Acidovorax > Acidovorax facilis. Next base: position 869,816 of record NZ_CP192460.1, read on the forward strand.
AAGTACACCGTGCCGTAGCCCGTGGCTTCGGGGCGCACCAGCGAGCCGCCAAACGACAGCCCCTTGCCGGTGAACACGCAGTCGGCCCGGTTGCTGAGCTTTTTCATCATGCCGGCCATGAAGCCCACCTCGCGGCCGCCCACGCCGATGTCGCCCGCTGGCACGTCCGTGTCGGCCCCCACGTGGCGGAACAGCTCGGACACAAAGGCCTGGCAAAAGCGCATGACTTCTCCCGGGCTCTTGCCCTTGGGGTCAAAGTCGCTGCCGCCCTTGCCGCCGCCCATGGGCAGGGTGGTCAGAGCGTTCTTGAAGGTCTGCTCAAACGCCAGAAACTTCAGCACCGACAGGTTGACCGACGGATGGAACCGGATGCCACCCTTGTACGGGCCAATCGCCATGCTGTGCTGAATGCGGTAGCCCCGGTTGACCTGCACGCTGCCGTGGTCGTCCACCCACGACACGCGGAACATGACGATGCGCTCGGGCTCCACCAGGCGCTCCAGCAGGCCGTGCTCGGCGTAGCGGGGGTGTTCTTCAATGAAGGGCCACAGGCTTTCCATCACCTCGGTGACAGCTTGCAGAAACTCGGGCTGTCCTGGGTTGCGAAGGGCGACGTGTGAGAGGAAGCTGCCTGCGGACGCGTGTTTCATATTTCAAAAAACTTTCTGAAGATCAAGGGGCGGTGGCACGCCATGGCGCGCTGCAACATCGAATTATGTCTAAAAGTTATACGTTTATGCGCATGACTCTGCACAATGGTGGGGAATGTGGCAGGGTGATTGCCACTTTTTGGTGCGTTTGGATGGTGCGGTGAAGCTGTCATCCATTCGCAAAACGGGCGTCATCGCCTTGTCACAGGGGGCGCCCACAGTTCGGCGGTTCTAAACACAACGAGGAGAAGAGCATGCACATTTCCGGTGCTAAGTTGGGTGCGCTGGCCCTGGTGGCCACGCTGGCTGCTTGCGGTGGCAGCGATGACAACCCCTATCCCACTTTGAGTGGCGACAAGCCCCTGGTGATTGGCCACCGGGGTGCCGCGGGCTACCTGCCGGACCACACGCTCGAAGGCTACAAGCGGGCCATCGAGATGGGCGCCGATTTCATCGAGCCTGACCTGGTCGCCACCAAGGACGGTGCGCTGATTGCACGCCACGAGCCCAACATCACCGGCACCACCGATGTGTCCACCCGCGCCGAATTTGCCAGCCGCAAGACCAAGAAAGTGGTCGACGGCGTGGAAGAAGAAGGCTGGTTCGCCTCGGACTTCACCCTGGCCGAAATCAAGACCCTGCGCGCCATCCAGCCCCTGGCCGACCGCGACCAGTCGCACAACGGCAAGTACCAGATCCCCACGCTGGAAGAGGTGCTGGACCTGGCCAAGAGCGAAGGCGCCAAGGCGGGCCGCACCGTGGGTGTGTACCCCGAAACCAAGCACCCCACCTACCACGTCCGCCTGGGCCTGCCACTCGAAGACCGCCTCCTCACCATCCTGGCCAAGTACAGCTACACCGCCAAGAGCTCGCCGGTCATCGTGCAGTCGTTTGAGGTCTCCAACCTCAAGTACCTGCGCACCAAGACCCAGATCCGCCTGGTGCAACTGGTGGACGCGAACGACGTGAACCCCGACGGCAGCATGGACCTGACCGCCCCCTACGACAAACCGTACGACTTTGCCGTGGCGGGAGACACGCGCACCTTCGCCAGCCTGCTCACGCCTGCGGGCCTGAAGGAAGTGAAGACCTACGCCGACGGCATCGGCCCCTGGAAGCCCTACCTGATCCCCTCCAAGCAGGTGGACGCCAACAAGGACGGCAAGGCCGACGACCTCAATGGCGACGGCAAGATCGACGAACGCGACCGCGTGATGATGCCCGCCACCGACGTGGTGAAAAACGCCCACGCCGCAGGCCTGCTGGTGCACCCCTACACCTTCCGCAGCGAGGCCAAGCGCCTGGCGTCGGACTTCAAGGGCGATCCCAAGGCGGAATACAAGCTGTTCTATCAACTGGGCGTGGATGGCGTGTTCAGCGACTTCCCGGACCATGCCAAGGCGGCGCGGGATAACTGAAGCCCACTGAGGCCCGGCGCGCCTTCCCCCCAAGGGGGGGCGCGTACCCGGTGGGCCAGCAAAGCCGGTTCCACGGGTGCACTGGCCTGGGGCTGTGCCGGTTGTGGCGGCTCCTGGGCTTGATGTGCAGGTGGACCATCGGCCCTCGGGCCGATCTTTTTGCGGGTACCTTACCGGCCCCGCAGGAACAGCGCGTCCAGTTCCTTCATGCTGAGCTGCCGCCACGTTGGCCGTCCGTGGTTGCACTGGTCGCTGCGGTCCGTGGTTTCCATCTGCCGCAGCAGCGCATTCATCTCGTCGATGGTGAGCTTGCGGTTGGCGCGCACGGCGCCGTGGCAGGCCATGGTGCCCAGGATTTCGTTGCGCGCGCGTTGCACCACGGTGGTGGCGTCGTGGGCGGCCAGTTCGGCCAGCACGCTGCGGGCCAGTTCCACGGGGTCGCCCTGGGCCAGCGTGGTGGGCACGGCGCGCACGGCCAGGGTCTTGGGGGAGAACGGCACGACTTCCATGCCCAGCGTGGCCAATACCTCGGCCGATTCTTCGGCGGTGGCGACCTCTTGCGGGGTGGCGGCAAAGGTGGCGGGGATCAGCAGGGGCTGGCTGGCAATTCGGGCGCCGCTGTCCACCTGGGACTTGAGGCGTTCGTAGACGATGCGTTCGTGTGCGGCGTGCATGTCCACGATGACCATGCCCTGGGCGTTTTCGGCCAGGATGTAGACCCCGTGGAGTTGGGCCACGGCCTTGCCCAGCGGCCAGGCGGTGTCGTTGCCGCCCTGGCCCTGGGGCCAGGTGGTTTCTTTCGCGGTGCTGTTGTTGGCCCAGGCCGCAGCAGGGGGGGTGAATGACGTGGGCGTCACGGGCTGCGGCGTGGCATCTGCCTCGCCGGTGTTGGCCGCAGCGCCCCAGTTCACCAGCGGTGCGGTGAGCTCTGCAGACGGTGTGGCTACGTCCTCTTTCCTTGGTCCCCACAGCGCCTGCAGGTCCGCCACATGGTGGCCACGTTCTTCAAATTTGATAGCTGCTTGCGCTTGTCTGTTAAGCGCTAGAGGCTGATTTGGCTTGAAATTCTCAATGGGGGCCTGTGCCGTGGAGCCCGTGTCTGCTGAAGCGGCAGCCCCTGCAGCCGCCGCCAGCGCTGCGGCGCGGGGCGCTGCCAGCGCGTTCTCCACGGCGTGGCGCAGGGCCTGGTGCACCTCGCGGCTGTCTCTGAAGCGCACTTCGATCTTGGTGGGGTGCACGTTCACGTCCACGCGCGCCGGGTCGATCTCGACATACAGCGCGTAGATGGGCTGCTTGTGGCCGTGCAGCACGTCTTCATACGCGCTCCGGGCGGCGTGCGTCAGCACCTTGTCGCGCACGAAGCGCCCGTTGACGTAGCAATACTGGTGGTCGGGGCGCGAGCGGGCAGCGTCGGGCAGGCCTGCGCGGCCGGTCACGATGACGGGGCCCACGCGGTGCTGCACGGCGACGGACTGGGTGACGAAGTCTTCGCCCAGCACGTCCGACAGGCGGCGGGCCAGCGCATCTTGTGCATCCCCCTGGCCAGGCACGAAGGTGGCGCGCCACTGCTCCACCAGCTTGCCTTCGTGCCAGATGGCAAATCCCACATCGGGCCGGGCCAGCGCGTGCCGGCGCACCGATTCGATGCAGTGCGCCAGCTCGGTGGCGTCGGTCTTCAGGAACTTGCGGCGCGCGGGGGTGGAGAAGAACAGCTCCTTCACCTCCACGGTGGTGCCGGTGCTGCGCGCGGCGGGGCGCAGCTCGCCGCTGCGGGCGTCCAGCAAAAAGGCGTTGGACTGGGCGATGGGGCGGGAGAGCAGCGACATCTCCGATACCGAGGCAATCGCAGCCAGCGCCTCGCCCCGAAAGCCCATGGTGGCCACGGTTTCCAGGTCGTTCAGGTTGGTGATCTTGCTGGTGGCGTGGCGGCGCAGGGCCACGGGCAGCTCTTCGTGTGGAATGCCGCCGCCGTCGTCTTCCACGGTGATCAGGCGCACGCCGCCGGCCGACAGGCGCACGGTGATTTGCGTGGCGCCTGCATCCAGCGCGTTGTCCACCAGCTCGCGCACCACCGAGGCGGGGCGTTCCACCACCTCACCGGCGGCGATCTGGCTGATCAGCTCGTCCGGCAGGTCGCGGATGGGGCGGCGGGTGTTGAGGGGGGTGAAAGAGGCAGGCTGCGCCGCTGCAAGGGTGGGGGTGGTGTCGTTCACCCGGCCAATTTTAGGGCGGGGGCCGCGCAGGGGTATCGGCCGGTGCCTATTGGCCGATGGGGATAATGCCCGCAACTTTTTTGCGTCCGGTGCCCCCACCGGCTACCCCATGGAACTGGTGACCTTTCTGATCGACTTCATCCTGCATGTCGACAAGTACCTCGAAGCCTTTGTGCAAACCTATGGCGCCTGGGTGTATGCGCTGTTGTTCCTGATCGTGTTCGTCGAAACCGGTGTGGTGGTCATGCCGTTTTTGCCCGGTGACTCACTGCTGTTCATCGTGGGCGCGCTCTGCGGCGCGGGGATGATGAGTTTTCCGCTGGCCTGCGCGGTGCTCATCGCGGCGGCCATTCTGGGGGACCAGTGCAACTATTCGATTGGCCGCTTCTTTGGCCCCAAGGTGTTCCAGTGGGAGGACTCGCGCTGGTTCAACCGCCGGGCCTTCAACCAGGCGCACGATTTTTACGAGCGCTATGGGGGCATCACCATCATCCTCGCGCGTTTCATGCCATTCATCCGCACGTTTGCGCCCTTTGTGGCGGGCGTGGCCGAGATGAGCCGTGCCAAGTTCACAGCGTTCAACGTGGCCGGGGCACTCATCTGGGTGCTGGGCATTTGCTCCGCTGGCTACTTCTTTGGCAACTTTGCCTGGGTCAAGGAGAACCTGGACAAGATCATCTGGGCGATGATTTTTGTGCCCGGCCTGATCGCGATTTTTGGCGCCTGGCGGGCTGGGCGGCAGGCCAAGGCGGCCTGATTTATCAATTGCAAATGCTAAAAAAATATAGCTGCTGGCGCTACAAAATAAGCGCTAGCAGCTATTTTTATGCCTGATTCCCAGAGGGTCAGGCACAGAGGGTGGAATTAACGGCGGTAGGGCTTGCGTTGATCGCGGTCTTCGCCGATCTCATGGCCGATGAGGGCACCGGCCGCCGCGCCGCCAATGGTGCCCACGGGGCCGCCAAAGACAGCGTTGCCGGCTACACCGCCGACCACGGCGCCTACACCGGTGCCCACCTGGGCGCCCGACGGATTGGAAGCGCAACCACCCAGAGCAAGGGCTGCAGTGCAGGTGGTGGCAAGAAGGATGTGACGGATTTTCATGGCAGGAGTCCTTTATGAATGGAGTCAGGCCTGGGGTCCCTGCAGCGGGTGCGTTGGGGCTCGACCTGTGGCTTCACTATCAATCCGGCGGCTGGGGCCCGGCGTAGGCAGCTGTGGCAAGCGTCTGTAGGACATGGGGCCTCGTGCGGGGCGGGCGCTGCGTTTGGCCGTAAGGCGTCCTTGGCCCATGGGCCAGAGGCCGGTGATCAGGGTTTACGTGGCCCGTGGGGTGGTTGCCAACGGGCGGGCGCAGGAAGATCATTTCTTCTCTCTGCAAACCCATCACATACATCTACAAAAGGGGACACCATGGACCAGCAACCACGGGGGATGGGTGCGCAGCTGACGGTTGCGCAACAGATTGGATTGATTGTGGGGGTGGCTGTTTTTGCGCTGGTGCTCATCCTGGTCCTGAGCCTGGTGCGGGTGCAGACCCTGGGCAATACGGTAGACCGCCTGGCCACCGAGCAGGTCGAGCGGCTGCAGCTGGCACTGCGCTGGCGCAGCAACATTGCCGTCAACTCCACGCGGGTGTTTTCCATCGTCCAGACGGAGGGCGATGACCTGCAGAACTACTTCAAGGACGTGGTGGCGGCCACCACCGCTGACACCAGCAAGGTGCAAAAGCGCTACACCGAGCTGGAAAACAGCCCGCAGGGGCTGCTCATCCAGGAGGAATTGGCCACCATCCGCAAGTCTTACCTGGAGACGCGCGACAAGTCGCTCGCGCTGAAGAAGGCGGGCGACATGGCCCAGGCGCGCGCCTATGCGCTGGGCAGCTTTGCCCCGGTGCTGGACAAGTACAACGCCGTGGCCGACAAGATGGTGAACTACCAGGTGCAACGCTCGGCCGAGCAGGCGGCCGAGGCGGCGGGCTTGATCCAGTCCTACCGCATGACCGTGTTGGTGGCGGGTGTGGCGGGGCTGGCGCTGCTGGCGGTGTTGTCGTGGGTGGTGGTACAGCGCATCCGCCGCTCGCTGGGGGAAGTGAGCGCCGTCGCCCAGCGCATTGGCGAGGGTGATCTGTCGCAGCCCATCCATGCCAGCGGGCGGGGCGAGGTGGCCGAGATGATGCGGGCGATGGAGGCCATGCAGACCTCGCTGGTGCGCATCGTGGGCGATGTGCGCCACAGCAGCGACAGCATTGCCACCGGCTCCAGCGAAATCGCCTCGGGCAATGCCGACCTGAGCCAGCGCACCGAGGAGCAGGCCAGCAACCTGGAGCAAACCGCAGCCTCGATGGAGGAGATCACCAGCACCGTGAAGAACAATGCCGACACTGCCCAGCGCGCTGCCGTGCTGGCGGGCACCGCATCGGCTGCGGCCGTGAAGGGTGGCGAGGTGGTGGGCCAGGTGGTGGCCACGATGCAGGACATTTCGGCCGCATCGCGCAAGATCACCGACATCATTGCGGTGATAGATGGCATCGCGTTCCAGACCAACATCCTGGCGCTCAATGCCGCTGTGGAAGCCGCCCGCGCGGGCGAGCAGGGCCGGGGTTTTGCCGTGGTGGCCAGCGAGGTGCGCAATTTGGCCCAGCGCAGTGCCGAGGCTGCCAAGGAGATCAAGGCCCTGATTGGTGCCAGTGTGGAGAAGGTGGATGCTGGTACGCACCTGGTCGGCAACGCGGGGCAGAGCATCGAAGACATCGTCGCCCAGGTCAAACGTGTGAGTGACCTGATCGGCGAAATATCGAGTGCGACGGGCGAGCAGACCATCGGCATCAGTCAGGTGGGCGAGGCCGTCACACAGCTCGACCAGGTCACGCAGCAGAACGCGGCGCTCGTGGAGCAGAGCGCCGCAGCGGCCGACAGCCTCAAGCACCAGGCTGCCAAGCTGGCCGAAATTGTGAGCGTGTTCCGGCTGGGGCGCTGAGCGGACACTGATCCGCTGATGGGCCTATGCTGCTTGGGTAGGCTTGAGGCACATGGTGACCAGCAGCGATGCATCCTCCACGGCTTTGAGCGAGTGCAGTGCGCGGGGCGCAAGGTGCACAAAATCGCCCGCGCGCAGTTGCTGAACGCCGTGCTCGCTGACAAATTCCACCATGCCTTCAATGCACAACACGGTGCCCTCGCCGGGGGTCTGGTGTTCTTTCATGGATTTGCCCACCGGCAGCACCACGCGTATCACTTCAAGCTGACCTGCTTTGAGGATGGCGGTGGTGACGGTTTCGGGCAAACGGTCGCCCAGGGGGCGCATGCTGACGATCTGGCCGGATTGGGCGTGGGGTAGTGCCATGGCATTCCTCCTTTCCTGCCGGTGCGCGGTGCGCGCCAGGCTGGGACGATGAAGGCTACTGTGCCTGCACTTCGCGGCCCGCGCAAGGCGGGGGAGTCACCATTGGGGTGTCTTGAACAGGTTCTTACACCGACCGGCTGCGGGCCAGCGGCGGGTTCTTGGCAAAGTAACGCGTGATGCCGCGCATCAGCGCATCGGCCAGTTGTTCCTGGTAGGCACTGCTGCGCAGGCGCTTTTCTTCTTCGGGGTTGCTGATAAAGGCGGTTTCGACCAATACGCTCGGAATATCGGGCGCCTTCAGCACTGCAAAACCTGCCTGCTCCACGCGGGGCTTGTGCAGCTTGGCCATGCCGCCGATCTCGCCCAGCAGCACGGTGCCCAGCTTCAGGCTGTCGTTGATCTGTGCGGTGGTGCTCATGTCCAGCAGCGCGCGCTGCACGTGCTGGTCTTTGGACTGCACGTTGATCCCGCCCACCAGGTCGGCCTGGTTTTCCTTGTTGGCCAGCCAGCGGGCAGCCGTGCTGGAGGCGCCACCCTGGCTCAGCGCAAACACGCTGGCGCCCCTGGCGGCGGGGGTGGTGAACGCGTCGGCGTGGATGCTGACGAACAGGTCGGCCTGCACGCGCCGGGCCTTTTGCACGCGGGTGCCCAGGGGCACAAAGTAATCGCCGTCGCGCGTCAGGTAGGCGCGCATGGGGTTGCCGCCCACGGTGGTGGCGTTGATGCGGTCGCGCAGCAGGTGCGCCACGCGCAGTACTACGTCTTTTTCGCGCGTGCCTGCAGGGCCGATGGCGCCGGGGTCTTCGCCGCCGTGGCCAGGGTCCAGCGCCACGATGATGATGCGGTCCGTCTGGGTGGATGTGGCTCGGTTGCCGGGGCGCGCGGGTTCTGGCGGTGGCGGCGCGGTGGCCACCATGGGTGGGGGCTCGGGCGGGCCAGGGCGCTGGCTGCGCTGCGCAATCAGGTCGCCCAGCGGGTCGTGCTCGGGCGCTGTGGGGGCGCGCGCTGCGGCGGCGTTGGCCGCAGCAGCGGCCGTCAGCGGCGGATTGGGTGCGGGGGCGGGCTTGGCGGGGGCCTCGCGCAGGCGTTCGGCAATCAGCGCCTCCAGCGGGTCCACCGGTGCGGCGGGGTACAGGTCAAACACGAGCCGGTGCTGGTAGGCCGCCACGGGGGGCAGCGTGAACACCTGGGGCATGGCCGCCTGTTTCAGGTCGACCACCAGACGTACCACACCGGGCGCATTCTGGCCCACGCGGATGCCAGCGATGTTGGGGTCGTCGGGCTTGACCTTGGCCACCAGCTCGCGCAGCTCGGGGCTCAGGTCAATGCCCTCGATATCCACCGCCAGCCGGGGCGGGGTGGTCACGAAAAACTGCTTGGCCACCAGCGCACCGTCGGATTCGATGGTCACGCGCGAATACTCGGGGGCGGGCCACACGCGCACGGCCAGGATGGTGGCGCCGCGTGCAATCTGCTGCGTGCCCAGCAACAGCACCAGGCTGCCTGCCTGCAGCACAGCGCGGCGCGAGGGCAGGGGGGCAGCGGGGGGATGAGCGGGCAGGGTGGGTTCGTTCACGGCGTCTCAGAGTGCTTGCAGCAAGGCACGCCCGATGGGGGTATGGGCGTGCACGGTGACTTTCCTTTCGGTGTCGTCGATTGCTTCAATGTGGATAGCAAGGTCCGCAAGCGGGGTAAGCGCTGCAGCCTTTTCCGGCCATTCTGCCACCTTGAGACCGGGGTTGGCAAAAATGTCCCTGAAACCCGCATCCTCCCACTCGCGCGGGTCGTCAAAGCGGTAGAAGTCAAAGTGCCAGATGGCGAGGCCCGGGGCCTCGTGTGGCTCCACCACGGCGTAGGTGGGGCTCTTGATGCGGCCCTCTACGCCCAGCGCGCGCAGCAGGTGGCGCACCAGCGTGGTCTTGCCCGCGCCCAGGTCGCCGTGCAGGGTTACAAAGGCATTGGCCAGCAGGGGCTGCGCGGCAAGGCGCTGCGCGAAGGCGGTGGTGTCGTCCTCGCTGTGCCAGGTGAAATGGCGCGCAGTTTCGGCAGCAGCATGGTTGCCGCTTTCTACAATCTGGCCGGTATGTGGTGCAACAGTCAACTCGTTCCTCAAATGCAGGAGTGGGCCCGCGAGCTGGGATTTTCCCAAATCGGCGTGGCGGGGGTGGACTTGTCTGCGGCAGAGCCCGGGCTTGAGGCCTGGCTGGCACAGGGCTTCCATGGTGACATGCATTACATGGCATCCCACGGCATGAAGCGTGCGCGCCCGGCCGAACTGGTGCCCGGCACCGTGAGCGTGATCACGGCGCGCATGGATTACTTGCCGCGCGATACCGCCATGGACGCGCCCGAAGGCTGGCAGACGGCGGAGCTTTCGCGCCTGCAGCGCCCGCGGGAGGGCATCGTCTCGGTCTACGCCCGGGGCCGGGATTATCACAAGGTGCTGCGCGCGCGCCTGCAAAAACTCAGCGACCGCATCGCCGAGGCGATTGGACCGTTTGGCCACCGCGTGTTCACCGACTCGGCCCCCGTGCTGGAAGCGGAGCTGGCCGCGCGCAGCGGGCAGGGCTGGCGCGGCAAACACACACTGGTGCTCAACCGCGAGGCGGGGTCGATGTTCTTCCTCGGCGAGATCTATGTGGACATGGCCCTGCCCGAAAGCGCGCCCGTCACCGCGCATTGCGGCAGCTGCAGCGCGTGCATTGACGTGTGCCCCACGCAGGCCATCATTGCGCCGCACCGCGTTGATGCGCGGCGCTGCATCTCGTACCTCACCATCGAACACGCCGGGCCCATCCCCGTGGAACTGCGCCCGCTGATGGGCAACCGCATCTATGGCTGCGACGACTGCCAGCTGATTTGCCCCTGGAACAAGTTTGCCCAGGTGAGCCGCCTGCCGGACTTTGACGAGCGCAAGGGCCTGGCGGGCCAGCAGCTGGTGCACTTGTTTTCGTGGGACGAGCCGACCTTTTTGCGCATGACCGAAGGCGGCCCCATCCGCCGCATTGGCCACGAGCGCTGGCTGCGCAATGTGGCTGTGGCGCTGGGCAATGCGCTGCGGGCGACGGGCGACGAGGCGGTGCGTGCGGCATTGCAGTCCCGCGCCGACGACACCAGCGAGCTGGTGCGCGAACATGTGGTCTGGGCGCTGAATTTTGAGTGAAATTGGCACCTAGCGCTTGATGGATAAGCGCAAACAGCTATCAAAATAAGAGCATTGGTGCCAGCTTTGCTGGGGCGTGTTGCTTTTGCTCTTGCGGCTACCGCGCCAGCAAACCTGTGTCTTTGAGGGTCAACACCAGCCCCTGGGTAAATTCTTCATACCCCGCAGCATTGGCATGGATCTGGTCCGCCCGCAGCCGCTCCTGCCCCAGTACACCCGACCAGCCTTTGCTGTGCAGCGGCACTTTCAGTTCGCCGGCGATCTCTTCGTACATCGCGTGGTCGCTCAGGCGGCCTACCGCCGCCAGCATCGTCAGCTCGGGCACCGCCACCAGCAGCACCTGTGCGCCGCTGGCCTGAGCATCGGCGCAGATCTGGCGGATGTTGCTGCGGGTGCCGGTGGCGCTCTGGCGGCGCAGAAAGTCGTTGCCGCCAATGCTCACGATCACCAACGCCGGCTTGTGCTTTTGCAGCAACCCCGGCAGGCGTGCCAGCGCATCGCCCGAGGTGTCACCCGAAATGCCACCATTGACCACCTTCCAGCCTGTCAGGCGTGCCAGCACGGCCGGGTAGGCGGTGTCGGCCGAGGCACCCACGCCCGATGTCAGCGAGTCGCCCAGGGCCAGCACGGTGGCATCGGGCGGCAACGATTGCGCGCGCGGGGTTTTGCGCCCGCAGCCCACCAACGGCACAAGCGCCAGTGCCCCCAGGCTTGCCATCAACGCGCGGCGGCTTGCCAAGGCGTCGGAACCCAGGGCTCTGCGGGAATCGGTCATCGGAGAAACCCCAGCGCAAACGGCAGGCTGACCATGCCCAGCAATGTGGAGAGCGTCACCAGCCCCGCCACATACGGCCCGTTGTAGCCCATGCGCGCTGCCAGCACATAGCAGGTAGAGGCAGTGGGCAGGGCCGAGAAAGCGAGCAGCATGGTGGTCTGCACGGCATTGAGCCCAAACAGCCGGGCCATCGCAAACGCCAGCAGGGGCTGCACCAGGTGCCGGATGGACAACACCGCCACGCTCAGGGCCTTGCCGCGCGAGAGCAGGCCAAACTGCAGGCCTGCGCCCGCCGCCATCAGCCCCAGCGCGAGCGACGCCGCACTGATGCGGCTGACCGTGGGGCTGGCCCATTCCGGAATCTGAAAGCCCAGCAGGTTGGCCACCAGGCCCGACACCGTGGCGACGATGAGCGGGTTGCGCACCAGCTCGCGCGCAAAGCTGTGCTGGCCATGCCGCGCCATGGGCCACACGGCCGCCACGTTGAACAGCGGCACGCACACGCCGATCAGCACGGCAATCATCAGCAAGCCCTCAGCGCCCGCCAGGCGCTCGGCAATGGCCAGGCCAATGAACGAGTTGAAGCGGAACGCCACCTGCGCACTGGCAGCGTGGTCGCGTGCGTCGATGTGTTTGCCCAGCCACGGCCAGTGCGGCAGGCTGTAGGCCAGTGCAATGCCCGTGACACCCATGGTCAAACCCGCAGCGATCAGGCCCGACGCGGCGCCGATGTCCACCGGGCTCTTGACGATGGACTGGAACAACAGCACAGGGAACAGCAGGTAGTACACCAGGCTCTCCACGGGTTGCCATACCGAGCGGTTGAGGGCGGTGTACCGGCAGATGAGGTATCCGCAGAGGATGAGGGAGAAGTCCGGGATCAGGAGCTGGGCGTAATTCACGTGCCGAGAATACTTGATCCGTGTCAGTCTCTGCGGGTTAGCCCTTATGTGGAATCCGCAGGGCTCCAAGGCAGCCATTGCGCATACCATCAGCGCTGTTTGTTACCCCCGCTCGAAGGAGAACTCCATGCATCGTCGTCAATGGCTCGCGCTGACCGTACTGGCTGCCGCCGCAGGCACCGCAGCCGCCCAGGGCTACCCCAACAAGGTGATTAAGCTGCAGGTGCCGTTTGCACCCGGTGGCACCACCGACATCATTGCGCGCGTGATCGCCGACCCGCTGGGCAAGGCCCTGGGCCAGAGCGTGATCGTGGAGAACAAGGCCGGTGGCGGCGGCATCGTGGGTGCGGCAGAAACGGCACGCTCGGCCCCAGACGGCTACACGCTGGGCGTGGCTACCGTGTCCACCACGGCCGCCAACCCCGCCATCAACCCCAAGACCCCGTACAACCCGCTGACGGACTTCACGCCCATCATCAACATTGCGGCCACGCCCAATCTGATTGCCGTGAACCCCAGCTTCCCCGCCAAGGACTACAAGTCGTTTGTGGCCGAAGTGCAGAAGAACCCCGGCAAGTACTCGTATGCATCGTCGGGCACGGGCGGCATTGGCCACCTGCAGATGGAGCTGTACAAGAGCCTGTCCAACACCTTCGTCACGCACATCCCCTACCGCGGTGCGGGCCCGGCGCTGAACGACACCGTGGCCGGCCAGGTGCCGATCATCTTTGACAACATTCCATCCGCGCTGCCCTTCATCAAGGACAACCGCCTCGTGGCCATCGCTGTGGCCGCGCCACAGCGCGTTGCCGCACTGCCCAATGTGCCCACGTTCAAGGAACTGGGCCTGGAGCCCGTGAACCGCATGGCCTACTACGGCATCCTGGGCCCCAAGGGACTGCCCAAGGACATCGTTGACAAAATCAACGCCGCCGTGCGCACCGCACTGCAAGACCCGGCCGTGAAGAAGCGCATCGAAGACACCGGCTCCATCGTGGTGGGCAACACGCCCGAGCAGTTTGCCGAGCAGATCAAGGCCGAGTTCGCGGTCTACAAGCAGGTGGTCGCCAAGCAGAAGCTGACGCTGGAATAAGCAAGCGCCGTATTCCATACTTCTCAGTCAAAGCCGCCCGTTGCCACGGGCGGCTTTTTTACGTGCTATCGTTTTTTGCATGCTTGCCACCAGCCTGACCGCCATCGACACCTTTGTGGACGCCCTCTGGCTGGAGGACGGGCTTTCGCGCAACACGCTGGCCGCCTACCGGCGTGACCTGACGCTGTACGCGCAGTGGCTGGCCGACCAGCAGCCTCCGCAGGCGTTGGACGGCACGGCCGAGCACCATCTGCAGGGTTACTTCGCCGCCCGGCATGCGCAGACCCGCGCTACGTCTGCCAACCGGCGCCTCACGGTGCTGCGCCGCTACTTTCACTGGGCGCTGCGGGAGCGGCGCATCACGGTCGACCCCACGGTGCGGTTGCAGGCTGCGCGCCAGCCTCTGCGCGTGCCCAAGACCTTGTCACAGGCGCAGGTGGAAGCCCTGCTGAATGCGCCAGACGTCGGCAACCCGCTCGGGCTGCGTGACCGCACCATGCTGGAGCTGATGTACGCCAGCGGCCTGCGCGTGACGGAGCTGGTCACGCTCAAGACCTTTCAGCTGGGCCTGAACGAAGGTGTGCTGCGGGTCATGGGCAAGGGCAGCAAGGAGCGGCTCGTGCCGTTTGGCGAAGTGGCCCGCCAGTGGCTGGACCGCTATCTGCAGGAAGGCCGCAGCGCCATCCTGGGCGGGCAGCAGACAGACGACCTGTTCGTCACCCAGCGGGGCAGCGGCATGACGCGGGTCATGTTCTGGGTCATCGTGAAGAAATGGGCGCAGGTGGCGGGCATCACCGTGCCACTGTCGCCCCACACGCTGCGGCACGCGTTTGCCACGCATCTGCTCAACCACGGTGCAGATTTGCGGGTGGTGCAGTTGCTGCTGGGCCACGCCGATATTTCCACCACCACCATCTACACCCACGTGGCGCGCGAGCGGCTCAAATCGCTTCATGCGCAACACCATCCGCGCGGGTAGCGCAGGCGCCCTGGTTGTGGTGCCCCTGCGGATACACGCCCTTTCACCCAAGGAAACATTCATGAAAAAACTATTTATCGGCGCGTTGCTGCTGAGCACCGTCACCTTGGCCATGGCGCAGGCCTGGCCTACGGCCAAACCCATTCGCATCGTGGTCGCCTACCCCGCTGGCGGCGTGAGCGACACGGTGGCCCGAGCGCTGGCCGACAAGCTGGCTGTGCAGCTCGGCACCCCCGTGGTCATCGAGAACAAGGCCGGTGCGAGTGGCAGCCTGGGCGTGGACGCGGTGGCCAAGGCGGCTCCCGACGGCTACACCCTGGGCTTTGCGGCGGTGAGCCCGCTGGCGCTCAATCCGCACCTGGGCAAGTCGCCGTTCGATCCCCAAAAGGACATTGCACCGGTCGTGAGCGTGATGTATTCACCCGTGCTGCTGCTGGGCACATCCGCCAGCAAGGCGGCGGATTTCAAGGACCTCATCGCCACCGCACAGGCCAAGCCGCGGGCTGTGCGCTGGGCGACCTCGGGGCAGGCGTCGCTGGGCCACATCATGCTGGAGCAGATCATGGGCAAAAGCCAGGTGCAGATCACCCATGTCCCCTACAAGGGCGGCGGCCAGCAGATGAACGACGCGCTGGGCGGCCAGTACGAGGTGTTGTCCACCAACGCGGGCCCTGCCGTGCTGCAGCACATCAAGGCGGGCAAGCTCAAGCCGCTGGCGGTGGGCGCACCAGCGCGGCTCGACTCGCTGCCCCAGGTGCCCACGCTGGCAGAGCTAGGCCAGCCTGCTGCCAACCTGTCTTCGCTGTTTGGCATCTATGCGCCAGCGCAGACGCCTGTGGCCGTGCTGGAGCGCATCAATACCGAGGTGAACAAGGCGCTGGCCCTGCCCGACATCCGCAACAAGCTCGAGGCCACGGACAACGTACCGACCGGCGGCACGGCTGCCGAGTTCGCGCGCCAGATTGCGCAGGAGTCGGAGAACAACGCGCGCATCATCCGCGCGGCGGGTATCCAGGGAAATCAATGACCGCCTGAAAAACCACGGGCCCTGGATGACCAGGGCCCGTGCAGGTAAAGGTGTTTCTGGGACGAATCAGTCTTCGTTGAGGCTCTCGGCCCAGGTCAGTGCCTGCAGGTGGGCCCAGTTGACCTGGCGGTTGGACAGGTGCAGCGCATCGGCGTTCTTGGCAAAGGCCACTTCGTCGCCGCTTTCGCAGGCCTTGGTCAGTTCCAGGAAGGGCGCGAACACACCAGTGCCGCGCAGCAGGGCGTCCATCACGGGCTCGGGCAGGGCCACGGATTCGAGCGCCTTTTCAATCGGAACCCCCAGCATGGTGTCCAGCAGCGAGAACACACCCACCACAAAGGCGTTGTCACATTCTTCGGGTGGCAGCAGCTCGGCGGCCAGCAGTTCCATCAGGCGGCCGCGCACCACGGCGGTCTGGCCCACGGCTGGGGGCGCGCCGCCGGCGCGGGACGTGGTCATGAGCAAGGCCGCCCAGCGGAACAGCTTCTTGAGGCCCAGGATCATCACCGCATGGCGGAACGAGGTGATCTCGCACGACAGGCCAAAACCGGAGGAGTTGATGAAGCGCAGCAGGTTGAAAGACAGCGTGGGGTCTTTCTTGAGCAGATCTTCGATCTCGGCCGTGCTGGCCTGTTTGCGCACCAGGTTGATGAGCTGGATGATCGTGGCCTGCGAGGGGCGGATGGTGGTGGCCTTCACCAGCGAAGGCTGGGCAAACCAGTAGCCCTGGAAGAGCTTGACGCCCAGGCCGCGCATCAGCTCGTACTGTTCGGCGGTTTCCACCTTTTCGGCCACCAGCGTGGCCTTGCTGTGGGTGGTGGAGAACTTGACCAGCGGCCCAGCCAGTTCAGGCTTGAAGGCCTGCATGTCGAGCTTGATGAAGGAGGCCATGGGCAACCAGCTGGTGTAGGCGCGCTTGAGGGCCTGCTGGTCGAATGCCAGGCGAAAACCGCGCGTGCGCAGGGCTTCCAGCGTGGGAATGCGGCCTTCGATCTCCTCGGGCGTGGCGCCTTCGGGTAAAGGGGGGACTTCCAGCACCACCTTTTCGGGGTGGATCAGCTCCAGGTGGCCGCCCGAGAGGCTGTCGTGCGTGCAGTTGATAAACACCGTCTTCTTGCCGACCAGGGCCTCGGTGCCGGCGTACGACAGGGCGTTGAACAGCAGGGCAGCGTCGCTGGCCGCTGTGTGGGCGTCGGAGGCGGTGGACCGGTCAAACAGCTCATAGCCATAGACAGCGCGGGATTCGTCCACGATGGCCTGGCGCGCAATGATGGCGATGTTCTCGTCTACAGGGTCAACCGCAGGAGATGCAGCTTCGGGGGCGTCTTGTTCAGGTGTGGTCGACATGGGGTCTGCTGGAGTGATGTGCTGGGGTCTGCAATGATTCTAGACCTGCACGTGGCGTGCGCCTATCAATCAATGTGAGCTTCAGTCGGTGAGTTGGTCCGCCCAGGCCAGGGCTTGCAGGTGCGCAAAGTTGATCTGCTGGCTGGTCAGGTGCAGCAGGCCCGCCGTGCGGTCGAACACCACATCGTCGCTGGATTCGCAGGCTTCGGCCAGGGTCAGCAGGTCTCCCAGGAAGCCTTCGCGCCGCAGCAGCGCCGCCGCCACGGGCTCAGGCACGTTGAGCAGGCCGAGCGCGGATTCCATGGGCATGGACAGCATCACGTCCAGCAGCGAGAAGATGCCCACGACGAAGGCCTGGTCGGCTTCTTCGGGCGGAAGGGTTTCGAGCGCCAGCAGTTCCATGAGGCGGCCCCGCACCACGGCGGTCTGGCCCACAGACGATGGGGTGCCGCCCGTGCGCGAGGCAGTGAGCAGCAGCGCTGCCCAGCGGAACAGTTTTTTCAGGCCCATGAGCATCACGGCCTGGCGGAAAGACGTGATCTCGCGCGACAGGCCAAAACCTGCCGAGTTGATCAGGCGCATCAGGTTGAAGGCCAGGCCAGCATCTTTCTTGAGCGTTTCTTCGATGTCATCGGTGCTGGCCTGTTTGCGCACCTGGTTGATGAGTTCAATGATGCTGGCCTGTGACGGGGTCAGCAGCTTGGCCTCGACCAGCGCGGGCCGTGCGAACCAGTAGCCCTGGAACATCTGCACGCCCTGGCTGGAGACCATGTCGTACTGCTGAGCAGTTTCCACCTTTTCCGCGATCAGTTCGGCCTGGCTGTGGCGCCCGGCGTAGCTGATCAGCACGGCCAGCTGGTCGGGCGCCAGCACCGAAAGATCCAGCTTGATGTAGTCCGCCAGCGGCAGCCACGGGGCATACGCGGACTGCAACACCGTGTGGTTGAACGCCAGGTGAAAGCCCCGGTCGCGCAGCTCGGTCAAGATAGGCAGGCGTGTGGCGACTTCTTCGGCCGCAGTGTGGCCCAGTGGAGGAATTTCGAGCACCACCTTGTCGGGCTCCACGAGTTCGAGGTGGCCACCGGAAAGGCTTTCATGTGTGCAGTTCACGAAGATGAGCTTTTTGCCCACCAGCTCTTCAGTGCCAGCGTGCGAAAGGGCGGTGAAGACCAGGATCACGTCGGTGGCGGCCGTGTGTGCGGCGCCGCTGCGCGAGCGGTTGAACAGCTCATAGCCGACCACCACCTGCTGCGCATTCACGATGGCCTGCCGCGCGATCATGGCGACCGAGGACTGGTTGCCGGAGGGCGGTGCGGTGGGAGTGCCGGGGGCAGTGGGTGAAGTCATGGAGGGAGTATCGAAGAAAGAGGGGCCAGTGTCAGCGGGCGGGGCTGGCGCGGCAAATTGTAGGAGCCGCTGCGGGCGCGCGCTGTAACCAGGAATTCAGACAGGGCTTGCATACATCGGGATGCGCCAGCCTTCTCGCCCTGGGACTGGCCGCTTGACGGAGCCTTTTTTTGCGCAAGCCATGTCAGATCTGCTGGAGCCAGCGCAGCTCGTTGTCAGTGAACCCGGCCTTGCGGCGGGCGGCTTCGTTGAACGGGGGTTTCAGGCGGGGGGCTTCGTACTGCTTGACCAGGGTGTCATAGTGGGCTTCAGGGTCTACCCCCTGGCGCTCGCACAGCCAGCGGTACCAGTGGTTGCCGATGGCCACATGGCCCACCTCGTCGCGCAGGATGGTGTCGAGAATACCCACGGCGGCCAGCGCATCGGGCGTGCCCACTTGGCGCAGCTTGGCCTGAATCTGCGGCGTGGCGTCCAGCCCGCGCGCCTCCAGGGTGCGCGGCACCAGCGCCATGCGGGCCAGGATGTCGTGCTGGGTCTTCTCGCACATCGTCCACAGGCCCTGGTGGGCCGGGAAGTCGCCATAGTCATGGCCCTGGCGGCGCAGGTGATCGCGCAACAGGCGAAAGTGCCGGGCCTCTTCCCCTGCGACCAGCATCCAGTCGGTGTAGTAGCTGCGGGGCATGCCGTCAAAGCGCCATACCGCGTCGAGTGCCAGATTGATGGCGTTGAACTCGATGTGCGCAATGGCGTGGATCAGAATGGCGCGCCCCTGTGGAGTGGCCGGCGAACGGCGGGCGACGTCGGTATGGCGAAGCAACTCCGGCCGCTCGGGACGGCCAGGCAGTGCACTGGCGTCGGATGGGGGAGTGGGGGATTGTTCTGCTATCGAAAGAGTAGCTGATTGCGCTTGCAGGTCAAGCGCTGCGGCCGCTTTTTGTTCAGGGTCTGCAAGGCACAAGACCTGCAGTGCACGGTGGCGAAGCTCCATCCTTACAATTCTAGGCCCTGCCATGCGGAACACGGCGCACGCTTTGTAACGTCTGGCGACTTCCCTGGGCCTGTGCAAACGCTGGCCTTTCCTCTTTTTTGGAGTGGTGCATGGCGATTTACGAACTCGATGGCATGGTGCCCCAGTTGGCGGCATCGGCCTGGGTGGCGGACAGTGCCCAAGTGATGGGCAATGTGGTGCTGGGCGAAGACGCCAGCGTCTGGTTCGGCACGGTGATCCGCGGCGATACCGAGACGATCACCATCGGCGCTGGCTCCAACATCCAGGATGCCAGTGTCTTGCATGCAGACATCGGCAAGCCCCTGGTGGTGGGTGAGCGTGTGACGGTGGGCCACCAGGTCATGCTGCACGGCTGCACCATCGGCGACGAATCACTCATCGGCATTGGCGCCGTGGTGCTCAACGGCGCCAAGATCGGCAAGCACTGCCTGGTGGGCGCGGGCGCGCTGGTGACCGAGGGCAAGGAGTTCCCGGATGGCTCCATGATCATCGGCAGCCCTGCCAAGGCAGTGCGCGAACTGACCCCCGAGCAGATTGAAGGCCTGCGCCAGAGCGCCCAGCACTACATCGACAACGCGCGCCGCTATCACAGCGGCCTGCACAAGCTCGCCTGAGCGGCGGCAACCATTTTTCGTTGCTGCCGTCCACTTTTCTCCTGGAACCCCTGCGTGTCTGAACTCCACAAGTTTCTTTTCGACGGCCTGCCCGTGCGCGGCATGATCGTGCGCCTGACCGATGCCTGGACCGAAATCCTGCGCCGCCGCGCCAGCAACACCAGCACGGGTGCCTACCCTGCGCCCGTGAGCGAGTTGCTGGGCGAGATGGCCGCCGCCGGTGTGCTCATGCAGTCCAACATCAAGTTCAACGGCGCACTGGTGTTGCAGGTGTTTGGCGATGGCCCCGTAAAGCTCGCCGTGGCCGAAGTGCAGTCGGACCTGAGCCTGCGAGCCACGGCGACCGTGAACAGCGAGGTGCCAGAGGGCGCAGCCCTGAGCCAGATGGTGAATGTGGGCGGTGGCGGCCGCTGCGCGATCACGCTCGACCCCAAGGACCGCCACCCGGGCCAGCAGCCCTACCAGGGCGTGGTGCCGCTGTATGGCGACCGCCACGAGAAGCTGGAACGCCTGTCCGACGTGTTGCAGCACTACATGCTGCAGTCCGAGCAGCTGGACACCATCCTGGTGCTGGGCGCCAATGACCAGGTGGCTGCGGGCCTGTTGATCCAGCGCATGCCGATCAAGGGCGAGGGCAATTTGGCAGCAGGCCTCACGCACCGCGAGAACGAAGACCAGATCGGCCACAACGAAGACTACAACCGGATCGCCCACCTGGCTGCCAGCCTCACGCGCGAAGAGCTGCTGACCCTGGACGTGGATACCATCCTGCGCCGCCTTTTCTGGGAGGAAAAGCTACTGCGCTTCGAGCCCCAGCAGGGCGCCAGCGGCCCTCGGTTTGCCTGCACCTGCAGCCGTGAACGTGTGAGCAACATGCTGCGCAACCTGGGCGTCGAAGAAGCCGAGAGCATCCTCTCCGAACGCGAAGACATCGAGGTGGGCTGCGAGTTCTGCGGGCAGCAGTACCGCTTTGACGCGGTCGATGCCGCGCAGATTTTTGTGCCACCCACCGTCAGCCAGCCGCCCGGACCCACCGGCATCCAGTAGGGCATCTGGTAGGTCTTCCGGCGCCCGTCGCAGCCACGGCTGCCTGCGCTCCACGGGCCAGCCGACGTGCCGGGCGGATGACCATCGTTGACAATCGCACGCGCTTTATCACGCTGTGCGCCCCTAAGATGTCGCCTTCCACACGGCAGGTTCTCTGCAAGGCCACCCCAGGGGCAGGCCCGCAGCCGCACCGCTTTCTTGGTGTGGTGCTGCAAGTGCAAGAGGAGTTATGGGGTTACTACGCCGTGTGTTTGGGGGTGCCCGGGGGCAAGAGGCTGTGCCTTCCCTGGAGCTGTGCGACAGCAGCCGGGCTTCCGGCACGCAGGATTCGCTGCGCGCGGACACCGTGCTGGCGGCCCTCGACATCGACGCCGCCATCAATGCCCACGAGCGCTGGAAAACCCATCTCATGGACTACCTGGAAGGCCGTACCACCGAGGGTCTGGACCCTGCGGAGGTGCGCCGCAGTGACCGGGGTGCCCTCGGGCGCTGGCTGCATGGGGTGGGCGGTGAATTGCTGGGCGACCAGCCTGCGTATGCGGTGCTGATGGCACGCCACCAGTATTTCCACGAACAGGCAGCGATGCTGGTGGAGCTGGCCCAGCAGGGCGAGTGGGACAAGGCCGTGCAGGTGCTCCATGGCGGCTACCGCTATGGCTCCAGCCAAGTGGTGCTGCTGCTCAAGGAGCTCAAGCGCGGTCTGGTGCAGCAGGCCTGATCTCATCCCTCTACCTCCATCCCCTCCACGTTGTTTGGGGATATGCCTCGGGTCGCGGGTTTTAGGTGGAGCCTGTGTCCCGCCCCATAAGTGCAGTGAAGAGTCGGTGTTCGCATTCGGGATCACTGCATTTTTCGCAGTTCCAGGCGCGCAGGCGGGGCGCTGTCCGGGTACTGGAGCCAGAATCTGAATCGAAATTGCCTCTGGCGCTTGATGGGTATGTGCTAGAAGCTATGTTTTTTATAGCATTCAGCGCATTGGCAATGCGCTGCTCACCGTGGCCATACACAACGCGATAGCCCATACCCACCTGGGTCAGATCCGCACGCAAACGTGCATCGGCGGCTTCCTGTGCGGCCCGCTCGCTGGTGGGGCAGGGCAGATCCAGCCCCATGAGCAGAATCAGGCTGGCATCCACGACCCCCTCAGAGGGCAGGCCAGGGTTGCAGAGAATTTGCGCGGAGCCGGGGGCAAGTTGCGCGTGGAGCGCATCGCGCAGCGCCTGGGCCCCGGTGCCGGGCGCGCCGAGGAGAACAATTGTGGGCGGGAAGGGCACGGTGGCAGGGGGGGGCAGAAGGTGGGGTGTCGTCCCCAATCCACCATCAAGACATCCGAAGGGCAGTTTTTGGGGGCCGGGGCACTGACCCCAGGAGGGGCGAACACAAGGACTCAGCGTGGCGTGAACTGCACGTAGACCTCGTTGGGCTTGACCATGCCCAGTTCGCTGCGCGCCTTTTCTTCCACCATGTCGAGCCCTTCCTTGAGGTCATGCACCTCGGACGACAAGCGCTCGTTGGCCAGCTTGGCCTGGTCATTGGCAGCCTTTTGCACATCGATTTGCCGCTGCATCTCGTTGACGCGCGGCACGCTGCCCCGCCCGAGCCAGAGCTGGGCGTGCAGCGCTGCCAGCAGAGCCAGCAGGATCACAGGCACAAGGCGGGAGCCCATGGCTCGCTCGGGCTGGATGGGGATCAGCGCAGGTTATAGAACGCAGCGCGGCCGGGGTACTGAGCGATTTCACCCAGGTCTTCCTCAATGCGCAGCAGCTGGTTGTATTTGGCGATGCGGTCAGAGCGGCTCAGCGAGCCGGTCTTGATCTGGCCTGCGTTGGTGCCCACGGCGATGTCGGCAATGGTGCTGTCTTCGGTTTCGCCCGAGCGGTGCGAGATCACGGCGGTGTAGCCTGCGCGCTTGGCCATCTCGATGGCGGCAAAGGTTTCGGTCAGCGTACCGATCTGGTTGATCTTGATCAGGATCGAGTTGGCAATGCGCTTGTCGATGCCTTCCTTCAGGATCTTGGTGTTGGTCACGAACAGGTCGTCACCCACCAGTTGCACCTTGTCGCCCAGGCGTTCGGTCAGGTGCTTCCAGCCGTCCCAGTCGCCTTCGTGCATGCCGTCTTCGATGCTGATGATCGGGTACTTGTCCACCCAGGCGGCCAGCATGTCGGTCCATTGCTGGGCGGTGAGCTTCAGGCCGCCTTCGCCTTCCAACACGTAGTGGCCGTCCTTGTAGAACTCGCTCGCGGCGCAGTCCAGGCCCAGGGCGATCTGCTCGCCCGCCGTGTAGCCCGCAGCTTCAATGGCTTGCAGGATCAGGCGGATGGCGGCTTCGTGGTTTTCAACGCTGGGGGCAAAGCCGCCTTCGTCGCCCACGGCAGTGCTGATGCCCTTGTCGTGCAGAATCTTCTTGAGCGCGTGGAACACTTCGGCGCCCCAGCGCACGGCTTCGCGGAACGTGGGAGCGCCCACGGGGATGATCATGAACTCTTGCAGGTCCAGGCTGTTGTTGGCGTGCGCGCCGCCGTTGATCACGTTCATCATGGGCACGGGCAGTTGCACGCTGCCCATGCCGCCCAGGTAGCGGTACAGGGGCAGGCCGGACTCTTCGGCGGCAGCACGGGCCACGGCCATCGACACAGCCAGCATGGCGTTGGCGCCCAGGCGGCTCTTGTTCTCGGTGCCGTCCAGGTCGATCAGGGTCTTGTCCAGGAAGGCCTGCTCGGAGGCGTCCAGGCCCAGCACGGCTTCGCTGATCTCGGTGTTGATGTATTCCACAGCCTTGAGCACACCCTTGCCCAGGTAACGGCTCTTGTCGCCGTCGCGCATTTCAATGGCTTCGCGGCTGCCGGTGGAGGCGCCCGACGGCACGGCGGCCCGGCCCATCACGCCCGATTCGAGCAACACGTCGCATTCGACGGTGGGGTTGCCGCGGCTGTCCAGAATTTCGCGACCTACGATGTCAACGATTGCGCTCATTTTTTTCCTTTGGATAGATAGAGGTCAGACCGGGGCGTCAACGCCTTCGACCAGCACCATATTGAAAAACTCGGTCGCACCGGCGCGCTTGCTGCGCGCGGCACGGTACAGCTCGGCGTCGTAGAAAGCCTTGGCGGCATCGAAACTGGGAAAGCGCAGCATCGCCACGCGCGCGGGCGTCCAGTTGCCTTCCAGGGTCTCGAACTTTCCGCCGCGCACCAGGTATTCGCCACCGTGGGCCTTCACGGCTGCGGGCGCGGCCGCCATGTAGTCTTTGTACTGTTCGGGGTTGGACACTTTCATGTCCACGATGATGTAGGCAGCTGGCATGGGGTCGTCCTGTTAGTTGAAGTTGTTTTCGAGAAATCCGCTTTTCTTCGTGATGTCGTCAAGTGCCACCAGGGTTTCGAGCAGCGCCTTCATGTGCTTGAGCGGCACGGCGTTGGGGCCGTCCGACCAAGCCTCAGCAGGGCGGGGGTGGGTTTCCATGAACAGGCCCGCCACGCCCACGGCTACACCGGCGCGGGCCAGCACGGGCACCATGTCGCGCGCGCCACCACTCACGGCACCCAGGCCGCCGGGTTTTTGCACCGAGTGGGTGACGTCAAACACCACGGGCGCACCGGAGTTGCGCATCTCGGCCAGGCTGGTCATGTCGGCCACGAGGTTGTTGTAGCCAAAGCTCACACCGCGCTCGCAGGCCAGGAAGCGGTCTTCCGACAGGCCAACTTCGGCCGCTGCAGCCCGGGCCTTGTCGATGACGTTCTTCATGTCCCAGGGCGCCAGGAACTGGCCCTTCTTGATGTTCACCGGCTTGCCGCTTTGCGCCACCGCGCGGATGAAATCCGTCTGGCGGCATAGGAACGCAGGCGTTTGCAGCACGTCCACCACGCTGGCCACCTCGGCCACGTGCGAGGTGTCGTGCACGTCGGTCAGGATGGGCAGCTGCAGTTGGCGGCGCACTTCATCGAGGATCTTGAGGCCAGCGTCGATGCCGACGCCGCGCTTGCTGGTGCCGGAGGAGCGGTTGGCCTTGTCGAACGAGCCCTTGTAGATCAGCGGAATGCCCAGCGGCGCGCAGGCTTCCTTGAGCTGGCCTGCGACATCGAGCGACATTTCCAGGCCTTCAATGGAGCAAGTGCCCGCGATCAGGAAAAAGCGCTGTTCCAGGCCGACGTTGAATCCGCACAGCTGCATGGTGAGGTCCCCTTAGGCTTTTTTCGCGGCTTGCTGGTGTTCCACGGCCGCCTTGATGAAGGCATTGAACAGCGGGTGGCCGTTCCAGGGCGTGGACTTGAACTCGGGGTGGAACTGCACGCCGATGAACCAGGGGTGCACGGTTTGTGGCAGCTCCACGATTTCGGTGAGTTCTTCACGCTGGGTCAGCGCCGAGATCACCAGGCCCGCCTTGCGCAACTGGTCCAGGTAGTTCACGTTGGCTTCGTAGCGGTGGCGGTGGCGCTCGGTCACCACGTCGCCGTAGATGCTGTGGGCCAGCGTGTCCTTGGACACGTCCGAGCTCTGCGCGCCCAGGCGCATGGTGCCGCCCAAGTCGGAGTTTTCATCGCGCTTCTTGATGGTGCCGTCTGCATCCTTCCACTCGGTGATCAGTGCGATCACGGGGTGGGGCGTGTTGGGGTCGAACTCGGTGCTGTTGGCGTTGGCCAGGCCCGCCACGTGGCGTGCGTATTCGATGGTGGCCACCTGCATCCCGAGGCAGATGCCCAGGTAGGGCACCTTGCGCTCGCGGGCAAACTGGGCCGTGGCGATCTTGCCTTCCACACCACGCTGGCCAAAACCACCGGGCACCAAGATGGCATCGTACTTGGCCAGCTTGGCTGCTGCGTCGGCGCTGTCGATGGTTTCGGAATCGACGTGGTCGATTTTCACGCGGACATGGTTGCGCATGCCGGCGTGGCGCAGGGCCTCGTTCACCGACTTGTAGCTGTCCGACAGGTCCACATACTTGCCGACCATGGCGATGGTGACTTCGCCCTGGGGGTGTTCGGTTTCATACACCAGGTCGTCCCAGCGCTTGAGGCTGGTGGGCGGGGTGTTCAGGCGCAGCTTGTCGCAGATGAGGCCATCGAGGCCCTGTTCGTGCAACATCCGGGGCACCTTGTAGATGGTGTCCACGTCCCACATGCTGATCACGCCCCATTCGGGCACGTTGGTGAACAGCGAGATCTTGGCGCGCTCTTCTTCAGGGATGCGGCGGTCGGCGCGGCACAGCAGCGCGTCGGCCTGGATACCGATTTCGCGCAGCTTCTGCACCGTGTGCTGGGTAGGCTTGGTCTTGAGTTCGCCCGCTGCCGCGATCCAGGGCAGGTAGGTCAGGTGCACGAAGGCTGCGTTGTTCGGGCCCATGCGCAGGCTCATCTGGCGCACGGCTTCCAGGAACGGCAGCGATTCGATGTCACCCACAGTGCCGCCGATTTCGACAATGGCCACATCCACGGCATCGGGCGTGCCGATACCGGCGCCGCGCTTGATGAATTCCTGGATTTCGTTGGTGACGTGGGGAATGACCTGCACGGTCTTGCCCAGGTAGTCGCCGCGACGTTCCTTCTCCAGCACGGACTGGTAAATCTTGCCCGTGGTGAAGTTGTTGGTTTTCTTCATGCGCGTTTCGATGAAACGCTCATAGTGGCCCAGATCCAGGTCGGTTTCTGCGCCGTCGTCGGTCACGAAAACCTCGCCGTGCTGAAACGGCGACATGGTGCCCGGGTCTACGTTGATGTAGGGGTCAAGCTTGATGAGGGTGACTTTGAGTCCCCGCGATTCGAGGATCGCGGCAAGGGAGGCTGAGGCGATTCCCTTACCGAGGGAAGACACCACACCGCCGGTGACGAAGACAAATTTGGTCATGTCTGAAGGGGGCCTCTCACGAGAGGTCTCCTGGTGGTGGGAAATTGGGATTATAGATGGCACCCCGGCGACACCCCGCCGGGCAGGGTCACCCCCGTCTGCTAAATTCGCCCCATGAATGAGCTTGTTGGCAAACACATTGTTCTGGGTCTGAGCGGGGGCGTGGCTTGCTACAAGGCGGCTGATCTGTGCCGCCAGCTCATCAAGGAGGGGGCCACCGTGCAGGTGGTGATGACCGAGGCGGCTGAACAATTCATCACGCCGGTCACCATGCAGGCGCTGTCTGGCCGCACGGTGTACGGCTCGCAGTGGGATGCGCGCGAGCCCAACAACATGCCCCACATCAACCTGAGCCGTGAGGCCGACGCGATCCTGATAGCGCCATGTAGCGCCGATTTCATCGCGCGGCTGGTGCAGGGCAGGGCGGATGAGCTGCTCAGCTTGCTGTGCCTGGCCCGCCCTGCGCAGCGGGTGCCGTTGCTGCTGGCTCCGGCCATGAACCGCGAGATGTGGGCCCATCCGGCCACGCAGCGCAACCTGGCCCAGGTGGCGCAGGATGGCGCGGTGGTGCTGGGTGTGGGCAACGGAGACCAGGCTTGTGGCGAGACTGGCGATGGCCGCATGCTTGAGCCTGTGGAGCTGCTGGAAGAGTTGATTGCCTTCTTCGCGCCCAAGGTCCTGGCGGGGCGCAAGGTGCTGGTGACGGCGGGGCCCACTTTTGAGGCGATCGATCCCGTGCGTGGCATCACCAACCTCTCGAGCGGAAAGATGGGTTTTGCCATTGCCCGTGCGGCCCGCGAGGCCGGTGCCGAAGTCACTTTGGTCGCAGGGCCTGTGCATGTGCCCACGCCACGTGGGGTGCAGCGTGTGAATGTGCAGTCGGCCCAGGAGATGCTGGCGGTTGTACAGCGCCATGTGCAGGTGGCGTCGGTGTTCGTTGCCACCGCTGCCGTGGCGGACTGGCGGCCCGCCAGCCAGTCCTCCCAGAAAATCAAGAAAGACGGCTCGGGCCAGACACCGACCCTGGGTTTCGTGGAAAACCCCGACATCCTGGCCATGGTCGCGAAGTCATCGCATGCCCTGGAGGGTGATCTCTTTTGCGTCGGTTTTGCTGCTGAAAGCCATGATCTGCTGGCACACGCCACGGCCAAGCGTGCGCGCAAAGGGGTGCCGCTGCTGGTGGGCAACATTGGCCCTGCCACCTTTGGGCAGGATGACAATGCCCTGCTGTTGGTGGACGCCCAAGGGCACCGCGAGCTGCCCCGGGCTTCCAAGCGGGTGCTGGCCCAGCAGCTGATCGGGGAGATTGCGGCGCGGTTGTCCCCTGTGGGTTCCTAGAGGTCTTTGCCGGGAGGCCGTATGAAGACTGGTGCCACCAAGCCTGAATGGGATACGCCGCCCGATGGCGACTTTGCACGCTACGTGGAACGGCTGACCGCGCCTGCACCTGCCAGAGGTGTACAGGCTCCAGCCCCTGGCTCCACCACCGCCCAGAAGTCCGCTGGGGCGGGTGGGGTGCGCCCGGCGCCCCAGTCCGGTCCGCCGGATCTCGCTCTGGTTCTGAAGCCTTTGCTGGGCGTTGTGCGTGCGGTGCGCGCCGTGCTGCTGGTGTTGATTGCCTTGCACGGGGTGGCGCTGTTCATGTTCAGTCAAGGATCTTTGCCGGGGCTCGCGGTCATGGCGGCCATCTGGTGGGGGTTGGGGCGTTTGATCGACGTGGCTCCCAAGGCCCTATCATCCGCAGCCTTCGGGGCCGCGTCTGGCGTGGAGCCCTTGCAGGAGCGGCTGCGGCAAATGGCCCAGCAGCGCACAACAGGAAAGAAAAAATAGCCGTGAAGATTGATGTGAAGATTCTGGATCCGCGCATGGCGGACCAATTGCCCACCTATGCCACCCCCGGCAGTGCTGGCCTGGACCTGCGCGCTTGCCTGGATGCTCCGCTCACCCTGCAGCCGAATGCCTGGCAACTGGTGCCCACGGGCATTGCCGTCTACCTCAAAGACCCCGGGTACGCCGCGCTGATCCTGCCGCGCTCGGGTCTGGGACACAAGCATGGCATCGTGCTGGGCAATCTCGTGGGCCTGATTGACAGCGACTACCAGGGCCAGCTCATGGTGAGCGCCTGGAACCGCAGCAATGTGGCCTTCACGCTGGAGCCCATGGAGCGCCTGGCCCAACTGGTCATCGTGCCGGTGGTGCAGGCGCAGTTCAACGTGGTGACTGCGTTTGCAGCGACGGAGCGGGGCGAGGGTGGCTACGGGTCAACCGGGAAGGCCTGAGCACCGGGCTGAATGGGGTCGGGGCAGGTTGGGGTTGTAAGACGCCGCTTACCTTTGGATGGGTTTGTTACTGACGCAGGCGCAGCCCCTGCGTCTACGGGACAGGGGGCTGGGGCGTTGTTCCAATCTAGGTATGCGCACCAAGGCCGGATTCCCTGCAAGCCGTGTGCACCCCCTGACTTTAGGAGTACGAAAATGCTGCAAATTACCCGTTCTTTCGCCATCGCTGGCGCCGTGGTCCTTGTGGGCTCGTTGGCCGCCTGCGGCCACAACCGATCGGCCCCTGCGCCGCAATATTCGGGGGGTTACTCGGGCGGCTACCAAACGGCGCCGGCCTACCCGAACAATCCGGCCGGCACGGAGTACGGTCGGGTTTCCAATATCGAAGTGCTGCAGGGGCGGTCGCAAGGCCAGACCTCCGGGGCTGGTGCTGTGATCGGCGCGGTCGTCGGTGGTGTTCTGGGCAACCAGATTGGCAAGGGCTCTGGTCGTGCGGCCGCAACCGGCGTGGGCATTGTTGGAGGCGCAGTAGCAGGCAATGCCATTGAGGGCCGCAACAACAGCCAGGAAGTACAGGGCTACCGCCTGTCGGTGCAACTCGATCACGGCGGCTACCGCGTCTACGACGTAAGCAGCCCCGGCGATCTGCGCATTGGCGACCGTGTACGCCTGTACAACGGCCAGATTTCACGCCTTTAATCGACCATTCGGGCTTGGCTAGGCTCTGAAAACCGTTCAGGGCCTTCCTTTCGCCCAGCTCAGTGGAGCAGGTTACTGCCAGGCGCCTGCGGCTGTACCCGAAAAAAGCCTGTGCCGGCGCTGCCCCGGCCAATTTCCTCTTCGGTGGCTTCCCGCACGGCCTGTACGGTCAACTGCAAGCGCAGCGCAATCCCCGCCAACGGGTGATTGCCGTCCAGGACCACATGCTCCGGATAGATCTCCGTGACCGTGTAGAGCCCCGTGCGGGGGGCATCGGGATTGCAGCCCTCGGGCAGCGCGGCGCCGTCAAACGTCATTCCCTCTTCGATCTCTGCCGGAAAAAGATCGCGTGGCTCCAGGAACAGCAGTTGGTCGTTGAAGTCACCAAACGCATCTTCGGGCTCCAGGTGCAACGCCAGCGTGGCACCGGGGCCGTGGCCTTGCAGGGCTTCTTCGATGCGGGGTAGAAGGTCGTCGCCCCCCACCAGAAACTCTACGGGATCGTCGAGCACATCCAGTTCTTCGCCAAGGGTGTCTTTCAGTGTCCAGGTCAGTGCGACCACACATTGTTGGGTAATTTCCATAGGAGAATTGTCGCAGTTTGACCAACGGCTCCGCAAAGGGGCAGACCAGTTCCCATGGATATCCTGCAACCCCTTACCCTGCTCGGTGGCCTGACCCCCGCCCAGTTCATGCGCCGCCATTGGCAGAAGAAGCCCTTGCTGGTGCGCCAGGCCATTCCCCAGTTTGCTCCCCCTGTGTTGCGGTCGGAGCTGTTCGCGCTGGCCTCCCAGGAGGGCGTGGAGTCTCGCCTCGTGCAACTGGCCAAAGGGGCGTGGAAGCTGCGCCATGGACCCTTTCAAAGGCGTGCCCTGCCTGCGCTCCAGCATCCCGATTGGACTTTGCTGGTGCAGGGCGTGGATCTGCACAACGACGCCGTGCATGCGCTGATGCAGCAGTTCAGGTTTGTGCCGGAGGCGCGGCTTGATGACCTCATGATCAGTTATGCGTCCGACGGCGGTGGTGTGGGCCCGCATTTCGACAGTTACGACGTCTTTCTGTTGCAGGCCCACGGAACGCGGCGTTGGCGCATTGGCCGCCAGAAGGATCTCGCGCTGCGCGAAGGTATTCCACTCAAAGTGCTGGCGCAGTTCGAGCCTGAAGAGGAGTACCTGCTGGAGCCGGGCGACATGCTGTACCTGCCGCCGCGTTATGCCCACGATGGCATCGCCGAGGGCGAATGCATGACTTATTCGATCGGCTTTAAGGTGCCGTCCCGCGCCGAACTGGGCCAGGAATTGTTGGTGCGCTTGGCCGAGGATGCTGCGGATCAAGACAAGCCCCTGCTGTACCGCGATGCCCAGCAGGAAGCTGTGTCTCAACCCGCGGCCATTCCGGCGGGTTTGCAGGACTTCGCGCGGGATGCTTTGAGCCGCGCGCTGGCGCAGCCCCTTGTTTTGGAGCGCGCACTGGGGGAGTATCTGACTGAGCCCAAGCCGAATGTGTGGTTCGAACCTGGCGATACAGGCGTGATGCTGGAAGGGGTGCGCCTGGACCGCCGCAGCCGCATGATGTACGACACGCACCATGTGTTCATCAATGGCGAGAGCTACCGCGCAGCAGGCCGCGATGCAACGCTAATGCGCCGCCTGGCTGATGAACGTCAGTTGACCGCCCGCGAGCTTGCGCGCGCCAGTGACGACGCGCTGGAGCTGCTGTCGTCCTGGTGTGATGCGGGCTGGGCTCACGTCTGGGCTGGATAGATCGAAGCACCCCAGGAGACACCGTCATGACCGAGATTTCTGCCAGTTCCGCCGATTCGCGGCCCGATCTCCCGGTGGGTCGTTTCAGCAGCCGTGAAGCGTTTCAGCAAATGGTGCGCGACGCGATTGCCACAGCCGCCCGGGATGGCTGGAAGGAAATTGTGATCAGCGATGCGAATTTCCATGACTGGCCCCTGGGCGAACTTAGTGTGGTGGAGGCCTTGCAGGATTGGGCCCATGGAAGTCGGCGTTTCACCATGCTGGCGTGCAGCTACGATGATGTGATACGTCGGCACGCGCGTTTTGTGCGTTGGCGGGGCACCTGGGACCACATCATCAATTGCCGTCGCAGCCCGGCGGCTGATCCCCTGGATATTCCCAGTGCATTGTGGTCCCCGTACTGGGTGATGCAACGGCTGGACCCGGAGCGGTGCGTGGGGGTTGCAGGCTTTGAACCAGATCGCCGTGTGCTGCTGCGCGAGACGCTCAACGAGTGGGTGCGCAGCAAAAGCACGCCCGGTTTCCCCGCATCGACGCTGGGGTTATGAGCCAAATGCGCGCTTTGCGCCTTGTCAATTGGGCGTAAAGGTTTCGTCAGTGTTAGTCTGTATTGACTAAATACCAATATAATCAGCGGCTGCGCCGAAAAGGTGCAAGCCAAGCGCATTGTGCCAAAGCGTACCGGGGCTTCCAAAAAGCCTGACGCCGTGGCTTTTCAAGATTCTGTCTGTCCAACTAGGAAAATCGAAATGAAGAACTCTCTCGTTCTGGCCGCCCTGATCGCCGCTGCTGCACTCGCCGCTTGTGGCAAGAAGGAAGAGCCCGCTCCTGCTCCAGCACCAGCTGCCGTGGAAGCCCCAGCTCCAGCACCCGCACCAGCTCCTGCCGCTTCTGAAGCCGCTCCTGCCGCTTCCGACGCTGCCTCGGCTGCTGCTGCACCTGCTGCCGATGCTGCCAAGGCTGCCGCTGACGCTGCTGCCACCGCTGCTACTGGCGCTTCCGCAGCCAAGTAATTCGCTGCAGGCCGCAGCGGGTTGCAAAACCTGCTATCGACCGATAGCCCCGCACCGCAAGGTCGGGGCTTTTTCTTTTTGGGGGCGTTTTCCTTCCCCGGGGTTGGTCGTTTGCGGCGTGACCGGAGTCACTTCATCCTGCAACTGCCAGCCAGGGCGTTCCCACCGTTGGGCTGGCGACGGTGATTTCCTCGGCGGGCCACTCCAGTGCAAGGCCTAGCGCCTGTTGAGCGAGGCTGGGTGCATTGTTCTGTGCGCTCAGGTGGGCGGCCACCACACGCTGCAGGCCAGGGTGCCGCACGGCACGCAGGATGTCGGCTGTCGCAAAATTGGCCAAGTGCCCATACGGTCCCCCGACGCGGCGTTTCAAGAAGGTCGGATACCGGGATGCTTCGAGCATTGCGGGGTCGTGGTTGGCTTCAATCATCAACGCATGGCAGCCTTGTAGTTGCTGCAGAACATGGTCGCTGGCGTGGCCCAGGTCGGTGAGCACGCCCAGGTGGGATGCGCCGTCCGAGCAGCGCAGCTGCAGCGGCTCGCGCGCATCGTGGGGCACCGTGAAGGGCAGGGCGCTGAAGATGCCGAGGTCCAGAGCCTCCATGTCGTGTGCGATGCGCAGCATGCCATCAAAGTCGGGGGCTCCGAGGGCGGCGTAGGTGCCCTGGCTCATCCATACCGGGATGCGGTAGCGCACGGCCACGGCCAGTGCACAGCCGATGTGGTCCGAGTGTTCGTGGGTGATGAAGACGGCATCCAAGTCTTCGATCTGCAACTGCGCTTGCGCCAGGCGGGTTTGCAGTTGCCGGATGCCGAATCCGCAATCGATCAGCAGGCGGCGTACCTGTGTGCCGCTGCTGCCTTCCACCACCGTGGCATTGCCCGTGCTGCCGCTACCCAGGTTCTTGAAACGCAGCATGTCGTGGTTGAAGGCGCTTGCCGCGCAGCACCTCTGTAGCCTGGGCCCCGGGCCCAGGCAGGGGGAGCGAAGAGGCGCGCGGTTCGTCGCTTATTTCAGATCGTCGGCAATCACGCGGACGATGCGCTCGGCATTGGAGGACGATTCGGGGACGCCGGCTTCGTTGAGCACCGATACCGTGGTGGACTCCCCTTGGCTGCGCACCAGAATGCGGTACTTGAGTGGAGGTGTGGCGTTGGACGAGCTGAAGAGTTTGCCGAAGAACCCTGGCTCCTTCTTCTCGGCATTGGGCGCCACATAGCGCACAAAGTAGGTGCCTTCATTGCGATTGCGGTCTTCCACCGTGAAGCCGGTGCGGTCCAGGGCCAGGCCGATGCGGCGCCAGGCGCGGTCAAAACCCTCGTCAAGCTGGACCACGGGTTTGTTGTCTACCGTGGCCATGCGGGCCGACTGAGCGCGTGGGGCGGGAGCCGCAGCCACTGCCTTGGACTGCTCTTGGCTCACGCCCAGCTTGACCATCAGGCGGCGCAGGAATTCGGTTTCGAGTTCCGGGTCGGAGGGGCGGGGTTGCCACACGGTGCTGTCTTTGGAAACGTTGCCGTAGACCTCAATCATGCCGCGATGGGTGATGTAGATCTCGGTGCCGCCATTGGCGTTGCGCTCCAGGCGCGTGCGGAACTTGTCGCGTTCACCGGTGGAGTACAGCGAGTCGAGCAGCTTGCCCAGGGTCGAGCGGATGAAATCCTGCGGCAGCTTGGCACGGTTTTCGGCCCAGTCGGTTTCCATGATGCCCACGTTGGCGTCTGCCTGCGCCAGGTTGAAGCCGCTTTCCTGCCAGAAGTCGCGCACGGGTTCCCAGAGCTTGTCGGCCGGGCGGTTGACCACCAGCCAGCGCTGGTTGCCGTCGCGCTCGATGCGCACGTCGCCCAGTTGCAGGGCTGCGGCGTTGGCGGTGCCCGATGGCTGAGCAGCCTGGCCGGCCTGCATGGCAGCGGCCGAGACGGCGCCGCCTGGGACGTTGTAGCGTGAATCACGCGACAGCTGGGTCAGGTCTGGCGGGACTTCCAGGGTCGAGCCTTTGGTCGCGCTCTTGTAGTCGATCTTGTCGCCCTCCAGGGCGGCACAGGCAGACAGGGCCATGGCAAGGGCCAGCAGGCTCAAGCGGGTGGTAGCAGCTTTCACGCGGAAATCCTTGGAGAGTGTCTCGGGGAGCGGGCGCAGCCCGGATTAGATCAGGCCGCTGGTGCGCAGCGCAGATTCGACCACAGCCTCGTTGCTGTTGGTCAGCGGCGTCATCGGCAGGCGCATCGTGCCACCGCACAGGCCCATGCGGGCCATGGCCCACTTGACCGGGATGGGGTTGGCTTCGACAAACAGGTTCTTGTGCACCGGCATCAGCTTGAACTGGATTTCCATGGCCCGGCGTGCATCGCCCGCCAGGGCAGCCACACACAGTTCGTGCATGAGGAGCGGGGCGACGTTGGCGGTCACGCTGATGTTGCCGTGGCCTCCGCACAGCATCAGCGCCACAGCGGTCGGGTCGTCGCCCGAATACACACCAAAGCCCTTGGGCACATCGCGGATGAGCCACTGGGCGCGTTCGATATTGCCGGTGGCTTCCTTGATGCCGATGATGCCGGGCACCTGGGTCAGGCGCAGCACGGTGTCGTGTTGCATATCGGCCACCGAGCGGCCGGGCACGTTGTACAGCACGATGGGCAGGTCGCCCGTGGCTTCGGCAATCGCCTTGAAATGCTGGAACTGGCCCTCTTGCGTAGGCTTGTTGTAGTACGGCACGACCTGCAACTGGCTGTCGGCCCCCACGCCGCGCGCGAACTTGGCCAGCTCGATGGCTTCGGCGGTCGAATTGGCGCCACAGCCCGCCATGATGGGCACGCGCTTGGCAGATTGCTCCACGGCCACGCGAATGATCTCGCAATGTTCTTCGACGTTGACGGTGGGCGACTCGCCCGTGGTGCCCACCACGCCGATGCAGTCGGTGCCTTCGGCAATGTGCCAGTCGATCAGTTTGCGCAGAGCCGGGTAGTCCACGCTACCGTCCTCGTGCATGGGAGTGACGAGGGCGACGATGCTGCCGGTGAGAGCGACGGAGGAAGAGGTCATGTCCGCAGTGGTAAACGGTAAAAGAGCATTCTAACTAGCCCACATGGGCAGAAGATGTCGTGAGGGTCCCCCAGGCGGCGGGAGTTCCCGCACGGCCGTGATGCGTTGCACGAAACGGTCGGGGTTTTTTTGGAAGCCGTCTTCATAGGCCAGCGTGCGCAGGCCCGTGCAGGCGGTCAGCAGTTCTCCGGGCTGCAGCAGGAACTCCGGCCGGGCCGGGCGGCCCACGGTTTCGTTGCCGTGTGCAAAGGTCTCGTAGATCAGCACGCCGCCTGGGGCCACGCTCTCCACCAGGGTGGCCAGCAGGGGCCGCCACAGGTAGTTGGTGACCACCACGGCACCAAACTGGTGGCCTGCAAAGGGCCATGGGCCGCTCTCGATGTCGGCCAGTACCAGTTCACCCAGACCCTCGCAAGCGGCCAGAGCCTTGGCAGAGCGGTCCACCCCCACCACGGAGTGCCCCAGGCCGCGCAGCCAGCGCAGGTGGCGCCCGGCGCCGCAAGCCACGTCGAGCACCGTGCTGCCCGGCGCAATCAGGTGGGACCAGCGGCGGACCCAGTCGGAGGGAGCTTCGTTACCGTGCATGTGCTATTGAAAATATAGCTATCAGCGCTTGTCCATCAAGCGCTAGCGGCCAAAAAACTTGAAAGAGGAAGGCGCGGGCTCAGAAGCACGCCCACATCTGGTCGGCCAGCATCACCATGAAGTCCGGCACCGTGTACATGCCAAACACCGCCAGGCACAGCACCACCGCCGTGATCCAGCCAAGCCAGCGCCATACCCGTGGCACGCTGCTGCCGGGCGGGGTGGTGGATGCGCTGACGGTGGGCATGAAGAAGTTCTTTGCAGGGGATGGTCAGGCAGGTTGGGCTGCGCCGCGCTGGATGGGGCTTTCCCGGACCGGCAGGTTTACCAGCCCGGCAAAAATACCCAGGCCGATGGCGATGTACCAGACGATATCGTAGCTGCCCGTCGCGTCATACAGATAGCCCCCCAGCCACACGCCCAGGAAGCTGCCGATCTGGTGGCTGAAGAACACGAAGCCGCCCAGCATCGACAGATGCTGCACGCCAAAGATTTGCGCGATGGTGGCGTTGGTGGGCGGGATGGTAGACAGCCACAGCGTGCCCATCACCGCCGAGAACACATACACCGACAGCGGCGACAGCGGCACCAGCACGAACACGCTGATGGCCGCAGCCCGCGCAAAGTAGATAAAAGCAAGGATGAACCGCTTGGGCATGCGCTGGCCCAGCGTGCCGGCCACATAGGTGCCCAGCACATTGAACAGGCCAATCAGCGCCAGTGCATAGCTGGCCACCTGGGGCGACAGGCCGTGGTCCTTGAGGTAGCTGGGCATGTGCACGCCGATGAACACCACCTGGAATCCACAGACGAAGTAGCCCGCCATCAACAGGTTGAAACTGGGGTAGCGGAACGCCTCGCCCAGCGCTTGCAGGATCGTCTGCTCGCGCTTGACCGGGGCCGCTCCCGCGAAGTTGGGCTCGCGCAGCCCAAAGGCCAGCGGCACGATGAGCAGCACCATCAAGGACAACGCCAGCAACGCCTGCTGCCAACCCAATCCGGCAATCAGCCAGCCTTCCACCGGCACCATGAGGAACTGGCCGAACGAGCCAGCCGCCGCGGCCACACCCATGGCCCAGGACCGGCGTTCGGGTGCAATCTGGCGCCCCAGCACACCGTAGATCACGGCGTAGGTGGTGCCTGCCTGGGCCGCGCCAATCAGCACGCCCGCCGTCAGCGCAAACAGCGTGGGCGTGGGCGACAGTGCCATGCCCGCCAGGCCCAGGCCGTACAGCACGGCACCGCCCATCAGCACGCGGAACGCGCCAAACCGGTCGGCCACCATGCCCGCAAAAATGCCGATCAGGCCCCAGGACAGGTTCTGGATGGCAATTGCCAGTGCGAACGACTGGCGCGTCCAGCCCATCTCCTGGGTGATGGGCAAGAGCCAGAGTCCGAAGCCGTGGCGGATGCCCATCGACAGGGTCACGATGGCCGCGCCGCAGGCCAGCACCTGGAACATGGACAGTTTGGGAGGATTCGTATGCATGCGCAGGAATGTAGCCAGATTGCGTGAAACGTGCTGATACACCGGGGACCAATACAGTTGGCAGCAGGGGCGAAGGTGGGGCTGGTTTTATATCCAGCTATTGCTGCGTTGCCGCACTACAATCCGCCCCATGTCTGCCAAACCGTCTTCTGCATCCGCCAGCGAATATTCCGAAGGCTCGATCCGCGTGCTCAAGGGCCTGGAGCCCGTCAAGCAACGCCCGGGCATGTACACCCGCACCGACAACCCCCTGCACATCGTTCAGGAGGTGCTGGACAACGCGGCCGACGAGGCGCTGGCCGGGCACGGCAAGAAGATCCGCGTCACGCTGCATGCCGACGGCTCGGTCAGCGTGGAGGACGACGGCCGGGGCATTCCGTTTGGCATGCACCCCGAGGAAAACGCCCCGGTGATCGAACTGGTGTTCACCCGGCTGCACGCGGGTGGCAAGTTCGACAAGGGCAAGGGCGGCGCCTACAGCTTCTCGGGCGGCCTGCACGGCGTGGGCGTGAGTGTGACCAACGCTTTGGCCACACGGCTGGAGGCGACGAGCTACCGCGAAGGCAAGGCGGCACGCCTGGTGTTCTCGGCCGGTGACGTGATCGAACCCCTGGTGGCCCGGCCGCTGGAGGCGGGCGAACGCAAGCAGGGCACCTCGGTGCGCGTGTGGCCCGACGCCAAGTATTTCGAGTCGAGCGCGTTGCCCATGGGCGAGTTGACCCACCTGCTGCGCAGCAAGGCGGTGCTCATGCCGGGCGTCACGGTGCAGCTTGTCAACGAGAAAACCCGCGACACGCAAACCTGGCAGTACAAGGGCGGCCTGCGCGACTACCTCATGCAGACGCTCAACGGCGACCCGGTGATCCCGCTGTTTGAAGGCGAGGGTTTTGCCGACCGCAACAACGAAAGTTTTGCCGAAGGCGAGGGCGCATCCTGGTGTGTCGCCTTCACCGAAGACGGCCAGCCCGTGCGCGAGAGCTACGTCAACCTGATTCCCACGAGCGCGGGCGGCACGCACGAGAGCGGCCTGCGCGACGGCCTGTTCAATGCGGTCAAGAGCTTCATCGAGCTGCACAGCCTGCTGCCCAAGGGTGTGAAGCTGCTGCCCGAGGACGTGTTTGCGCGCGCCAGCTATGTCCTCTCAGCCAAGGTGCTCGACCCGCAGTTCCAGGGCCAGATCAAGGAGCGCCTGAACTCGCGCGACGCGGTGCGGCTGGTCAGCGGCTTTGTGCGCCCCGCGCTCGAACTCTGGCTCAACCAGCACGTTGAATACGGCAAGAAGCTTGCCGAGCTGGCCATCAAGGCCGCGCAGACTCGCCAGAAGGCGGGCCAGAAGGTCGAAAAACGCAAGGGCTCCGGCGTGGCCGTGTTGCCCGGCAAGCTCACCGACTGCGAAAGCAAGGACATCGCCCACAACGAAGTCTTCCTGGTCGAGGGCGACTCGGCTGGCGGCAGCGCCAAGATGGGCCGCGACAAGGAAAGCCAGGCCATCCTGCCGCTGCGCGGCAAGGTGCTCAACACCTGGGAGGTGGAGCGCGACCGCCTGTTTGCCAACAACGAAATCCACGACATCTCGGTGGCCATCGGCGTTGATCCGCATGGCTCCAACGACACGCCGGATTTGAGCGGCCTGCGCTACGGCAAGGTTTGCATCTTGAGTGACGCCGACGTGGATGGCTCGCACATCCAGGTGCTGCTGCTCACGCTCTTCTTCCGCCACTTCCCCAAGCTCATCGAAACCGGTCACATCTACGTGGCGCGCCCGCCGCTGTTCCGCGTGGATGTACCCGCGCGCGGCAAGAAGCCCGCCGCCAAGATGTATGCGCTGGACGATGGCGAACTGACTGCCATCCTCGACAAGTGCGCCAAGGACGGTGTGCCCAAAGAGAAGTGCCAGATCAGCCGCTTCAAGGGCCTGGGCGAGATGAACGCCGAGCAGCTGTGGGAAACCACGCTCAACCCCGACACCCGCCGCCTGCTGCCCGTGCAGCTGGGCGACATGGACTTTGCCGCCACCGAGGGTCTCATCACCAAGCTCATGGGCAAGGGCGAAGCCGCCGCGCGCCGTGAGCTGATGGAGTTGCATGGCGATGCGGTCGAGATCGATATCTGACCGCATCGACGCGCTCCGCCCGGTGTTTGTGATCAAAATATGAATAAAAACAGTGCCCTGCGCTTGTCTGTATTGGGTTTGCTGCTATGTTTTGTGCAGCAAGTGGCCCATGCGGACCTGTGGGCGCATGTGGACGAGCGTGGCGTGACGCACTTTGCGGCCGAGCAGGTCGATGCGCGCTACCAGCTGTTTTTTCGCGGCAACGACTTTGACTCCACCCGCGATGCGCCTGCCAATGCGTCGCCCATGCCCTATGCGCTGCCCGCAGCGGGCGCGCGCCTGCTGGCCTTTTTTGACATCGCCCCCGACTACAAACGCGTCAAACACCACCTGCGCGCTGCGTCCGCCAAACACGGTGTGGACTACGAGCTGCTGCAGGCCGTGATCGCGACCGAGTCCGGCTTTGACGCCACCGCCGTGTCGCCCAAGGGCGCCGTGGGCCTGATGCAGGTGATGCCCGCCACCGCCAACCGCTTTGGCGTGAGCAGCGACGCCAAGCGCACGGTGGAACAGAAGCTGGCCGACCCGGCGGTGAATGTGCCCACTGGCACCCGTTACCTGCGCCACCTGCTGGACCTGTTCCCCGGCCGCATGGACCTGGCCGTGGCGGCCTACAACGCCGGTGAAGGTGCGGTACAGCGCGCGGGCAACCAAATCCCCGCGTACAAGGAAACGCAGAGCTACGTGCGCACCGTGCTGGGCCTGTATGCCCAGCTCAAGCCCCCGGCACCCGTGCTGGCACAGCGTGCAGCGCCTGGCCGCGTACGCATGGAGCTCTCGGGCGGTGCCACCAACAGGGGCAACCTGCCGCCCACCCGCGTCGCGCAGACACGCGACCAGAACCTGAATCAAGAACCTGTAGTTAACGAATGAGCGACCAACCGACTTTGGATTTCACCACCGCAGGCGATGACGGGGGTGACTCCCTGGGCCTGGCGGGCTATGCCCAGCGCGCCTACCTTGAATACGCACTGTCGGTCGTCAAGGGCCGCGCGTTGCCCGATGTGTGCGACGGTCTCAAGCCCGTGCAGAGGCGCATCCTTTATTCGATGGACCGCATGGGCCTGGGCTACAGCGGCCCCACGCGCAATACTGCCGCCAAGCCGGTCAAGAGCGCCCGCGTGGTGGGCGATGTGCTGGGCCGCTTCCACCCGCATGGTGACCAGTCGGCCTACGACGCGCTGGTGCGCATGGCGCAGGACTTTGCGCAGCGCTACCCGCTCATCGACGGCCAGGGCAACTTCGGCAGCCGCGATGGCGATGGCGCTGCCGCCATGCGCTACACCGAGGCGCGCCTGTCGCGCATCACCAGCCTGCTGCTCGATGAAATCGACGAAGGCACCGTGGATTTCATGCCCAACTACGACGGCAGCACCGAGGAGCCGCGCCAGTTACCCGCCCGCCTGCCGTTTGCGTTGCTCAACGGCGCCAGCGGCATCGCCGTGGGCCTGGCCACCGAAATCCCCAGCCACAACCTGCGCGAGATTGCCGACGCCTGCATTGCGCTCATCAAGACACCTTCGCTGAGCCAGGACGAGCTGCTGGCCATCGTGCCCGGGCCCGACTACCCCGGCGGTGGCCAGATCATCAGCAGCCCCGGCGACATTGCCGATGCCTACCGCACCGGCCGGGGCAGCCTCAAGGTGCGCGCGCGCTGGAAGATCGAGGAACTGGCGCGTGGCCAGTGGCAACTGGTGGTCAACGAATTGCCACCGGGCGTGAGCACGCAGCGCGTGCTCGAAGAGATCGAGGAAATCACCAACCCCAAAGTCAAGGCCGGCAAGAAGGCGCTGAGCCAGGACCAGACGCAACTGAAGGCCAGCATCCTGGCCGTGCTGGATGTCGTGCGCGACGAATCCAGCAAAGACGCCCCCGTGCGCCTGGTGTTCGAGCCCAAGACGGGCAAGACCCCGCAGCAGGAGCTGATCACCGCGCTGCTGGCGCACACCAGCCTGGAGACCTCGGCCCCCATCAACCTCACCATGGTGGGGCTCGACGGCAAGCCGGTGCAAAAGTCGCTGCGGGTGATGCTGGAAGAGTGGATCGCCTTCCGCCAGACAACGATCACGCGCCGCAGCCAGCACCGCCTGAACAAGGTGCTCGAGCGCATCCACATCCTCGAAGGGCGGCAGACCGTGCTGCTCAACATCGACGAGGTGATCGCCATCATCCGTGCGGCCGAGGAGCCCAAGGCCGCGCTGATTGCGCGCTTCAACCTCAGCGATCGACAGGCCGAAGACATCCTTGAAATTCGCCTGCGCCAGCTTGCGCGGCTCGAAGCCATCAAGATCGAGCAGGAACTGAAAGAACTGCGCGAAAGCCAGGGCAAGCTAGAAGACATTCTGAACAACCCCGGCTCGCTGCGCCGCACCATGGTCAAGGAGATCGAGGCCGACGCCAAGACCTTTGCCGATGCGCGCCGCACGCTGATCCAGGCCGAGAAAAAGGCTGTGGCCGAAGTGAAGGTGGTGGACGAGCCCGTCACGGTGATCGTCTCGCAAAAAGGCTGGGTGCGCGCTCGCACCGGCCATGGCCACGAGGCTGCCAGTTTTGCCTTCAAGGCGGGCGATGGCCTGTATGGCACGTTTGAATGCCGCACGGTCGATACCTTGCTGGCCTTTGGCAGCAATGGCCGCGTGTACTCGGTGGCGGTGTCATTGCTGCCCGGCGCACGCGGTGACGGCCAGCCGGTGACCACGCTGATTGAGTTGGAAGCCGGCACCCAACTGCTGCACTACTTTGCAGGGCCCGCCAACGCCATGCTGCTGCTGTCCAACTCCGGTGGCTACGGCTTTCTGGCGGCGGTGGAGAACATGGTCTCGCGCCAGAAGGGCGGCAAGGCCTTCCTCACTTTGGGCGAGGGCGAGACGGTGTGTGTGCCTTCGCATGCTGCGGGCACCACGGGCAGCAAGCCCGTGCTGCCTGCCACGCATGTGGCCTGTGCCTCCACGGGCGGGCGCATCCTCACGTTCGAGATCACCGAGCTGAAAACCATGGTCAACGGCGGTCGCGGGCTGATGCTGATTGACCTGGAAGACAAGGACCAGCTGGCGGGAGCCGCAGCCTACACACGCAGCATTCGCCTGGATGGCATTGGCCGGGGCGGCAAGCAGCGCGACGAGACGCTCGAGATCCGCAGCCTGAACAACGCCCGCGCTGCACGCGGCCGCAGGGGCAAGGCGGCGGACCTGGGCTTCAAGCCCAACGCAGTGACGCGCGTGGAGTAAGACTGTGGCGTCGCGCTCACCCACGCTGGATGAGCTGCGCCGCTACGCGATTGCGCGCAGCCTGTTCAAACCGCTGACGCTGCCCGGCGCAATCCGCAAGCTGGGGTTTGTGCAGGCTGACCCGATGCGAGCACCCGCGCGGGCGCAGGACCTGATTTTGCGTCTGCGGGTGCGCGACTACCGCGCGGGTGACCTGGAACGCCGCTACGAGCGCTTGGGTATTGAAGAAGACGCCTTCGTTAACTACGGCTTTGTGTCCCGCCAGATGCTGGCGCTGCTGCACCCGCGCACGCCCCGCAGGCCGTGGGACGCCGCCACTACCGAACGTGCGCTTGAGGTGCTGGCGTTTGTGCAGGAGCGGGGCATGGTGCACCCGCGCGAAGTGAGCGAAGCGTTTGCGCACCATGGCCGCGTGGCGGGCTACTGGGGCGGCGAGCTCAATGCCAGCACACGCCTGCTGGATGCGATGCACCACCACGGCTGGTTGCGGGTGTGCCGCCGCGAGTCGGGCACTCGGGTGTATGCACCCGT
This sequence comes from Acidovorax facilis, assembly GCF_050626955.1. Taxonomy (NCBI): domain Bacteria; kingdom Pseudomonadati; phylum Pseudomonadota; class Betaproteobacteria; order Burkholderiales; family Comamonadaceae; genus Acidovorax; species Acidovorax facilis. Next base: position 913,328 of record NZ_CP192460.1, read on the forward strand.
TGCGCACCCCGAGCAGGACGTCAGCTCCGCCGCACGTTTGGCCCGCGCCGAAGCCCTGGTGGATCGCATCGTGGCGCTGTATGCCCCGTTGCCTGCCCCCAGCCTGGGCTACCTGGTCACGCTGCTGCGCTATGGCGCACCGCAGCTGGCTGCCGAGGCGCGCGCGGTGGCCAAGGCCGCACCGTCACGCTACGGCCATGCGGTGGTCGATGGAACCACCTGGTTTTGGCCTGTCGCTGAAAGTCCGGCATCGCGCCGCCACCAGCCGGATAACGGCGTGCGGCTATTGGCACCGTTCGATCCCGTGGTGTGGGACCGACGCCGCTTCGAGATGCTGTGGGGCTGGGCGTACCGGTTCGAGGCGTATGTACCGGCGCCCAAGCGCACCATGGGCCACTATGCGTTGCCGGTGCTGTGGGGCGAACAGATGGTGGGCTGGGCCAACCTGCGCGTGGAGCGCGGTCGGCTGCAGCATGCTCTGGGTTTTGTGGCCGGGCGCCCACCACGCGACGCGGGGTTCCGGCGCGCGCTGGGCGAGGAACTGGCGCGTTTTGAGGCCTTCCTCGGCTCCGCAGCCTGACAGCCCGCTCATGCACCCGGCACCCCGGGCCTGCGAGTTAGCACCCGTCGCCAGTTTTTTTCAGGGTGTTGCAGCAGGCGACAGGGGCCGCTGGCACCGCGCTTTTATCGACGATGGGCGTACAGATGGCATGCGAATGGGGCATTCGCCCGAGCGACACGACTTGCTGAAACCCCGTGGCCGAACTCTGGCGGCGCGATGATGCACGCCCCGGGAGGTGTGCTGGGGCCCATGCAGGCAGGGCAGACCCTGATGTGCAGTGACGGAGTTTGTGCAATCGTGAAAAAGCGTGCAACATCTGTACACAAACACAACGCTTCAGGAGGCAACCATGCCCAAGCATCTTCGGATGGCTCACAAGCTCTGGCTGGCGGTGATTTTGATTGTGGTCATGCTGGTGGCGGTGGTGGGCTTTGCGGCCTACCGGTCTGCCAAGGTACAGGCCCATGCTGATGCGGTGAGCAAAGACATGGAGTCGCGCGTGCAGGCGGCATTGCGCTGGTCGGGTCTTACCGAGACCAATGCCGCCAGAACCCAGGCCCTGATCGTCAGCAGCGACCCGGCCGTCGAAGCCGAGTTCAAGGATGTGATCACGGCCACATCGGCGCAGATAAGCGAAGTGCAAAAGTCGCTGGAATCCATGGCCCTGTCAGAGGCCGACAAGCAGCAGATGGCCAAGATCGCCGCTGCGCGCAAGACCATGATCGACCTGCGCGGCGAGGCCCGCAAACTCAAGAGCGATGGGCAGCAAGAACAGGCTGTGACGTTGATCACCCAGAAGTACAACCCTTCGGTGGCGGCCTACACCACCACGCTGCGTGAGTTCGTTCAGCAGCAGCAGCAAGGCGCCGAGGCCGTTCAGAAGCAGATGGCGGCAGAGCGCATGCTGACGGTCAAGATTGCTGCCGTGGCCGTGGGCCTGCTGCTGCTGGCCATCATTGTGGGTGCCTACTACCTGATCGGCAGCATCCAGCGGCCCCTGGAGGAGGCCAACGGGCTGGCCGAACGCATTGCCGGGGGCGACCTGAGCATGCAGGAATCCGTGACCCGGGGCGACGAGTTTGGCGACCTGCTGCGTTCGCTGTATGCCATGAGCAGCGCCTTGGGTCGCATGGTGCACCAGGTGCGCCAGAGCACCGACAGCATCGCCATCGCCAGCGCCGAGATCGCTACGGGCAACCACGACCTGTCGGCCCGCACCGAGCAGACCTCCAGCAACCTGCAGCAGACAGCGGCCGCCATGGAGCAGTTCACCAGCACCATCCAGCAAAGCGCAGGCAGTGCGCAGCAGGCCAGCAGCCTGGCGGCGGGCGCCACGGGCGTGGCGCGCCGGGGCGGCGAGGTGGTGAACCAGGTGGTGGCCACGATGGAGGACATCAACCACAGCAGCAAGAAGATCGCGGACATCATTGGCGTGATTGATGGCATAGCGTTTCAGACCAACATCCTCGCGCTGAACGCCGCTGTGGAAGCTGCCCGCGCGGGTGAGCAGGGCCGGGGTTTTGCGGTGGTGGCCAGCGAGGTGCGCAGCCTTGCCCAGCGCAGCGCCGAGGCCGCCAAGGAGATCAAGTTGCTCATCAGTGCATCGGTCGAGAAGGTGGAGACGGGCTCGCGCCTGGTGTCGGACGCGGGCACCACCATGACCGACATCGTGCAGTCGGTGCAGCGCGTGACCGACATGATTGGCGAGATCACCGCAGCATCGTCCGAACAGAGTGCGGGGGTGTCGCAGGTCAACAAGGCGATCAGCAACCTCGACCAGATGACGCAACAGAATGCGGCGCTGGTGGAAGAAAGCGCCGCCGCCGCCCAGAGCCTGCGTGAGCAGGCAGACCACCTGGCGCGCGAGGTGTCCATGTTCAAGGTGAATGCCGCCAGCTATGGGCCCGCGCAGGCGGCCATTGGTGCGGCGCGCGCTACGGCTGCCCAGCGGCCACAGGCACCCGCCGCTACCGCTGTCCCCTCGGCACCCGCACGGCCTGCACCGGGTTCTGGTGCGAAGGCACTCCACGGCACGCCCGCTGCGGTGGCCAAGGCTCCGGCTGCAGCGGCCGCTGTTGCCAAGGTATCTGCCGCACCCGCCAGCCGCAAGCCCGCGGTGGCCCAGGGATCGGAAGAGGACTGGGAGTCTTTCTGACGCTCTGACAACTGGCAGCCATGGTGTCATGGCGGCTGGGAGGGGCGTATCCGTCACCGCCCAGCGCAGAAAACAAAAAAACCCATGGCAGTCATGCCATGGGTTTTTTTTTGGTGAGGGGGGTGGGGTCTGTCAGGCCAGCTCTGCGATCAGCTCGATTTCCACGCAGGCGCCCAGGGGGATCTGCGCCACGCCAAAAGCGCTGCGGGCGTGCACGCCTTTTTCGCCAAAGACCTGGCCCAGCAGTTCGCTGGCACCGTTGGTCACCAGGTGCTGCTCGGTGAAATCACCCGTGGAATTCACCAGGCTCATGACCTTGACGATGCGCTTGACGCGGTTGAGGTCGCCGCCACAGGCAGCCTGCAACGTGCCCATGAGGTCAATTGCTACCGAGCGTGCAGCTTCCTTGCCTTCTTCGGTGCCGATATCGCGGCCAAACTGCGCGGCCCAGGGCTTGCCGTCCTTGCGTGCGATGTGGCCGGACAGGAACACCAGGTTGCCCGTCTGTACATAGGGCACATAGGCGGCAGCGGGCACCGACACGGGGGGCAGGGTGATGTTGAGTTCTTTCAGCTTGTCGTAAACGCTCATGGTCTTTCCTCGGTTTGGCGTGAAGGTGGATGGCGGGGGCTGGCCGGTGCAGGTGCGCCGGCATGGCCTGCTGGTCAGCGCGGTGGCTTCGCGGTCCGGCGGCACCCGGATGGCCGCGAGTGTTACACAGCCTGGTGTGCAGAATCCAGCGGCCAGCCCCCAGGCATCGCATTAGCATCAGCCCATGCCCGCCATAAGCGCCCCTAATGCCATTTCATCCGCCCCTGTGGGCCTGGATGGCGCCGTGGCCAGCGAAAGCTCCGCGATGGTCGCCGCCGTTCCCTGGCGCTTGCCTGCGTGGCTGCTGGGGGCCGTATTGGGGGCCGCGCTGCAGCTACAGCAGCCGGTGTTGTGGCCCGGGGTGGTCTACGGGGCGGTTCTGGTGGCGGCGTGTGTGGTGGGCGGGTGCGCGCGGGCAGCGTCCAGACGCAGCAGATGGGGCGCTCATGCTGCCACTGCGCTGGCCGTGGGCGCCGGAGTGCTGGTGATGTTCGCCCTGTGTGGGCTGCGCGCTGTGGACTATGCGGCCCAGGGCCTTGCGCCCGCGCTGGAGGGCCAGGACATCCGGGTGACCGGCGTGGTGGCGGCCATGCCGCAGACCAACGAGGTTGGCACCCGCATCCGCGTGGACGTGGAGGCCGCGCGCCTGAACGGTGCCCCGGTGACGCTGCCGCCGCGCATCGATGTGGCCTGGTACGGCGGCCCGTTCCGCGATGCGGCCGGAACCTTGGACCTGCAGCGTCCACCGCCCGCCCTGAAAGCCGGCGACCGCTGGGCGTTGACGGTGCGCCTGAAGGCGCCGCACGGGCTGCGCAACCCCCATGGTTTTGACTACGAGTTGTGGATGTGGGAGCAGGGCGTGCAGGCCACAGGCTACGTGCGTGCAGGGCCCAAGGACGAGCCGCCCGAGTTTGTGACAGCAACCTGGCTGCATCCGGTGGAGCGGGCGCGGCAGTCGGTGCGCGATGCGATCCTGGAGCGCCTGGCGGGCGACCAGGATGGCAGTGACCCTGCCCGCACGCGCGTTGCGGGCGTGGTGGCGGCGTTGGTGACGGGTGACCAGCGCGCCATTGACCGTGCCGATTGGGATGTGTTCCGCGCCACGGGCGTGGCTCACCTCATGAGCATCTCCGGGCTTCACATCACCTTGTTTGCCTGGCTGGCCGCGCTGGTGGTGGGTGCCCTGTGGCGGCGTTCCACCCGGCTGTGCCTGGCGGTGCCCGCGCCCTCCGCAGCACTGGCCGCCGGGGTGGTGCTGGCGGCAGCCTACGCGCTGTTCAGCGGCTGGGGCGTGCCTGCACAGCGCACGGTGATCATGCTGGCGGCCATTGCCGTGCTGCAGCTCAGCGGCCGCCGCTGGCCCTGGCCGCAGGTGTGGCTGTGGGCCTGTGCAGCTGTGGTGGTGGCAGACCCGTGGGCGCTGGCGCAGGCAGGATTCTGGCTGAGCTTTGTGGCGGTGGGTATTCTGTTCGCTACTAATTCAATAGCTGGTAGCGCTTATCCAACCAGCGCTAGGCACCATTTTTATGCATTGATTCGGGAGCAGTGGGTGGTGACGCTGGCGCTCACGCCCCTGACCCTGCTGCTGTTTGGCCAGGTGTCGGTGGTGGGTTTTGCCGCCAACCTGGTGGCGATTCCCTGGGTCACCCTGGTGGTCACCCCGCTGGCGTTGGGCGGCGTGCTGTGGGCGCCCTTGTGGAGCCTGGCCGCCCTCAGTTTGCAGCCGCTGGCAGCTCTGCTGCAATGGCTGGCGTTGTGGCCCTGGGCCGTGGTCTTCCTGCCTGCCGCGCCGTTGTGGGCGGGCATGCTGGCCGTGGCCGGAGGCGCGCTGCTGGCCACGCGCCTGCCCTGGCGGCTGCGGCTGCTGGCATTTCCCCTCCTGTGGCCCGCGCTGTGGTGGCAGCCGGTGCGCCCGGCGGCAGGGCAGTTTGAACTGCTGGCCGCAGACATCGGCCAGGGCAATGCGGTGCTGGTGCGCACCGCCACCCACACGCTGCTGTACGACGCAGGGCCGCGTTTCAGCCGCGAGAGCGACGCGGGCCACCGCGTGCTGGTGCCGCTGCTGCGGGCACTGGGGGAGCGCGTGGACACCCTCATGCTCAGCCACCGCGATGCAGACCACACCGGCGGTGCGGCCGCGGTGCTGGCGCAGCAGTCGCATGCGGAGCTGGTGGGCTCGATCGAGGCAGAGAACACCTTGCAGGCCTTGCGCCCAGTCCAGCCCTGCCTGGCGGGCCAGCGCTGGGAATGGGATGGTGTGGCTTTCGAAGTGCTGCACCCGCAGCCGGACGACGCGGCGGTGCGCAGCGTGCGCCCCAATGCGCTGAGCTGTGTGCTGCGCATCACCTCCGCCGGGCCGCAGGGCGTGTCGGCCTTGCTGGTGGGCGACATCGAAGCCCCGCAGGAACAGGCCCTGCTGGCGCGCGGTGCGGCGCTCCAGGCCGACCTGCTGCTGGTGCCCCACCACGGCAGCAAGACATCGTCATCCCCGGCGTTTCTGGATGCCGTCCAACCGCGCACTGCTTTGGTGCAAGCCGGGTACCGCAACCGCTTTGTCCATCCAGCCCCGGAGGTGCTGCAGCGCTATCGCCTTCGCGACATCAAGGTGGTGGAGTCTTCGCGCTGTGGCGCCGCGACCTGGGCCTCTGCCAAACCCGCAGCAATAGGGTGTGAACGCGATGCGGGCCGACGCTACTGGCAGCACCAGATGGTGCCCCGGGCGGACTCAGCAGGCGCGATGCCGTAGTGCCACCAGGGGCCGTTTGCAGAGTGTGGGCGCGCAACTTGCTATCCTGTCTTCAGGAGGCCAGTTCATGCAGAAATTTGACGAGATGTACGCCATGCTGCCTTTTGATGGCAGCGATGTGCGGGAACACTACAAGCGCTACGCGCAGTGGTTGAGCAAACAGCCCCCTGATGTGATGCAGGCCCGCAGGGCCGAAGCCGAGATGATCTTCCGGCGCGTGGGCATTACCTTCGCCGTTTACGGCGCAAAGGACGAGGGCGGCGCGGGCAATGAACGGTTGATTCCGTTTGACCTGATTCCGCGCATCATTCCGGCCCATGAGTGGAGCAGCATGCAGCAGGGGCTGGTGCAGCGGGTCACGGCGCTCAATCGCTTCATCCACGACGTGTACCACGGCCAGGACATCATCCGCGCCGGCATCGTGCCCGCCGACCTCATCCTCAACAACGCGCAGTACCGGCCCGAGATGGCCGGGTTGCATGTGCCGCAGAACATCTACGCGCACATTGCCGGCATCGACATCGTGCGCGCGCCCAACGCGCAGGGCGAGGGCGAGTACTACGTGCTGGAAGACAACCTGCGCGTGCCCAGCGGCGTGAGCTACATGCTGGAAAACCGCAAGATGATGATGCGGCTCTTCCCCGAGCTTTTCAGCCTGCACAAGGTGGCGCCCGTGGCCCACTACCCCGATATGCTGCTCGAAACCCTGCGCGCCAGCGCGCCCGCAGCGGCCGACGAGCCCACGGTGGTGGTGCTCACGCCCGGCATGCACAACAGCGCGTACTTCGAACATGCCTTCCTCGCGCAGCAGATGGGCGTGGAGCTGGTCGAAGGGCAGGACCTCGTCGTCAAGGACAAGTTCGTCTACATGCGCACCACGCGCGGCCTGCAGCGGGTGGACGTGATCTACCGCCGGGTGGACGACGACTTCCTCGATCCGCAGGTCTTCCGCCGCAACTCCACGCTGGGCTGCCACGGTCTCATGGAGGCCTACCGCGCAGGCAACGTGGGCATCTGCAACGCCGTGGGAACGGGCGTGGCCGACGACAAGTCGGTGTACCCCTACGTGCCCGAGATGATCCGCTTCTACCTGGGGCAGGAGCCCATCCTCAAGAACGTGCCCACGTGGATGTGCCGCAAGCAGGAGGATCTGCAGTATGTGCTGGCCAACCTGAAGGACCTGGTCGTGAAGGAAGTGCACGGCGCGGGTGGCTACGGCATGCTGATCGGCCCGGCCGCAACGCAGGCCGAGATCGAGGACTTCCGCCGTGCGCTGCTGGCCAACCCGGCGGGCTACATCGCCCAGCCCACGCTCAGCCTGTCGAGCTGCCCGACCTATGTGGAAAGCGGCATCGCCCCGCGCCACATCGACCTGCGCCCCTTCGTGCTCAGCGGTCGCGAGGTGCAGATGGCCGCAGGGGGCCTCACGCGCGTGGCACTGCAAGAGGGCTCGCTGGTGGTGAATTCGTCGCAGGGCGGCGGCACCAAGGACACCTGGGTGCTGGGCGAGGGTGCGCCTGCCGCGCAACCCAAGGCCGTGCAATCCCAGTCGCAATCGCAGGGACAAGGTCAGTCGCAAAGTCAATCGCAAGGGAGCCTCTGAACATGCTGAGCCGCACCGCCGACCATCTGTTCTGGATGTCCCGCTACACCGAGCGGGCTGAGAACACAGCAAGAATGCTCAATGTGAGCTACGAGACTTCCCTGCTGCCCCAGGCTGCCGATGTGGCGCAGAAAGGCTGGGAGGGCCTGCTGTCCATCAGCGAGCTGATTCCTGCCTACACCGCCAAACATGGTGAAGTGACGCCCGCCAACGTGCTGGAGTTCATGGTGCACGATGGCAACAACCCGTCGTCCATCCTGTCGTGCCTGCGCGCCGCACGCGAGAACGCGCGGGCCGTGCGCGGTGCGTTGACCACCGAGGTGTGGGAGACGCAGAACCAGACCTGGCTGGAGCTGCACCGCCAGCTGGAGGGGGGCGCCTTTGAGCGCGACCCGGGGCAGTTCTTTGAATGGGTGAAGTACCGCTCGCACCTCTCACGCGGCGTGGTGCTCGGCACGATGCTGCAGGACGAGGCGTTTCACTTTTTGCGCATGGGCACCTTCCTGGAGCGCGCGGACAACACTGCGCGCCTGCTGGATGTGAAGTTCCACGCCGTGAAGAATGACTTTTTTGGCCGCCCCAGCGACCGCAACCAGGAAAGCGACTTCTACCACTGGAGCGCCATCTTGCGCAGCGTGTCGGCGTTCGAGGTGTACCGCAAGGTCTACCGCGATGTGATCACGCCGGGGCGCGTGGCCGACCTGCTGATCCTGAGCCGCGATATGCCCCGATCGCTGCACGCCTGTCTGCGCGAGGTGGTGGACAACCTGGCCGTGCTGGCCAACGGGCAGTCCGCCGAAACCAGCCGCAGGGCAGGGCGCTTGCTGGCCGACCTGCAGTACGGTCGCATCGACGAGATCCTGGCCACGGGCCTGCACGCGTTCCTCACGCAGTTCCTGGACCGGGTCAACGACCTGGGTGGCGGCATCAGCCGCGATTTTCTGGTGACGTCCGGCGATTGAAAACCAGCATGGCCGCGCCATGCAAGGCCAGCCCCGCTGCGTAGGGAATGAGCGGTGCCCAGGGAGAGCCCAGCCAGGCTCTTGCCTGCGCGCCACGCAGCCAGTCGGGCATCACTGCGCCCCAAGGGGCGTGCAGGCTCGTCTGCAGAAACCCATAGGTCGTCAGCCCCAGACCTACAGTCGCACCCAGAGCGATGCCGTAGGCCACCGGCAGCTTGCGGCGACCCGCCATGGCCATGAAGGCTGCACTGAAGAAAACCCCCAAGAACATGGTGGCCAGCCAGGCCACAGGCCACCATCCCGCATCACCCCTTCCAGACCGAGCCGCCAGCAAAGCATTGAAACCACCGATGACGCCCAGCGTCAGCAGGGGTACCAGAAAATTGCGATACCGCGCGCTCAGCCGTGCCGAATACGCATTCGGGGTTGGCGATGTTTGGGGCGTGGTAGCGCGCATTGCCAGTCATTCTTGCGCGTTGCGCCGCTGGTCGCGCAGCATGAAGAGGTAAAGGCTCTCGACCTTCTCACGTGCCCAGGGGGTTTTGCGCAAAAACTTGAGGCTGGAGCCCACGCTGGGGTCGATCTGAAAGCAGCGGATGGGGATCTGTCGGCCCAGCTCGTCCCAGCCAAAATAGTCTGCCAGGCCCACTACCATGGCTTCCAGCGTTACGCCGTGCAGGGGGTTGCGGGGCTGTTTGGCAGAAGCTGCTGGAGGTGCGGGCTCAGCAGCTTGCGCGGTGTGGCTGCCCTCGGTGGTGCGCGCGTCAGGGGTGGGGGTGGACTCGGTAGCGTTCATGGGCCCAAGCATAAAGGCCCCCGCCTGCCTTTGTGGAATGCCTTCACTGCGTGCGTTGCAGGTGGGTCTCGCGCTGAAACAGCTCGGCCGCCCAGTCCACAAACGCACGCACCTTGGCGCTCAGGTGGCGGTTGGGTGGATACACCACGTACACAGGCAGTGGCGGCTGGGTCCACTCAGGCATCAGCCGCACCAGGGCGCCATTTTGCAGGTGTTGTTGCGCCTGGTAGCTGGTGATCTGCCCGATACCCAGCCCCGCCAGCACGGACGTCACATAGGCATTGGCTTCATTCACGCTCAACTGGTAGGGACCCGTGATGTCGATGGATTCGGAGCCCTTGACGAACTCCAGCGGGTAGTGCCGGCCGCTTTGCGGAGAAAAATAGATCACGCTGGCGTGTTTTTCCTCGATCTCCAGCGGATGGGTGGGCGTGCCCTTGCGCGCCAGATAGTCGGGCGATGCCACCGTGATGAACTCCAGGTTGCCCACCCGCCGCGCCACCAGCGACTGGTCGCTGAGCTCGCCACCGCGAATCACGCAGTCCACGTTATCTCCGATCAGGTCCACGATGCGGTCGCTCACCCCCAGGTCCACCTGGATGTCCGGGTACCGTGCATGAAACTCTGCCAGGTTCGGAATGATGAGCAGCTGTGCCACCGACGTGCCGACATCGATGCGCAGGCGACCGCGCGGATTGGCGCGTGCATTGGTCATGCTGGCCTCAATGTCATCCAGGTCGGTCAGCAGCCGGACGGTGCGGTCGTAGTAGGCGGCGCCGTCGGGCGTCACTGTCACGCGCCGCGTGGTGCGGTTGAGCAGCTTTACGCGCAGGCGCTCCTCCAGCGCCTGCACATGCTTGGTCACGGTGGCTTTGGGCAGCGATAGCGAATCCGCTGCCCGGGTAAACGTGCCGGCCTCCACCACCCGCACGAATATGCGCATGGCCTGTATTTGGTCCATGGCTTCTCCTTGAATCTGGAACGTCAGCACCCACCAGTGGGTGCTGCGGAATTCTCACACGGGCACTGCCATTTGATTGTTGAGCTTTTGGAAACAGTGCGGTGGTGTTTGACCTGTTTATCTGAAAGGCCCGAGCCACTACATTTCATCCATCGTCAATCCAATGGGTACATGCCATGCAGCCCGACCAGCCGTCCTCGCTATCTTCCACATTGCCACCCGTTGCCAAACCCACCGAAGGGGGCAAGGCCGCCTCCGTGTGCTCCGACTCCACTATTGAAGTGACCAAGGGGCAGGATGTGGCCGTGCGCATGTATGGGCGCAAGAAGACGGGCCAGGCGTCGCCGGTGGTGGTGCATTTTCATGGAGGCGCATTTACCTCGGGGGGGCTGGACAACGGCTGCACCGTGGCCTCGCTGCTGGAAGGTGTGGGGGCCGTTGTGGTGTCGGTGGCGTACCCGCTCACCCCGTTCCCGCAGCCGGTGGACACGGGCTATGACGTGCTCAAGTGGGTGCACCGCAACCGCACCAAGCTCGGCGGGCAAGGTGCACTGGTCTACCTGGCGGGTGAAGAAGCGGGCGGCAATCTGGCTGCGGCTGTGGGGCTGATGGCGCGCGACCAGTCGCACCCGCCGCTGGCCGGGCAGATCCTGCTCTCGCCCATGCTGGACCCGTGTGTGGGCACAGCCTCGCTGCGCGAAGCCACGGGCAATGCCACTGGCTGCAAATGGGCCGAAGGCTGGCGCAATTTTCTGCGTTGCCCGCGCGATGCCGAGCACCCCTATGCAGTGCCTGCCGCAGCACACCGTCTGGCCGGCTTGCCGCCTACGCTGGTGCTGGTGGGCGACACCGACCCCATGCACGATGAGGCACTGGCCTATGCCGCCCGGCTGGAGGCGGCGGGCCTGCAGGTGACCCGCCATGTTTTCTCGAAAACGGCGCAGTGGCCCGATGCCTTGCTGCAAACCGGCCCCCACGAATGCCCTTGCGCAACCGGTGCGCAGGAACAGTTCCGCCTGTTCTTTGAAGCCACCCGATGTCCGGTGCCTTCCTGAGACCCTGAACCCGGCAAGGCTGTCTCCAGAAAGTCATTGACCTCAACTTTGGTTGAGGTTTGATACTGCGGCCTTACCGCCAACCACCTGGTTATCAACGCTGATTTTTCCGGCCCACACGTGCCGGAGGGAGAAGCTTTGCCCACGTATTTCTGCACGCCGAGCCCATCAGGGCGCAGACGGCGGGCAGGTGCCATTGATGTCAACGATACATACGGAGGAAATCACACCATGAACAACCCGTTGGGCGACTTGCCTGTCTGCAGCCACGGCTGTCACAACACACAGTGTTGCCGCGTCTTCTGACGTCGGTTCTCAGTGTCCCGTCGGTGTGCTGCCGGGGCCTTGACTTTGCCACGGTGTCATTGCCGAGACTGCCCATCTGCCCACGGTTGTGACACCTTTTTTGACTCTTGTCGGCACAACGCCACCTACCGGGGCGCGGCAGAAAACCTCCACCGGCTCGCTCCACAAGGGCGGCCTTAACGATTGAAACGACCATGAACTCCAATCCTCTCTCCAAGAGCCGCCCGCTGGGACTGGCCACCCTTGCCACTGCTGTGACGGCCACCGTGGCCGCCATCATCCTTGTGTTCCAGGCGCCCGCCGCCCAGGCCGATGGCACCCCTGCTGCGCCCCCGGCCATGCCGGTGTCGGTGGCGGCCGTGCTCCAAAGAGACATCGCCCTGTGGGACGAGTTCTCCGGCCGCCTCGAAGCCGTGCAGCGCGTGGACGTGCGCCCGCGCGTCTCGGGCGCCGTGCAGGCCGTGCACTTCCGCGAAGGCTCGCTGGTCAAGCAGGGCGAGCTGCTCGTGACGGTGGACCCCGCCCCTTACGCCGCCGAAGTGGACCGCGCCGAAGCCCAGGTGGTGGCTGCACAGGCACGCGTGTCGTACACCCGCAGCGAACTGGAGCGCGCCACGCGCCTGCTCGAAGAAAAAGCCATCGCCCAGCGCGAGCACGATGAGCGCCTGAACGCCCAGCGCGAAGCCGATGCCAACCTGCGCGCCGCCCAGGCTGCGCTGCAGACCGCGAAGCTGAACCTGGGCTACACCCAGGTGCGCGCCCCGGTGGCGGGCCGTGTGGGCCGCATCGAAGTCACCGTGGGCAACCTGGTGGCGGCCGGTCCGGGCGCTCCCGTGCTGACCACGCTGGTTTCCGTGAGCCCCATCTACGCGAGCTTCGACACCGATGAGCAGATCGTGGTGAAGGCCCTGGCCGACCTGCAAAGCGGCCAGCGCGGCAACAGCGCCCGCCAGCTCATCGAGCGCATTCCTGTGCAGATGGGCACCGGCACTGCGGGCGGCACGCCGCACGCCGGTCGCCTGCAGCTCATCGACAACCAGGTCGATGCCAAGAGCGGCACCGTGCGCGTGCGCGCCGTGTTCGACAACGAAGACGGCTCGCTCATCCCCGGCCAGTTTGCCCGCGTCCGCATGGGCCAGGCCCGCAACACGCAGGCGCTGCTCATCAACGAACGTGCGGTGGGCACCGACCAGAACAAGAAGTTCGTGATGGTGGTGGGCGAGGGCAACAAGGCCGAGTACCGCGAGGTCACCCTGGGCGCGCCGATTGACGGTTTGCGCGTGGTCACCTCGGGCCTGAAGGCGGGCGAGAACATCGTCGTCAACGGCCTGCAGCGCGTGCGCCCCGGCGCCGTGGTGGCGCCACAGCCTGTGCCCATGACCGCCAAGGCCGAGATTGCGGGTGATCGCAAGGAAGCCAAGAACGCCGCCAAGTCGCCAGCCGCCTGAGCGCGCTGGACACCAGGAATTTGCATCCATGAACCTGTCCCGTTTTTTCATCGACCGCCCCATCTTTGCCGGGGTGCTGTCGGTGCTCATCTTCCTCGGGGGGCTGATCGCATTGCGCGGTCTGCCCATCTCCGAATACCCTGAAGTCGCGCCGCCGTCCGTGGTGGTGCGCGCCCAGTACCCGGGCGCCAACCCCAAGGTGATCGCCGAGACCGTGGCCACGCCGCTGGAGGAATCCATCAACGGCGTGGAAGGCATGCTCTACATGGGCAGCCAGGCCACCACCGACGGCGTGATGACGCTGACCGTGACCTTTGCCCTGGGCACTGATCCCGACAAGGCCCAGCAGCTGGTGCAAAACCGCGTCTCGCAGGCCGAGCCGCGCCTGCCCGAGGAAGTGCGCCGCCTGGGCGTCACCACTGTGAAGAGCGCGCCGGACCTGACCATGGTGGTCCATCTGGTCTCGCCCAACAACCGCTACGACATCGACTACCTGCGCAACTACGCGGTGCTCAATGTGAAGGACCGCCTCGCCCGCATCGGCGGCGTGGGCCAGGTGCAGATCTTCGGCGGCGGCGACTACTCCATGCGTGTCTGGCTCGACCCGCAAAAGGTCGCGCAGCGCGGCCTGTCGGCCAGCGACGTGGTGACCGCCATCCGCGGCCAGAACGTGCAGGCCGCTGCCGGGGTGGTGGGCGCATCGCCCGGACTGCCCGGCGTGGACCTGCAGCTGTCCATCAACGCGCAGGGCCGTCTGCAGACCGAAGAAGAGTTCGGCGACATCATCGTCAAGACCGGTGCCGACGGCGCGGTGACGCGCCTGCGCGACATCGCCCGCCTGGAGCTGGGCGCGGCCGACTACTCGCTGCGTTCGCTGCTCAACAACGACCCGGCCGTGGGCATGGGCGTGTTCCAGGCGCCGGGCTCCAACGCGCTCGACATCTCGTCGAACGTGCGCGCCACCATGGACGAGATCCAGAAGAACATGCCCGAAGGTGTGGAGTACCGCATTGCGTACGACCCCACGCAGTTCGTGCGTGCCTCGATCAAGTCCGTGATCCACACGCTGCTCGAAGCCATCGCCCTCGTGGTGCTGGTGGTGATCCTGTTCCTGCAGACCTGGCGCGCGTCCATCATCCCGCTGCTGGCTGTGCCGGTGTCGGTGGTGGGTACGTTTGCGGTGCTGCACCTGCTGGGCTTCTCGATCAATGCCTTGAGCCTGTTCGGCCTGGTGCTGGCCATCGGCATTGTGGTGGACGATGCCATCGTGGTGGTGGAGAACGTGGAGCGCAACATCGAGGCGGGATTGACCCCGCGCGAGGCCACCTACCGCGCCATGCGTGAAGTGTCCGGCCCCATCATCGCGATTGCGCTGGTGCTGGTGGCAGTGTTCGTGCCGCTGGCCTTCATCAGTGGCCTCACAGGCCAGTTCTACAAGCAGTTCGCGGTGACCATCGCGATCTCCACGGTGATCTCGGCGATCAACTCGCTGACGCTGTCGCCCGCCCTGTCAGCACTGCTGCTCAAGGGCCACAACGAGCCCAAGGACGCGCTCACGCGCGGTATGGACAAAGTCTTCGGCGGCCTGTTCCGGGGCTTCAACCGCCTGTTCCACCGTGGCTCCGAGGCGTACAGCGGCGGTGTCAAACGCGTCATCGGCCGCAAGGCGCTGATGTTTGTGATCTATCTCGCGCTGGTGGGTGCCACCATGGGTCTGTTCAAGATCGTGCCCGGCGGCTTTGTGCCCGCGCAGGACAAGCAGTACCTCATCGGCTTTGCCCAGCTGCCTGACGGCGCCACGCTGGACCGCACCGAGAACGTGATCCGCCGCATGGGCGAGATCATGAAGGAGAACCCGAACGTCGAAGACGCGATCGCCTTCCCGGGTCTGTCGATCAATGGGTTCACCAACAGCTCCAACGCCGGCATCGTGTTCGCCACGCTCAAGCCCTTTGCCGAGCGCACCCGCGCCGACCAGAGCGGCGGCGCGGTGGCAGGCCAGCTGAACCAGGCCTTTGGCAGCATCCAGGACGCGTTCATCGCCATGTTCCCGCCACCCCCGGTGGCGGGCCTGGGCACCACGGGCGGCTTCAAGCTGCAGATCGAAGACCGTGCCTCGCTGGGCTACGAAGCCATGGACGGCGCCGTGAAGGCCTTCATGGCCAAGGCCTACCAGACGCCCGAGCTGACCGGCATCTTCAGTAGCTGGCAGGTCAATGTGCCGCAGCTGTACGCCAACATCGACCGCACCAAGGCACGCCAGCTCGGTGTGCCGGTAACGGACATCTTTGACACGCTGCAGATCTACCTGGGCAGCCTCTACGCCAACGACTTCAACCAGTTTGGCCGCACCTACAGCGTGCGCGTGCAGGCCGATGCGGCCTACCGTGCGCGGGCGGAAGACGTGGGCCTGCTCAAGGTGCGTTCCAGCACCGGCGAGATGGTGCCGCTGTCGGCGCTGATGAAGATGGAGCCGAGCTTCGGCCCCGAGCGTGCCATGCGCTACAACGGCTACTTGGCTGCCGATGTGAACGGCGGCCCTGCGCCCGGTTATTCATCGGGCCAGGCCCAGGCAGCCATCGAGCGCATCGCCAAGGAGACGCTGCCCCAGGGCATCACGTTCGAGTGGACCGAGCTGACCTACCAGGAAATTCTGGCCGGCAACTCTGCCGTGCTGGTGTTCCCACTGGCCATCCTGCTGGTGTTCCTGGTGTTGGCCGCGCAGTACGAAAGCCTCACGCTGCCCATCGCCATCATCCTGATCGTGCCCATGGGCATCCTGGCGGCCATGACCGGGGTGTGGCTGAGCAACGGCGACAACAACGTGTTCACGCAGATCGGGCTCATCGTGCTGGTGGGGCTATCGGCCAAGAACGCGATCCTGATCGTGGAGTTTGCGCGCGAGCTGGAGTTTGCCGGGCGCACGCCCGTGCAGGCCGCCATCGAGGCCAGCCGCCTGCGACTGCGCCCCATCCTGATGACCTCGCTGGCCTTCGTCATGGGTGTCCTGCCCCTGGTGCTGTCCACCGGTGCCGGCGCCGAGATGCGCAGCGCCATGGGTGTGGCGGTGTTCTCCGGAATGATCGGGGTGACGGCCTTTGGCCTGTTCCTCACGCCCGTGTTCTACGTGCTGCTGCGCAAGCTGGCTGGCAACCGCCCGCTGGTGGAGCATGGCGCACATGTGGCGCCTATCTCGCACACCCCGGGCAGCGGCGGCATTGCCCACCCGGTGCTGGCAGCGCCGCGCAAGGAGCACGAATGATGCTTTTGAAAACGGTGACAAGAAAAATCTTTGTGGCCCTCGCCACGTGCTCCGCACTGCCGAATGCAGCGGGCGTAACGACTGGGGCAGGAGAACAACCATGACCGATTTGCTTTTGAAGAAAAACTCCACCGAGGGTGCTGCCTTTGCCGTGCGCAAGCGCAGCCTGCTGGCGCCCCTGGCCGCCGCCCTGGTGCTGGCCGGTTGCATGACCCAGCCCGTGGCCCCCGCGCCGCATGCGGGTGTGCCCGTGCCCATCAGTTTCACGGCAGGTGGCGACGCACTGCCCGCGGCGCCCTGGACAGTCGCTGCCCCCGCCGAAGCGCAGCCGCGCGGCGAGTGGTGGCTCGGCTTTCAAGACCCGGTGCTGGCCGATCTGGTGCAGCGCGCGGGCCAGGCCAACACCAGCATCCAGCAGGCCGCCGCGCGGCTGGCCGAAGCGCGCACGCTGCTGCGTTCTGCCGACGCCGCGCGCTCGGTGCAAGTGGGCGCCTCGGCGGGCGTTGCACGCCAGGCCGGTGCCAACAGCACGGGCAGCGTGGTGCCATCCACGCTGGGCACGGCGGGGCTCAATGCTTCGTACGAGCTGGACCTGTTCGGCCGCCTCTCGCAAACCAGCGACGCCGCACGCCTCGACGCCGACACGCGCGAGGCCTTGCTCCAGAGCACGCGCCTCATGGTGCAGGCCGATGTGGCGCAAACCTACCTGCAACTGCGCGCCGTGCAGGCCGAGCAGGTGCTGGTGCAAGAGAGTCTGGCCGCTTACCAGGACACCCTGCGCCTGACACAGCGCCGCCTGCAAGCCGGCGATGTGGCCGAGCTGGACGTGGCCCGTGTACAGACCGAGGTGGCGGCCACCGAGTCCGATGCCCTGGGCTTGCAGCGCCAGCAGGCCTTGCTGACCAACGCGCTGGCTGTGCTGGCCGGCGAGGTGGCCAGCGGCTTTGTGCTGCCGCCCGCAACGGGCGATGCCGCGTTGCCGGTGATTCCGCCGGGCGTGCCCGGCACGGTGCTGGCGCGCCGGCCCGATGTGTCGGCCGCGCAAACTGCCGTGCTGGCCGCGCAGGCACGCGTGGGCGTGGCGCAGAAGGCGTGGTTCCCGGCCGTCACGCTCACCGGCAATGCGGGGCATGCGTCGCCAGAGCTGGGTGACCTGTTCAAGTGGTCGGCCCGTGCTTGGGGCGTGAGTGCGCTGCTGTCGCTGCCGATCTTTGACGGCGGCCAGCGCGATGCACAGATCGAGGGCGCCAAGGCCCGCCTGGAGGCTGCGCTGGCGGACCACCGGGGGCAGGTCCTCAACGCGTTTCGTGATGTGGAGGATCAGCTGACCTCGCTGCGTCTGTTATCCGGCCAGGCCGAGGCGCAAGGGCGTGCGGTGACTGCGGCGCGGCGGGCCACGCAGTTGTCGGATGTGCGGTATCGCAATGGCTTGGTGAGTCAGCTGGAGTTGCTGGACGCGCGGCGCAGCGAATTGCGCAATCGGCGGCAGGAGTTGCAGGTGCGGACGGCGCAGTATGTGGCGACGGTGGGGTTGATTCGGGCGCTTGGAGGCGGGTGGGGGGATCAGCCTGCTGTGAAGGTGGCGCAGGTGTCGCAGTAGTTTTTTTTGAGTGATTTTGGCTGCTGGCGCTTATCTATCAAGCGGAGGTGGCTATTATTTTTGTAGCTACTGGGGTTGACTTGGGCCGTTCGGTCTGAGCTTGTCGAAGCTGGGGCGTGCTGGTTTGAAAAGCATGCTGGGGTTGAGGGCGGAGGCCGGGTTGTCGCCCCGGCGGGCGACTCACTTTTCTTTGCTTCGCCAAAGAAAAGTAAGCAAAAGAGAGGCGACCCCCAGTCTGCGACCCCTGCGCTTCGCTACGGGGCAAACCTGCGTCGGGGCGGTTGCGGGGTGCGCCGTGGAACTCGCTTTGCTGCTGCGCAGCGCCGCTCGGACAACCACGGCGAGTCAGTTCACGAAGCATGGGCGCTTCGACGCCCATGCCACCCCGCAACCGCCCCGCCGCAGGCGCAGCCAGCAGGGGTGGGGCAGCAGAACATCCGAACAGCCAAACTGCCCTTCGGGCCATCGCTGCGCTCGGCCCTGCCGCCGCAGCGCGTGGCGCTTGCGCCCGCGAGATGGGGCCGAGCGAAGCAATGGCCCGTGTGGAAGTCCGCTCCCCCGGGTTCCCTTCTGGATGCGCCGGGGCGCGCAGGGCGCGGGGTGGCATGCGCGTCGGAGCGCGCATGCTTCGTGAACTGACTCACCGCAGTTGTCCGAGCGGAGCGCCGCAGGCGCGCAGCGAGTTCTGCAGTGCACCCCGTGACCGAGCACCCCAGGTTGCCCCGCAGCGCAGCGAAGGGGTCGCAGACAGCAGGGTCGCCCTTTCTTTGGTTCCTTTCTTTCGGCGACGCGAAAGAAAGGGACTCGCCCGCCGGGGCGACATCCCGGCCTCTGCCCTCAACCCAAGCACGCCGCCCAAACTAGAGAACGAGCTTCCACCGGCTCCGACAAGCTCAGCGCGAACGGGAAGGAGAGCCCCAATAACTATAAAAACAATAGCTGCTAGCGCTTATTCCAAAAGCGCCAGCAGCCAAAATCGTTCAAAAATCCCTTTCCATCACCCCTTCAACCACCCCCTCAACCTCCCCACCCCTTCCCCCAACCTCCCCACATCCCGGCTCGCAAAACACCACCGCAACCACCCCGACGCCTCCCCCCCAAACGCACTGCCCGGCGCCAACCCCAACCCCGCCTCCCGCACCAGCCGCTTGGCCAGCGTCAGGCAGTCGTCGTAACCGTCGATGTGGAAGAACGCATACATGCCCCCACGCGGCGTGGCCACCGACACTCCCGGCACCTCGGCCAGCAGCGGCACCAGCGTGTCGCGGCAGTTGCGTAGATGGTTCACCAGCGCGGGCGTTACCTCCTCCGTGCGCTGCAGCGCCACTGTGGCCCCGCGCTGCACAAACACCGGTGCGCACGAGGTGTTGAACTCGATCAGCTTGCCGACGGCATGCGTCAGCGACGGCGGCAGCACCAGCCAGCCCAGGCGCCAGCCGGTCATCAGAAAACTCTTGGAAAAGCTGTGCGTCACGATCAGCCGGTCCTCGGGCTCGGCCACGTCCAGAAAACTGGGGGCCGCGCCATTGGCCGTGTCGCCCGCGTAGTACAGCCGCTCGTACACCTCGTCTGCCAGGATCCACGTGCCCGTGTGGCGGCAGTGCGCCAGGATGGTGGCTTGCTCCTCGCGCGTCAGCGTCCAGCCCGTGGGGTTGTTGGGGGCGTTGACGACCAGCAGGCGCGTGCCGGGCGTGATGGCGGCCAGCAGCGCGTCCATGTCCAGCTGCCACGCGCCCTGTGCGTCGGCCACCAGCGGCACGGTGCGTACCTGTGCGCCCAGAATGCGCGGCTGCGCCACCAGGTTGGGCCACACGGGGGTAACCAGCACCACCTCGTCGCCCGCGTCCACCAGCGCCTGCACGGCCACCATCAGGCCGTTCACGCCGCCGGATGTCACTGCGATGCGGTCAAACCACGCATCGGTATGCTGCTGCGGGTGCAGGCCGTGCATGTAGCCCGCAATCGCGTGGCGCAGTTCGGGCAGGCCCAGGTTGTGGGCGTAAAAGGTCTCGCCCTTTTGCAGCGACGCAATGGCCGCGTCGCGGATGAAATCGGGCGTCACCTCGTCGCTCTCGCCGAACCAGAACTTCAGCACATCGCCGCGCCCCAGGCCTTCGTTGGCCACTTCGCGGATGCGCGACTCCTCGAGGCTTTGGACTACTTCTCGCATGCAATCTCCTTGAAATACACAGCCATCATCGCAGGCGTATAGTCGTTTTTTCGATTTTTTCACCACCTTGGCTGACCAACCAACGCTCATGACCTATCCCAACACCCAGCTCTTCATCGCAGGCCAGTGGCAAGACGCCGCTGAAGGCAAGACCCTTGCCGTGTTCAACCCCGCCACGGGCAAGGAAATTGGCCGTGTGGCCCACGCCACCAAGGTCGACCTGGACCGCGCGCTGGACGCCGCACAAAAGGGTTTTGAAGCCTGGCGCGACATGCCTGCCGCCGAGCGCGCCAAGACCATGCGCCGCGCTGCGGCCCTGATGCGCGAGCGTGCTGAGGCCATCGCGGCGATCATGGTGCAAGAGCAAGGCAAGCCCCTGGCGGAGGCCAAGGTCGAGACCATGGCGTCTGCCGACATCATCGAATGGTTTGCCGACGAGTCGCTGCGCGTGTATGGCCGCATCGTGCCCTCGCGCAACCTCAAGGCCACGCAGATGGTGCTGAAGGACCCTGTGGGCCCCGTGGCGGCCTTCACGCCCTGGAACTTCCCCATCAACCAGGTGGTGCGCAAGCTGGCCGCCGCGCTGGGCGCCGGTTGCTCCATTCTGGTCAAGGCACCCGAAGAAACCCCCGCCAGCCCCGCCGAACTGATCCGCGCGTTTGCCGATGCCGGCGTGCCCGCAGGCACCGTGGGCCTGGTTTATGGCGACCCCGCTGAAATCTCCAGCTACCTCATCCCGCACCCCATCATCCGCAAGGTTACCTTCACCGGCTCCACGCCCGTGGGCAAGCAACTGGCCGCGCTGGCCGGCAAGCACATGAAGCGCGTGACGATGGAACTGGGCGGCCACGCCCCGGTCATCGTGGCCGAAGACGCCGACCTCGAACTCGCCATCAAGATCGGCAGCGGGGCCAAGTTCCGCAACGCAGGCCAGGTCTGCATCTCGCCCACGCGCTATCTGGTGCACGAAAGCATCCGTGCCGACTTCGTGGCTGCCTTCGCCAAGTACGCGCAGGGCCTGAAGGTGGGCGATGGCCTCACGGCCGGCACGCAGATGGGCCCGCTGGCCAACCCGCGCCGCATCACCGCCATGGCCGACCTGATGGCCGACGCCGTGCAGCAGGGCGCCACGCTGGTGACCGGCGGTGAGCGCATCGGCACCGAAGGCAACTTCTTCCAGCCCACGGTGCTGAACGACGTGCCCCTGTCGGCCCGCATCGTGAATGAAGAGCCCTTCGGCCCCGTGGCCGCGATTCGCGGGTTTGAAAAGATTGAAGACGCCATTGCCGAAGCCAACCGCCTGCCGTTTGGCCTGGCCGGTTATGCGTTCACTTCGTCGCTGAAAAACGCGCACCTGCTGGCGCAGCGCCTGGAAGTGGGCATGTTGTGGATCAACCAGGCTGCTGCACCGGCAGCCGAGCTGCCGTTTGGCGGCCTGAAGGATTCGGGCTATGGCTCGGAAGGCGGCCCCGAGGCCATCGAGGCGCACCTGAACACGCGCCTGGTCTCGATCATGAACGTGTAGGGACGAAACGCCGAAGACCTGGCGCGGCTGGGCTGTCGCGCGCAGCCCGGCTGCGGGTGCAGCCCAGTCAAAGCCTGCGGGCGATCTTTCAGGAGCCTTTCTGCGAGATCGTCCGCAGGCTTTTGTTTTTGCGCGTTGGAACCAGTCTGACAAGCAGTGCCAAGGCAGCCGCGAAGAAATCGATTGACGCAGTCTGTGAAATACATATCATGATATATATCCAAGGAAAAAACATGATCGAAGACGTCGTCAAGGAACTCGGATTCCTCACGCTCGGCACCCGCTTCAAGCGTATTGGCGAGGCGCTGCAGGCGCAAACGCAGGCACTGCTGACCCAGCACGGCATCGACATGCCTGCAGCGCACTTCCCGTTGTTGGCGGCGCTGGACTGGCATGGTGCGCTGGGCGTGGGCGAGCTGAGCCAGGCCGTCGGCGTCAGCCAGCCGGTGGTCACGCGCTCCTTGAAAGGGCTGGAAGACAGCGGGCTGGTGCAGTCGGAGGCGGTGGAGGGTGACCGGCGTGTGCGCCGCGTGGCGCTCAGCTCGCAAGGCCAGGCACTTGTGCAGCGGGCGCAACGCGATGTCTGGCCCGTGCTGGAAGCCTCCGTAGCCCAGGTGTGTGCGTCGCTTGAAGGCCCCTTGCTGGACCAGTTGGAGGCGCTGGAGGCGGGGCTCGCGCGCACCTCGCTGCTGCAGCGCTCGGCTGTCACCATCGCCGCAGAGCACGCCACAGGCCGTCGCAAGAAAACTCCCCGTGCCCCAGGAAAGGAAACAGCACGATGACCACCACCAACCCCTTCGACCGGCCCGTCTGGGCATCGCTGACCTCCACTCCCGGCCTGGCAGAAGGTGGCGACCTGGCCAAGCGCTACCGGCGGGACGTCAACCTGTTTGCTTCGGCCCGGGATGACGCCGATGACGCCAGCCTTGCCGCGCTGGCCGGTCTGATGGCCGAGGGGGAATCGGTCTTCGTGCTGCAAGCGCAGCCCATGCCGGTGCCCAAGGGGCTGCAGGCCCTTCGCCGCGCCGAGGGCGTGCAGATGGTGGCCGGGCGGGCTATCGCAGCCGAGCCCGGCGCGGAGGCCGTCGTCGTGCTGGGTGATGCCGATGCTGCCGCCATGCTGGCCCTGGCGCAGTTGACCGAACCCGGTCCGTTCCTTGCGCGCACCCACACCATGGGCCGCTTTGTGGGCATCCGGTCCGAAGGTGTGCTGGTGGCCATGGCGGGTGAACGCATGCGTTTTGAAGGCGGCACCGAAGTGAGCGGCGTGTGTGTCCACCCCGAGTTTCGAGGGCGCGGTTATGCCCGCCGGCTTTCATCCGTAGTGGCCCACGCCATTCAACAGCGGGGGGACCAGCCCTTTTTGCATGCCTGGACCACGAATGAAGCCGCCATTGCCTTGTACGAAAGCTTGGGGTTTGAAATCCGCACGGAGGTGCAGGTGGCTGTCTTGGGAAAATAAGGCAGTAGACCGGCTGAGGACACGCCATCCCAGACCGCCGCATTTTATGCTGACCATCTCAAGGGGTTAAGCGGACTTGGGATAATGAAATTCTGAAGAGTGAAAATAAAATGCACCGAACCATTGATATTTTTTGCGGGATCAATTGAGTTAAGCAAAAATTAATCTGGCATGGCTAGCATGGAACCATCATTCCATTGGAGGCCTGTCGATGAACCATGCTGTGAGAAACGTCGCTGCGAGTGCGGTGGGAGCCTTGGCCTTGGCGGTGTCCGCGCTGGCGGCGGAGGCCGACAAGCCGCCCGTCCAGTCGGCGGGGCCATCCAGTTTCAGCCGCGAGCGCACTGAAGATGTGTGTACGCGGGAGCCGCGGAGCCAGTGGTTGCCTGAGGCGGAAATGCGCCTGCTGGCGGAGTTTCGTGGCTACAAAATCGCCACGTTCAAAATCGCCAATGGCAGTTGCTACGAAATATACGGATTCAAGAGTGGCAATATGGTTGAGGCCTATTTCGATCCTGTCACGTCGAAACTCGTGCGGCAGAATATTGCCAAATAAAACCGCTGCAAAAAGGCCGGATGCTGTAGCGTAAAAAAACCCCGCACTCCGAAGAAGTG
Source organism: Acidovorax facilis (assembly GCF_050626955.1). Classification (NCBI taxonomy): domain Bacteria; kingdom Pseudomonadati; phylum Pseudomonadota; class Betaproteobacteria; order Burkholderiales; family Comamonadaceae; genus Acidovorax; species Acidovorax facilis. The sequence goes on from NZ_CP192460.1 coordinate 937,147, forward strand.
CGGGGGTAAATAGCTGTATGTCTGCCCTCCCACCAGTTAGGGCAGCAGCGGGATCAGGTCATCAGAAGTTGTGGCGCACACCCATCGCGAAGGAGCTGAAGTCGTTGCCCGCAGTGGCCACGCCGTAGCTGGCGTTGTGGTTGTTGTTGATGCGGGTGTAGTACGTGTAGATCTTGGTGCGCTTGCTCAGGTTGTAGTTGTAGCCCACGGTGTACTGGGTGGCGGCGCTGTCGGCCACGTTGGAGTACTTGCCGGCACGGCCCACGTTCAGGTGGAATTCCGACACGCCCATGATGTAGGCACCCGACAGGCGCACGTTGGTGCGGTTGCCGCCGTTGGCGAAGAACACGTTCTTGTCGCGCTGCACGTAGGCGCCCACCACGAAGGGGCCGGTCGAGTACGAAGCACGCACCGCGAACTGATTCTGGTCGTCCAGCTTGGAGTAACCGGCGCCCAGGCCCAGCTTGCCGATCTCGTAGTTGGCAGCCAGGTCGAGGCTGTTCTTGCCGCCGGTGCCGCTGGCTTGCTCATGCATGGCCCAGCCGGCTTCGAACGTGGCGCCGCCCAGGCTGGGGGCGCGATAGGCGATCTTGTTTGCGTCGCGGGCAGGGTAGGCGTACAGCGCATCCGACGACGAACCGGTGTCGTGGTTGTGGTTGCTGATGAAGTCAGCGGTGGCGTAGTAGGACTCCGAAGTGAAGTTGCCCAGACGCAGCATGCCGAAGCCACCGGCAAGGTTCACTTCGCTCTGGCGGCCGAAGAAGGTGGAGCTTGTGGCGCCAGTGCTGGAGTCAAAGCCGCTTTCCAGCTGGAAGCCTGCCATCAAACCGCCGCCCAGGTCTTCCTGGCCCTTGAAGCCGAAGCGGGAGGAGTTGTTGAACAGGCCGGTCTTGGACACATTGCCTTCTTTTTGGTGCTCGAACGTGGTGTTGACCCGGCCGTACAGGGTGACGCTGCTCTGTGCAAAGGCAGCAGACGTACCCACCAGGGCCAGCGCGGCGAGGGCGCAGCGGTTAATCGTTTTCATTAGCAAGGTTTCCTTAAATCAAATTTTGTTTGATGACAAATAATCACCGGCCAAAAACGCACAGGGGTGATGCTTTCGGGCCGTCGCTACAAGCAAGTTTGATGCCTGTGGTGATGTGATCGTTGCTCTTTGCAACGGAGGGGGATGCTAATGGCCTATTTGTATGTCCGCCACAGGGGTAAACACCTTTTACCCGTGGGGGTGTTGGTGCTGTGCAACAAAGTGGAACATTTTTCCTGCAGCGCCCCGGCTGGGCTCTCGGGCGCTTCGTCGATGCCGATGGTGCAGGCCCGTCCGGGCGAGCACCGATGCGGCGCACGAGGCTCTTCTGTGGCCGCACGCCCTACACGCGGCGTGTGGGTGGTGTAAGCCTGATCGCGTGCAGTTCCGACGATCAAGTATTCACAGGCTTCAGAGACTTCGGGGCCAATCAAATGCTCGGATGGATATGGCGCCCATCAGGAGCGATATTTCTGAGGCGGTTAGATAATCGCTTCTACCAAGGCGCGGGCCATGGCGGGTGCTGTTGAGTATTTGCCGGTGTCGACGGATATATAGTTTCCGAGTCTTTGAATGCCATATTCCGAACGGGAGTGCAGTGTGGAATCTCGGTCCGAAAGCACACCTTGCCCGACAGCAAAGACCCATCCGCCTTGAATGGTGGAGCGCTCCGCTTGCTCGCGAATTTGTGCTACCCACGGTAACAAGGATTGGAGATGGTCGAAAATGGAGTTTGGCAAGTTCTCCAAGTTCTGGGCAGTCAAATGAGGCTCTGGTGGTGAAATATCGGAGCTGTCCACGCGCAAGCCATCGGAATACCAGGAGAGATAGAAATCCCGCCCATTGTAATTTTTGATGTCTCCGAAGGGGCCGGTGGCAATGACCACGCAAGGCGTATGAACCGGTTCTTTGGTGCGCAAGAACAGGGATTGGCGGTATCTGTGTGACCAAACTCCCGTGGGCTCCAGCCCAGCAGTCCGGTCTATGGCCAATCGGCCTTGCCACAGCGAGTTGATGACGTAGTCGAATGGTCCAAAGATGCCTTCGGAAGTTTCAATTTCCCACTTGCCGTCGATTCCATCTTTTGCGGGGCGCACCGCCGTGATGCGGGTTTTCATAAACTGCTGGATCGATGCTTCTACGTCCATCGCAGGTATGAATCGTTCAGCCACCCAATTGGTGTCAACGGATCTCTCAGGAGTCCGAAAGCCCGCAACAATATCTGTCGATGAGGTCAATCCAGCCAGTTCAGAAGTGCTCAGCGGGTGAACCCGACTGCCAGACGCATCTGCCAGGTATTGCGCCGCATCTGGGTGATTGCGTACACGCTCGACGACCTTCTCCATGTACGTCTTCATTTCTGCTGCAGATGTCACGGATTTGCGGTGACACAGGTACAGATCATCTTCGGAAGTGATCGCTGGAGCGAGGGATGTGCCGACCAATTCCTCGATCAAGGGGCGAAATTTGAGCCCACCGGGAATGACACGGTCCGCCGTGCTCAGGGACGGATCTGCGCTGTAGAGGCAGCCTAAGTGGATTTTCCCTTCATTCCATCGGCTCGCTGCGCTGAATGGTTGCTCTGCCATATCGAAGACAGATACTTCGATTCCTTTGCGGGCCAGAAATATCGCAGTCGAACAGCCCATGATTCCGGCGCCAAGGATGGCAATTCGGGGAGTCTTTCGCATTTATATCAGTTCCAGGTGGATATATATGACTCTGGATCATACGGTTCGCTGGCCAATACCAATAGTACGGAATTCGAGACGAGGTAAGTCTGGCGGCACCACACGCCTGCGCCCAAAAGGAGGCCTGGCCCCGCTGGGGTGAGCGCAGTAGTGGCTTCTTCGTACCCCTTTCTAAGCAAAAGGTCGATTTTCCCTTGCAGGCAAACGAGCAGTTGTTCCCCACTGCGGTGGCCATGCTCCCCCCGGATGGAGCCGGCGGGGACGCCTGTTACGGTGAATACGCGGCGTGGCATGAACGGAAGGCGGTCGAAGTCGAGCGGTAGCAGGTCGCCACGCTCGTCTGAATGAATGGGGAGATCAACCAGGCGAGCTCGCCCTCCAAACCAGCTCGAACAGGAAGCCGGGTCGGTGGTATTTATCACTTGCCCTCGCCGAGTCGATCAGGATTATTGTGGTAGAGCCATCTTGCCAAGGGACTGGCAAGCGTGAGCTTTTGCTCAGTGGTAAGGCCGGATATCCAGATTTCGCGCATTATGGCCGCGTAAACTTCATAGATCTGGTGCTTGGAAAACTGCCAGCTTCTCGATAAGCTTCCAGGCTTGTAATACTTGTAGCACAGGGTTTTGGGAACCCGTGCGAATTCTCCCAAAAGGCTCATATGGAACAGCCATGGCCAGTCTGCCGAAAATTCTCCCGCATGGTGGGTTTTGAGGCCGTTGATTTGCCGAGCTTGACCGAGGCGAAATAACCCTCGGTTGGGCACCCACCATTTATTTTTTCCACTCATCATGAGAACACCCCGCTGAACCGGGTCACGAACGCCTTCAAGTTCGGTGAATACCCAGTGTTCTTCCGTTCCGTTGGTGTTTGTCAGGTGAACGTCTGAATAACTCATGACGACCTCTGGCCGTGCGTCAAGCACTTCTGCCAGCAGCGTGATGTAGTCAGGGTTCAGGATGTCATCATGAAATGCAAAAAGTACGTAATCAGCTTCGGCCTGATTGAGCAAAAAGTTGCAGTTGCCCACATACCCTAGCCGCTGCGATTGGCGGATTACTCGGAAACGAGCATCTTTCTGAGCATGGGCGATGCAAATCTCATAGGTCGAATCATTGCACTCATCGACAGAGACGATGACTTCCAGGTGTGGGTAAGTCTGGGCTGAGAGAGAGTCGAGGGTTGCTTGAATGAACGCCGAAGACTGCCACGCCGGAACCAGCGCGGCCACTTTGGAGGGCTTTGAATGGGGTTGCATGGGTTGGGTGAAGTGAACGCCAACGCCCAGTGTAGTGGGACTGAACAGGTGGGCGGTGCGGTAACCCGCCCACCTCCACTTCACGCCTGCTGCGTGCGTGAATGCCGAGGCAGAGTGGGGGCTAAGTTGGGGCACCCCACGGCGTACCCCCAGTGCGCTTGGGGTGCCCCTTCCAGTCGTTAGAACCGGTACGTCGAAGTCAGCGTGTACGTCCGCGCCTGCCCATAGAAACAATCCCCTCGCGCCAAGCACTGCGTGATGTGCACTTTGTCCGCTAGGTTCACCACGTTGAAGGCCACGCGCCAGTCGCCTGCGTCGTAGGCCACCATGGCATCGGCCAGCGTGGCGGCCGGGGTGCTGATGGCGCTGGTGCCGCTCCACTGCGAGCCGGTGTAGCGCACGCCAGCGCCCACCGTCCAGCCGCCACGGCCTTCGCTGGCGAAGCGGTGGCTCAACCAGGCGGATGCGGTGTGGCGCGGGGTGCTGGCAACGGGCTGGCCCTGGTCGCCGGTGTTGCTGCGGCTGATCTTGGCGTCGGTAAAGGCGTAGCCGACCGTGAAGTCCCAGTTGCGCGCCAGGCTGGCCTGCACTTCGGCCTCAAAACCTTTGACCTTGACCTCGCCGATCTGAAGGCTGTTGAGCGGGTTGCCCGGGTCGGTGGTCTTGCGGTTCTTTTCGCGCAGCTGGTAGACGGCGGCGAAGGCGTTGATGCCCTGGCCAGGCGGCTGCCATTTCACACCGGCCTCCCACTGCTCGCCGCGCTGGGGCTTGAAGGGGGTGCCGTAGGCATTGGCGCCGCCCAGCGGCTGGAAGGACTCGGAGTAGCCCGCATACGGTGCCCACCCGCCATCCATCTGGTAGGTGACGCCCGTGCGTTTGCTCCAGGCCTTGTCGTCGGCGGCAGCGGCGGGGCGGCCTTCGGTGTCGCTCTTGGCGTTGTCGTGGCGCAGGCCCAGTGTGGCGGTAAAGCGGCCCCACTTGATCTGGTCCTGGGCATAGAAGCCCAGCTGGCGCTGCTCGACGCTGGGCACGCGTGCCAGGGCCGATGCCGATGGCGCCGTGAAGTTGCCGTACACGGGGTTGTACACATCGATGGCCGGTGCCACGGCGCGCCAGCTTTGCTGGCCCCAATGGTTGCGCTGCACATCGAGGCCACCCAGCACGGTGTGCTCGGTTTCACCCCAGCGCAGCTTGCCTTCGACCTGCGTATCTACCAGCAGCATGCGCGCGTTGCCCAGCGTCCACGAGGCGTCGCGCAGCACGGTGCGGTTGTCGGCGTTGAACACGGGGCGCGCGGGGCGGCCCAGTGCGGCATTGGCGGCAAAGCTGGTGTACAGCGTGCGGTAGTCCACGTCGCTCACACTGCGGCGCAGGTTCTGGCGCACAGTCCAGGCGCTGTCGATCTGGTGGCTGAACAGGTAGCCCCAGGAGGTGCTTTCGGAGTTGTAGCGGTCCCAGCCGGGTTCGCTGATGAAGGTGTTGGTCGGGATCTGCCCGTAGCGGTTGGGCAGCTGCGTGCCCTGCCAGGGGAAGAAGCCGATGAGCGAACCGCTCTTGTCCTTCTGGTGCGCGAGCTGCAGCGTGAGCGAGGTGGCGGCGCTGGGCTTCCAGGTGACGGTGGGGGCGATCACTAAGCGGTCGTCGCGCACATGGTCCACCTGCGTGTCGCTGTCGCGGCCCACGGCCACCAGGCGGTAGAGCCATTCGCCATCCTGCGTGAGCTTGCCGGTCATGTCGGCGGCGAGCTGCTTGCGTGCGTTGCTGCCCAGCTGCACTTGCACTTCGCGCTGCGTTTCGGCTTGCGGGCGCTTGCTGGTGAGGTTGAGCACACCGCCCACGCTGCCCTGGCCATACAGCACCGACGAGGGGCCGCGCAGGAACTCGACACGCTCCAGCGTGTAGGGGTCGGGCCGCGTGTCGTTCCAGTAGCCGATGAAGCGCACCATGCCATCGAGGTACTGCGTCACGTCGCCGCCGCGCGCCTTGAAGGTGTCCTGGCGGCTGTCGAAATAGTTGGACACAGCACCCGCCGTGTACGCCGTGACTTGGCGCAGCGTCTGCACACCCTGCGCTTCCATCTGGTCGCGCGTGATCACGCTGATGGCCTGGGGTGTTTCGATGAGGGGCGTGTCGGTTTTGGTGGCGCTCAGCGCACGCTTGGCCACAAAGCCGGTGACCGGCGCGGTGGGGCTTTCCTGCTCGGCGCCCGCACTCACGGTGACGGGGGCCAGGGCTTTCTCTGCAGCGGGCGCCGCGGGTGCGGTGGGGACCGTGGGTGTGGCCTGCTGCGCATGGGCCGCGCCGCACAGGGCAAGCAGGGCCGCGTGTGCGATGGCGGTGCGGCAAACGGTGATGCCAGATTGCATGGTGCTGTTTCTCCGATGGTTGAAAAAAAAAGGGGCAGGCCCGAAGGCCAGGCACGGTGCGTGGAGTGCCTGGAACGCTTGGCTTTCGGGGCTGGCGATGGGACAGGCGCAGCCTTGGCGCCGGTCTTCAGAACGTGTAGTCCAGCGACACCTGCAGGCTGCGCGGCGTGCCCGGCACGACGGCGCCAAAACCGGCGGCGGTGGTGGTGCCGTCCAGGTAGTAGCGGCGGTTGGCGGCGTTTTTCAGGTTGGCCTGCAGCCGCACGCCACCCGCAAATTGGTACCCCACGGCCAGGTCCACCACGGTGTAGCCGGGCAGGCGCCACTTGTTGTCGCTGGCGATGAACTTGTCGCCCTGGTGCACCAGGCCACCACCCACCCACAGGCCGGGCAGCTGGGGCAGGCGGTACTGTGTCCACAGCGATGCGTTGCGGCGCGTGGCCAGCGCAACGCGGTTGCCCACATTGGCACCGGCCGTGGTGTCGGCCAGCACCTTGGGGTCGTGGATGCTGGCGTTGGCCGTCACCGTCCAGGCGGGCGTGATGCGGCCCTGCAGCTCCAGCTCGATGCCCTTGATGCGCTGGCGCGCGGTGAGCACCGAGTAGCCGGGGTGCGCCGGGTCGGTGGCGGGGGCGTTGGTCAGCTCCAGGTCAAAGGCAGAGACGGTGGTCATCAGACGCTGGTTCAGCCATTCCTGCTTCCAGCCCACCTCCAGCTGCTTGCCCTCCGAGGGCGGGGCCGACTGCGCACCCCATACCAGCGTGCCCGAGTTGGCCTGGAACGAGCGCGCATGGCTCGCGTAGAGCATGCTGCCCGGGCGGGGCTCCCAGCTGATCGCCGCGCTCGGCTGTGTCTTGCTCACGTCGGTGACGGGTGTGGTGTAGGCGTCTTTGAAGCGGTCGTGGCGCAGGCCCAGCAGCAGGCCGAAATCGCCCAGCACCATGCGGTCTTGCACAAACACGCCGGTGTTGCGGGCGTCGGAGGAGAGCTTGCCCACGCCCGTGGAGGCCACGGGTGGCACCAGGCCTGCAACCGGGTTGTAGAGATCGATGGCGCCCAGGTTGCCTGTGGTGCGCGCGCCATAGAAGCCCGCAATGGCGCGCCAGTCCAGGCCTGCCAGCACCGTGTGCTTGACCGCGCCGGTCTGCAGCTGCGCGCGCAGTTCGGCCAGAGCCGTGTCCGACGTGTATTTTTGCCCCGGCGCCATCCAGTAGCCGCGCGCCACGCGGCCGTTGGTCACCGGGCCCATGGGCGACACGATGTTCACGTTGCGAAAGGTCTCGTTGCGCGACAGGTGCACGCGGCCTTCCAGCTGGTCCGAAAAGCGGTGCTGCAGCTCGGTGGAATAAAAGCGCAGATGGCCATCGGTTTTCAACCACGGCTCGCCGTAGAACGCGCCCACCGGCAGCACGTCCGCGCTGCGTGGATTCTTGGGGTCGGGCACGGCCAAACCGGAGGTCGAAGTGCCGTTGATGCTTTGGGTCTCGGCCTGCGCGCGCCAGACGGTGTCGGGCGTGACCTGCCACTCCAGGCTGCCCGCCACGCCCTGTTTGCGCGGGGTGTTGCCGTCCACAAAACTGCCGCCCCGGCTGGCGCCGCCGTCCAGGCGGTAGCGAAGCGTGCCGTCGGTGTTGAGCGGGCCGGTCAGGTCAAATTCGGCACTGCGCCAGCCATGGCTGCCTGCGCCGATCTTCACGGTGCGCAGGGGCTCGGCCTGGGGCCGCTTGCTCACGTAGTTGATCAGGCCGCCGGGCGCGACCTGGCCAAACTCCAGCGCGGCCGGGCCCTTGATGACTTCCACCCGCTCGATGTTGAACAGCGGTGGGTCCAGCAGGTGGATGAACTTGGCGCCGTCGCGAAGGAAGTTGTAGGTGTTGTTGGCCCACAGCCCTCGGATGGAGAACTGCGAGTACGAGCCGTAGTACTCGCTGCGCGACGACACGCCCGAGGCATTGCGCAGCACATCGCGCTCGGTGGTGGCCATCTGCTGCTCCAGAAGCGCGTTGTCGATCACGCTGACCGAGCGCGGCGTCTCCAGCACCGACAGGCCCAGACGCGAGCTGCTTTGCGCGCGCCGTGCGGGCGTGGCGGCTTCGCCTGCTGTGGAGTCGATGACATCGACCTGGCGCAAGGAGGGGGCGGCTGCTGGAGCGTCGGAGGGTATAGGTGCGGGTGCTGTGCTGTTCTGCGCGAACGCGGTGCCGCACACAGCCAGCAGTGCGGCGTGCGCCACCGCGGTGCGCAAGAGATTGGGGTGAATCATGGCGCTATCGAATTAATAGCTGTCTGCGCTTGTTGGTAAAGCGCTACAGCCCGTTTTTGTTGATATGAATGCCGACCGCCCGGGCATGCCAAGGCAGCGCCACGCGCCGGGAGAGGGCGGTGGCTTGTGGTTAGCCTGCGCGGCAGCCGGGGCTCAGTGGGCCTTGGGCGGCTCGGGCAGGGCAGGCGACGCCATGCCGTCGGCCAGCACAAACGTGAGCGTGGTCACGTAGCTGGCTTCGCCGTACTTCTCGCCTTGCACTTCGCCGGGGGTCTTGTCGCTGTGCTTTACCTCGGCCACGTACTGGCCCTTCCAGGGGGTGACGAAGGTCACCGTGCCGTCTTCACCTGCCTCGGCCTCGCGCGTCCAGCCCGACGGGGCGGCCAGCTGCACCTTGGCCTTGGGCAGCGGGGCGCCCTTGTAGACCACCTTCAGCTGACCGGGCTTGCCGGTGGGCACCAGATCCAGCGGCGCGGTGGGGGCCACGGGCTGTGCCAAGCTGGCCACCCAGCGGGCGGAGGGCTGCCAGACCATCGCTGGCAGATTGCGCTTGCTGCGGTCGATCAGCGGGTAGCTGGCGGCGGCGAACAGCGTGTCGGGCGTGCCCGTGGTGGTGTAGACAAAAGCGTCTTTGGCGAGCTGGCCTTCCACGCGCTGGGCGGCGGCACCTGCGCGTTGTTGTTCCAGTGCAGGCACACCCTTGAACTGGTCCAGCCGGCCGGGCGAGGTCTCGCGCAGGTTCTCGTTGAACTCGCCAAAGTGCAGGCGCGCCTGGCCGCCAGCGTTTTCGAGCCAGACCTGGTGGGCTTGGGCGGAGTTCACCGCGGTGAGGGCGCCGCAGGCCAGCAGGGCGGACAGCAGCGGGGCTTGGAGGCGTTGGTTCGAGGACATGGACGTTTTCCTTTCGGTGGTTTTGGTGACAGCAAAAAACAGCGGAGCGCAGTGCTCCACACCCCCGGCGCTACAGGGGGAAAATACTCATTTTTGATAGCTGCCTGCGCTTGTTGGATAAGCGCTGGGTGGCTTTTTGACCCTGAAACGGGTCTTGGCAATGCCCGTGTGGGGCGGGGTGCCGCTTTAGAAGTCCACGCTCACGCTCAGCGACAAGGTGCGCGGCGCACCCACCACCAGGTAGCCCGCGCCGGGGTAGCCGCCGACTGAGGCCCAGTAGTTGCGGTTGGTCAGGTTCTCGATGCGCGCGCGCAGCGTAACGAGCTTGCCTTGCACTTCCGTCATATAGCGGGCTCCCACATCGAGCCGGTTCCAGCCGGGCACGCGCAGGGTGTTGGTGGCGTTGGCATAGCTGGCGCCGGTGTGCACCCAGCGGCCGTCCACGGCCAGGCCGGGCACGCCGGGCACGTCCCATTCCGCCCCCAGGTTGGCTTGCAGCTTGGGCACACCGATGACGCGCTGGCCGTCGGTGGCGGCAGCGCCGGTGGTCAGCTGCTTGGCATCCAGCCACGTCAGGCCGCCCAGCAGGCGCAGGCCCTTGGTGGCCTCGCCTTGCACGGCCAGCTCGATGCCCTGGTGGCGGTCCTTGCCGCTGGTGCTGAAGAGGTTGGCCGTGTTCAAAAACGCACGCGGCTTGGTGGTGGAGAACAGGGCCACGCTGCCGCCCACGCGGCCGGCGTCAAACTTGATCCCCACTTCCTTTTGTTTGGAGACATACGGCGCCAGCATCTCGCCCCGGTTGGTCGCCGTGCTGGGCGCGGTCTGGCCCTGGCTCAGGCCTTCCACATAGTTGGCATACACCGACAGGCCCTTGTTGACCTTGTAGACAGCCGCCAGCAGCGGGCTGGTGCGGCTCTGGTCGTAGCGGTCGGTCTGCAGTCCGGTGCCGTAGTCGTAATTGGCGATCTCCATCTTCTGGTGGCGCAAGCCCACAGTGAACAGCAGGTGGTTGTCCATGAAAGCCATCGTGTCACCCAGCGCAAAGCTGGACAGGCGCGTGCTGCCGGTGCGCAGGGGATTGGCCAGGTCGCCGCCAAACAGGGTGTTGGCGCTGAAGCCGGGCAGGTTGGTGGCTATGGGGTTGTAAAGATTGGTGGCGTGCGTGTTGCGCCAATCCATGGCGTAGGCGTTCTTCTTTTCGAAGTCGTAGTGCGACGCCACCGCCACCCATTCATGCCCCACGCTGCCGGTCTGCAGCTTGCCACGCAGGCCCAGCTCGCCGGTGTTCACGCTGTCCTTGCGGGTGTTGTCAAAGCGGTAGGTGGTGGCGGCGCCGCTGGCGGCGTTGGTCACCGTGAGGTTGGCCAGTGAATTGGCTTCTTCGCCACGGCGCGCGCCCGCCGCAGCCCAGGCCGTGGTGCTGGGCGTCAGGTCCCACTCGCCACGCAGCGTGCCGAACACATCGCGTTCGTTGGAGTAGCTCCAGGGCTGGGCAAAGTTGGTCTGGTTGTCGGGCACGCTCGGCACCGTGGTCACAGCGCTGCCCAGCGTGACGTTGGTGCGGGTGTTCTTGAGCTTGTGGTCTTGCCAGCCGATGTCGCCCGACAGGCGCACGTCACGGCTGCGCCAGTCCAGGCCCACGGCCAGCAGGCCGAGCTGCACGTCTTCGTGGTCCACCGCCGTACCGCCATTGCGGGCAGCAGCATTCACGCGGATGCCAGTGTTGCCATCCGGCCCGAAGCGGCGGGCAATGTCGGCCGCCACCTGCGTCTGGCCGCCGCTGGCCACGCCAAAGGTCACGCGGTTCAAGGGCTCGTTGGGCGCGCGCTTGGGCAGCAGGTTGATGCTGCCGCCCAGGCCGCCGCCGTTGGGGCTGGCGCCGTTCAAAAAGGCCGATGCACCGCGCAGCACCTCCACACGCTCGAACAGTTCGGTGGCGATGTATTGGCGCGGCAGCAGGCTATACAGGCCGTTGTAGGCCGTGTCGTCCGAATCGAGGATGAACCCCCGGATGAAGAACGCCTCCTGAAAATTGCCAAAGCCACGTGCCACGCGCACCGTGGGGTCGTTCTGCAGCACATCGCCCACGCTGCGGGCATGGCGGTCCTGGATCAGTTCGTTGGTGTAGCTGGTGATGGAAAACGGCGTGTCCATCGCGTCCTTGGTGCCCAGGATGCCCGCACGGCCCCCACGGGCCACCTGGCCGCCGGGGTAGGCGGGCGACAGGCCTTGCACCGATGCGTCGGCGCTGGCGTTGACCGTGACGGTGGACAGGGTTTTGCCGTCGGGCTCGGTACCGCTGGCCGTCGCTTGCGCCCAAGCGGCGGGCGCGGCCAGTGTGAAGAGCAACGCGGCGGCCAGTGCGGCTGGGGTCAGGGTAGGGCGGCGAGGGGAATGGGAATTGCGCATGGCGTGGTGAAGGTGCGGGGAATTTTCAGAGTGGCGTGGCGTTGGCCTTGGTGCCCGCTTCGTCGGCATCGGTGTGGGGTTTGTCATGGTCGCGTTGCGCAGTGGCCCTTGGCGTGGTGCGCGGCCAGCAGGTCCAGCCCATCACCACCACCGGAATGCCCAGACCCACCCACGACCACCAGTCGCCCCAGGTGTCAGACACCAGTGCCGTGATGAGGCCGGTGGTGGTCAGCACACCCATCACGATGGGCCAGCCCCACAGCGACCAGAAAGGGCTCGCCTTCATGCGCGGCCCTCCGTGCTTGGCAGCGCGCCGCCAGTGCGTGCGGCAGCCGTTGGCGGCAGGCCGGTGTGGCCGTGCACGGTGGCTGCCGCCGTGGCGGTGCTGGTACTGGCGTTGCTGGCGCTGCCCGCCTGCGCACCTTTGCGCAGCCATAGGTACAACCCGCTGCCCAGCACCACGATGGTGGCAACGTCGAGCAGCGCCCAGAGGATCTTCATCGGCATGCCACCGTAGTCGCCAAAGTGCAGCGGCTGCGAAACCAGCAGCGCCGTCAGGTACCACGGCAGCTGGGGCGCTGCAGTGACCTGCGCCGTGCGCGCATCCACCAGCACGGGCTTGAGCAGGCGCGAGGTGAGCGGCTCGTTGCCACGCAGAAAAAACGTGTTGTGATGTGGGCTGGAGAACGCCGTGCCCGGGAACGCAATGAACGACAGCTTGGTGCCCGGCGCCTGGGCCTGCGCCACCTCCAGCGCTTGTTGCAGCGGCCCGCGCTCTGCGGCGGGCACGATGGGCTGGCCCTCATAGGGCTTGAGCAGCACCGACAGCTGGTCGTACTGCCAGTACTTGATGAGCAGATCGGCCCACGTGTTGATCATGCCCGTGCCGCCCACCACAAATGCCCACACCAGCGTGACGATGCCCAGCAGGTTGTGCAGGTCGAGCCACTTCACGCGCGTGGAGCGGTCCCGCCGCACCTCGCCAAACGCCAGCTTGCGCATGAAGGGGGCATACAGCACCACGCCGGTGACGATAGCCACCAGCAGCAACAAGCCCATGAAGCCCAGAAACAGCTTGCCCGGCAGCCCCGCAAACAGGTCCACATGCAGCTTGAACATCACGTACATGAAGCCCTCGTCAAACCGTGGCTGCGCCAGCACCTGGCCCGTGCGCGCATCCACCGCCACGGAGCGGAAATCGTCCGTGGGCGCCGGTGTGGGCGTGAGCGTGACGAACCACACGTTGTCATCGTCCTCGGCGTGCGACGCGAACTGCACCACACGATCCGGGTGCAGTGCCTGCGCGGTGGCCAGCACCTTGTCGAGGCTGGCGCGCGGCGTCTTGGCGGGCATGGCGGGCGCCTCGACCTCGGTGCCCAGCAGGTGGCCAATTTCGTGGTGAAAGATCAGCGGCAGGCCGGTGAGGCACAGCAGCAGCATGAAGAGGGTGCACACCAGGCTGGACCACTTGTGGGTCCAGCTCCAGCGGCGCAGGGCGGTGGGGCTCAGCATGGCGTGGGGGCGGGGTGGCAAGGGCAGTCGGGCAGTCGCACCACCGCTAGCGCCGCCCACGGCACGGAGCGCGCTGTCGCAACAGAAAAGGCGAAAAAGTGGTTCATCAAGCCAGACAACCCGGAAACATCGGAAGACGGTGGGTGCTGGCTGCAGCCGGGAGGCCTGTTCAAAAAAGGCTCCGGGGGAGGGCTGTGGCTTGCGGAAACCTAATTTTACATTGCAAATGGGAATTGTTTTTATTCGTGACTACGTGGGGGTAAGGGTGTTGCGAAATCGGCTCCGCCTGCTGCCCATCAGGCGCTTTGTGGGAGGGATGGCTTTGCGCACAGGGGCTGCGGATGCAGGGCGGGGTTTGAGTCTGCAGGCTATATTCCCATCGCCACAACGCGTTGGTTTTGAAGGCATTCACACATGCGTTTGAAACCAGTGCATCGGCTTCAAAACCAGGTTGCGAGCCGCTTTCAGGAGAGTTCCGTGTCCACGATATCCCGCGCCGTTCAGCCTGCCGCGCACGCATCTGCGGCTTGCATGGGTGCCTTGTGTCGGGCGCTGCACAGGGCTGCCTTGCTCGGGCCCGCTGTTCTGGCCATGCTGTGCACGGGCAATGCACATGCCGCAGACGGAAACACATCCGCAGAGCAAAGGGCCCGGCTCGCAATACCCCTCGAGTTTCGGCATTCCGATTTTGTCTGGACCACTGCAGAAGGCGACTTGAACGGCGACGGCGTTCCCGACCTGGCCCTGTTGCTGACAAGGCACAAAGGAGAAGGCCAGCGAGAGGAGCGGTTGCTTGTCCTGACCGGAAGGGCAGATGGCAGCTATCAGGTGCTCTCGGTTTCCGGCGAGTTCTGCCACCCCAGCAAGTTCTACAACCTGGACATCAAAAACAATTCGTTGTTCGTTCAGGCGGTCTACTACGCAGACGCCGCTCGGTTCTCGGGCTTCACGCTGCAGTTCCGCTACAACGCCAAGACCGAAGACCTGGAACACATCGGCGAGCAACAGGATGACGAAGACTATTCCAGCAACTCCTCTTACCGAGTGAGTCTCAACTACCTGACCAACGCCGCCATTCATTCACGGCGTGTGGGAAAGAAGTACAAGGAAGTGAGAGGCCGGCTCACCGATGCGCCTGGCGTGCTGCCTTTGAACGGGTTTGTCTGCGAAGGCTACGGCATGACGAGTTCTACGGTCTACCTTGATGAAAGTTTCAAGGTGCACAAGAAAGGCGGGACGCCCCCATGATGCGGAGCGGGTTCGTCGAAGGAGCCCGCAGCTTGTTGTGCAAGGCTTCGCGAGCACGCGTCGCCCTCTCCGATTCATCCAATCCTGAAAAGTTAGTTGCCGAATCCATGAAAAAGCACGTTTCCGCAAGAAAGAGAGCATCGCTTCAGTTGCTGAACGCTGAACTGGTGCGACAGGTCATGAGTGGCATCTTTCCGCCGAAAAACGACTACGTGGAGGACATGGCGCTGTACGAGGACTTGTTGCCAGAGCTACGCAGGTTTGGGATAGCAGACCGAGGTAATCTCAAACGCCTGATGACCCGGCACCGCAGGTCGTTGTTGGCGGATGATCGCAGCCGGCTTGCCGTGTGGGAGCAGCGCCATTTCAGTGAGATGTTTGGAGCGGAGTTCGTTCGTGATGCGGTTCGTCGGCACTACTGGTTTGCTTATCCCGCGCTGATTCGCAATGCGTTGCAGTCCGAGTTTGGCGAGATTGCTGCTGTGCGTGACGAAGATGTGGATGGGTAGCCGTGGGTATTTTTTGCGCACATCAACCATCTTCTTACGATGGAAGACCTGTGAAATCCGTGTAGTCAATCGCTGGGCACCAAATTTTTCAGTCCCCAGTGCCAGCGCTCTTCTCGAACCTTAAATCGTATGGGTTGCATCCTTCACTTTGTGGGCCGCGAGGCTGATGTGGAAAGCCTCGTCGCGCTGAGTCCGGTTGAACCGTGCAACGTTTGGCGGCGCGGTGTGCCGCGCAGTTCCCGGCCGAATAGTCGGCCTGCAGTGACTTCTGGGCTGACC
This sequence comes from Acidovorax facilis, assembly GCF_050626955.1. Taxonomy (NCBI): domain Bacteria; kingdom Pseudomonadati; phylum Pseudomonadota; class Betaproteobacteria; order Burkholderiales; family Comamonadaceae; genus Acidovorax; species Acidovorax facilis. The sequence goes on from NZ_CP192460.1 coordinate 952,597, forward strand.
TTGGTGGTGAGTGACGCTGAGTTTGAAGACCTGGAGCAGCAGCAGGCCGACGCAATCCAGTTTCTCCGTGCCCATTCAAGCATTTTGAAGAACATGAGCGAAGTTGCAGGCGTGGAGCATGCGACTTTGGACTTTGGGATCGCTATGCGCGATGTGGTCGTACAGTCTGACCATTTTCCCGCCGACCTGATTGCGGCGCTGGCGGTCGCTGGCTGCGGCATGGAGTTAACTCAGTTTCCGACGGGACGCAAGGCGAAGAACCTCAAACGCTATCGCAAGGCGCTGCGTTCCGGTCAGCTTCGACGTTAAACCTCTGCAGTTCCTGCCCCATGCTTGCCTCCGGTCGTTTCGAGCTCCGTCCCTTCGCTGAATCCGATCTCCCCTCCTTCGTCGAGGCCGTTCTGGAGTCCACTGCCACCGTCGGGAAGTGGATGCCCTGGGCCCATCCCAATTACTCAACCGCCGATGCTGCGTCCTGGTTTGCGCATTGCGAGGCCGAGTGGGAGCGCGGTTCCAGCTACGAGTTCGGCATTTTCGACGCCGGGTCCAATACCCTTGTGGGCGGCTGCGGCCTCAATCAATTCAACCTAGTCAACGGCTTCTGCAACCTGGGCTACTGGGTCCGCCAGTCCTGGCAGCGCCAAGGCGCAGCGCTCGCCGCCGTTCAGGCACTCAGTCAGTTCGCCTTTGCAGAGCTCAAGCTGGGCCGCGTTGAAATCGTCGTGGCCCAGCACAACACACCCAGTCTCAGCCTGGCCGAGCAGTCGGGCGCAGTGCGAGAGTGCCTCGCGCGGAATCGGCTCAAGGTGCATGGCTGCTTTACGGATGCCTATGTCTTTTCCCTCGTTCCCCCAGGCGTCTGACGCCGCCGTCAAAGGAAGGTCTTGCGCCAAAGCGCAGGCCACCCTTTCCGAAGAACGCTTTGCCCTATGAGCCAAATTGCACAGCCAGTGGAGGTCCGCCGTCTTGGTGCCGATGACGCTGCGGCGTTTTCGGCTTTGCGACGAGAGGTCACACGAGCAGACCCCGTGCCCATGGGTTTGACGTTCGAGGAAGAACTCACGCGCACGTTGGAAGGCTTTCGAGCGCAGTTGTCCGCACCTCTTCCAAACGCTGTGTTCGGCTGTTTTGTTCTGGGTGAGCTTGCCGCGACAGCGGCTGTGAGCCGCGCAGGCCAGTTCCCATCATCGCATCACAAGATGGTGATGTGGGGCGTGTTCACGTCCCCTCGGCACCGTCGCCGGGGACTAGGCCGGCAAGTCGTGGAAACCGCACTTCAACACGCCTTCGACAACGGCGTGCACCGGGTGAACCTGCAGGTGTACCTGCCCAACGAATCGGCCATCGTGCTTTACAAATCAATAGGCTTTGTGGAGTACGGCGTCGAGTCTGAAGCTGTATGCCTTGATGGTCAGTATCACGACGGTGTTCACATGACGCTTGCCAAAGATCGGCATGACAAGCCGCGGCATCCGACGGCCTTCGACGCCCGCTGAGCGGCGTTGAACCGTGAATCGGACTTGTGCTGTTCTCAGAAGCCTGCGGGTTGTGTCCAGGCCTCCAGCAGCGGCTGCGCTGGCGGTACTGCACCAGCCGGCGCATCCTGACCGACCTTCGCCAAGGCGAACTGAAAAGCGCTGAGTGTGCAGGCGCTCCTCATGAGAGGTCCTCCCGGCCGGGGGTACTCGGCGCGGGGTGTGTCGGGCGCGAGCTTCAATACCGCGCCTTGAGCGCCACCGTCACACGCCGCGGCTCGCCATAAAAGTTCTGGCGCGAAATGCCTGACACCTTCTCGTAGTAGGTCTTGTCCAGCAGGTTGTCCACCGACAGGTTCAGAGACAGGTGGTCGTTGATCTGGTAGCCCACCTGGGCGTTGAACACTGCGTAGCCCGGTGCGTTGATGCGCAACGCACCGCTTTGCGCAAAGAACTCGCTGCGGTAGGTCATGCCGCCGCCCACGCTGAAGCCGCGCAGCGCCGGGCTGGTGAAGGCATAGCGGGTGAACAGGTTCACGCTGTGGCGCGGCGTGACGGGGCTGAACACCTGGCCCTGCTGCGCCACGGGGGCCTGGAGGTAGCGGGTGTCGTTGTAGGCGTAGCCCGCCAAGATGTCCCAGCCGGGCAGGGGCTGGCCGCTGATCTCGGTTTCGAAGCCTTGCGCGCGCACCTTGCCGCCGGCGATGTAGGCGTTTGCCACCACCGGGTCGGCGATGGCGCGGTTCTCGTCAATGATGCGAAACAGCGCTGCATGGGCCTGCAGGCGCTTGTGCAAAAACTCGCCCTTCACGCCCAGCTCCACCTGCTTGCCTGTGCGTGGGGCAAGCAACTGCTTGGCCGCGTTGAGCTGGCTTTGCACCACGAAGGTCTCTGCATAGCTGGCGTAGCCGGTGTACTGCGGGTGGAAGTCCCACATCAGAGCCAGCGACGGCACGAATTGGCGGCCGGGGTCTGCCGATGCGGTGACTGCGCCCGTGCTGGTGCTGCGCGTCACCACCTCCGCCCACGACAGACGCCCGCCTGCCAGCAGCTTGACCGTGTCGGTCAGGCCGATCTGCGACTGTCCGTACAGCGCGTTCTCGCGGCGCGTGACGATCGAGGTGAAGCCCGGCAACCGGATGTCTGGGTAGGCCAGGTCGTAGTGGGGCTGCAGCAGGTTGAACGGCAGGCTGGGGCCGTAGGCGTAGTTGCCGTCCCAGCTCTTGCCCTCGTTATGGCTCGCGCCCACCAGCAGCTTGTGGGTGCGGCCTGCCACCTGCACCGGTGTGGCCAGGAAGGCGTCGTAGTTGCGGGTGCGCACGTGAAAGTCGCCGTCCACGGTTTCCATGGTGAAGCTGCCGTCGGCGGCCAGGGCACTGTTGGCGCGGGCCGAGCGGTAGAACGCCGTGCGGTCGATGTCGCGCGCGGACAGGCGCACCAAGCCGCCGCCATCCAGCCGGTGTTCCAGCTCTGCGAAAACGTCGGTGGTCTCCAGGTCTTGGCGGTTGGCGCGCAGGCCGGCAAAGGCGCCGCGGGGCAGGTCGGCCAGGCGGCCATTGGCATAGGTGGGCAGGCCCTGGTCGATGGCGGCGCGCACGCGTTGCTGCGCCGCGCCCACCGACACGGTGGTGGAGGGCGCGATGTCCCATTCCAGCGTGCCGTAGCCCAGGCGCTTGTTGTTGAACAGGGTATCTACAAAACTGTCTTTGTCTTCCACCACCGCGACGGCGCGCGCGCGGATCGTGCCTTCGGCATTGAGGCCGCCGCCCACGTCTACGGTGCCCCGGCGCAGGCCGAAGGAGCCCACCGCCGCATCGGCGCCAATGGCCAGCTTGGCCGGGGCGCGCTTGCGCACAAGGTTCACGGTGCCGCCGGGCTCGCTCGCGCCCTGCAGCAGCCCGGCCGGGCCGCGCAGCACTTCGATGCGGTCATACATGGCCGTGTCGAGCGTGCTGTAGTTGCCCTGGGGAATCGGAACGCCATCGAGCTGGATGGCGCCCAGATCGAACCCGCGCGCCTGGAAGGTGTTGTAGTTGCCCGCACCATCAAAGCGCGTGACCGTCATGCCGGTGCTCAGCTTGATGGCGTCTTCCACCTTGGTCAGGTTGCGGTCATCCAGCTGCTGGCGCGTGACCACGCTGAGGGACTGCGGCGTCTCGCGCGGTGCCTGCTGGAGCTTGCCTACGCTGACTTCGCGGGCGGTGTACTGGCCCGAGCCTTCGGTCCCCGCGCTGTTGGCCTCGTCGGTCACCTTCACTTCGGGCAGCGCTGTCGTGGTGGGGGTGCCCGTGGTGGGGCCGGAGCTGGTCTGTGCTTGCGCCGTTGCCACGGTGGCCAGCAGGGCGGCAAGGGCCAGTGGGTGCATTTGCATGGTGCTTCTCCTCCTCGGTGTTTGATATCTGCTATTAAATTAATAGCTTCTAGCGCTTATCCATCAAGCGCTAGCAGCCAAAAATTGTTCAAATTTGCGTGCTGCGCCTGCAGGCGCAGCGTCAGAACCGCGTGCGCAGCGTCACCTGCACCGCGCGCGGCGAGCCGGGCAGGATCAGGTTGTCGTTGCTGCCGTGGGCCGACACGTAGTACTTGCGGTTGGCCAGGTTCTTGATGTTCACGTCCACATCCCACTGGCCGAGCGTGTACTGCAGGGCCGCGTCCAGCGTGGTGTAGCCGGGCAGGGTGACCAGATTGGTCAGCGAGGTGAAGCGCGCACCCACATAGTTCACGCCGCCGCCCACGCGCAGGCCGTGGCCCAGGTCTTTCATGGCCCACAGGAAGGCGGAGTTGCGCGGCGTGAGTGCGGGCACCTTGCCTTGGGCGGCGATGGCGGCGGTGGGCAGCTGTGTGGAGGTGGTGGTGGCCAGTGACTTCGTCATGCGGCCGTCCAGCCAGGCGTAGCCGGTGCTCACATCCCAGCGGCCGGGCAGGCGGCCGTTGGCGGTCAGCTCCAGGCCGTTGGTGCGCTGGGTGCCCACGTTGATCTGGCGCGATGGGTTGGTGGGGTCGGTGTTCTTGATGTTGGTGCGCTCCAGGTTGAAGAGCGCGCCGGTGATGTTCATGCGGCCATCGAGCAGGTCGAGCTTCACACCGATTTCCTTGTTCTCGGTGATCTCGGGCTCGGCCGCAGTGTTGTTAGCCGCCAGCGCAAAGGTCTCTGCCGAGGGCTGGAAGGATTTGCTGTACGACACGTAGTACGACACCACGTCGCTGGGCTGCCACACCAGGCCGGCGCGGGGGCTGAACTTCTTGTCGGTGCGCGAGAGTTTGTTGAGCTTGCGGTCGAACGTGGTCTCCTGCCCGAACACGTCGTAGCGTGCGCCCACCAGCGCCTTCCATTGGGGCGCCAGCGTGATCTGGTTTTGCCAGTACAGCGCGGCCGTGTCTTGCGTGGTGTGGCTGGGGATGGCGTTGTCGGCGTTGTAGTTGGCCGCTGGGATGGCGGGGGCAGGGCGGTTTCCGGGGTTGAAGAGTGGCACGCGGTCTGCGCCACCGGTGACGGACTCAGAACGTTTCTTTTGCTGGCCCAGTTCCACACCCATCAGCCACTCCTGCTTGAAGCCGCCCAGCTGGTTGCGCCACGTCACGTCGGTCTGGTTGAAGAAGCCTTTTTCGTCGCGCAGGATGAACGAGCGCGTGCGGCCCACCGTCAGGTTCACCGGGTCGGTGGTGCCGCCGGGCAAGGTGTTGTAACGGTCCAGCGTGTAGTCGTATAGGCGCGTGACGTTGCGCACCGACCAGTCGTCGTTGAAGCGGTGGTTCAGCGTGGCCGCGAACGACTGCAGTGTGCTGGTGGTGGTGTCGTCCTGCGCGGCGTTGCTGGAGCCGTAGTAGGTGCTGGCGGGCACGTTGACGGGGCGGCCGTTGAGCGCGGGAATGCCGAAGTCCGTCAGGCGCTTGTCGCGTGCATTGGTGTACTGCAGCAGCAGGTCGGTCTGCGCCGCGAGCTTGAGCGCGAGCGACGGCGCGAAGTTGTGGCGCTTGACGAACTGCTGGTCGCGGTAGCTGCCGGAGTCTTCCACGGCGGCGTTGATGCGGAAGGCGGCGGTGTCGCTGATGCCCACATTCACGTCGGCCGTGGCGCGGCGGTAATCGAAATTGCCCAGGCCCAGCGATGCCTCGCCCGAGGTCTCGCCAAACTTGGGCTTCTTGGTCACGCGGTTGATCAGGCCACCCGACGATCCGCGCCCGTACAGCACTGCGGCAGGGCCCTTGAGCACTTCCATACGCTCGATGTCGGCCAGGTCACGGAAGTACAGCGCGTCGTCGCGCACGCCGTCGACAAACTGGTCGGCAATGGCGGTGAAGCCCCGGATCACCACCTGGTCGCGCTGGCCGTCGCCGTGGCTCATGGCCACGCCGGGCACGTTGCGCAGCGCGTCTTCCATGGAACGCGCACCCTGGTCGCGCAGGAGCTGTGCGGGCACCACGTTCACGGCCTGGGGCACATCGCGCAGTGGCGCGCTGCCTTTGGTGGCCGAGGTGCTGGCGGCGGGCGAATAGCCGTCATCGCCCGTGGTGGACTGCACGGTGACTTCGCCCAGCGTCTGCGGCGTGGTCTGCGCAACTGCAGGGGGCGGCGCCGTCGTCTGCGCCAGTGCCGTGCCACACAGCGTGGCAAGCAGGGCGGCCACCAGCGGGTGGAGCCGATAGGGGGTTGGTGTGTAAGCGTGCATGGTTTTCCTTGGAGTGAGCGCAACGCGGTTGGCGAAAAGCCCTTGCACCTCGTGGCCTGGCGCGCGCCGCAAAGGCCCGCTGTCTGGGATGTGGTGGGGCCGTGAAAACAGATAAGCGAGTTCGAGCCCGAGCGGCTCAGCGCACGGCTGCGGGAGCGTGGAGCCTGTCCATCACCACCCCAGCGCCCGCGCCAGCAAGCCCGCCAGCAGGGCGGCGCCAGCCAGTTCGGGCGTGCGCCGGGGCTGCCAGGTGACGGTTGCCGTGACCGCCACGGCGGCCACCGACAGGGCCACGGTCCATGCCGTTACGCCCAGGGATGCAGGCACGCCCCCTGGCGGGTGCGCTGCTGCCAGCCACAGAGACAGCACCAGCAGCAGCCAGCCCGAGCGGCGCAATGCCACCAGGCGGCGCGCGGCGCCTTCCTGGCCCAGGGCGTCTTCGTGGTGGCGATCCATGCCCAGCGCAATGGCCGACCAGGCGGCAAAGCACAGAAGAAAGGCAGACATGGCTCAGGCTCCCGAGGTGGAGGTTTCGGCAGGCGCCACGGGCACCGACGGGGCAGGCCGCGCATTCTTTGCAGGCGCACCGCGACGGGGTACGCGGCCGGGGCGCACGCGCCACGCCAGCCAGCCCAGCAGCAGCCCGGTGGCCAAAAACGACAGGTCCATGCTGGCCCACACCCATTCGCGCGCGGGCAGGCTCACGCCCAGGTGGGTGTGTGTGGTCAGCGCGTTGATCAGCGGCAGCGCGACCCACACCAGGCCCGCAGCGGCCAGCGGCACCGTCCAGCCCAGGCGGTGCGGGCGCACCACCGCGCAGGCCAGCGCCCACAGCAGCGTGATGCCCCAGGCGCTGAAGAACCAGGCCAGCTCTGCATCCGCTCGGCCCTCGATGCCCACAGGGATCAGGCGGTTGGCGGCCAGGTACACGCCACAGGCCAGCGGCAGCCCGGCCAGTGTCGTGATGTTGATGCCAGCCACCAGGCGCTCGCCAAACGGCGCTTTGGGGTGCGCAGCGGGCGCGGTGCTGGTGGCTGTGGCTGTGGCTGTGGCTGTGGCTGCCCCTTTGCGGCTGGCCTGTGTCTGCGACTTGGCGCTGCGCTTGACCGACCACAGCACCATGCCCGTAGCAATCATCAGGCTGCCCAGCACCCCAAAACCGAACAGCGCCCAGCGCAGGCCCACATCGGCAAACCGCGCCATGTGCAGGCCATACAGCACGCCATAGGTCTTGACGGCGGGGCTGGTGGCGTCGGCCTGGTCCAGCCATTGGCCGGTGGTGGCATCAAACAGCAGGCGCGGTGGGCGGTACTGCAGGCGGTCGCCTTCGTGGCGCGTTACCTCCACCACGGCGCGGCCGTTGGCATCGCGGCGCGCCTGCACGCTGCCGATGCGCCCGCCCTGCCAGCGGGTGGTGGCCGCGTCGATGATGGGCTGCAGGGCGATGGCGGGCAGGGGCTCCACCTTGTCGCCCGCACCCCGGCGGGGACGGCTTTCGGGCTTTTCGCCCTGAAGGTCGGCAAAGTACGCGTTGGAGTCCACGCCTTTCTCGTTCTTGTAGTTGGCGGCAATGCCCGCAGGCATGTACAGCGTGTGGAAGATCATCAGCCCGCTGAAGGTGATCATCAGATAGAACGGCAGCACCAGCACGCCGCTGACGTTGTGCGCATCCAGCCAGGCACGCTGCCCGCCCTTGGTAGGGCGGAAGGTGAAGAAGTCCTTGAAGATGCGGCGGTGTGTGATCACGCCAGTGATCAGCGCCACAAACATCAGCATCGTGGCCACGCCCACCACCCACCGGCCTTGGATAGTCCAGCGGCCTTTTTGCGCGGTACGCAGCTCGAAGTGAAAGCGGTAGAAAAAATCACCGCCCATGGTCTGGCGCGCCTCGATGGGCTCGCCCGTCTGTGGGTTCATGCGCAGCGTTTCAAAGCGCCCGTTGCCGGTGCCGCGCCAGAGCATGTTGACAGCTGGGTCGCGGTCATCGGGCAGGTGCAGGATCCACTGGGTGACGTCGGGGGCCTTGCGCACCAGCGCGTCCACGGACTTCTGGGCCACCTGCGCATCGGCCGCGTCGGTGCGCGGCAGCCCGTGCATCTCGGGCCGCATCCACAGGTTGAACTCGTTCTTGAAGAACGACAGCGTGCCCGTGAGGAAGATCGCAAACAGCAGCCAGCCCAGGATGAGCCCTGCCCAGGTGTGCAGCCACGACATCGCCTGGCGAAAGCCTTCGCGGTCGGCGCTCTTGCGCACGGTGGAGGTCGCTGTGGTCATGGCGTGCCCCTCATCCATTGCGGCGCCATGGCGCACGCGCCCAGTGCCAGGGCGGGCAGCAGTGTGCCGCCCCAGGCGCCCCAGGCCGTGCGCGCATAAAACGCCCATCCCGCCGCCATGGCATAGGCCAGCCAGGCCAGCATGGTGGCGGTCAGCACGGCCTCCACGCGAGGCATCCACAGCGCCAACACCAGCGAAAGCGCAGCGGTGAACCCCGCCGCCAGCGCATAGCCGCCAGCGATGGCCGCCATGGCGCGGGAGGTGATGACCAGGCGGTAGCGCCAGTCAACGCGGGCCGCCTTCATGGCCGACCTGCGGCGGCACCCAGGGCGGTGCGGCCTTCAAAAAAGGAGAGAAGCAGAACTCCTGCAGGGCAGGGGCTGGCGGTGCTGCGCGGCATCAGAAAGGCTCCAGGCAGTAGGTGTCGTACGGCAAACGTACAAACGCTGGCTGCAGCGGCGGAGAGCCCGGCTGACTGGCTGGCTAGGTGTTAAAGGGAATCACGGGACCTGCCCTTGCAGATCGGGAGCTGCAAGAAGGAATGGCCTTGGTCGTAAGAACGCATTCTACTTTTGTTGAGAAGCATTCGCATTTATAAAAATGCTATTTGCACTGGTTTGATGTGTGCTTGCAACAGCTTGTGACATGGGGGTAGGGCTGTGCTTCGCAGCCCCGTGCAATCGGCGGAACTTGGTGATGGCGTGGGCACAAAAAAACGGGCCTCGGCCCGTTTTTTGTTGTTCTTCTTGGTACTTTTCGTGGAGCGCTCTGGTGCAGTCTTGGCGTTACTCCACGTCACCCATCTGCGATTGCAGGTAGTTCTGCAGGCCCACCTTGCCGATCAGATCGATCTGGGTTTCCAGGAAGTCGATGTGCTCTTCGGTGTCGTCTAGGATCTTTTGCAGCAGGTCGCGCGAGACATAGTCACGCACCGTTTCACAGTGGGCGATGCCATCCTTGATGGTGGCCTGGGCGCCTTGTTCGGCGCGCAGGTCGCAGGCCAGGATCTCTGGTACGTCTTCGCCGACCTGGATCTTGGCCAGGTCCTGCAGGTTGGGCAGGCCATCCAGCGTGAAGATGCGGTCCATGAGCCAGTCGGCATGCTTCATCTCGCCGATGGATTCCGAATACTCCTTCTTGGCCAGCTTGTCGAAGCCCCAGTGCTTGAGCATGCGGTAGTGCAGGAAGTACTGGTTGATGGCCGTGAGTTCGTTCTTGAGCTGGGCCTGCAGATGGCCAATGACCTGTGCGTCACCTTTCATGGGGACTCCTTGTTGTGTTGTGTTGATTCGGCTTCGATTGTCGTGAGCCATATCAACACGCGCAAGGCATATCCCTGCTAGAGCGCGCTGGCTGCGTGTGAGGTTGATAGGCGTTCGCGTTCACCCCGGCTGACCCCATCCGGCCCGGTAGGCCCGATGGGGCTGCGCAGGCCGTGCGCGGGGCTATTGTGCGGCGCGTGGCGCGGCGGCCTGTGTGCCCATGGCGGTTGCGGCTGCAGACGATGGCGCCGTGCGCCGCTCACGCCAGTGCGCCAGGCCCAGCCATACCGTGGGCACCAGCACCAGGGCCAGCGAGATGGCCTGGGCAATGGTGCCTTCGGCCAGGTCTTCGGTGGCCGCATGCCAGTAAGCGTTGTCGATGCCGGGTATCGCTGCGCCTTCGGTGAACTCATGGAACGCATACACCACCAGTTGCACCGCAAACACCGCCATGAACCACGACGTGACGCGGAAGAACCGCGCAAGGTTCACCGCGCGGCCGTAGCGCGTCCAGGCCCAGGCGATGGCAATGGCCAGCGCCAGGCCCGCCAGGCCGCCCCAGGCCATGTAGCCCAGCTCGGCGCTGCGGGCCAGGGCGGCGAGCATGGTGGCGGTTTCCACACCTTCGCGGCCCACCATGAAGAGGGCAAACAGGAACACCGCCACCCAGGCGCGCGGGCCTTCCAGCACACTGGCGCGGTCCATGCGCTGGGCAATGTCCTGGCCCATGCCTTGGCCCGCACGGCGCATGTGCACCACGCACCAGGCCACGGTGGCGGCAGCCACCAGCGCCATGCCACCCTCGGCTGCGGGCGACAGCGCACCCACCTGCGAGAGCACCCAGCCCAGCACCAGCGAGAGCAGGGCTGCCACGCCCACGCCCGCGCGCAGTGGCAGCAACAGGTGCAGGCGCCCGGTCTTGCGCAGGTACAGGGTGGCAATCGCCACCACCAGCAGGGCTTCCAGCCCTTCGCGGAAACAGATCAGAAGTGTTTGGAACATGGTGTTTGAGGTCTTTGCTATAAATTTATGAGCTGCTTGCGCTTATCAATAAAGCGCTGCAGGCCGTTTTGACCAATATTTCAGAGGCGTCGAGCTTTGGCTGGCCCACTGCAGCAAAGTGGCCTGGGCGGCGTTGCTGCAGTGCAGTAGATGATAAAACTAAACGCGAATCAGTTGTATTTGAATGTTTGATATGCCGCAAGGGTTGACCGGGTGGGCGGTGGTTCTTGCAGCGGCTTCCTTGCGGTCTTTGGGGGTTTAAAAGGGGGCAAAATGCCCGCCCCGGCCTGAGGGCAGGGTGTCACTGTATAGTCACAGGCAATTGATCCAATCAAATCAATTAATTGGATTGATGGTCTCGAAAGGCCTAGACTTCAGTCCTGTTCAGTTAACCAACCACTAAGGAAACAGCAATGTCCCTGATCAATACGCAAGTTCAGCCCTTCAAGACCACCGCTTTCGTCAACCGTGACGGCAAGGGTGAATTCATCGAAGTGACCGAGCAGTCCCTCAAGGGCAAGTGGTCCGTGCTGATCTTCATGCCCGCAGCTTTCACCTTCAACTGCCCCACCGAAATCGAAGACGCTGCCGACAACTACGCTGAGTTCCAGAAGGCCGGCGCCGAGGTCTACATCGTGACCACCGACACCCACTTCTCGCACAAGGTGTGGCACGAAACATCGGACGCCGTGGGCAAGGCCAAATTCCCCCTGGTTGGCGACCCAACGCACCAACTGACCAACGCTTTCGGCGTGCACATCGCTGAAGAAGGCCTGGCACTGCGCGGCACCTTCGTGATCAACCCCGATGGCGTGATCAAGACCCTGGAAATCCACTCCAACGAAATCGCCCGTGACGTGTCGGAAACCCTGCGCAAGCTCAAGGCTGCCCAGTTCACCGCCGCCAACCCTGGCCAAGTCTGCCCCGCCAAGTGGAAGGAAGGCGCCAAGACGCTGACCCCTTCGCTGGACCTGGTTGGCAAGATTTAAGTTTTCTTATCTCGGCCCCTAAAGCCGGACAGCGTCATGGCGCCTGTGCGCCATGCCGTCCGGCTTTTTTACGCCCGGAGTTTGACCCGCAGGCTTGATCCGAACCACGCTTGCCATCACGCTCCCCACATACAACTCCAAATTCAAAGGACACCACCATGCTCGACGAACAACTCAAGACCCAACTCGCCGCCTACCTGGAGCGCGTGCAGCAGCCGTTTGAGCTGGTGGCATCCCTGGACGACAGCGAGACAGCGCGCGACATGCGCGAGCTGCTGACGACTATTCAATCGCTGCGCAGCGACAAGATCACCCTGCGCACCGATGGCAACGATGCGCGCAAGCCATCCTTCAGCCTGCAGCGCGTAGGCGCTACCAACAGCCTGCGTTTTGCCGGCCTGCCTCTGGGCCATGAATTCACCTCGCTGGTGCTGGCCCTGCTGTGGACCGGCGGCCACCCTCCCAAAGTCGAGCAGGACGTGATCGACTCCATCAAAGCGCTGGATGGCGACTTCAACTTCGAGGTCTACATGAGCCTGACCTGCCACAACTGCCCGGACGTGGTGCAGGCGCTGTCGCTGATGGCCATCGTCAACCCCAAGGTCAAGACCACTGTGATCGAAGGCGGCGCCTTCCAGCAGGAAGTGACCGAGCGCGAAATCATGGCCGTGCCCATGGTGTTTTTGAACGGCCAGGTCTTCGGCTCCGGCCGCATGTCGATTGAAGAAATCGTCGCCAAGCTCGACACCGGCGCCGCCGCCCGCGAAGCCGCCAAGCTCAGCGCCAAGGCACCGTACGACGTGCTCATCGTCGGCGGTGGCCCAGCAGGCGCCGCGGCCGCTGTGTACGCCGCCCGCAAAGGCATCCGCACCGGTGTGGCGGCCGAGCGCTTCGGCGGCCAGGTCAATGACACGCTGGCGATTGAAAACTACATCTCGGTGCTCGAAACCGACGGCCCCAAGTTTGCCGCCGCACTCGAAGCCCACACCCGCGCCTACGGCGTGGACATCATGAACCTGCAACGCGCCGACAAGCTCATCCCCGCGGCCGAGCCAGGTGGCCTCATCAGCGTGCATATGGCCAACGGCGCCACGCTGCAGTCCAAGACGGTGATCCTGTCCACCGGCGCCCGCTGGCGCAATGTCAACGTGCCCGGCGAAGCCGAGTACAAGAACAAGGGCGTGGCCTACTGCCCGCACTGCGACGGCCCGCTGTTCAAGGGCAAGCGCACGGCGGTCATCGGCGGCGGCAACTCGGGTGTCGAGGCTGCCATCGATCTGGCTGGCATCGTGGCCCACGTCACGCTCATCGAGTTTGCCGACCAGCTCAAGGCCGACGCCGTGCTCGTCAACAAGCTCAAGAGCCTGCCCAACGTGACCATCCACACCAACGCGCAGACCACCGAAATCACCGGTGCCGACGGCAAGGTCAACGGCCTCAAGTACAAGGACCGCGCCACCAACGTGGAGCACCTGGTGCCGCTCGAAGGCGTGTTCGTGCAGATCGGCCTGGTGCCCAACACCGAGTGGCTCAAGGGCACGGTGGAGCTGTCCAAGTTCGGCGAAATCATCGTCGACTCGCACGGCCGCACCAACATCCCCGGCGTGTTCGCAGCGGGCGACTGCACCACGGTGCCGTTCAAGCAGATCGTGATTGCTGCGGGCGACGGATCGAAGGCGGCGCTGAGCGCGTTTGACCACTTGATCCGCATGCCGGTGGTGGCTGCGGCCGAAGGCGCCAAGGCTCCCGAAGCGCAGCGCGAAGCCGTGGCAGCGTAGGACGGGGCAGGGCGGCGGGGGCGAGCTGGTTAGGGCCAGTGCTTTCGAGGCACACCCCAACTCCCCTCTCCCCTCGTGGGAGAGGGGCCGGGGGAGAGGGGGGGCGCATTCCCTCCGCGCCAGTTTGCCCCCTCTCGCCAACCCTCTCCCGCGAGGGGAGAGGGAGTCATGCAGGGGGCATCTCAAGCAAATCGGACCCTGGCGCTTGCTAGTAAAGCGCTAGTAGCTATCAAAACAAGAGCGACTGGATGTTTCAGCATCCGGTCGCTTTGCTTTTGGTGCCGATCATGGAGGCATGGAATCGTCAAGTCAGTGGCACGGTGGAGAGGGTTCTCATCCACTTTCGTCGGAGCTCGCGATAGTTTGCTACAGTGCGGCCGTTGCTCACATCACCTCGCAAGCTCGGCAATGGACTGAATGTGAAAGTCTGCGGCTACGCCAGGCGTGCTGGTGCCTACCAAGCAGGTGGTCATGCCCAACTTTCTGGCCGGTAGGATGTCGCGCTCCAGGCTGTCACCCACAAACAGCACTTCATCTGGGAAGGCTCCTACCGCGTCGAGCGCCGCAAGAAACGGCCGCGCGGATGGCTTGATGGCGCCAACCTCTGTGGAGAAGATGGCGGCGGCAAGGATGGGGGCAACACCACTCGCTATCAGTTCTTCCTTCCAACAATGCGACGGCGCCCACACGTTGCTGACAATGGCGACAGCACTTTGTTCTGCGACAGAGCGCAGTGCAAGAGCGGCCCAAGCTGGCACTTTGCCGACTTCGTGCCTGGCAATCGTCATGGCGATCGCTTCATGCTCGCTGGCGGGAACCCCGGAGTGGGTGGTGATGAAGTCGGCCAAGGAGGGGAAGCACTCCACCAGCCGGGGATCCTCATAGTCGCGCAGAAAGGCTGCGTAGCATGCGCTTACAGCCGATTGCACGTCAGCGAACGACAGGCTCCCGCCACCGACCGCACGATAGCTGGTGTAGTAGTCCTGCTGCGGGTCGAACCGATCCCCTCCGAACATGAAGGTGCCATTCATGTCGAAAAGAACAGCCCGGTAGCCTGCCATGCCTGGAGGCTTTGCTTGACACATAGATGACGCAGGCTCAATCGGCCATAGACGGGCTGTTGCTGACCCGATGGACCTCGACAAGGATCATATTGACTGGCACTTGCTTTCCTTTGCTGTAAACGCCTGCTTGTCATGGCGATTGAAGCCCGCCGATTCATAAAACTGGAAGGTCGCCTCATCCTTCCTGCCGGTCATCAGCATGACCTTGTAGCAGCCTTGCGACCAAGCAAACGACAGAGCCTCAGCGAGTACTGCCTTGCCATACCCACGATTGCGATGTGCTGTATGGGTCACGACGTTTTCGATCAAACCATAGGGCTTGCAGCCACGGGTCAGATTCGGAACCACGGTGATGGTGCAGCTGCAGATGAGCTTGTCAGCCACGTAGACCCCGAAATATCGGTAGCGTGGGTTGCTCTGTAGTTCTCGCCAGATGGCTTCAACCGTTGATGCTCCCGGCAATGGGTCGTCATCTTTGTGAAGGTGTTGATACAAGTCCAGGAGGCTGTTTAATTCCGAGGGGTCAATTCGGCGAACTTCCATGCACTCCTCTTTTGAGTTGTTTGGGTATGACGATTGCGGCGTCCAGGAGATCGCTCGTGCGCACGCCAAGGGTTGCAGCGAGATGTTGCCACACGCCGCGCACGCCACATCGGGCTTGTTAAGAGTTGCCGCATGGGGTTTTAAATTGTTGCTATTGAGAATTATTCTCATATAATTTCATCCCATCAGCCAGCCACAACCGCCCGATCTTCTGCGCGCAGAAGCCAAGGCCGTCTGCATGGAGCCAGCTCTGTATTCGTTGTCGTTTCAGAGAAGGACTCCCCTCCGTGGCGCAGGCATTCCGTTCCCCTTCGTTTTCTCCCCGGCGCGCGCTGGCGCACCCCTCCGATCAATGGCTGCAAGGCCGTCTGCGGCCGCTTGCATGGCTGGTGGCCTGTGCATGTGTGGCGATTGGCAGCGCGCATGCGCAAGATGCGGCCCAGTTGGTGGCTGCAGCGCCGCAGCTCAAAGAAGTGGTCATCAGCGGCTCGCGCAGCGAGCAGGATCGCGACGAGCTGCCCATGAGCATCGACGTGATCAATGCGCAGGCCATCGAGGAAGGCCAGGTGCGCGACATCCGCGACGTGGCGCGCGAGTTGCCCAACGTGTCGGTCACACGGTCGCCCGCACGCTTCACGCTGGCCAGTGGCTCTACGGGGCGCGAGCAGAACGCGGGCTTCAACATCCGGGGGCTGGACGGTAACCGCGTGTTGATGATGGTGGATGGCATTCGCCTGCCGCGCAGTTATGTCTTCAGCGCCAATGCCTTCGGGCGCGACTACCTGGACATCGGGCTGCTGCAGCGCATCGAGGTGGTGCGCGGCGCCACGTCGGCGCTGTATGGCTCCGATGGCATGGCGGGCCTGGTCAACTTCATCACGGCAGACCCTGCGGCATTCCTTGACGGCGACAAGCGCATCGGCGGCCGCGTGAGCCTGGGCTACGACGGCGACGAGCACGGCAAGCGCGTGGGCGCCACGGTGGCGGGCAAGGCGGGCGACACGGTGCAGTGGCTGCTGGGCGGCAACGTCACGCGCGCCAGCGAGCTGGACAACATGGGCACCAACGATGCGGCCAATGCCGACCGCACCAAGCCCAATCCGCAAAAGGACAGAAGCGGCGCTTTGCTGGGCAAGGTGGTGCTGACGCCGGGCGGTGGCCAGCGCCATGTGTTCACGCTGGAGCAGGTGGACAAAACGTCCGACTACGAGCTGCTCACCGCACGCTCCAAGCCGCCGCTGGCCGCCACGTCTGTGCTGGGCTCTACCTCGTTCACCGACATGCAGCGCAGCCGTGCGACGTGGGAAGGCAACTGGCTCGTGAACACCGCGTTTGCCGATGATGTGAAGGCCACGCTGAGCTGGCAGGACGCCCATTCGCGCGAGTACATCACCGAAGACCGCAACACCGCCGCCGACCGCGTGCGCGACGTGACCTACGACGAGCGCACCTGGCAGGCCAACCTGCAGGGCAGCAAGGTGCTGCGCAATGGCGGGCCATGGGTGCAGAAGATCACCTACGGGCTGGACTACACGGCGGCCAAAGTCGAGAACCTGCAGACCGGAGTGACGCCGCCCACGGGCGAGACCTTCCCGCTCAAGCGCTTCCCCGACACCACCGAGACCAGCACGGCCCTGTATGTGCAGGACGAGTTCGTGACCGGCCCCTGGAGCATCACGCCCGGCGTGCGCTTTGACACCTTCCGCATCAAGGCCGACCAGGCGGGCTTTGGCGCACAGGCGGTGTCGCTGTCGGGCAATGCCACCTCGCCCAAGTTCGGCGTGCTGTACCGTGCCAGCGAGCAGTGGAGCGTGTTTGGCAACTACGCGGCGGGCTTCCGTGCGCCCAATGCGGGGCAGGTCAACGCCTTCTTTGAGAATCCGGTGGGCAACTACCGCACAGTGCCCAACGCCAACCTCAAGCCCGAGAAGAGCCAGAACTTCGAGCTGGGCGTGCGCGGGCGCATGGAGCGTTTGTCCATCGAAGCCGCCGCGTTCACGGGCCGCTACAAGGACTTCATCGAAGACCTGCGCCAGGTCAGCGGCACGGGCGCACCGGGCAACCCGCTGGTGTTCCAGTCGGTCAACATCGGCCGCGTCAAGCTGAGCGGCTTCGAGGTCAAGGGCGACATGCGCTGGGGCCAGTGGGCGGGCGGGCAGTGGAGTTCTCCGTTTTCCTACGGCCAGACGCGCGGCCGCGACACCGCCACCGGCAAACCGGTGAACACCGTGGACCCATCGCGCCTGACGGCGGGCCTGCGCTACGACAGCGGCGGCTGGATGGCGCGGCTGGACATGACCCATGCCGCCGCCAAGAAGGCCAGCGACGTGAGCGTGGCCACGGGCAGCACGCAGTTCCTCACGCCGTCGTACACGGTGCTGGACCTGGCGGCCCAGTGGCGCATCCGCAAGGACCTGCGCCTGAACGCGGGCATCTACAACCTCACCGACAAAAAGCACTGGCGCTGGGCCGACGTGCGCGGCCTGGCCGCGAACGCCAGCTTCATCGACGCCTACAGCCAGCCTGGTCGCTCCGTGCGTGTCTCGCTGGTGGCGGATTTCTGAGCGCCCGTTCCCTGCTTTTCTATCCCCAGGCATCCACCCAAGGAGATCACCATGAGCCACGCTCCACACCAGCCCAACGCGGGCAGCCACGCCGACGAGGAATACAGCCTGCCCTGCGCCGAGGCGCTGCTGGCGGGCACCCTGGCCCTGATGACGGGCTATGTGCAAGCCTGCTGCGACAGCCACCGCGACGCCATGGGCAGCAAGATCGCGGCCAACCTGCAGATGCTGGCCGACGCCCAGGGCTTCACGCCACACTTCCGCACCGTGGTCTGGAGCCTGCAAGGCCGCTGGGACCAGCAATGCAAGGCGCGCCAGGACGTGGCCGCCAGCGCCGCGATGGTGGCTGCCGAACAACGCCGCGTGCTGTGGCACATCGCGCCGGAGGCCGTGCAATGAATGCCGCTGTGACGAACCCCCCAAGCGCTCCGGCCCATCCGCCGCAGGCCGCCCCCCACATCCGTGAGCGGTTCGCCGCAGCCCGCGCAGCGGGCAAGCGTGCCAAGGACGCCGCCGAGAGCCTCGGGCTGTCGGAAGGCGCCGCCGTGGCCGCCCATGCGGGCGAGCACGGCCACCCGCTCAAGGCCCAGCCGCTGCAGGGCTCGTGGCTGGAACTGCTGCAGGCGCTCGAAGCCTGCGGCCCGATGATGGCGCTCACGCGCAACGAAGGCACGGTGCACGAGAAGACCGGTGTGTACCGGCACGTGTCGGCCACCGGGCCGGTGGGCATCGCGCTGGGCGAAGACATCGACCTGCGCCTGTTCTTTGCGCAGTGGCATGCGGGCTTTGCGGTGACCGAGCTGGCGCATGACGCCGCCCAGGACCCCACCAAGCCGCCATCGCGCAGCCTGCAGTTCTACAACGCGCATGGCCGTGCGGTGCACAAGATCTTCACGCGCGAAGCCACCGACCTGGCTGCATTCGACGCAGTGGTGAGCCGCTTCGTGCAACCCAGCGCGGGTTACGTGTTTGGTCCAGAGCCCGCGCCAGCGGCCGTGCTGCCTGACGCCGACATCGACGCCCAGGGCCTGCGCGAGGCCTGGGCTGCCATGCAGGACACCCACGAATTCTTCGGGCTGACCAAGAAATTCGGCGTGGAGCGACAGCAGAGCTTTCGCCTGGTCGAAGGCCAGTTTGCCTGGCGCGCTGCACCGCAGGCAGTGGCGCGCCTGCTGGACGAGGCGGCGGTGGACGGCCTGCCCATCATGGTGTTTGTGGGCAGCGGCGGCTGCATCCAGATCCACACCGGGCCGGTGCGCAATATCCAGCCGCTCGACACGCCGCGTGCGCAGTGGATCAATGTGCTGGACGAAGGCTTCAACCTGCACCTGCGCACCGACATGATTGCAAGCGTGTGGGTGGTGGAGAAGCCCACGGCCGATGGTGTTGTCACCTCGGTCGAGGCGTTTGACCACGCGGGCGAGCTGATGGTCATGTTCTTCGGTGCACGCAAACCCGGCAAGCCCGAATTGCAGGGCTGGCGCGACCTGGTGGCACGCTTGCCTGGCGTGCAGGAGCTGGCCCATGCTGCGTGATCCGATGGCCGTGCAAAGCTGGGGGCAAGGCGGCACGCGTCGGCGGCTGCTGCGCGGTGTGGCGGCTTTGCCTTGGTTGTCTGCGATGGGATCTGGGGCCGCCTGGGCAGCCCGCCCTGCGCGCATCGTCTCGCTGGGCGGCGCGCTGACCGAGGTGGTCTACCTGCTGGGCGCCCAGGGCCAGCTGGTGGGTACTGACACCACCAGCCTGTTCCCCGAGGCCGCGCTCAAGACCGCCAAGGTCGGCTACATGCGCCAGCTCTCGGCCGAGGGTCTGCTTTCCCTCAAGCCCGACGCTGTGGTGGGCACCACCGAGGCCGGGCCGCCCGTGGTGCTGGACCAGGTGCGCAGCGCCGGTGTGCGCGTGGAGCTGGTGCAGGCCGACCACACCTGGGACGAAGTGCGCCGCAAGGTTGCCACCGTGGGCCGCGTGGCGGGCCGCGAGCGCGAGGCCCAGGCCCTGCAGTCGGACCTGGATGCGCAGTGGGCGGCGGTGCAAAAGCAGGTGGCGGCCGCCACGCGGCGCCCGCGCGCCATCTTCATCCTGTCGCACGGCGGCAGCCCCATGGTGGCAGGCACCGGCACGGCGGCCGATGCGCTGATTCGCTTTGCGGGTGCCACCAATGCCATCACGCAGTTCGCAGGCTACCGGCCCCTCACAGCCGAGGCCATGGCCAGCGCGGCGCCCGAGGTGCTGCTCAACAGCACGCAGGGCATCGAGGCACTAGGCGGCGAGGCCGCTTTCTGGCAGCGGCCTGAGCTGGCGCTCACGCCCGCCTTTCGCCGCAAGGCCCTGGTGGCCATGGAAGCCAGCCACCTGCTGGGCTTTGGCCCGCGCCTGCCCGCTGCCGTGCGCGAGCTGCACACCCGCACCCAGGCGATCACCGCGTGAGCAGCGTGGCCGTGGCGCAGCCGGGTGCGCGCTGGAGTCCCGGGCGCCTGTCTCCCCGCACGGCGATAGGTGTAGGGGCAGTGCTGGTCGTGCTGGCCTTGGTCTGGGCCAGCACGCGGGGCGCCTACGCCATTGCACCCGCCCAGCTGTGGCAGGTGCTGCTGCAGGCTGTGGGCGCAGCGCCTTCTGCTGAACAGGCACCCGAATACCTGGTGTTCATCAACATCCGGCTGCCCCGCCTGCTGATGGGCGTGGCCGCAGGCGCGGGCCTGGGGCTGGCCGGTGCGCTGATGCAGGGGCTGTTTCGCAACCCGCTGGCCGACCCCGGGCTGGTGGGCGTGAGCAGCGGGGCCGCGCTGGCGGCGGCCATCACCATCGTGCTGGGCAGCCACTGGCTGCCCGACCTGCCGCGCACCCTGGGCAGCTGGACACTGGTGGGCATGGCCTTTGGTGGCGGCCTGCTGGTCACGGCGCTGATCTATGCACTGGCGCAGGCCGATGGCGGCACGCGCATGGGGCTCATGCTGCTGGCCGGTGTGGCGGTCAATGCGCTGGCGCTGGCGGGGCTGGGCTACCTCAATTTCATCTCTACCGACGAGCAGCTGCGCAACCTCCAGATGTGGCTGCTGGGCAGCCTGGGCGGCGCGCGCTGGAGCGCCGTGGCGCTGGTGGGCGCCATCGTGGCCGTCGCCTGCGGCCTGGGCCTGGCGCTGGCGCGCCCGCTCAACGCGATTGCGCTGGGCGAGGCGCAGGCTGCGCTGCTGGGCGTGCCGGTGGAGCGCACCAAGCGCCTGGCGGTCCTGGTCACCGCGCTGGCCGTGGGCGCGGTGACGGCGGCCACCGGCATCATTGGCTTCATCGGCCTGGTGGCACCGCACTGGGTGCGCCTGGTGGCGGGGCCGGACCACCGCGTGGTGCTGCCGGGCTCGGCCCTGCTGGGCGCTGCACTGGTGCTCGCAGCCGACGGCGTGGCGCGCACCATCGTGCAGCCCGCAGAGCTGCCGCTGGGCGTGCTCACGGCCTTCATCGGCGTGCCGCTGTTTCTGGCCATGCTGCGCCAGTTCCGGAGCAAGGTATGAATGCCGCCGTCGCATCCCCGGTCACCACCACCGCCGATCTGCTGGTGTGCGACCAGCTGGGTGTGGGCGTGTCCGGCAGGCCCTTGCTGGCCACCGTGCATACGCAGTTCGTGCCCGAGCGCGTCACGGCCATCCTGGGCCCCAACGGCGCGGGCAAGTCCACCCTGCTGGCCATGCTTTCGGGCCAGCGCGCGCCGCGCTCGGGCCATGTGTGGATGGGCGGGCAGCCGGTGTCCGGCAAAGGCACCCAGGCCCTGGCCCGGCAGCGCGCCGTGCTGCCGCAGGACACGGCCGTGGCCTTCGACTTCACGGTGCAGGAAGTGGTGGAGATGGGGCGCTTTCCCCACCGCCAGCAGCCCAGCCGCCACGAGGCGCGCATCGTGACCGAGGCGATGCAGGCCACCGGCGTAGCCCACCTGACCGGGCGCAGCATCAACACCTTGTCGGGCGGCGAGCGCGCCCGCAGCCACCTGGCCCGCGCGCTGGCCCAGATCTGGGAGCCTCTGCCCGAAGGTGCAACACGCTGGCTGCTGCTGGACGAGCCCACCGCCGCGCTCGACCTGGCGCACCAGCACCACACGCTGGCCCTGGTGCGCCGCTGGGCGGTGGAGCAGGGCGTGGGCGTGGTCGTGGTGCTGCACGACCTGAATCTGGCCCTGCGCTACGCCCACGACAGCCTGCTGCTCGCCCCGGGCCTGGCAGGCCCGCGCAGCGTGCACGCCACGGCCCACCTGCTCACCCCCGCCACCATCGCGCAGGTGTGGGGCGTGAACAGCACGCCAGTGCTGGCGGCCGACGGGGTGCCGCAGTATCTGGTGGCGGCGTAGTGAATGGCATTTCTGTAGTCAAAATGGCCTCTGCCGCGCTATGGGTCTCAAAGTTTGCTATAAAAAGTGAAGCATCTGCATGGTGTGCCTGTGCAACCCACGGGGCTAGGCCCCTCAACCCGTCAGGCTATCTGGCGGGGCGAGTGGTGCGGCCTGCTTAGAATCCCGCTGCCCATGCGCCGCTTGCTGCTCGTCTTTCTGTTGGTGTTCATGCCGCTCCAGTCCATCTGGGCGGCGGCCTCGCCCTATTGCGGGCACGAGTCAGCGCCGCAGGCTTCGCACTTTGGTCACCATGTGCACGAGCACCATGGCGACGAAGGTGCCGACCACTCGGTCCCGGGGGGCTCCCCCAGTACCCTGGCCGACATGGACTGCCATGCCTGCCATGGAACAGGCGGCGGCCTGGCGCACAGTGCCAGCGCCCAGGCCATCGTGGTGTCCGTCGCGCACCCGCCGGGCCAGGCCGCACCCGCCTGGCCACCCGCACCCCTTACGCGGCCCGAACGCCCCAACTGGTCCTTCTTCGCCTGAGCGGCGAGGCGGGGGCTTGGGTGGCTCCGTTTCTTTTCCTGATGCTGTTGGAGACCTGCCTTCCCAGGCAGTAGCGGTGCTCGTCTTGCTGTTGGCACGCGTGCCCCTCTGACGTCCCCTCCGTGCATCGGGCCTCGCCGATTTCAACCTGTGGCCCCGGCCACTGCAGAGGAATCGGATGCAACCAACGAAACAACGACAACACACGCCCATCGCCGCGCTGGTGGTGATGGCGCTGGGCTGGGCACTGCTGGGCAGTGCCGCACAGGCCCAGACCTCCAACCCCGGCACAGCGCCGCTCACGCTCCAGGCCCTGTTCGAGCAGGCCTGGCAGCGCCAGCCCGAAGCGCAGTCTGCTGCCTTGCGGCGCGAGGCCGCGCAGGCCACACGCAGCGCGGCGGCAGCCTGGACGGCCGAGCCCATAGCACTGGAGCTGTCCACCAAAACCGACCGCCCCGGCAGCAACCAGGGCAGCCGCGAAGCCGAAGTGGGCCTGGCCCTGCCGCTGTGGCTGCCCGGCGAGCGCGCCCGCAAGGCCGCGCTGGCCGATGCGGAAGTGCAGGCGCTGGACAGCCGCCAGCGCGCCGCGCAGCTGCAACTGGCCGCCACCGTGCGCGAAGCGTGGTGGGCCGCGCAGCGCGCGCAGGCCGATCAGGCACTGGCGCAAGACCAGCTGCTGAACGCGCAGCGCCTGGCTGCCGACGTGGCGCGCCGCGTGCGTGCGGGCGACCTGTCGCGCGCGGACCAGGCGCAGGCCGACGGCGCCGTGGCCCAGGCCGAAGCCGCCATGGCCGAGGCCCAGGGCGCGCGGGACGCAGCGCAGGCCGCACTGGCCGCCTGGGGCGTGCAGGCCGCGCCCACCCTGGCGCTGGCCGACGGGGCGGAGCCCGAGCCCGCCGTGCCCGATGCCGCGGCAGCCGCTGCCCAGCACCCTGCGGCGACCGACTGGCAGGACCAGGCCGAGGTGGCGCGCCGCGCCGCCGACCTGGCCGCCGTGCAAACCCGTGCCAACCCCGAGCTGACGGTGGCCGCCACGCGCGGCCGCGAGCAGGCGGGCGACCGCTACCAGCAGACCTTCACCGTGGGTCTGCGCATACCCCTAGGCGGGGGCGACCGTGCGCAGGCAAAACAGGCTACAGCACGCGCCGATGTCATCGATGCCGAGGCGCGTGCTGCCGTGGAGCAGAGGCGCCTGGCCGCCGACATCGCCGCCGCCGTGGCCCGCGTGAAGGCCACGCAGGCCCAGCGCGATGCGCTGGCACGGCACGCGGCGCTGGCGCAGGGCACACGCGGCTTTATCGACAAGGCCTTCCGCCTGGGCGAGGCCGATGGCCCCACGCGCCTGCGTGTGGAGCTGGAGGCCGCTCAGGCCGAACGCCAGTTGGCCCGCGCCCGCATCGACGCAGCGGCCGCCATCTCCCACCTGCGCCAAGCCCTGGGCCTGCTGCCGCAATGACGCCCTTGAGGCCCTCACCACTTTTGCTGAACACCATGAAACTCTCTTCCACTTTCTCCACACTGGGCCTGGCCCTGCTGCTGGGCTTGCTACCGCCGACCGCGCTGGCCGGTGCTGGCCACGACCATGGCGAAACCCCCGCCGCAGCAACGGGCACGGCCCTGCCGCGCTTTGCCGCCACCTCCGACCTGTTTGAACTGGTGGGCGTGCTCGACGGGCAAAAAATCGCGCTCTACCTGGACCACGCGGGCGACAACAGCCCCGTGAAGGACGCCCGGCTGGAGCTGGACATCGCGGGCACCAGCGTGCCCGTCACCCGCGTGGCCGAGGGCGAGTTCCAGGCCACTCTGGCCGCCCCGCTGGCCGAGGGCGTGAGCCCTGTCACCGCCACCGTGGCCGCAGGCACTGACACCGACCTGCTCGCAGGCGAGATCGACCTACACCCCGCCGCCCACACCGATGCTGCACCGGTAGGGCTGGCCCGCCGCACTGTGCTGATTGCAGGCGCCGTGGCCGCCGTGCTGTTGGCGCTGTTAGCCGTTTGGGGACTGCGCCGGGGCCGTGCTGCCCGCATGGGCAACTCCCAGCGCGTGGGAGGTGCAGCATGAAGCGCTTCCACCCCATGCCTTCCTTGCTGGCCCTGCTGATGGCCGCCGCGCTCAGTGCCCCCCTGCCAGCCCTGGCAGGCCCCGGCCACGACCATGGCGACGCGCCACCTGCGCCCACCGGCAACGGCCCCAGCCGCCAGCCCGATGGCAGCGTGTTTCTGCCCAAACCCGCGCAGCGCCAACTGGGCGTGCGCACTCTGGTGGCAGCCACCGGGCAGCACGCCAAGGCTTTTGAACTGGCGGGCACCGTGGTGATGGACCCCAACGCGGGCGGCAAGGTGCAGGCCGTGCTGGCAGGCCGACTGGAGGCCGGGCCCAAGGGCCTGCCTGGCGTGGGCCAGGCGGTGCGCAAGGGCGAGGTGCTGGCCTATGTGGTGCCCACGGCGGGCGCCATCGAGCGCTCCAACCAACTGGCCCAGCAGGCCGAGCTGCGTGCTGCCCGCGACCTCGCTGCACGGCGCGTGGCGCGCTTGGCAGAGCTGGCAGACACCGTGCCGCGCAAGGACATCGAGGCCGCCGAGAGCGAGCTGCACAGCCTCACCCAGCGCCTGGGCGTCGTGGGCGCGGGCCTGGCCACACGCGATGCGCTGGTGGCCCCCGTTTCGGGCGTGATCGCCTCGGCCAATGCCGTGGCGGGGCAGGTGGTGGATGCGCGCGAACTGGTGTTTGAGGTGGTAGACCCATCGCGCCTGCGCATCGAGGCCCTGGCTTACGACCCGGCGCAGGCCCAGAGCGTGGCCGGTGCCACGCTGGCCGTGGCCGGGCAGCGTGTGCCACTGCGCTTTCTGGGCGCGGCGCGCAGCCTGCGTGATCAGGCGCAGCCGCTGCAGTTTGCGGGCGACTCGTCTGCGCTTGGCACCTTGGCCCTGGGCCAGCCGGTGCGCGTGTTCGTGCAGTCCACCGACAAGGTCGATGGCGTGCAGGTGCCCGCTGCCGCGCTGCTGCGCAACCCGGCCAACCAGACCATCGTGTGGGTCAAGGAGTCGCCCGAGCGCTTTGTGCCCCGGGTGGTCACTGCGGTGCCGCTCGATGGCACCTCGGTGGCCGTGACCTCGGGCCTCCAGCCCGGCGACCGCGTGGCCACGCAGGGCGCCACGCTCATCAACCAGGTCCGCTAAGGAGTCGCTATGTTCAAGTGGCTTCTCGAAAACAGCCTGGTCAACCGGCTGCTGGTGCTCATCGCCGCCGCCGTGCTCATGGCCTATGGCGCCTTCACGCTCTCACGCACGCCGGTGGACGTGTTCCCCGACCTCAACAAACCCACCGTCACCCTCATGACCGAGGCGGGCGGCATGGCCGCTGAAGAGGTGGAGCAGCTCATCACCTTCCCGCTGGAGACCACCATGAACGGCCTGCCCGGTGTGGAGAGCGTGCGCTCCACCTCCAGCGCGGGCCTGTCGTTCATCTACGTCACCTTCGACTGGAGCACCGACATCTACCGCGCGCGCCAGATGGTGTCCGAACGCCTGTCGTCCATGGAAGAAGGCCTGCCCAGCGGCATCGCGCCGCGCATGGGGCCCATCAGCTCCATCATGGGCGAGATCATGCAGGTGGCCATCCCCATCGACGCGGGCAAGACCACGCCCATGGCCGTGCGCGAGTACGCCGACTGGGTGCTGCGCCCGCGCCTCATGGCCATCCCCGGTGTGGCGCAGGTGATCCCCATCGGTGGCGAGGTGCGCCAGTTCCAGGTGCTGCCCGACACGGCGCGCATGGCGGCGCTGGGCATCACGCACGACCAGCTCACGGGCGCGCTCAAGGGCTTTGCGGCCAACACCTCGGGCGGGTTTCTGGAGCTGGGCGGGCGCGAATACCTCATCCGCCACCTGGGCCGCACGTCGCGGCTCGAAGACCTGCAGAACCTGGCACTCACCGCCAAAAACGGCCAGAGCGTGCTGCTGCGCCAGGTGGCAGACGCGACTTTTGCCGCAGCCACCAAACGTGGTGACGCAGGCTTCGAAGGGCAGGGCGCCGTCATCCTGGGCATCCAGAAGCAGCCCACGGCCGACACCATCGGGCTCACGCGCAGCATCGAGGCCGCGCTGGTGGACCTGAAGAACTCGCTGCCCGCAGGCATGGAGGCGCCGCGCGTCACCTTCCGCCAGGCAAGCTTCATCGAGGCCTCGGTCACCACCTTGCAGGGCAAGCTCATGGGCGCCTCGGTGTTTGTGGCGGTAATCCTGTTCGTGTTCCTCGGCACGCTCCGGCCCACGGTGATTGCGCTCACGGCCATCCCGGTGTCCATCTTCATCACGGCGCTGGTGTTCAAGTATTTCGGTCTGTCGATCAACACCATGACGCTGGGCGGCCTGGCCATTGCCATCGGCGGCCTGGTGGACGACGCGGTGGTCGATGTGGAAAACGTGTTGCGCCGCCTCAAGATGGACCGCGCCAAGCACCCCCACCACCGCCTGCACCCCATCGAGGTGGTCAAACTCGCGTCGATGGAAGTGCGCTCCGGCATCCTGTACGCCACGGCCATCATCGTGCTGGTGTTTTTGCCGCTGTTTGCGCTGCCGGGCATCGAGGGGCGGCTGTTTGTGCCGCTGGGCATTGCGTTCATCGTGTCCACGCTGGCATCGCTGCTGGTGTCGGTCACCGTCACGCCGGTGCTGGCGTTCTACTTGCTGCCGCGCATGAAGAACCTGGACCACGGCGACACGCGCGTGGTGGCCTGGCTCAAAGCGCGCTACCGCAACGGGCTTGTGGCCGTGCTGGCGCGCCCGCGCACGGCCCTGGCCGTGAGCGCGGCGGCGGTGGCGCTGTCGGCAGCGGCGGTGCCGTTTTTCCCCACGACCTTCCTGCCCCCGTTCAACGAAGGCACGCTGCTCGTCGGCATGCGGCTCAACCCCGGCGTCACGCTGGCCGAATCGAGCGCGCTGGCCCGCCAGGCCGAGGTGCTGGTGCGCCAGGTGCCCGAGGTCACGCACGTGGGCCGGCGCAGTGGCCGGGCCGAGCTGGACGAACATGCCGAAGGCGTGCACGTGAGCGAGCTGGATGTGGGCCTGCTGCCTGCGGCGGAGCTCAAGCGCAGCATGGCCGAGGTGCAGGCCGACATCCGCAGCCGCCTCGCGCACCTGCCTGCCGCCATCGCCATCGGCCAGCCCATCTCGCACCGCATCGACCACATGCTCTCGGGCGTGCGCTCGCAGATCGCCATCAAGCTCTTTGGCGACGACCTGGACACGCTGCGCGGCCAGGCCGAGGCCCTGCGCGCACGGCTGGCGGGCATCCCCGGCCTGGCCGACCTGGAGGTGGAAAAGCAGGTGCTGGCGCCGCAGATCACCGTGCGCGTGGACTACGCCGCCGCTGCGCAAATGGGCGTGCCCGCACCCCAGGTGCTGGCCGCGCTGCAGACGCTGGTGGAGGGCGAGAAAGTGGCCCAGGTGGTGGAGGGCAGCCGCCGCTTTGCGCTGGTGGTGCGCCTGCCCGACAGCGCACGCTCCATCGACGGTCTGGCGCGTGTGCTGATCGACACGCCACGTGGCCCCGTGCCCCTGTCGCGCCTGGCCACCATCGAAGAGGGCGACGGCCCCAACCAGATCAGCCGCGACGATGGCAAGCGCCGCATCGTGCTGTCGGCCAACGCGCAGGGCAGGGCACTGTCCGACGTGGTGGCCGACATCCGCCAGGCCGTGGCTGAAACGCGCCTGCCCGAGGGCTACTTCATCACCCTGGGCGGCCAGTTCCAGGCGCAGGAAGAAGCCAGCCGCCTGGTGGGCCTGCTGGCCATCGTCTCGCTGGTGCTGATGTTTGTGGTGCTCTACACCCGCTACCGCTCGGCCACGCTGTCGGCACTCATCATGGCCAACATCCCGCTGGCGCTGGTGGGCGCGGTGCTGGGGCTGTGGGTGTCGGGCCAGCCGCTGTCGGTGGCGGCGCTGATCGGCTTTATCACGCTGGCGGGCATCTCGGTGCGCAACGGCATTTTGAAGGTGAGCCACTACCTCAACCTGATGCGCGTGGAAGGCGAGCGCTTTGACACCGCCATGATCGTGCGCGGCTCGCTGGAGCGCTTAAGCCCCGTGCTGATGACCGCCCTGGTCACCGCCTTTGCCCTGGCCCCGCTGCTGCTGGAGGCCGAACGCCCCGGCACCGAAATCCTGCACCCGGTGGCCGTGGTCATCTTCAGCGGCCTCATCAGCTCCACGCTGCTCGACACCTTCCTCACCCCGGCCCTGTTCTGGCTGTTTGGCCGCAAAGACGCCGAACGCCTGCTGGACGACAAGAACGCCGAGGCGTTCTGAGCTTTTCTTGTTTTGTATTTGTTCTCTTTATTTGTTCGTTTGCTTTTTCATTTACCCTTTGAAAGGACTCTCATGAAAACCACCCGCCAACTTTTCGCCGCCCTGGCCCTCGCAGCTGTGGCCACCACCGCCGCTTACGCCGCTGGCGACCACGGCGCAGGCCACGACCACAAGCCCCAGCACGGCGGCATCGTGGCCGAAGCCAACGACATGGACTACGAACTGGTCGCCAAACCCGACACCCTCACCCTGCACCTGCGCGACCACGGCAAACCCGCCAAGACCGAGGGCGTGAGCGCCAAGCTCACCCTGCTCAACGGCACCGAAAAATCCGAGGCCGTGCTTGTACCGGCCGGCGAGGGCAGACTCGAAACCAAAGGCATCTTCAAGGTCGCAGCAGGCACCAAGGTGGTGGCGCTGGTGACACTGCCGGGCAAGAAGGCGGCGAATGTGCGGTTTGCGGTGAAGTAAGCCGCTGCCGGAGAGAGAAAGAAAGCGTTGTGCATCACGCGCCGCTGCGCTGGCTTCTGCTGGCGTGGCGGTGTGTTGTCTGTCTCAGTGGCAGTGCGCCTTGAGCACCGGCGAGGTGGGTGTGCGCGTGGTTTCAGTGATGCGGTGTGCTGAAATTTGAAGAAAATCGGGCTGTACCGCCTGTCTATCAAGCGCTTATAGCTATCAAATTGGTAGTGAGGTGGTTGATGCTGGGCGCGAGGTGCTGAGCTTCCGTGGGCGGGAATAGGCAGATTTTTTTGGGCGGAGTGTCTGGCTGTTTTAGGCTGGTTGCTGTCTCTCGACATTCAGCCGTTTAACGGCTGCTGCGATCCACAGCAGACAGTTAAGAACTTACTGGGCGTTTTTTTGAACCCCAAAAACAGACACCGCCCGCGAGGGCACTCGATCGAAGTTACAAGGTGTCACCCATGAACGGACACCACATTGGAATCACCGGTCCGTCGCTAGACGGTTGAGCGTGTTCAGACTGCCCTCAAGGCAGAAGGCTCCGGTGTCCTCACATCAACATCCAGCCAGCGCTGAAGCAGAAGCTGGGCAATGACATTCCAGTCTGTGCATCTTTAGCGCTTGCAATCCGCCACTGGGCATAGCAATGCCACCGTGCGGGAAACGGCGGCCTACCGGATCGTAGAGGGGTTCCTAGACCCGCAGATCATCGTCCAACTGACCGACAATGCCGCCGTCGGGCCCGTGGCGAACGATGCGGGGGAGCGATTGCTCCGCGTGCAGAACGCGCTGCAACAAGCGCGGGGCCCTAATGCATCTCCCCTCAAGCCGTCTCATACCAACATCGCCATCGATACAGCAGCACGGTTTTTTCAACCTTTGGCGGTTGTCAGGTTGCGCTGTTGCCGTCTCCCTGCCCCTGCCCCAGCCCCAGCGCCTTGAGCTTGCGGTACAGCGAGCGCTCGCTGATGCCCAGATGCTGCGCAAGCTCGGCGCGGCTGCCCGTGTGCCGTGCCACGGTATTGCGAAGCACGTCGCGCTCCAGCGCCTTGAGGTCGCTCGTGGCCGTGCTGGGCGCGCGGGCGAGGGCCGGCAGCTGTACGGACGCCGGTGGTGCAGTACTGCGCCGGCCGGTGGCGATGGCCTGGCGCACGTGGTCGGGCTCGATCAGATCGCCGTCGCACAGCAGGGCGGTGCGCTCCAGCAGGTTGCGCAGCTCGCGCACGTTGCCGGGGTAAGCCTGGACCGCGAGCAGGGCCAGCGCGGGTGCGGAGATCGCCAGCCGGCGCGGCGCGGCCACGCGCTCCAGCAGGGCCGGGGCCAGCAGGGCCACGTCCCCCAGCCGCTCGCGCAGCGCAGGCAGCAGGATGGGAAAGGTGCACAGGCGGTAATACAAGTCTTCACGAAAGCTGCCGTCTTGCACCCGCTGCTCCAGGTCGCGGTGGGTGGCTGCCACCACGCGAATGTCGGCGTGCCTGAGCTCGGTGCTGCCCACGCGGCGGTAGGTGCCGGTTTCCAGCAGGCGCAGCAGCTTGACCTGCATGGGAAGCGGGATGTCGCCCACCTCGTCCAGAAACAGGGTGCCGCCGCTGGCCGACTCAACCAACCCCGCCTTGCTGGCGCTGGCGCCGGTGAAGGCGCCCCGCTCGTGGCCGAACAGCTCGGACTCAAACAGCGTGTCGGGCAGGCTGGAGCAGTCCACCGCCACCAGCGGCTTGCCCGCGCGCGGGCTGGCCTCGTGGATGGCACGCGCCACCAGCTCCTTGCCGGTGCCCGACTCGCCCAGCAGCAGCACGCTCGCACGTGAAGGCGCCACGCGCGCCATCAACGCCAGCATGCGCTGAAAGGCCTCTGAGCGGCCGATCAGGCCCTGCGCCCCCGGCTGTCCCTGGGCCACGCGCAGTGGCTCCATCTTTTCCACAAAAAAGGCAGGCCGACCGTCGGGGCCGGGCAGGGGCGAAAGCTCGATGTTCACGTACTCCTCGCCCTGCGGCGTGTGGTGCAGATGCAGCACACGCTCGCGCTGGCCCGAGAGGAGCGACTGCGCCAGCGGACAGGTCTCACCCGCCTGGTCGCAGGGTACGGCGAAGTGGTGCGACACCTCGTAGCAATGGCGACCCACCACGCTGCGCTCGGGGCTGTGCTGGCGCCGGTAGGCGGCGTTGGCGGCCAGGATGCGGTACTGCGTGTCGAACAGGATGTGCGGCTCAGGCAGACCTTCAAGGAAGGCCGCGAGTTCGGGCAGGGGTTTCAAGCGAGCTCCCGTTATATGCGGCGACAGGGACTGCCATTATCTGCCAGATTTGGCAGTTACAGGGCCTACTGATGGCAGTCCATCAATACTAGCAATCCACAAGTTGTTGATTTAAAGACACTTTTTCACCGGTGGTCGCCTGGCACGCTTCTTGGGTACTGGTATGCCAACCCCCTACATCCCATGGACCTTAGAGACCGTCTTCTGGTGCGCAAGCTGGCCGTTGTGCTGGTAATCAAGCTGGCCGTGCTCACAGGCCTGTGGTGGGGATTCGTGCGGGATCAGCGCGTGCCGGTAGACACCGACAGCGCAGCCACGCAGATGCTGGGCAGCCGCCCGGCGCCGACCACCCATCAGGAGTGAAGCTTGATATCCGAACAACTGGTTGACCTCTCGCGCCTGCAGTTCGCCGCGACGGCCATGTACCACTTTCTTTTCGTGCCGCTGACGCTGGGCATGGTGTGGCTGCTGGTCATCATGGAGAGCGTCTATGTGATGACGGGCAACGTCATCTGGAAGGACATGACCCGCTTCTGGGGCAAGCTCTTTGGCATCAATTTCGCGCTCGGTGTGACCACCGGCATCACGCTGGAATTCCAGTTCGGCACCAACTGGGCCTACTACTCGCACTACGTGGGCGACATCTTCGGAGCCCCGCTGGCCATCGAGGGCCTGATGGCCTTCTTTCTCGAATCGACCATGATCGGCCTGTTCTTCTTTGGCTGGGACCGGCTCTCGAAGACCCAGCACCTGATGGTCACCATCCTGATGGCGGTCGGCACCAACCTCTCCGCACTTTGGATACTGATCGCCAACGGCTGGATGCAGAACCCGGTGGGAGCGGAATTCAGCTACGTCACCATGCGCATGGAGATGACCGATTTCTGGGCCGTTCTCTTCAACCCGGATGCGCAGGCCAAGTTCGTGCACACCGTCTCGGCAGGTTATGTGACCGGCGCGATGTTTGTGCTCTCTATCTCCAGCTGGTACCTGCTCAAGGGCCGCGACACCGAATTCGCCAAACGCAGCTTTCGCGTGGCCGCAGCCTTCGGCCTGGCCAGCGTGTGCAGCGTGATCGTGCTCGGCGACGAATCGGGCTACACCGTGGGCGAGGCGCAGCAAACCAAGATGGCCGCGCTCGAAGCCATGTGGGAAACCGAGCCCGCACCGGCAGGCCTCAAGCTGGTGGCCAGCATCAACGAGGCAGAGCAGAAGAACGACTGGGAGATCGAGATCCCCTGGGTGATGGGCCTGATTGGCACGCGCTCGGTGGACAAACAGATTCCCGGCATCCACGAGATCAAGATCAAGAACCGCGAACGCATTGAAAGCGGCATCCACGCCGTGACCGCGCTCGAAGCCCTGCGCGCTAATCGGAATGACGCAGCGGCCAAGGCCCTGTTCGAGCAACACAAGGCCGACCTGGGCTTCGGTCTGCTGCTGAAGAAATACGTGGTCGATGTGCGCCAGGCCACGCCCGAAATGGTCCAGAAAGCGGTGGACAGCACTGTGCCGCGCGTGGCGCCCATGTTCTGGGCCTTCCGCATCATGGTCGGGCTGGGCTTTCTGATGCTCGCGCTGTTCGGCATGGCCTTTTGGAGCTCACTCAAGCTCGAATGCGGCAAGCGCCCCTGGCTGCTCAAGTGGGCACTGTGGATGCTGCCCGCACCCTGGATTGCCTGCGAGCTCGGCTGGTTCGTCGCCGAATACGGCCGCCAGCCCTGGACCATCTACGGCGTGCTGCCCACGCACCTCTCAGTGTCCACGCTCAGCGTGAACAGCCTCTATGGCTCGCTGGCCGGCTTTATCGGCTTCTACACGCTGCTGCTGATCGTCGAAATGTATTTGATGGTGAAGTTCGCGCGCATCGGCCCCGGCAGCCTGGGCACAGGCCGCTACGAGCACGAACCCATTCATCACGCTGTGCAGCACGCCTAAAGGAGCACCATGTTCGACTACGAAACCCTCAAGATCATCTGGTGGTTGCTGGTGGGCGTTTTGCTCATTGGCTTCGCCATCATGGACGGCCATGACATGGGCGTGGGCACCCTGCTGCCATTCGTCGGCCGCAGCGACATCGAGCGCCGCGTCGTCATCAACACCGTCGGCCCGCACTGGGACGGCAACCAGGTCTGGTTCATCACCGGCGGCGGCGCGATCTTCGCGGCTTGGCCGCTGGTCTATGCCACCGCGTTCAGCGGGTTTTACTGGGCCATGCTGGCCGTGTTGTGGGCGCTGTTCTTCCGCCCGGTGGGCTTTGACTACCGCAGCAAGATCCAAAACGCCACCTGGCGCAGCACCTGGGACTGGGGCCTGTTCATCGGGGGGTTCGTGCCGCCAGTGATCTTCGGCGTGGCCTTTGGCAACCTGCTGCAGGGCGTGCCGTTTCAGTTCGACAGCTACCTCATCTCCACCTACACCGGCAGCTTCTGGCAACTGCTCAACCCCTTTGCCCTGTTGGCCGGTGTGGTGAGCAGCGCCATGATCACCCTGCAGGGCGCAACCTACCTGGCGCACCGCACCGAAGGGGTGGTGCACAAGCGCACGGTCACCGCTGGCACGGGCGCCGGGCTGCTCATGGTCATCGGCTTCATCGCCGCTGGTGTCTGGCTGCAGTCCATCGACGGCTACCGCATCAGCTCGCTGATCGACCCCGCCGCCCTGCCCAACCCCCTGGAAAAGACCGTGGTGCGCGAAGCCGGCGCCTGGATGGCGAACTACACCGCCCTTCCGCTGCTGTGGCTCCTGCCCGCCATCGGAGTGGTCGGCGCGCTGGCCGCCGTTGTGCTCATGCGCAGGGGCCGCACGCTCACCGCCTTCGTGGCCTCGTCACTCGCCACCACCGGCGTCATTGGCACCGCAGGGGCCAGCATGTTCCCCTTCATCATGCCGTCGAGCACCATGCCTGCGGCCAGCCTCACGGTGTGGGACAGCGTCTCCAGCCACCTCACGCTGGGGATCATGTTCTGGGCCACGATGCTCTTCATGCCGCTCATCGTGGTGTACACGTCGTGGGCCTACCGCGTCATGCGCGGCAAAGTCACGGCGGCCTACATCCGCGAGAACGAGCACGGGGCCTATTGAGATGGTCCGCCTGTGCCGCTTTGCGCCGGTTCGCCTGAAAGGGCAACCTGTGCTGCGCCTGGCCAGACTCGGCCTGGGGACCATGGTCTCGCCGCTGATCGGGGGTGCGGGCTTGCTCTGCCCGTTGCACGCAGCCTGGCACTGCAGACACGCACCCCACCCGCCGCAAGGCCTTTGAGGAGACCCACCATGTCACACGCCCCCGCATTGCCTTTGCCTCCCGAGTCCGGCATGGACCCCGATCGCCGCACATGGCTGCTCGCCTCCGGCGCGATGGGTGTCACCGCGACCGCTGCCGTCGCCGTGCCCTTTGTGGCCAGCTTTGCACCCAGCGAGCGCGCGAAGGCGCAGGGCGCGGCCGTGACCATGGACCCAGCCAGTGTCGCGGCCGGCGAGGTCAGGACGGTGGAGTGGCGTGGCCAGCCGGTGTGGGTAATGCGGCGCACCCCCGAGATGCTCGCCAGCCTGGAAGGCATGAGCGATCTGGCCGACCCCGCATCCCACAAACCGCAGCAACCCCACTACGCCACCAACACCCACCGCTCCATCAAACCCGAGCTGTTCGTGACGGTGGGCATCTGCACCCACCTGGGCTGTTCGCCGGTGACACTGAACCAGGGCACCAGCAACCCCAGCGTGCCAGCCGACTGGAAGGGCGGCTTCTTCTGCCCCTGCCATGGCTCCACCTTCGACTTCGCGGGCCGCGTGTTCAACAACAAGCCCGCGCCCACCAACCTGGTTGTGCCGCCGCACCAGTACCTCGCCGACGGCAGCCTGCTGATCGGCGAGGACGACAGCGGCGCCGCCTGAATTTTTTATTGACTGGAGAACCGTATGTGGTATTTCGCCTGGATGCTCGGTGTTGGGTTCGCGGTGTTGCTCGCCATCCTCAACGCCCTGTGGGGTGAACACGAGCAGGCCCGCACGCAACCGAACGGCAGCGACGTATGACTCCCGCCTCCGCACCCCCTGCAGCGCCGCTCAGCGCGGCGGCCGTGCCAACGACCAGCCGTGTGCACCTCCCCAGCCTGCTGGCTGCGCTGGCCATCATGCTGGTGGGCAGCGTCTACCCGCTGCTTTTCGCTGATGCCGCAGGCAAAGCCGACCACGGCCTGGCCATGGCCCTGTTCTGGGCCATGAGCGCGGGGCTGGTGCGTGGTGTCGGTTTCGTGCCGCGCTTCGGGGTGTGGCGCTGGCTCTTTTCGGGCTGGGCCTGCGCGGCTGGACTGCTGCTGGCGGCCTGGCTGCGCTGGGGAGCCTGAGGTGCTGTTTCGCATCCTGCACGACGAACGCAGCGGCGAGCTGAGCTATCTGCTGGCCGACACCGATGCGTGCGAGGCCGTACTGGTGGACCCCCACAGCCGCGACCTGCCGGTGTTGCTGGCCCTGCTGGACGAGCGCGGGCTGCGTCTGCGCTGGGTGCTGCGCACCCACCAGCACGATCATCTGCACCCCATGGAGTTTTCCCTGCTGGGCCGACTGGGCGCGCCGCTGGTGCAGGGCGAAGCCCGCGAGGGCGCACTGGCGGTGGCCGAAGGCGCCCAATTGCCCTTTGGCCACGAGCGCGTGCGCGTGCTCTCCACGCCCGGCCACACCGCCGCCTGCCTGAGCTTCGTCTGGCGCGACCGCGTGTTCTGCGGCGGCCTGCTCGCGGTAGACGCCTGCCCGCACCAGCCCGTCCCCGCCGAACCGGCCGCGCTGTGGGACAGCGTGACCGGGCGCATCTTCACCCTGCCCGACGAAACCCTGCTGTTCGCCGGCCACGAGCGGCAGGCACGCGCGGTGAGCACGGTGCTGGAGCAGCGCCGCTGGCACCCGTTTTTTGCTCGCCAAACACGCGACGGATTTCTGGCCCGTGTCGCCAGCCTTCACGCCGCCACTCACCAGGAGCCCTACGCAGTATGAGTACCCCCCACCGCATCACCGTCATCGGCTCCGGCTTTGGCGCCCTGTCCACTGTGCGTGAAATCCGGCAGCGCGACCACCATGCCGAGATCACGCTGATCGCACCGCGTGCCGAGCTGCACTACCTGCCCGGCATCATCTGGATCCCTTGCGGCCTGCGCACGCGCGAGCAGCTGATCGTGCCGCTGGCCAACTTCTTCCGGCGCATGAACGTGCGCCATGTCACAGGCGAAGTCACGGGTCTGCGCGAGGGCGGCCGCGTGGTGGACACCACGGCGGGCGAAGAGACGAACGACGCGCTGGTGATCGCCAGCGGCGGGCGCTTCATCAAGAAGTTGCCGGGCATCGAGCACGCGATCACCCCCTGCGAAGGCATCGCTGCGGCGGAAAAGATCCGAGACCGCTTGAGCACCCTGAACGGCGGCACCATTGCCGTGGGCTTCGCCGGCAACCCGAACGAGCCCAGCGCAGTGCGCGGCGGGCCGATGTTCGAGTTCCTGTTTGGGATCGACGAGCAGCTCAAACGCGAAGGCCGGCGCGACCGCTTCAAACTCGTGTTCTTCAACCCCTCGGCCGAACCAGGCAACCGGCTGGGCCCGAAGGCGGTAAAGCACCTGCTGGCCGAGATGGAGCGCCGCGGCATAGAGACGCACCTGGGTCACAAGATGGTCCGGTTCGAGGCCGACCGCGTGGTGACCGAAGGCGGCGAGTTCCCCGCCGACCTCATTTTGTTCATGCCAGGCATGACAGGCAACGCCTGGTTCGACCAGACCGATCTGGCCCGTTCCCCCGGCGGCCTGCTCAAGGCCGATGCCCAGTGCCGAGTGCAAGGCAGCCAGCACGTGTACGTGGTGGGCGATTCGGGCAGCTTTCCGGGGCCCGATTGGATGCCCAAGCAGGCCCACATGGCTGACCTGCAGGCCGCCGCTGCGGCCGAGAACCTGGTAGCAGGTTTGCGCGGAAAGACGCCGAGCGCCACCTTCAAGGTTGAGCTCATTTGCATCATTGACGCCATCGACCACGGCACGCTGGTGTTCCGCAACCCGCAGCGCCAGATCATCCTGCCGTCCACCCGCCTGTTTCACTGGGCCAAGCGCTTCTTTGAACACACCTATCTGAGAAAGTACCGATGACCTCCGATATCGCTGTCACACCCTACGACGCCCTGGGCGGCGCGCCCGCGCTGCACCGGCTCGTGGACCGCTTCTATGAACTCATGGACGAGCTGCCTGAGGCCTACGCGGCGCGCCGCATTCACCCAGAGAGCCTGGTTGGCGCGAACGAACGCTTGTTCGAGTACCTCTCCGGATGGTTCGGCGGCCCCAATCTCTACATCGAAAAGAAGGGCCACCCGCGCCTGCGCATGCGCCATGTGGCCTACGCGATCGGGCCCACCGAGCGCGACGAATGGATGCTGTGCATGCGCACCGCGCTCACCGAGCAGGTGGCCGACGAGAAACTGCGCGACGGCCTGATCCACACCTTCGCGCAAATGGCCGACCACATGGTCAACACCGGGGACCGCGCAGGCTGTGGCGGCGGCCACGCCGAAACCGGCGGCCAGGCCTGCGCTGCCTGAGCCTGGCGCACCGTTCTACCATCCTACTGAAAGCCCGACCGATGAAGAAGCTCGCCCTCGCCCTGTTGCTGGCGTTCCCGCTCGCCAGCCTGGCGGCCCCCGTGGAGCCAGGGCATTTCCTGCCCCGGCTCACGCTAAAAAACCAGCACGATCAGGAATGGCAAATCCCTGCAGATACGCGCACCGTGCTCTTCGCGGCAGGGCGCAAGGCCTCCAACCTGATGCTGTCGGTGCTGGGCACCCAGCCCAAGGGCTTTCTTGCTGCGCGCCAGGCGGTCTATCTGGCCGACATGAGCAAGATGCCGGGCTTCATCACCCGCACCTTCGCGCTGCCCTCATTGCGCGAGCAGCCTTTCGACGTGGGTGTCTCGCTAGACGAGCAGCAGCTCGCCGACTGGCCGCGCCAGAACGACGCCGTCACGCTAATTCGCCTCGAAGGCGGCCGCGTGACGCACTTCGAATATCTCAAGACTGACGCCCAGCTGCGCAGCGCGCTGGGACTGTAAGAACAGGTTCTAAAACCACCGGAGACCCCATGGACGCTTTTCAAGACCACTACCCCGACAACGTGTCGCACTGCTACGGCTGCGGCAGCCACAACCCGCACGGCCACCAGATCAAGACCTTCTGGGACGGCGATGAGACCGTCACCCGCTTTAAGCCCGAGCCCTTTCACACCTCGGTGCCCGGCTTCGCCTACGGTGGCCTGATCGCATCGCTGATCGACTGCCACAGCACCGGGACCGCTGCAGCCGCGATGTACCGGCAGGCCGGGCGCGACATGGACTCGCTGCCCGCGTTCCGCTTCGTGACGGGATCGCTGCACGTGGATTTTTTGAAGCCCACGCCCATCGATGGCGAACTGGTGATCCGCGGACGCGTGAAGGAGATCAAGGGCCGCAAGGTGGTGATTGAGACCACGGTGTTTGCGGGTGACGTGGCCACGGCACGCGGTGAAGTGGTGGCCATTCAAATGCCTGAAAGCTTCGGCAGCTGACGCTTGCATCAATGCCGAGCGGCCGAAAAAAAATGAATCGCCCTGTTCCGTGGAGCCTGTTTGGTCCATGTCCATTCCCGCAGCTGTCCTTGAAGTTGTCGCAGTGCCTCGGGCACACGTTCGACAAGCCGCGCCGTTTGTTCCGAAACTGCCGGCGCAGCTAACCAGACTCCACGGCTAAGAACGGTCAGGGGAGCAATGATTGAAAAGGCGAGCACGCCACTGTAGGGCAGGCCGGTCTTAACTCGAGTCCAGCGAGCGGCGCTGTTGAACAGAAGTGCGAAGAGGATTCCCCGAAAAATTGCGAGAAATGCCTCCGCTGCATGCAGCAGCAGCATCGCCGCAAGCACTACAAGAACAATGATGCTGGCTTGGACGAACGTTTCGCGCGAAATTGTTTCTTCGGGTCTTTCACGCTAATGGAGCTTCGATTCGCAGCGATGCTTCACTTTACGTGCTTCTCACCAAGAGTTCTGCTCGCGTCTGCATGGAAAGAGTGTTGCTCTGCCTACCGCGCACTGTTGGCGGAATAGGAGTAGCAACGGCCATTGCTTGCATGACGAAGTCAAGCTTCGGTGAGCTGGTTGCACAACGGCGGCCACCCCTACTTTCTACTTGCTTGCGTTTTAAGCCAGCGCCGCAGCTTTCGGGCGTCCTCATCACGCTGGGCAACGCTGCCAGAATCGAGCAGCACCACGTTGATAGACCGGCGCGATACACGCAACGTCATTGCCAAGCACCAACCTGCCTCCACAATGTACCCAGTCTTCTGCAACCTTATCGGCCATCGGGCGAGGCGTACTAGCCGGTTCGAGTTCAGGTAGGTCAACCGTCGCTTGCCGAACCGAGCCAGATACTTTGAGGTGGTTGTGAACTGCCGTAGAAGAGGATACTTCGCCGCGGCCGCGACGAGAGCTGCGACGTCGCGCGCGGTGGCGCGGTTGGCATTTGAAAGTCCGGTGGGATCGGTAAAAGTCGCCTGAACTGCCCCGACATTCTGTGCCTTCACGTTCATCCGCTGTACGAATTCGTCGATCCCGTCGGGGTGGGTCCGGGCAAGCGCATGCGCGGCACGGTTATCGCTGGACATCAGTGCCAGACGCAGCGCCTCGGAGCGGGAGAGGCGGGTGCCGACTTGCAGGCGTGATCGGCTGTTTCTCAGTCTATCCACATCGTCGCTGGTGATTGCGATCCGTGCACTGAGCGGGACGCCAGAGTCGAGCAGCACCATAGCCGTCAGGAGCTTGCTCAGCGAGGCAATGGGTAGGGCTACCGTGGCATTGCGCGAGAAGAGTGTTTCCCCTGTCTGTGCATCGATTGCAATCACGGCAGTGGCAGTGAGTCCCAGCGGGTTTTCAGCGCGGTGCAGGCCTGCGCGCCGTGCGAACGAAAGATTGGTGTTGTCGCTCAGAAACGCTGG
This sequence comes from Acidovorax facilis, assembly GCF_050626955.1. Lineage (NCBI taxonomy): Bacteria > Pseudomonadati > Pseudomonadota > Betaproteobacteria > Burkholderiales > Comamonadaceae > Acidovorax > Acidovorax facilis. The sequence goes on from NZ_CP192460.1 coordinate 993,091, forward strand.
AAGATTGGCTTGCGGCATCGGTCCGTCGTCCGGCGCGACGGGGGAGTCCTCTTTCACAGGCGCAGGTGGCCGCACGGGGTGTGCCTGGGTGTTAGCGTGTGAAGCGTCTGGAGGTCGCGAAGCGGGGGTGAAGGGTAGCCTCCACCAAGCCAACACTGCGAGCATAGACAGCAGCAGTACCACTAGCAGCGCCAGCCGCCTTCGCCGGAGCCTGCCCCGCGACGGCTGTTCAAAAGTAGATGGATCTACGAGCCAGCTTGAGTGATTGCCGCGAAGGGGGGAAGAAAGACGGCGAGGGGGCATTGGCTTGTCGCTGCAGCAAAAATGGAGGCGCTAGCCATAGAACCTTCAATGAACAAGATCAGCGGGGAAAGTTCCGCCTAAAACGCTGCAGCCATGTAAAGGTACCCGTCATGAGTAGGGCGCGCTGCTCCATGCGGTTTCTCTGTCAGCTCCTAGCCAGGTAGCGGTCGACCAAAATCTTGTCGTGACCGACAGCAATCGCTGCAAAGCAGCCCCTGCTGATCTGAGCTGATTTGAAATGCCCTCGCATGGCCCAGCCACCCATCGGCTGAGCATTGTCCTCAACGGCCTCCCTGCCACGCAGGTTGTCCGCCCGGCCCAGACCCATCGGTAGATGGTTCTCGGCCGACCGCCCCCGTACCCGCTCCCGTTTGTCCCGCTCACGCAACCTGCGTGCGGCGCGGCCTCGCGCGCCTTGCACCGCCCCATGGCCCTGCAATCTCCCGCACCGCCGTCAAAGTCATATTCACGCCAGTGATGTGAAACATCACCAGCGTTCCATTGACTGATATTGCTACAGCGCGAATGATCGGTCCCCAGGCGCTGGGTGCATTCGCATCGACCCCACAGACTGATTGATCGACTCGCAATGACAAAAACAAAGGAGACGCCCATGCATGAATGCCCCGTGACCGTGTTCCCGCAGCAGATCCGCTGGGAGACGGACGGCACCAGCCGCATTCCCTTTCAGGCCTACACCGATGAGGCGCTGTACCGCAAGGAGCTGGACCGTTTGTTCTACAACGGGCACTGGTGTTATGTCGGCCTGGAGGCGGAGATTCCCAACGCGGGGGATTTCAAGCGCACCGTGATCGGCGAACGTTCGGTGCTGCTGGTGCGAGACAAGGATGCTTCGATCCATGTGGTGGAAAACGTCTGCGCCCACCGGGGCATGGCGTTTTGCCGCGAGCGGCATGGCAACCGCGAGAGCCTGACCTGCCCGTACCACCAGTGGAACTACAGCCTGTCGGGTGACTTGCAGGGTGTGCCGTTTCGGCGTGGCGTGAAGCAGGATGGCAAGGTCAATGGCGGCATGCCTGCGGAATTCAACCCGGCCGAGCATGGGCTGACCAAGCTCAAGGTGGCCACGCGTGGCGGCGTGGTGTTTGCGTCGTTTGACCACAGCGTGGAGCCGCTGGAGGAATTCTTGGGCCCCACCATCCTGGGTTACTTTGACCGGCTGTTCAATGGCCGCAAGCTCACCATCCTGGGCTACAACCGCCAGCGCATTCCAGGCAACTGGAAGCTGATGCAAGAGAACATCAAGGACCCGTACCACCCCGGCTTGCTGCACACCTGGTTCGTTACCTTTGGGCTCTGGCGTGCGGACAACAAGTCGCAACTGCTGATGGACGCGCAGCACCGCCATGCGGCGATGGTCTCGACCCGTGGCGCGGCGGGCAAGGCGGCGGATGTGACGCAGGTGTCCAGCTTCAAGGCGGGCATGGAGCTGAACGACCCGCGCTTTCTCGACATTGCGCAGGAGGACTGGTGGGCGGGCCCGGCCCCCGCAGCCAGCGGGGAGGGCGCTGCGGCGCCGAGCGCGGGGGCGTCGGTGCCAACGGCGGTGATGATGACTGTGTTCCCCAGCGTGATCTTTCAGCAGCAGGTCAACAGCGTGTCCACGCGCCACATCCAGCCCGATGGCAAGGGCGCGTTCGATTTTGTGTGGACGCACTTTGGCTTTGAAGATGACAGCGAAGAGATGACGCAGCGCCGCCTGCGCCAGGCCAATCTGTTCGGCCCGGCGGGCTTTGTGTCGGCCGACGATGGAGAGGTGATCGAGTGGTCGCAAGAAGGCTTTGAGACCAAGCCCGCGCACCGCACGCTGGCCGAGCTGGGCGGGCGCGATGTGGGCGATACAGACCACATGGTGACCGAGACGCTGATCCGGGGCATGTACGAATACTGGCGCAAGGTGATGGAGGCGGAGGCTTGACCATGATGGACTTCCAGACCTACTTTGAACTGAACCAGCTCTACGCCCGCTACGCCCGCGCACTTGACGCAGCGGACTGGGAGGCGTGGCCTGAATTTTTCATCGACCACTGCGTGTACAAGCTGCAGCCGCGCGAGAACCACGAGCGCGGGTTTCCGCTGGCCACACTGGCGTTTGACAGCAAGGGCATGCTGAAAGACCGCGTCTACGGCATCCGCGAGACGCTGTTCCACGACCCCTACTACCAGCGCCATGTGGTGGGTGCGCCGCTGGTGCATAAGGTGGATGCAGATGGCCGCATCCACTGCGAGGCCAACTATGCGGTGCTGCGCACGCGCTTGTCGAAGGAGTCGACGGTGTTCAACGTGGGGCGCACGCTCGATGAGGTGGTGCCGACGCCCGAGGGCCTGAAGTTCGCATCGCGCCTCGTCGTCTACGACAGCGAGATGATCCCCAACTCGCTGATCTACCCCATCTGAGGAGCCGCCATGACGACGATGACGACAAACTGGATTGACGCCGCAGCGCGGGACGATGTGCCAGAGGATGACGTGATGGGCCTGGCCGTGGCCGGGCGCGACATTGCGCTGTATGGCGTGGGCGGCGAGGTGTTTGCCACCGACAACATCTGCACCCACGGCCATGCGCGCCTGTGCGATGGGTTTCTGGAGGGGCACGAGATCGAATGCCCTTTGCACCAGGGCAAATTTGATGTGCGATCAGGCCAGCCCACCTGCGCGCCGGTGACCGAGCCGCTGCGCAGCTACCCCGTGAAGATCGAGGGCGGCCGAGTGTGGCTGGCCCTGGACTGAGAGTCTCTGAGCGCAGCAACCCCTTTCAAGGAGACCCCCATGACTGCCGAACGACTTGAGGTCGAGGCTGCTGCATTGCCGCATGAAGGCGCTAACGCCCACTCGGCCCACACCATCGTGATCGTCGGTGCGGGCCAGGCGGGCGGCTGGGCGGCGCAGGCGCTGCGCAGCGAAGGCTTTGCGGGCCGCGTGGTGCTGATCGGTGACGAAGCCCATCCGCCGCACGAGCGGCCACCGCTGTCGAAGGCGGTGCTCTCGGGCGCAGCAGCGCCGGAGAGCACGCGCCTCATGAAGCCCGAGGCCTTTGACGCCCTGGCGGTGCAATGGCGGCCCGGCGTGCAGGTGCACCGCATTGACCGCGCTGCCAAGCAGGTGCTGCTGTCGGATGGCACAGCACAGCCCTACGACAAGCTCATCCTGTGCACCGGGGGGCGCGCCCGGCGGCTTGCCTTGCCGGGGGCAGACCAGGTGCCGCTGCACACGCTGCGCACCATTGAAGATGCGCATGCGCTGGCCCCGGCCCTTCGGCCTGGCCGCAGCGTGGTGGTGGTGGGCGGCGGCTGGATCGGCCTGGAAGTGGCAGCCACCGCACGCCAGCAGGGCGCGGCAGTAGTGGTGGTGGAGACGCAAAGCCGCTTGTGTGAACGCACCGTGCCCGCCGAGGTGTCGGCGTATCTGCTGGCGCTGCACCGCGCCCAGGGTGTGCGCGTGCTGCTGGGCGCGGGGGTGCGGGGCTTTGCCCGCGCTGCAGATGGCCGCTCGGAGGTCTTGCTGGCCGATGGCAGCGCGCTGGCGTGCGACACCATCGTGCTGGGTGTTGGCCTGGTGCCCAACGACGAGCTGGCGCGTGAGGCGGGCCTGGCTTGCGAAGGTGGTGTGCTGGTCGATGCCCAATGCCGAACGTCCGACCCCCACATCCTGGCCGCAGGCGATGTGGCCGTGGCACCCAACCCCTGGGCGGGCCGCAGCCTGCGGCTGGAGTCGTGGCAGAACGCGCAGGAGCAGGGCATGGCCGCTGCGCGCTCCGCCCTGGGCCAGGCCGTGGACTACCAACCGCTGCCATGGTTCTGGTCCGACCAGTACGGCATGAACCTGCAGATCTACGGCATGCCCACGCCTGCGCAACGCGTGGTGCAGCGCGGCGACCCGGCCAGCGGCAGCTTTGTGTTGTTTTACCTGGCGGGCGATGTGGTGCAGGCCGCCGTAGGGGCCAACGCAGCGCGCGACCTGCGCTTTGCCCGCAGGCTGATCGAGCAGCGCGAGCCGGTGGATGCCGAGCGGTTGGCCGACCTGAACACGCCGATGGCAAAGCTGTGAACCCGCATGGATGCCACGCAGCACAGAAGCCCGCACCCGCACCCAAGCTCACCAGAACCGAACACGACAACCCGCTAAGGAAACCGCCGATGACCGTAACCACGTCAACCACTTACCTCTGGACCCCGCCCCCCGTCTATTCGCTGCCTGTGCGTGGCCGCAGCGAGCACCTGCCCATCCACCGGCTGTTCTTTGTGGGCCGCAACTACCACGCGCATGCGGTTGAGATGGGGCGCCCGGTGGACAAGGCGGTGGAAGTGCCGTTTTACTTCACCAAGGCGCCGTCCACGCTGGTCGAGTCTGGCGCGACCGTGGCCTACCCACCCGGCACACAGAACTACCACCACGAAATGGAACTGGTGCTGGCCATTGGTGCGCCCGGTTTTCGCGTGAGCGAGGCCGATGCGCCCCGCCTTGTCTATGGCTATGCCTGCGGCCTGGACATGACGCGCCGCGACCTGCAACTGGTGGCGCGGGATAAGGGCCGGCCTTGGGACCTGGGCAAGGATGTGGAGCAGTCGTCCGTGGTCTCCGAGATCGTGCCCATGCCGCAGGTGGTGCTGGGCCAGGGCGACCTGGAGCTGTCGGTCAACGGCGCTGTGCGCCAGAAGTCCGACCTGTCCAAGCTGATCTGGAACATCCCCGAGCTAGTTGCCGACCTGTCCAAGTTCTACCACCTGCAGCCGGGTGACCTGATCTTCACCGGCACGCCCGAGGGCGTAGGCCCCGTGCTGGCAGGCGACCGCATTGAAGGCCACATTGAAGGCGTGGGCAGCATCGTGCTCCACGTTGGCCCGGCGGAATAAGAAAAAAAGCCACATCCAGGAGACAAGCCACCATGACCACCGACCTCACGCCTTCCCCCGTGCGGCTGCACGCCGTTGCGGGCAATGGCCAGCCCGATCCGACGCCCGAGCTGGAGCAGCTGTACCGGGGCTTTGAGCAAGAGCTGCTGGTACCGCTCTGGACGCAGATCGGCGACCTGATGCCCCGACAGCCCCAATCCAAGGCCGTGCCCCATCTGTGGCGCTGGGACCGCTTGAAGGCCCTGGCCGCACAGGCGGGCGCCATCGTGCCTGTGGGCCGTGGCGGCGAGCGCCGTGCGATTGCGCTGGCCAACCCTGCGCTGGGTGGGCGCCCGTTTGCCACGCCCGCGCTGTGGGCCGCCATTCAGTACCTGATGCCTGGCGAAGACGCCCCCGAGCACCGGCACACGCAGCACGCGTTTCGTTTTGTGGTGGAAGGCGAGGGCGTGTGGACCGTGGTGAATGGCGATGCCGTGCGCATGTCGCGGGGCGACTTTCTGCCCCAGGCCGGCTGGAACTGGCATGCCCACCACAACGCTGCCACCGAGCCCATGGCCTGGATCGATGGCCTGGACATTCCGTTCTCGTACTACACCGAGAGCCAGTTCTTCGAAGTGGGGCGCGAGAAGCTCCCGCCTGCCGAGCGCACCACCGCCGAGCGTTCTTATTCCGAAAGGCTGTGGGGCCACCCGGGCCTGCGCCCGGTATCGATGGTGCAGGCGCAGCCCGCCACGCCCCTGCTGGCCTACCGCTGGGTGGACACAGACCGTGCGCTGGCCGATCAGCTCGCGCTGGAAGACGAAGGCCAGGCGGGCACGCTGAGCCCCGGGCATGCGGCGGTGCGCTTTACCAACCCCACCACCGGCGCCGATGTGTTGCCCACGATGCGGACCGAAATGCACCGCGTGCGCGCGGGCGGCGCGACGCGGGTGCACCGCGAGGTGGGTTCGTCCGTGTTCCAGGTGTTTGACGGCAGCGGCACCGTCACGGTGGGTGAGCGCACCTGGCAGGTGGCGCGGGGCGACTTGTTTGTGGTGCCGTCGTGGCAACCGTTCTCGGCCCAGGCATCGGCCGCTGGCGCGCTCGACCTGTTCCGCTTCAGCGATGCGCCGATTTTTGAGGCGCTGCACAGCCACCGTGCGCAAGTCACTGTTTGATCCATCACTCACCAGCCGGATTCGGCTTTCATAAAACCAAGGAGACACCCCCCATGCTGACCGCCATTCGTTCACAGATTTTGAGACCTGCCCTGGCGCTCTGCGCGCTGGCCCTTGTGGCCGCCGCGAGCGTGCCCGACGCCGTGGCGCAGACCTTCCCCGCCAAACCCGTTCGCTCCGTCGCGCCGTATTCGCCCGGCAGTGGCCCCGATGCGGTGATGCGCATCCTCAGTGAGCGCTTGTCGCGCAACTGGGGGCAGCAACTTGTCATCGACAACAAACCAGGGGCCAACGGTTTCATCGCCATCGGCGATGCCAAGCGCGCAACGCCAGACGGCTACACGCTGCTGCAGGTGGACAACACCCACATGGCTTTGCAGCCGCATGTGTTCAAGCAACTGCCCTATGACCCGTTGAAGGACTTTGAGCCCGTGGCGCCGGTGTATTTCACGAACTTCTTTGTGGTGGTGGCGGCCAACTCGCCCTGGAAGGATGTGGGCGATCTGATCAAGGCGGCCAAGGCGGCGCCAGGCGACATCACCTACGGCTCCTGGGGCATCGGCAGCGTGGCCCATGTGGGCGCGGCGAGTCTGGAGGCAGCAACGGGCACGAAGATGATGCATGTGCCGTACAAGGACATGGGCAGCGTCTACACCTCTGTGGCCACGGGCGACATCAAGTGGGCGTTTGGCACGGCGGCGACGGCCGGACCGATGTACCAGGCCAAGAAGGTGAAGTTTCTGGCCCTGGCCGCACCCCAGCGTCTGGCGGGCTTCACCGACATTCCGACCATGGGCGAAGCGGGCGGCCCGGCCGGGTTTGAAGTGAAGACCTGGGTGGGCCTGTTCGCGCCTGCTGGCACGCCGAAGGCCGCCATCGAGAAGATCAATGCCGACGTGGGCAAGGTGCTGGCCACCTCGGAGGTCAAGGAGCGCCTGGCGACCTTCGGGTTTGAGCCCTACATCGGCCCGCCCGCCGAACTCACCAAGGCCATCGAACGCGATTCGCGCACGTTTGGTGAAGTCGTCAAGCGCGCCAAGATTGCCCTGGACTGACCATGAAGCTCTATTCCTTCTTCCGCAGCGGAACATCCCACCGCTTGCGCATCGCGCTCAACCTCAAGGGGCTGGCCTACGAACAGGTTGCGGTCGATTTGCGGCGTGAGGAACATCTGGGCGATACCTTCAAGGCCATCAACCCGCAGCAGTTCGTGCCCGTGCTGGAGGCCGACGAGCGCCTGATGATCCAGTCGCCCGCCATCATCGAGTGGCTCGAAGAGCGCTATCCCACCCCACCGCTGCTGCCCGGCGATGCAGGCGATCGCGCCCAGGTGCGCGCTCTGGCTGCCATCGTGGGCTGCGACATCCATCCCATCAACAACCGCCGCATTCTGGAGGCGCTGCGCCATCGCTTTGGTGCCGACGAGGCTGCCGTGAACGACTGGTGCGGCACCTGGATCAGCGCGGGCTTTGACGCCATCGAGGCGCTGCTGTCGAAGGACCCGCAGCGCGGTGACTTCTGCTTTGGCAGCAGCCCCACGCTGGCCGATGTGTACCTGGTGCCGCAGGTGGAGAGCGCGCGCCGCTTCAAGGTGGACTTGTCGCGCTGGCCGCTGTTGCAGGCAGTGGACGCGGCCTGCGCGCAGCTGGAAGCGTTTCGCAAGGCGGCGCCGAGCGCGCAGCCGGATGCGGGCTGCGCCTGAAGGAACTTACCCCTCAGTCGCCCTGCATGTAAAAGGCCTCGGCATGGAGGTGGGCCACCTCCAGGCCTTTGCCCAGCGCCAGCAGTGTGGTGGTTTCCACCATCGGCGGCGAGCCGCACAGATACGCCTGCCAGCCTTGCAGGCTCGCGTGGTCCTGCTCGATGGCCTGGGTCACCAGCCCGCGCCGCTGCGTGGCAGAGTCGGCACCCGAGGCCACCACCACATGCACCTGCAGGGCAGGGTGCACGCTGCGCAAATGGTCCAGCCATGCCAGGCCATACAGCTCGCGCGGCGAGCGCAGGCCGAAGTACAGGTGAATGGGGTTGCGCATTCCGGCAGCCACTGCGCCGCGCACCACCGACAGCACCGATGCCAGCCCGGTGCCCCCAGCCACGCACAGCATGGGCCCCGTGTGCTGTTGGCGCAGATACGCCGCACCCAGCGGCCCGCTGACCTTGACCTTGTCCCCCACCTTGAGCTGCCCGGCGATGTAGCCGCTGACCCGGCCCTGGGGCATGAGTTGCACATGAAACTCCAGCAGCTGCTCGCCCGGCAGGTTTGCCATGGAGTAGGGGCGCACGTGCGTCGGTGTGAACCCCAGTTGCATGTACTGCCCCGGTGAAAACGCAATCGGTTTTGCCACCTTGAGCAGCAGGCGCCGGATGTCTGCCGCCAGCGGCTCGATGGCCACCACGGTGGCCTTGGCCACGCGCGCACGGTGCACCACGGCTTCGCCGGGGGCTGGCACTTCGATGGTGCAGGGCTCGGTCACATAGGTCTGGCAGGCCAGCACGGCACCGTCCACGCCGTCCAGCGGGCGCTGCTGCTCGCGCCCGCCATCGAGCACCTCACCAGACAGCACCCGGCAGCGGCAGATTCCGCAGCGGCCCGACAGGCATGAATACGACATCGGAACCTGCGCTGCGCGCAGGGCGTCGAGCAGGTTCACGCCGGGCTCGGCGCGGATCACGCGGTTAAGCGGCTGAACGAGGATGTCCATGGCGGGCTGCGGTCGATTTCATCCAGCCCATTGTGCCCACGAAAGCGCCTGCGAATCACTGGCTGCAATACCATCGCCACTTCATATCACCCGAGCTGATGGAGTGGCGATGGAGCTATCGGATATCGACCTGAACCTGCTGGTGCTGTTTCAGCAACTCATGGTCGAACGGCGCGTGTCGAAGGTGGCCGACAACCTGGGGCTGACTCAGCCTGCGGTCAGCAACGCGCTGGCCAAGCTTCGGCGCATTTTTGGAGACGAGTTGTTCTTGCGCACCTCGGGCGGCATGGTGCCCACGCCTTTTGCCGAGCAACTGGGCGAATCCGTGGGCTATGCGCTGGGCATGATCCACAGCGGGCTGAACCAGCGCACACAGTTCACGCCCGCAACGCTCAAGCGCACCATCACCATCGGCATGACAGACATTGGCGAGATCGTCTTTCTGCCCGCGCTGCTGGAGCGCCTGGGGCGGGAGGCGCCGGGCGTCACGCTGAACACCGTGCGCAACAACGCGGCCCATCTGCGCGAAGACATGGAGGCTGGCAAGGTGGACTTGGCCATCGGCCTGCTGCCGCAGCTGAAAGCGGGATTTTTCCAGCGGCGCTTGTTCCGCCAGCGTTATGTGTGCCTGTTCCGCAAGGGCCATGCGCTGGACCGGCCCAAGCTGCTGCTGTCGGACTACAAGGCGGCAGAGCATCTGGTGATCGTGTCGGCGGGCACGGGGCACGGCAAGGTGGATGAATTGATCCAGAAGGCCGGCATCGACCGCCTGGTGCGGCTGAGCGTGCCGCACTTTGTGAGCGTGGGCCACATCCTCCAAAGCACGGCGCTGGTGGCGACGGTGCCCGAGCGGCTGGCGCTCAAGCTGGTCGAGCCCTTTGGCCTGGTGCTGCGCACGCACCCCGTCAAACTGCCTGACGCGCCCATCAGCGTGTTTTGGCATGCCAAGGTGCACCGCGAGCCGGTGAACCAATGGCTGCGCAGCATGGTGTTTGAATTGTTTGGGGGCGATGGCCCCGCTGGCGGTGGTTTGGCGTGATCGGTGGGTGGGGTCTGCGGCGCAAGCCAGACTGCACCGCCGGTCCTGAGAGAACATTGCTATATTATTTATAGCGTGTTGCGCTTGTCAGTAGGGCGGTAGAGCCTGTTTTTGCATGAATCCGCCATGGCCCCCGAGGGAGGTTGGGCCGTACTTGCCATGCAACGCTGCTCAATACACCAGCCTCTCCGGCCGAATCTCCTGCAGGATGGTCGTCGCAATCTCTTCAATCGACTTGGTGGTGGTGGACAACCACCGGATGCCTGCGCGGCGCATCATGGCCTCGGCTTCGGAGACCTCCATGCGGCAGTTCTCCAGACTGGCATAGCGCGAATTGGGGCGGCGCTCGGCGCGGATCTCGGCCAGGCGGTCGGGGCTGATGGTCAGGCCAAAGATCTTGCTGCGAAACGGCACCAGGGCGGGGGGCAGCTGGCGGCGCTCGAAATCCTCGGGGATGAGGGGGTAGTTGGCGGCTTTCAGGCCGCACTGCATGGCCAGGTACAGGCTGGTGGGGGTCTTGCCGCTGCGGCTCACGCCCACCAGGATTACGTCGGCACCGGCCAGGTCGCGGTTGCTCTGGCCGTCGTCATGGGCCAGGCTGAAGTTGATGGCTTCGATGCGGTCTGTGTATTCCTTGCTGCGGCTGACGTCGCTGAAGCGGCCCACGCGGTGGTGCGACTTGATGCCCAGCTCCTGCTCCAGCGGGTGGACGAAGGTGCCAAACATATCGAGCAGCATGCCCTTGCAGCCGTCCTGGATGACCTTGAGCACTTCCATGTTGACCAGCGTGGTGAAGACGATGGGCTTTTTGCCCTCGACTTCGCCGGTGTGGTTGATCTGCCGCACGGCCTGGTGGGCCTTGTCCACCGTGTCGATGAAGGGCAGGCGCACATGGCGCGGCTTCATCTCGAACTGGGCCAGGATGGCGTTGCCGAAGGTTTCGGCAGTGATGCCGGTGCCGTCAGAGACAAAAAATACGGTGCGCGAGTGCATGGAGGCCCTTTTTTGATGCGGTTTGCGCCAGACGGGTGGACACCACGAAAAAGTGGAGGCACCCCCGTTTTGCGTCAGTCGCGTGAAAGCGTCAGCCCGCTGCCAGATGCTCGGGCCTACAATTGTCACAATTATCCAATTCTCACCATGCACCGCGTCGGCCCACAACCACAACGACAAAGCCTCAGGCCGTGCATGGCCGCCTGTCAGGAGCCATCCAGGGCCCGGCACGCAGACCCGGTTTCAACTTCTGGAGCTTTCCCATGTCTGCACTTTTCAGCCCGACCGCCCTGGTCGTACCGTTTGAAAACCTGAGAATGACCGATGTCGAGGTCGTTGGCGGTAAAAACGCCAGCCTCGGCGAGATGATCTCCCAGCTGCCGCAGGGCGTGCGTGTGCCCACGGGCTTTGCCACCACCGCCCACGCGTTCCGCGAGTTCCTGGCCTACGACGGCCTGGCCGACCGCATTAGCGCCAAGCTCAAGAGCCTGGACACCGAAGACGTGCGCGCGCTTGCACAAGTCGGTGCAGAAATCCGCGCCATGGTCGAGGCCCAGCCCTTCCCGGCCGACCTGCAAAAGGCCATTGCTGATGAATTTGCCAAGCTGAGCGCTGGCAACCCCGCCGCCTCGTTTGCCGTGCGCTCGTCGGCCACGGCAGAGGACCTGCCCGACGCTTCGTTTGCAGGCCAGCAGGAAACCTTCCTGAACGTAGTGGGCATCGACGAAGTCATGCACAAGATGAAGGAAGTGTTCGCGTCGCTGTACAACGACCGCGCCATTTCCTACCGGGTGCACAAGGGCTTCGAGCACGATGTGGTGGCCCTGTCGGCCGGTGTGCAGCGCATGGTGCGCTCCGACCTGGGCGCTGCCGGCGTGATGTTCACGATCGACACCGAATCCGGCTTTGAAGACGTGGTCTTCATCACCAGCAGCTACGGCCTGGGCGAAACCGTGGTGCAGGGCGCCGTGAACCCCGACGAGTTCTACGTGCACAAGCCCATGCTCCAGGCCGGCAAGAAGGCGCTGATCCGCCGCAACCTGGGCAGCAAGCTGATCCAGATGGTGTTCTCCAGCGCGGAAGAAAAAGCCGCCAGCGGCAAGCTGGTCAAGACCGTGGACGTGCCCACCGAGCAGCGCAACCGCTACTCGCTGACCGACGCTGATGTGGAGCAACTGGCCCGCTACGCGCTGGTGATCGAGCAGCACTACGGCCGCCCCATGGACATCGAGTGGGGCAAGGACGGCACCGACGGCCAGCTTTACATCCTGCAGGCCCGCCCCGAGACGGTGAAAAGCCAGGCCAAGGGCCAGGCCGAGCTGCGCTACAAGCTCAAGGGCCACGGCACCGTGCTGGCCGAGGGCCGCGCCATTGGCCAGAAGATCGGCACCGGCCCGGTGCGCCTGGTGCACAACATCTCCGAGATGGACAAGGTCCAGCCCGGCGATGTGCTCGTGACCGACATGACCGACCCCAACTGGGAGCCCGTGATGAAGCGCGCCAGCGCCATCGTCACCAACCGCGGCGGCCGCACCTGCCACGCCGCCATCATTGCGCGCGAGCTGGGCATCCCGGCCGTGGTCGGCTGCGGCGACGCGACCGAGCGCCTGAAGGACGGCACGCTGGTCACGGTGAGCTGCTCCGAGGGCGACACGGGCAAGATCTATGACGGCCTGCTTGAAACCGAGGTGACCGAAGTGCAGCGCGGTGCGATGCCCCCCATCAAGACCAAGATCATGATGAACGTGGGCAACCCCCAGCTGGCCTTTGACTTCTGCCAGCTGCCCAATGAAGGCGTGGGTCTGGCCCGGCTGGAGTTCATCATCAACAACAACATTGGCGTGCACCCCAAGGCCATCCTGGACTACCCCCAGATCGATGCCGACCTGAAGAAGGCCGTGGAGTCCGTGGCCCGTGGCCATGCCAGCCCCAGGGCGTTCTATGTGGACAAGGTCGCCGAAGGCGTGGCCACTATTGCCGCCGCCTTCTGGCCCAAGCCCGTCATCGTGCGCCTGTCGGACTTCAAGTCCAACGAATACCGCAAGCTGATCGGCGGCAGCCGCTACGAGCCCGAGGAAGAAAACCCGATGCTCGGCTTCCGTGGCGCAGCCCGCTACATCAGCGAAGACTTCGGTGAAGCCTTTGCCATGGAGTGCGAGGCGCTCAAGCGCGTGCGCAACGACATGGGCCTGACCAACGTGCAGGTGATGGTGCCGTTTGTGCGCACGCTGGGCCAGGCCGAGCGCGTGACCAAGCTGCTGGCCACCCATGGCCTTCAGCGCGGCAAGGACGACCTCAAGGTCATCATGATGTGCGAGGTGCCTAGCAATGCCATCCTGGCCGAGCGCTTCCTGGAGTTCTTCGACGGCTTCTCCATAGGCTCCAACGACCTGACCCAGCTCACGCTGGGCCTGGACCGCGACTCGGGCCTGGAGCTGCTGGCGCAGGACTTTGATGAGCGTGACCCTGCTGTCGAAGCACTGATCCATCAGGCCATCAAGGCCTGCCTGGCCCAGGGCAAGTACATCGGCATCTGCGGCCAGGGCCCCAGCGACCACCCTGACTTTGCGCAGTGGCTGGCCAAGGAAGGCATCTCGTCGATCTCGCTCAACCCCGACAGCGTGATCGCCACCTGGCAGCAACTGGCAGGCTGACGCTCCGACCGGGCTGCCATGTGCCGACTGCACCACCCGCCACTGCGTCCCTGATGCCGTGCCTGTGATGCAGCCCCCGCAGCAGCCCCCGCGTTCTGCCGACATCGAGTTGGCGGGGCCTTTTCCGCCCGATCTGCACGATGTGCGGCACCTGAAGCTCAAGGCCGGCTTGCTGCTGCTGTGGGCGCTGGTGTCGTTTGGTGCCACTTACTTCGCCCGGGACCTGCAGGTGCTGGTATTTGGCGGCTGGCCCCTGGGCTACTGGATCGCAGCGCAGGGGGCTGTGCTGGTGTTCATTGGCATCGTGGTGGTCTATGGCTGGGCCATGAACCGCTTCGAACGGCAGGATGCGGAGCGCCTCGCAGCGGATGCAGCAGCCCTTTCGGACGACGCGAACCGCCCCCACGGCTGACCATGGCTGAAAACAATTCTTCCGACACCGATCGGGCCTATCTGTGGCGGTTGCACCGCATCCTGGCGCTGTATGTGACCGGTGTGCTGGCCTTTCTGGCGCTGATGACCTGGGCAGAGCACCAGGGGCTTTCGCGGCACTGGATCGGGCCGATTTTTCTGTTCCTCACGGTGATGGTCTACGCGGGCATCGGTGTCTATGGCCGTACCACCGACCCCGAGGAATACTACGTGGCGGGTCGGCGCATTCCGCCCATGTACAACGGCATGGCGGCAGCGGCAGACTGGATGAGTGCCGCATCGTTCATCAGTCTGTCGGGGGCGCTTTACCTGCAGGGTTTTTCCGGCACACCGGGGCAGGCCGGGGGGCTGGCCTATCTGCTGGGGTGGACGGGAGGCTTTTGCCTGGTGGCGATGCTGATCGCACCGCACCTGCGCGCCATGGGCCTGTACACCGTGCCCGATTTTTTCCATGTGCGTTTTGGCGGCCGGTGGCCGCGTGTGATTGCGGCGCTGGCGGCGGTGCTCTGTTCGTTCACATACGTGGTGGCGCAGATTTACGGTGTGGGGCTGATCGCTTCGCGCCTGACCGGTGTGCAGTTCGAGATCGGCATCATGCTGGGCCTGGGCGGGGTGCTGCTGTGCTCCTTCCTCGGTGGCATGCGCGCCATCACCTGGACGCAGGTGGCGCAGTATGTGGTGGTGCTGCTGGCGTTCCTGATCCCGGTGTCCTGGCTGGCGTACAAACAATTGGGCAACCCGTTGGCGCCCGCAGTCTATGGCGCGCAGATCAGCAAGATCGCCGACCTGGAAGCGCAGCTGCTCGATTCCCCCGCAGAGCATCAGGTGGTGCAGACCTACCTGCGGCGCGCCCAGGATTTTGAGGCGCGGCTGCGTGATGTGGAAGGCGCCCTGGAGCGTGAGCGCGAGAAAGGGCGGGAGCGCATTCGCGCGCTGCGCACCCAGAACGCTGATGTAGGTTTGATCGTCACGGCCAGCCGCGAGCTGGCGGCCCTGCCGCGCGATGCCGCAGCGGCGCGCGAACGCTGGACCCGCGAAATGCGCGAGAACTACGAGCGTGCGCGTCCCCTGGGCGGCTTGCCCCTGCACAGCCAGGCGTATGTGGGTGACCCGCAGGGCACGCCCGACGAGCAACGCGACTACGAGCTGACGCGCCGCAACTTCCTGGCACTCATGTTCTGCCTGATGGTGGGCACGGCAGGCTTGCCGCACCTGCTCACGCGCTACTACACCTCGCCCACGGTGTCGGCGGCGCGGGCATCGGTGGCGTGGTCGCTGTTTTTCATCGCCTTGCTGTACCTGAGTGCGCCCGCGTTGGCGGTGCTGGTGAAATTCGAGGTCATGCAAAACCTGGTGGGCAGCAGTTTCGAGGCTTTGCCCACCTGGATGGCCCAATGGGCGCGGGTGGACAGCTCGCTGTTGTCGGTGGAAGACGTGAACGCTGACGGCATCGTGCAGTTTGGAGAGATCCGGCTGGGGGCCGACCTCATCATGTTGGCCACGCCGGAGCTGGGGGGCTTGCCCTATGTGGTGTCGGGCCTGGTGGCGGCTGGCGGGCTGGCGGCGGCGCTGTCTACCGCTGACGGGCTGCTGCTCACCATCAGCAACGCCCTGGTGCGCGACCTGTATTTTCAGGACGCAAAGCGCCAGGCGTCGCCGGAGCAGCGTGTGATTCTGAGCAAGTTTGCCTTGCTGTCCGTGGCCTTGTCGGCGGCATTTGTAGCGGCGCTCAAACCCTCTGAGATTCTGCCGATGGTGTCGGCGTCGTTCTCGTTGGCGGCTTCGGCCTTTGTGCCGGTGATGGTGCTGGGCATCTTCTGGCGCGGCACCACGCGGCAGGGGGCGGTGGCGGGCATGCTGGCAGGGCTTGGCGTGGCGGTGTACTACCTGCTGTCGCATGTGCCCGCCATGCGCGCGCTGCCCAGCTGGATGCTGGCAGACGGGCTGTGGTTTGGTATTCAGCCCGTCTCTGCCGGGGTGTTTGGCGTGCCCACCGGCTTGGTAGCGACGGTGGTGGTGAGCTGGTTGACCCGGCCTGCCCCGGCGCTGCCGCGCATCCGGTCCGAGATGTAGGGGGACTTGGGTTGGCAGGCTGGAGTGCCCTGTCCCTGCGCCTGCTAATGGGTTATGCGTAAACCCCGATTACCAAGCCTGCGCAAACGTGAGAATCTGGAGCGTAAAAGCTTACCTGTCGGGGTGAGCTTCGGTCACGCCACAATGGTTCAGCTCAAGGAGATTCATGGTTCTCGTCAAAACGCAGGCAGGGCAGGAAGCGCTCAAGGATCGGCGCGGTAGCCTCAGCTCACGCCAGCGCTCGGCTTTTATTCTTTTTGACGGAAAGCGCTCTACGGGCGAAATACTGGCGGCCACGGCAGCCATGGGGATCACGCAGGAGGATGTCCAGGCCATGATTGCGCAGGGACTGCTGGCTCCGCTGCCGGGGCAGTCTCTGCCTGCAGCTTTTGCCACCCCGCATGATGCGACGGCAGAGCCTGCACCGGCCACCGATCTGGGGACGGTGGCGTCGCCGCTGGAGGGCTCCGGGCGCTCACCCAAGGAGCGTTACCAGGCGGCCTACCCGATCGCCACCGAACTGACAGCGGGGCTGGGGCTGCGTGGGTTCCGGTTGAATCTGGCGGTGGAAGGGGCGGGCAGCTTCGAGGATCTGGCGGCGCTGGCACCCAAGATCCGCGAGGCGGTGGGTGACGCCAAATTCAAGCGGCTGGACGAAGCGCTTTTTGATTGAGGCGCCCGGATCCTCTCCCCCGAGAGGCGCACCAGGTTCATGCGTGAAGTGTTGGCACAAAAAAAGCGGCCCCAGGCCGCTTTGTGTTTAGTGCGTCACAGGGCGCAGTGCTCAGCGGCCGACCTTGAGCAGTTCCACATCGAACTTGAGCGTGGCGTTCGGTGGAATCACGCCGCCCGCGCCGCGTGCGCCGTAGCCGAGGGCGGCAGGAATGATCAAGGTGCGCTGGCCACCGATCTTCATGCCTTGCACGCCTTCGTCCCAGCCCTTGATGACCATGCCCGCGCCCAGCGAGAACTCGAAGGGGTCGTTGCGGTCGCGGCTGGAGTCGAACTTAGCACCTTGCTCGCCGTTGTTGTAGAGCCAGCCGGTGTAGTGCACCGACACGTTCTGGCCCTTGGTGGCTTCGGTGCCTTCGCCCACGGTGGTGTCTTCGTATTGCAGGCCGGATGCGGTGGTGGTCAGTGCCATGGGTGAAATTCCTTGTTTGCTATTAAAAAAAGAGCTATTGGCGCTTGATGGTTAAGCGCTAGCAGCATTTTTGACCCCTATTTTAACGAAAGCCCCGCGCGGAGGTCCGGCGGGGCTTTTCCCTGAGTGGGGCGGGGGGGGCTGTTTGGCGTCAGGCTTTTTTGGCGCGGCCAGCGACCCAGCGGGTGGCGAAGGCCTGCACGTCCGACAGGCGCTTGAGCAGGTCGGCGCCCGAGGGGGTGACGGTGTAGCCGTCGCTGCCGTGGTCTACAAAACCGGCTTCGCGCAGTTCCTTGATGCGGGTGTTGAGCGTGTTGGGGGTGATGCCCCCCACGCTGTCCTGCAGCAGGCGGAAGGTCTGGGGGTGACCGTCCTTCAGGGCCCACAGCACGCGCAGTGCGTAACGGCATTCGAGCCGCTCGAACAACTGGTTGATGGCGGCATTTTCTTTGGAGCTCATGGACGCTTCTCCTCGCGCAAGTGTTGGATCAAATATTCATTCGGGTGGGCGAATGCCGGGCCCGGTGATGCGCTGAGACTATAGCGCGGAACCCATTTTGCTACAAGTTTGGTAGCTCAGAACGCACACCACACATGCGCTACACCCCGAAAAACCTGTGTTACAAGTCAAACTGTTGCGGTAGGGCCACGGTTCTGGGAGCCTGTAGGACTTGGAGCGTCGAAAGCGAAAACTGGCCCCAGCGAGGACAGTTTTTGCCGGATTTGCAGCCCCATAGCCCGGCTATGGGGCAAAAAAGGCGGTGTTCTCGAAGAGCGGCGAAGCCAAAAATGGACCGCTGCGGTCCATTCGCCAAGCCTGACAGGCTCCTAGACGGTCATTCCTGACGGCCCAGCCCTGCCAGGTGGCTGACCAGCAACTGTGCGGCCGGGGCCAGCATCTGGGCGCTGCGGTAACAGATGGCGAAGCGCCGTCGGGCCCAAGGGTCGCTCAGTGGAACCACCCGGATGGGCGCAGTCTGGGCAAAAGGCAGGGCCACTTCGCGCGGCACGACACTGATGGCCAGGTTGGCCCGCACCACCCGAAGTGCCGCATCGAAGTTGGACACCAGCACCCGGTGCGCCAGCATCTTTCCCTCCACGGCCGCAGCGCGCGCCAGCAACACCTGCACGGCGCTCAGTGCGGGCATGCTGACGAATTCATGGTCCAGCACGTCGGCAAAACGCACGCTCTGGTGCTGGGCCACCGGGTGCAGCGCATGTGCCACCACGGCCAGGTGGTCGGTACGGTAGCCGCAGGTTTCCAGGCCTGTCAGGTCGGCCGCGTCCCAGCAGATGCCGATGGAGGCACTGCCGTCACGGATGCCCTGTACGACGTCCGGGCTCACGCGCTCCTCCAGGCTTACCTGGATGTCGCGGTGCGCCGGGTCTTGCAGAAAAGCGGCCACGTCGTCTGCCAGTGATTCGGCCATCACCGAGGCCGTGACCAGCATGCGCACATGGCCCCGCGTGCCGGTGGCATAGGCCGCCATGTCGCGTTCAATCTGGCCCACGCTGGCCAGCATGGTGCGCGCGTGCTCCAGCAGGGTTTCGCCCGCCGGGGTGGGCACCACGCCACGGCGTTTGCGCAGTAGCAGCGCCGTGCCCACCGTGTCTTCCAGCTGCGCCAGCCGCTTGCTGATGGCCGAGCCCACGATGGACTCCTGCTCGGCCACGCGCGCGATGCTGCGCTGCTCGCACACGGCGGCAAACAGGCGCAGGGTCTGCAGGTCCAGATCGCGCATGGGCTTGACTCCAGGTGTTTGATATTCCTGCTTGGAATCATATGGCTTCCAAAATGTATTTTCTGATTCTGTTGGGAATTTCTAGAATCGACGGCAGAACACCACCCGCCGGAGACAACGCAGTGCTTACCCCCTCTATCGCTTCCACCACCCCGGCGCGTGCCACCGTCCGCGAAGTGGGTCTGCGCGACGGCCTGCAAAGCATTGCCACCGTGGTCTCCACCGCGCACAAGATCGAATGGATCAACGCCGCCTACGCCGCTGGCCAGCGCGAGATCGAGGTGGGCTCCTTCGTGCCCGCCCGGCTGCTGCCCCAGCTGGCCGATACGGCCGAGGTGCTGGCCCACGCCAAAACCCTGCCGGGCCTGGTGGCCTCGGTGCTGGTGCCCAACTTCAAGGGGGCAGAGCGTGCGCTGGAATGCGGCGCTGACCTGATGGTGGTGCCCCTGTCCGCCAGCCACGCACACAGCCTAGCCAACCTGCGCAAGACCCCCGACGAGGTGGTGGCCGAGGTGGCCCGCATCCGCGCACTGCGCGACGCCAGCGGCACCCGCACATTGATCGAAGGTGGCGTGGGCACGGCCTTTGGTTGCACCTTGCAGGGCGAGGTGGCCGAGAGCGAAGTACTGCGCCTGATGCAAGCGCTGCTGGATGCGGGCGCCGACCGCGTGAGCCTGGCCGACACCGTGGGCTATGCCGACCCTGCCGCCGTGGCCCGCCTGTTTGAAAAAGCGCGGGCCCTGGTGGGGGACCGCCTCTGCTGTGCCCACTTCCACGACACGCGTGGCATGGGCCTGGCCAACGTCTATGCCGCCTGGCAGGCGGGCATCACCCGCTTTGACGCCTGCCTGGCCGGCATTGGCGGCTGCCCCCACGCGCCGGGCGCCAGTGGCAACGTCACCACCGAAGACCTGGTGTTCATGCTGGATCGCATGGGCATCGCCACTGGCATCGACGTGACTGCGCTGCTCGCACTGCGCCAGCGCGTGGCCGGATGGCTGGCGGGCGAGACCCTGCATGGCACGCTGTGGCAGGCAGGGCTGCCGCAGAATGCCGCACCTGCCGCGCTGCACGAAGCAGCAACCGCCTGAACCCCTTTTCGGAACGCCCTGAACATGAACGACGACACACCCGCCACCCCACCATCCCCCCGCCTGCCGCTGGAAGGCCTGCGCGTGGTGGAGTTCACCCACATGGTCATGGGCCCCACCTGCGGCATGGTGCTTGCCGACCTGGGCGCCGAGGTCATCAAGGTCGAGCCGGTGGACGGCGACCGCACGCGCCACCTGCTGGGCGCGGGCGCGGGCTTTTTCCCCATGTTCAACCGCAACAAGAAGAGCATCGCGCTCGACCTGCGCAGCCCCGAGGGCCTGGCGGCAGCGCGCAAGCTCGCGGCATCGGCCGATGTGGTGGCGCAGAACTTCAAGCCCGGCGTGATGACCAAATACGGCCTGGACTACGCGGCGCTGAGCCAGCTCAACCCGCGCCTCATCTACGTCAACCACACCGGCTTTTTGCCCGGCCCGTACGAGCACCGCACAGCGCTCGACGAAGTGGTGCAGATGATGGGCGGCCTGGCCTACATGACCGGCCGCCCCGGCGACCCGCTGCGCGCGGGCAGCAGCGTGAACGACATCATGGGTGGCATGTTCGGCGCGATTGGCGCGATGGCGGCGCTGATGCAGCGCGGCATCACCGGGCGGGGGCAAGAGGTGGACTCGGCCCTGTTCGAGAACAACGTCTTCCTGGTCGGCCAGCACATGATGCAGTACGCCGTTACCGGCAAACCGGCGGCGCCCATGCCCGACCGCATTTCGTCCTGGGCCGTGTACGACGTGTTCAGCGTGAAGGACAGCGGGCAGATCTTTTTGGCCGCCGTGAGCGATGCGCAGTGGCAGACCTTTTGCGACGCCATGGGCTATGCCGACCTGAAGGCCGACACCGGCCTGGCCACCAACAACGACCGCGTACGCGCCCGCCCCACGCTGATGCCCGTGCTGCGCGAGCGGCTGGCGCAGCACACGGCCGACGAACTGGCGGCCATCTTCGAACGCCACGGCCTGCCGTTTGCACCCATCCGCCGGCCCGAAGAACTGTTTGACGACCCGCACCTGCAAGCCACGGGCGGACTGGCCGACATCACGCTGCCCGATGGCGAACGTGCCGGGCAGACTGCGCAGATCACGCTGATGCCGCTGCGCATGGACGGCCAGCGGCTCGATGTGCGCTGCGACCCGCCGCGCCTGGGCCAGCACACGGCAGAGCTGCTGCAGGGTCTGGGCTACACGGCCGATGAGGTGACCGCGCTGCAGGCCACCGGGGCCATTGCCTGATTTTTCCTTGACGACCGGGGCAACCCACGCGGCGCAGACCGCAGGCCCCGGATTCCAACCCCACTACCGGAGACAACCGTGCCCCAGCCCACCCCTGCTTTTGACATGCACCGCATCTCGCCCGCCGGCCATGGCGTGCTCACGCGCCGCCAGGCGCTGGCAACCGGCGCGGCCGCGCTGGGCGCCGCCGCCTGGGGCCTGCCCCGCCTGGCCCGTGCCCAGGGTGATGGCAAGCCGCTGCGCGTGATCCTGCCGCTGTCGGCGGGCTCGGGGGCCGACGGCGCCATCCGTGCCATCAGCACCAGCCTGGCCAAGGCGCTGGGCCAGCCCGTGGTCATCGAGAACCTGCCGGGCGCGGGCGGCATCACCGGCACCACGCAGATCGTGCGGGCGCCCAAGGACGGCTCGGTGATCGGCGTGGTGTCCAACAACCACGTGGTCAACCCCAGTGTGTACAAAAACATTCCGTTCGACTCGCTCGTCGACATCACGCCCATCACCATCATTGGCGCCACGCCCTTCGTGCTGGTGGCCCACCCCTCGGTGCCCGCCAAGACGGTGCAAGAGCTGGTTGCGCTGGCCAAGGCGAAACCGGGCGTGCTCAACTACGGCTCGTCGGGCAACGGCACCATCCTGCATCTGGCCGCAGCCATGTTCGTGGACCAGGCCAAGGTGTCGATTCAGCACATTCCCTACAAGGGCATGGGCCCGCTCATGAACGATGTGCTGGGCGGCCAGGTGCAGTTGGCCGTGGTGGCGGTAGCGCCTGCGGCAGCGCACATCAAGTCGGGAGCGTTGCGGGCCCTGGGCGTGACCACGGCCAGCCGCGTGCCGTCGTTGCCCGGTGTGCCTGCCATTGCGGAGCAGGGCTTGCCGGGCTACGAGCTCGACGGCTGGATCGCCCCGGTGGGGCCTGCCGGCCTGCCCAAGGCCGAGCTGCAACGCCTGTATGCCGCCTTCAAAGCCGCGATGGAAATGCCCGAGGCGCGCGATGCGCTCATCGCCCAGGGCTACGAAATCAAGCTCACCCCTCCGGAGCCAGCAGCCGCGTTCTTTCGATCCGAGGTGGCGCGCATGGCGCAGGTCGTGAAAAACGCCAACGTGACGATGGATTGACGCGGGGCTGCCGTGTGGGGTGCGGTTGCCCGAAGGGCGTAACGCGCCGTCGCCCCGCATGAGGTCGTCTGCCGGGTCAGGCTGCGCTCGGCCAAGCCGCAATTTGAATATTTTTGGACGCTAGCGCTTATTTGACAAGCGCTGGTAGCTATGTTTTTTATAGCGATTCATCAACCCTGCGGTGCCGTCAGGGCGCGCTGCCCTGCCGGGTGGTGGTGAAGGTTCTGAAGCTGCGGCTTCTGGTGGCGCAGGCGGAACACCTCCACGGCCTCCACCAGCTGGCGGGCCTGGCCGCTCAGACTGCCGGCGGCGGCGGCGCTTTCTTCCACCAGGGCAGCGTTTTGCTGGGTGGTTTCATCCATGCGCACGATGGCCTGGGTGACGCGAAGCATGTCGGAGGTCTGGGCCGCGCTCGCCTGGCTGATTTCGTCCATGAGCGCGCTCACGCCCTGGATGGACGAGACGACTTCACCCATGGTGCTGCCCGCGTTGCGGGCGAGGTCAGAGCCGGCCTGCACGCGCTCCACGCTGGTCTGGATCAGCGCCTTGATCTCGCGCGCGGCGCTGGCACTGCGGGTGGCCAGGTTGCGCACCTCGCTGGCCACCACGGCAAAGCCGCGTCCTTGCTCGCCGGCGCGTGCTGCTTCCACGGCAGCATTGAGCGCCAGGATGTTGGTCTGAAACGCGATGCTGTCGATGACGCCGATGATGTCGGAAATGCGGCGTGAGCTGTCTTGAATGCCCTGAACCACCGTCACCATCTGCGTTACCACGTCGCCACCGCGCTGGGCCACCGATGCGCCGCTCTTGGCCAGCTCGCTGGCACGTTGGGCGTTGGAGGCGTTTTGCTGCACGGTGGCCTGCAGCTGCTGCATCGAAGAGGTGGTTTCGTCCAGCGACGAGGCCTGCTCTTCGGTACGCATGCTCAGGTCCACATTGCCTTGGGCAATCTCGGCGCTGGCACTGGCCACGCCCTCGGCGTTGCTGCGCACGCCCGACACCACGTTTTCCAGGTTCTCCTGCATGGTGCGCAGGGCTTCCAGCAGCCGAGCAGGTTCGTCCTTGCCATCGACCTCGATGGTGGTGGTCAGATCGCCGGCCGCCACCTTGTTGGCCACCGAGACCGCCACCCGCAGCGGGCGCACTACCGAGCGTGTGAGCAGCCAGCCCGCACAGCCGCCCAGGGCCGTGACCAGTGCCAGCGCTACCAGGCTGCTGATGAGCGCACGCCGCGCGCTCAGGGCAGCCTGCTCTGCAATGGTCGCGCTGCTGGCGGCCACCTGCTCGCTCAGTGCGGTGAGCAGCTTGGCCGGGCCCTGGTCGATGTCGGCCACGTCCGCGTCACCCGCAGAGGGCACAAAACCGAGCGACTGGAACACCTCAAAACCCTTGCGGTAGCCCTGTGCCATCTGCGCGTGGGCTTGGGTGAATTTCTGCAGCGCTGCCTTTTCCTGCGCATCGGTCAGTTGCGGCTCCAGCGCCTTGGCGGCGTCGGCCACCCGCTTTTCACTGGCCTGGAACGCTGTCCAGTGCAGTTCGCGCTTGCGCGAATCCTCACCCCGCAGCAGGGTGTTCTTCCACTCCTGCACCTGGGTCTTGAACTCGTTTTCCATGCGGCTCACCGCACGTTCCTGGGCCACGCGTTCCTGCACCGTGGTCTCGTAGGTGCCCAGGCTGCTGTACAGGGCCGCAATGCCGAACAGGGCAGCGCCCAGCAGGAGCGCGAGCACCAGGCCCAGTGCGGTGGCCATGCGTGCGCCGATGGAGTGGTTGGACATTTTCATCGGTCAGCTCCCAAGGTTGATCTCGGTTTTCCATCTTGCTGCACGTCGCCTGCAACCTGAAACCGGTATGGCCCGAGGGTGGCGCCCCGCAGCCGCACAAAGGCCTTGTTGCACTTCATGCCTTCAGCTTGAGCAGGTACACCATCACCCGTGCCGTGGTGAGGTCCAGTTCCATGAACTCTGCCAAATCCTTGCCTGTCAGCCAAGAGGGTTCCCAGCGATTGCTTTTGAGCGTGCGCAGCCAGGATTCGTGGGCGGTGGCGGCCTCCACGGCGGCTAGCATCTCGGCCATGCGGGCGCTGGGCACCCCTTTGCCGGTGAACACGCCCCGCCAGTTGGCCATGGTGGCATCCAGCCCCTGCTCGCGGAAGGCGGGCAGGCCGAAGGCGCTGCGGCGGGACGACACGCCGATGGCGCGCAGTTTGCCTGCGGCTATCGCATCGCTGAATTCGCTGTAGCCCGACAGTCCCACCGCCGCGTTGCCCGACACCAGGGAGTCCACCACTTCAGAGCCACCGGGGAAGGGTTTGTAGACCAGGTCTTCCGGCTTGGCCTTGGAGGCACGGGCCAGCACCCCGGCGAAGATGTGGTCCACCCCACCGGCCGAGCCCCCCGCCACCGGCAGGGCGCGCAGGTCGGCGCGCATGGCATCGGCCAGGTCCTTGGTGTTCTTGATGGGGGATTTGGCGGCTACCGCTGCCACCAGGTAATCGCTGGTGAGCCGGGCAATGGGCTGGATGTGGCCCATGTCCACGGCGGGCTTTTGCAGCGCCACGGCACCCACCATCACCATGCCGCCCATCAGCAGGGTGTTGGGGTCGTTGCCGTATTTTTCGGCGTATTTGGCCAGGCCGATGGTGCCGCCCTTGCCGCCAATGTTCTCGTACTCGATCTGGTCCGCCGCGCCCACCGCAGCCAGGGCCGCTCCCAGCGCGCGGCCCGTCTGGTCCCAGCCGCCCCCGGGGTTGGCCGGGATCACGATGCGCAGTGTGCCCGCCAGTTTGGGGGCCTTGGGGGCGGTGGGGCGGGCTGCCGTGGCGCTGGCTTGCGCCCATGCGGCCGGGGTCAAAGCGGTCCACGCCGTAGCGGCGAGTGCAGCATGTGCGAGTGCCTTGCGGCGGCTGAGGGGGGTCATGGGGTACCTCGTGAAAACGCGGGGGTGAAAAGCATGTCCTTCACGCAACCGGACAGCAGGGTCGGCTTCTCTGCGCAGCCTCGCCGCAAGAGGGCGGCTTGCAACGCTGCAGGGAAGTCTCCCAATTTTTGATTGGACGTGGTGGCAATGGTCACCATCCAAGCTGTCAGTCTGCTGTCGGGAGTATCAGGGTAAACGCGCTGGGCCTTGCGCAACGGATTGGCCATGAAAAACGCCCTGCGCCGCAATTGCGGCGCAGGGCGTTGTACTGAACGAATGCTGGGGTTCAGTGTGCCGCTGGCTGGGCAGGGATTACAGCGAGTCGATGAAGCTGCGCAGCTTGTCCGAGCGGCTGGGGTGCTTGAGCTTGCGCAGCGCCTTGGCTTCTATCTGGCGGATGCGTTCGCGCGTCACGTCAAACTGCTTGCCCACTTCTTCCAGCGTGTGGTCGCTGGTCATCTCGATACCAAAGCGCATGCGCAGCACCTTGGCTTCGCGCGGGGTCAGGCCATCCAGGATGTCCTTGACCACGTCGCGCAGGCCGGCCTGCATGGCGGCTTCGATGGGCGCGGTGTTGGCGCCGTCTTCGATGAAGTCGCCCAGGTGGCTGTCGTCGTCGTCCCCGATCGGCGTTTCCATGGAGATCGGCTCTTTGGCGATCTTCATGATCTTGCGGATCTTGTCTTCGGGGATTTCCATCTTGGCCGCCAGGATGGACGCATCGGGCTCAAAACCAAACTCTTGCAAGTGCTGGCGGCTGATGCGGTTCATCTTGTTGATCGTCTCGATCATGTGCACCGGGATACGGATGGTGCGCGCCTGATCGGCAATCGAGCGGGTGATGGCCTGGCGAATCCACCAGGTGGCATACGTCGAGAACTTGTAGCCCCGGCGGTATTCGAACTTGTCCACCGCCTTCATCAGGCCGATGTTGCCTTCCTGGATCAGATCGAGGAACTGCAGGCCACGGTTCGTGTACTTCTTGGCAATCGAGATCACGAGGCGCAGGTTGGCCTCGATCATTTCCTTCTTGGCATCGCGCGAGGTGGCTTCACCTTCGTTCATGCGCTTGTTGATGCCCTTGAGCTCGGCCAGTGGCACCACCACGCGCGACTGCAGGTCCATCAGCTTTTGCTGCAGGTCCTGGATGGGCGGGATGTTGCGCGCAATCACGGCCGACCAGGGCTTGCCAGCAGTGGCCTGCTTTTCGACCCACTGCAGGTTCAGCAGGTTGGGCGGGAAGTCCTTGATGAACGTCTCTTGGGGCATGCCGCACTTGTCCACGATGATGCGGCGCAGCTCGCGTTCCTTCTTGCGCACATCGTCCACCTGGCCACGCACCATGTCGCACAGTTTTTCGATGGTCTTGGCGGTGAAGCGGATGGTCATCAGCTCGGCCGACAGGGCCTGCTGGGCCTTCACGTACGCAGGGGTGCCATAGCCTTCCTTGTCGTACACCTTGTGGACCTTCTCGAACAGCTCGCGCAGCTTGTCGAAGCGCTCCAGCGCCTGCTTCTTGAGCTCTTCCAACTTCTTGGTCAGCGCCTTGGAGCCACCCTTGCCATCGTCGTCATCGGCTTCGTCGAATTCGTCGAAGTCTTCTTCGGCCACATAGTCGTCGGCCTCGTTGGGGTTGGAGAAGCCGTCCACGATGGTCGAGATCACGACCTTGCCTTCGCGGATGTCTTCGCCCATGTTGAGGATCTCGGCGATGGTGGCGGGCGATGCGCTGATCGCCTCCATCATGGCCATCAAGCCGCCTTCGATGCGCTTGGCGATTTCGATTTCGCCTTCGCGGGTCAGCAGCTCCACGGTGCCCATTTCGCGCATGTACATGCGGACCGGGTCTGTGGTGCGGCCGAACTCCGAGTCCACCGTGGACAGCGCGGCTTCGGCGGCTTCTTCCGCCTCTTCTTCGGTGGCGCCTGCGGGGGCGTTGTCCGTGATGATCAGCGCCTCGGCGTCGGGCGTCTGCTCGTACACCGCCACACCCAGGTCGTTCAGCGTGGTGATGACGGCTTCGAGGGTTTCGGCATCGACCAGCTTGTCGGGCAAGTGGTCGTTGATTTCAACGTGGGTGAGGTAGCCGCGCGTCTTGCCCAGCTTGATCAGGGCCTTCAGGCGCGCACGGCGCTTGGCCATGTCCTCTTCGGACAGGACGGTTTCGTCCAGGCCGAATTCCTTCATCAAGGCGCGTTCCTTCGCCTTGCTGATCTTCATGCGCAGCGGCTTGACCTTCTCAACCGTGGCTGCGGTTTCGGTGGTTTCTTCGACTTCACCTTCCAGGTCGGCCTCGATGTCGGACAGGTCGGTGTCGTCACCGCCTTCGTCGCCAGCGGCCGCAGCCTTGGGCTTGCGTCCGCGCTTGGCGGGGGCTTTGGCTTCGGCGGCACCAGCGGCCTTGGCAGGGCGGCCTGGGCGCTTCTTCGGGGTTTCTTCGTCGTCGGATGCTGCAGCCTTGGCGCGGGCAGGCTTTTTCTTCAGCAATTCATCGGCAGCTTTGGTCAGCTCGGCAGAACTTTTCACAGGCACAGTTTTCACTTTCTTGGCAACCGGGGCGGGCGCGGCGGCAGCTTTTTGAGAAGCAGCCTTGGCCGGGGCTTTGGCAGCGGTTTTGGTGGCAGCCTTTGCGGCGGTACCTGGAGCAGACTTGAGTGGCTTCGCGGACTTTTGAGCGGGCATGGGACAACCTCAGGATCAAAAACGGACACAAAGAAAACGCAAGCGCCTCAGGTCCCGGCGCGGGTGGCAACGCAAAGCTACGAGGGCTTTGCGCTTTGAGGGGAGGCCCTCAGGGGCAAGATGTCTGGGCGATCATTTGGTGTGCAGTCCTTGCGATGGTTGGACGGTTGTGCGCGTTTGTCACGGTGGTCCGGTTCGGAGGTGCTGCTGTCGCTCTTGCCAATAACTAACCCTACATTATACCTTTGGCGCTGATTTCAAGCCGCCTTTGCAGCCACGCCGAGTAAAACCCTGCGCTTTTGTTCCAAACCGCGGTAACGCTCCAGGGCCGTCGGGTCATCAGCCGCTTGGAGCATCAATAGCTTTTGCTGTGCCTCGATGTCCTCAATCTGCATGCGGTTGAGCAGGTCGCGCAGTTCCAGTCGCAGCTCCTGCATTGCGCCTTCGGTCTGGGCGTGCGAGCCCGTCATCACCTTGACGGCCAGCGCTTCGCATTCGTGCTCGCGCAGGCTTTCGCGCAGCACAGCCCAAGCTAAGGGGCCATGTTCATGAAACTGCGCTTCCAGCCAGCTGAACAGCGGGCCGTGGGGGGCGGGCTGCGCGCACAGGGTGGTGTGGTCGTCGTGGGTCAGCTCCTCCAGAAACGCCATGTGCGACAGCAGCAGGCGCGCAGCATGGTCCGCTCGGCTGGCTGTGGGGGTGCGTGGCAGGCGGGGCTGGGGTGGCCAGGGGGAGTCCTTGTCCTTTTTCTTCCAGTTGCTCTTCCAGTCGCCACCCTTGCGGAATGCGGGCCTGTTGTTGCCGTAGCCGCTGCCATTGCTATAGCTGCCTGGATATCCTCCGGCCGCTTCCCCTTGGGGCGGCCACGCTCCGGCATCGGGCGGGGCGTCCCAGGACGGCGGTTCGTGATCGTAGGCCGCCGGGGCCTGCCGGGCTGGCGCACTGCCTGCGCCAGGGTAGCCAGAGTAGCCAGAGTAGCCAGAGTGGGAGGACCGGGGTGCCTCGCGCGACGTGGCCTGGCCCCACAGGTCGGCCAGGTCCTGGGCCTTGAGCTGGGTCATGTCCGCCAGATCGCTGAGCACCTGGCGCTTGAGCACGCCATCGGGCAGTGCCGTCCACAGCGGGCGGGCGTTGCTGGCCATGTGGGCGCGGCCCTCGGCGGTGGCCAGATCGCAGCCATCACTTGCTGATTCAACCAGGAAGCGGCTGAGCGGCACGGCCTCGCTCACGTGCCGGGCAAAAGCGTCCGTGCCGTTGGCGCGGATGAAGCTGTCGGGGTCATGCTCTGCAGGCAAGAAGAGAAATTTGATGCTGCGCGTGTCCGTGGCGTGGGGCAGGGCGCCGTCGAGTGCCTTGCGCGCAGCGCGCCGACCTGCCGCGTCGCCATCGAAGCTGAACACCACCGATTCCGTAAAGCGCAGAAGCTTTTGCACATGCTCAGGTGTGCAGGCCGTGCCCAGCGTGGCCACCGCATTCGGAAAGCCCAGCTGCGCCAGCGCTACCACGTCCATGTAGCCTTCGGTCACCAGCGCGTAGCCGTGCTCGCGGATGGCGGTGCGCGCCTCGAAAAGGCCATACAGTTCGCGCCCCTTGTGAAACACCGGGGTTTCGGGTGAGTTGAGGTACTTGGGCTTGTCATCGCCCAACACCCGCCCGCCAAAGCCGATGCATTCGCCCTTGACGTTGCGGATGGGGAACATCACCCGGTCGCGAAACCGGTCATAGCGCTTGCCGCCATCTTCGTCGTTGACGATGACCAACCCGCTCTCTTCCAGCAGCGGGTCGTCGTATTGCGGGAACACGCTGGCCAGGCTGCGCCAGCCCTCCGGTGCATAGCCCAGGCCATAGCGCTTGGCCACGGTGCCCGAGACGCCGCGGCCTTTGAAGTAGCCGATAGCGCGTTGTGATTCGCGCAGGTGGCGTCGGTAGGCGTCGGCGGCTTTTTCGAGCACATCGGTCAGCGTGGCCTGCTTCTGGCGGGCGGCGGCGGCGCGCTCTTTTTCCTGTGGGGAGATGTCGTCGTCCGGTACCTGCAGGCCCACCTGCTGGGCGAGATCCTGTACCGCCTCGACAAACCCCATACCCGCATGTTCCATGAGGAAACTGATGGCATTGCCGTTCTTTCCACACCCAAAGCAGTGGTAGAACTGCTTGGCGGGGCTGACGCTGAACGAGGGGGATTTTTCGCCGTGGAAGGGGCACAGCCCCATGAAATTGGCGCCACCTTTCTTCAATGGCACGTAGCGGCCCACGATGTCGACCACATCGACGCGGGCAAGCAACTCCTGAATGAAAGACTGTGGGATCGTCACACCCCGTATTGTCCGCGTAAACTATTTGTTACCAGATATTGCAGAAGCGGGGCTTTCGGCATGGCAGTCACGTTGCGGCACCAGGCGGTGGGTGGGGCAGGCACCCCGGCGCAGCACATGCTGCGGCGCCGGGATGTGGCTGCGCTGCTGCCGCTGGTGGCAACAGGCCTGTGGCCCACGCCCGCACAGGCGGCGCCGGTGCTGCGTGTGCTGTCCTGGCCCGGGTATGCCGATCCCGATATCGTGGCGGTTTTCGAGAAGCGCCATGGCGCCAAGGTGGAGATCACCACCGTCGCCTCTGACGATGTGCTGCGTGCCAAGCTGGCCAACCCTCAGGGAGCCGGTTTTGATCTGGTGGCCGCCAATACGGCCGAAATTGCGCGGCTGGTGGCCCGCCGGCTGCTCGCACCGTTGCCCGTGCACAACATCCCCAACACCGAGCGGCAACTGCCGCGCTTTCGGCGACTGCATGCCATCGCTGGCATTGCGCAGGGTTCGGACGTGTATGCGATGCCCTACACCTATTCAGAGATGGGGCTGATCTACGACCGCCAGCAGATCACTACCCCGCCTGCCTCCATTGCCGTGCTGTGGGACCCCCGCTGGCGCGGGCGCGTGCTGGCATTTGACGGCAGCAGCCACGGTTTTTCGCTGGCTGCGATGTACCGGGGGATGGCGCCGTTCCATATCCCCGCCGCGCAGTTTGGCCCGCTGGCGCGGGATCTGGTGGCCCTGCGCCGCAACGTGCGCTCGTTTTACAGCCTTCCCGAAGAGTCGCTGGAGCTGTTTCGCAAACACCGCATTGCGGTCATGCACGCCAACTATGGCCAGCAGCAGCTCAAGCAGTTGCGGGATGCGGGGCTGGATGTGGGCTATGTGGTGCCGCGCGAAGGGGCGCTGGCCTGGCTGGACTGCTGGGCCATCACCCGCAGGTCCACCCAGGTGGCGCTGGCCGCCGAGTGGATCAACTACATGCTCGACCCCTCCGTCAGCCGCGAACTGACCCGGCGCCAGGGCTTGGCCAACACGCTCGAAGAGCCGCTCGCGCTGTCGGGCGATGCCCCCGCAGGCGCCATCGTGTGGCTGGAGCCCGTGGAGGACGAGGCCCGCCGCGCGCAGCTGTGGCAGCGCATCCTGTCGGGCGACCGACCGAACCGGTTCTGAGCCATGAAAACCCGCATGAAATGGGGTATTGCGCTGCGGCTGGGGATGCTGCTCGCGTCCTTCAGTGTGTTTGCGGCCGTTCTTGCGGGTTACTACACCTTTGATTCCAGCCGCGCGCGCCTGCAGGGGCGGGCCGAACAGGCGTTGCTGGCCACCACGCAGGTGCTGGCGCGCCACATGCAAGCCGGCTTTGGCACCGTGGCGCGCGACACGGCTTTTCTGGCCAGTGTGGCGGCCATAGAGCAGGACAAGAACGTGCTGGCTGATGTGTTCCGTGCCAGCTTGATCACCCACCCGAGCTACCTGCAGATCCGCTTCATCGGCGTGCAGGACTTTGGCCTGGAGCTCGTACGCATCGACCGGACTGGCGACGCCTGGGTCCGCGCCAGCGAGGACGAACTGCAGGAGAAGGCCCACTTCCCCTTTGTGTTCGAAACCCTGGCGTTGGCGCCGGGCGAGGTCTATGTGTCGGAGTTCGGCATCAACCACGAAGGCGCAGCCGATGCCGAGCCGCTGCCCGTATTCAGCATGGCTTCGCCCGTGGTGCGGGGTGGCCAGGTGCGTGGCGTGGTGGTGGTGCGTGTGGCGGCGCAGCATTTCCTGCGTAGCTTCAACACAGCGCTGCCCGCGCCTTATGGTTTCTTCCTCAGCAACCGCTGGGGCGATTTTCTGGTGCACCCGGACGCCAGCCAGACCTTCGGGTTCGACCGGGGCCAGCGCATCCTGATCCAGGACAGCTTTGCGCCCGTGGCCGCACTGGTCGGGGGCCACCAGGAAGAGGTGGTGCTCAGCTTGCCGGGCACTGACGACGAAGAGGCCCGCGTCTTCTCGTTCGTACGCATGCCCTTCGGGCGCGAGGAGGAAAAGCGGTTTATGGTGGTGGGGCTCTCGCAGCCACTGGCGGCGGTCCAAGGCGAGGTGGTGAATCTGGGCAACAGCATCCTCAAGATTCTGCTGGTGCTGAGTGCCGTGGGGGTGGTGCTGGCGGCGCTGGTTTCACGCGTGGTCACCCAGCCCCTCAAAGCCATGGTGCGCGCCACGCAGGCACTGCCACAGGGCCGTCCCCACGGCGTGCTGCCGGTGGATCGCGAGGACGAGGTGGGTGAGCTGGCGCGCAGCTTTCAAGACATGGAGCAGCAGATCCTGCGCCAGATGAACGAACTCAACGCCAGCCGCGATGCCATGGCCCACCTGGCACACCACGACGCACTCACCGGCCTGCCCAACCGCCGCATGTTCGAGCAGCGCCTGGCGCAGGCGCTGGAGCTATCGCGCCGCAGCGGGCGTGACTGCGCGCTGCTGTTTGTGGACCTGGATGACTTCAAGGCCATCAATGACGGGCGGGGGCACGCCGTGGGCGACCTGGTGCTGCAGGCCGTGGCCCGCACCATCGTGGGCGCCGTGCGCCAGGCCGACACCGTGGCCCGGCTTGCGGGCGACGAATTCACTGTGCTGTGCGAGAACGTGGATTCCGAAGATGCGGCCCTGCAGATCGCTGCCAAGCTGGAGCAGGCCTTCGAGTCTCCGCTTGACATCGAAGGCCAGCCCTTCCCGGTGCGCGCCAGCATCGGTGTGAGTCTGTTCCCGCGCGACGCGCAGGACGCGCACACGCTGCTGGCCAGCGCCGACGCGGCGATGTACCGTATCAAGCAGAGTCGCCGCCGAAGGGTTTGAGTCAGCCTGGGGCGGTAGGCTGCGTTCTGTTTACCTCTCAGCACCGACCCATGACCTCCATCTTTGACCAGCACCTGCCCCGCACCGAAGCCAACTTCGCTGCCCTGTCCCCCCTGTCGTTCATCGAACGCACGGCTGAGGTCTACCCCGACCGTCTGGCCATCGTGCACGGCACGCTGCGCCAGACCTGGGCACAGACCTACGCGCGCTGCCGCCAGCTGGCCAGTGCCCTGGTGCAGGCAGGCATCGGCAAGAACGACACCGTCGCCGTGATGCTGCCCAACACCCCACCCATGGTGGAGGCGCACTTTGGCGTGCCCATGGCCGGCGCGGTGCTCAACACCCTCAACACCCGGCTCGACCCGGAGGCCATCGCCTTCATGCTCGACCACGGCGAGGCCAAGGCCGTCATCGTGGACCCGGAGTTCACCGGCACCATGGCCAAGGCACTGGCCCTGCGCACGGGCACTACCCCCATACGCGTGATCGAGGTGCAGGACGCGCTTTATGGACCCGCAGTTCAAAGCCTGGGCAGCACCGACTACGAGGCCTTTGTGGCCAGCGGCGATGCGGCCTTTGCCTGGAGCCTGCCCGCCGACGAGTGGGATGCGATTGCGCTGAACTACACCAGCGGCACCACGGGCAACCCCAAGGGCGTGGTCTACCACCACCGGGGCGCCGCCACCAACGCCATCAGCAACGTGCTGGAGTGGGACATGCCCAAACACGCCGTGTACCTTTGGACGCTGCCCATGTTCCACTGCAACGGCTGGTGCTTTCCCTGGACCATTGCGGCGCGTGCTGGCGTCAACGTTTGCCTGCGCCGGGTGGACGCGCAGGCCATCTTCGACGCCATTCGCACGCACGGTGTCACGCACTACTGCGGCGCGCCCATCGTGCACGGCCTGCTGGTCAACGCGCCCGATGCGATGAAGGTGGGCATCCCCGCAGGCGTCAAGGTCATGGTGGCGGGCGCCGCGCCACCGGCCTCGATGATCGAGGGCATGGAAAAAATGGGGTTCGACCTGACCCATGTGTACGGCCTGACCGAGGTGTATGGCCCCGCCACCGTGTGCGCCAAGCACGAAGCCTGGGATGCCCTGGACATTGGCGAGCGCGCCCGCCTCAACGCCCGCCAGGGCGTGCGCTACCACCTGGAGCGCGATGTGCGCGTGCTCGACCCCGAGACCATGCTGCCCGTGCCACAGGACGGCGAAACCATGGGCGAGATCATGTTCAAGGGCAACATCGCCATGAAGGGCTACCTGAAGAACCCCAAGGCGACGGAAGAAGCGTTTGCAGGCGGCTGGTTCCACAGCGGCGACCTTGCCGTGCAGTACCCCGACGGCTACATCAAGATCAAGGACCGCAGCAAGGACATCATCATCTCGGGCGGCGAGAACATCTCGTCCATCGAGGTCGAAGACGTGCTCTACCGCCACCCCGACGTGCTGGCCGCCGCCGTGGTGGCCAAGCCCGACCCCAAGTGGGGCGAGACGCCCTGCGCGTTTGTGGAGCTGAAGGCCGGTGCGCAGACCACGCCTGAGGACATCGTGGCGCACTGCAAGAAGCACCTGGCGGGCTTCAAGGTGCCGCGTGCCGTGGTGTTTGGCGAGCTGCCCAAGACCAGCACGGGCAAGATCCAGAAGTTCGAGCTGCGCAAGCAGGCCGGCTCGGCGGCCGCCATCAACGTCTGATCACCCGGCTCAGCCAAAACCGCACGCCAGCGTCTGCCGGCCGCCATCGAGGTTGTATTCGGACTTCCAGTAGTGCCGGTCTTCGATGGCGGTGAACTCCACGTCAGGCCCGGTCGGGTAGGCCTTCGCGAAAGGGCGGCGCAGGATCACGAGCAACTCGCACCGGGGCGGCCAGTCCGCCACCTCGTCGATAACGTTGCCCTGCGCCAGTTCGGCCTCCAGGATCGCACGCAGCGGGGCGGCCTGCGCGGCGAGAACCTGTTGGCGGCTCATGCGCAGGACTGGCTGGCGGCAAGGGGCCTCGCCGACCGCTGGGTCGCCGCATCGTCCAGCAGCCGCTGCAGCGCCTGCACCTGCCACTGGTGCTCCGGCTCAAACGCCGAGAGGTCTTGCACCGCATACCCGCCATAGGCATACACCGTGGCATAGGCCGCGTAGCTGGCGGCCTCCAGCGCCCGGCCCGCCAGCGCGTTGGCCACGGCGTAGGTGGCCGACACGGCGGCATGGGCCGACCCGTCCAGCGACTGCGAGCCCCGGTGGTGCGAGGCCACCGCTTTCAGCCGCTCTGCTGCGTTGGCCAAAGTGGCCGCATCCACCGTGCCCGCCGTGAACGCGGCCAGCACGTCGAGGCCCTCGATGGCCTCCGGATCTTCCAGCAGATGGCGCACGCGCTGCACACAGGCCAGGCCAAAGGCCAGGCGCAGCGGGGTGTGGGCGTCTCTGGCCAGCCCGCAGTCGGCTGCCAGTTGGGTGAGAGCGGCGTTCATGGTGTGAGTCCTTTCCCGCGGCTGATCAATTCGCAGAGTTGTGCTATCAATTAAATAGCTGTTTGCGCAATCAGGATAAGCGCTAGGGCCTGTTTTTATCAAAATCCTGGCGCTGCGCAGCCGGCGCAGGAAATTGTGGCGGCCCGTGGGCCGCGCGTCCAGCCGGGCAGAGGAGGTGGCGGCTTAGCTCGCTATGCCGCAAGGCCCTCCAGCCAGACCCGTGGCGACATGCCCACCTTCTGCGCAAACACGCGCGACAGCGCCGAGGGGTTGGCGTAACCCAGCTCGTTGGCAATCGACTTCAACGACCGTCCGCCGCGCAGATGGGCCTGTGCCAGCGTCAGCCGCCAGTGCGCCAGGTAGTCGGCGGGGGTGTCGCCCACCACCGCCTTGAAGCG
The DNA here is from genome assembly GCF_050626955.1 of Acidovorax facilis. Taxonomy (NCBI): domain Bacteria; kingdom Pseudomonadati; phylum Pseudomonadota; class Betaproteobacteria; order Burkholderiales; family Comamonadaceae; genus Acidovorax; species Acidovorax facilis. The sequence goes on from NZ_CP192460.1 coordinate 1,029,266, forward strand.
GGCCGCAAACGCACTGCGCGACATGCCTGCCTGCGCAGCCATCTGCGCCAGGCTCCATGGCTGGCCCGGCGCATCGTGCAAGGCGGTGAGGGCGCGGGCCAGGGCAGGGTCGGCGAGACCCGTGAGCAGGCCGGGCGGCATGTGCGCCTGCTCAGGGTGGTCCAGCAGCCAGCGCAGCAGTTGCAGCAGCACCACTTCAAACAGCCGGTCGGCCAGCACGCGGTGGCCGCAGCGCAGGCGGTCGGTTTCGGCAAACAGCAGGTCCAGGGACTGCTGCAGCCCATCCACCTTGCCCAGGGGCAGCAGCACCAGCGGGGGCAGGGCGCGGGCCAGCGGGTGGCTGGCACCACCGTCAAAGTCCAGCGCCGCGCAGGTGAAGTCCGAGCCCTCGGTGGGCGCATTGTGAAAAAAATGCTCCAGCGGTCGGGCGTAAAAGAGCAGGCTGGGCTCAGCTACCTCCAGCCGCTCCGGTGGCCCCGCCTGGGGCTGGTGCGTCACCACCATCTCGCCACGGCGCAGCACATGCAGAAACCCGCGCCCGGGCGCCGCCGCAAAGTGGGTCACGCCGCACAGCGGGCCGCTGTGGAACAGGTGGGCGCGCACCCGAAAGCGCTCCAGCAGCGACGACAGCCGGTCAAACGGAGCGGGTGCCTGCGTTGGCAGAGGCGTGGTGCAAGTGTCGCGGGCATTCATGGTGATTTTGGATGATTAGGTATGAATTGTGGATTTTATGTGCCCAATGGTACGAGCTGACGCTGGACACTGCAGGGGTGCTGAGAACAGGCACCCGGTGCTTAACCCCTTAACCAAGCACCGGCCCTTTAAACCAAACCGTCTTTCATGACCTTCAAGGAAATCCACACCATGTCCGCTAGCTCCTCCTCCGTTGCCCGCGTCCCCCTCGTTGACCGCACCGCCGCCACCGGCCCCGTGCGCACCGTGCTCGACCAGATCCACGGCGCTTTCGGTGCCACCCCCAACATGTTCCGCGCGGTGGCCAACTCGCCTGCCGGGCTGCAAAGCATGTGGGCCGCCTTTGGTGCGCTGGGTGGCGGCGTGATCGGTGCCGCACTGGGCGAGCAGATCGCCGTGGCCGTGGCCAACCGCAATGCCTGCGACTACTGCCTGGCCGCCCACACCGCACTGGGCCGCAAGGCAGGCGTGAGCGGCGACGATTTGGCCGCCGCGCAGTCGGGCGAATCCGCCGACCCGCGCACCGCCGCCGTGCTGCGCTTTGCGCTGAAGCTGGTCAATGAACGTGGCCAGGTGGATGCCACCGATGTGCAGGCGCTGCGTGACCACGGCTGGAGCGACGAGCACATCGTCGAGATCGTGGCCCATGTGGCGCTCAACCTGTTCACCAACTACGTGAACGTGGCGCTCGCGGTGCCGGTGGATTTCCCCGGCGTCAAGCTGCGTCCCGCACGCTGAGCGAAGGAGCGGCGCTTGTCTTGCCTACGGGCCGGATTGCGCGCTGCCCCCTGGCGCGGCATGTGCCGTGCCAGTGCCATGCGCTGGGGCAGGGCAGTGGGGCCGGCACTCCCACGTGCCGGACTCCATACGTGCGCTTTTTGCACGCGTGACCTGCCGCAAAGTCGTTTGTCGGGGCGGCGGGCCTGCCGCACCATGGCTGTTCTGTTGCCACCCTACCCCAAGGAAGCTACCGCCATGACCCCCGCCCGCGACGAGCACGCCATCGACACCCTGCCACGCCTGGAGGCCTTGCTGGGCCCACTCAGCGATGCCTCCGTCCACAAAGAGCTTCCGTATGTGCACCCCGCCTACCGCGCCATGATCGCGGCGTCGCCCTTTGCCGTGCTCGCCACCACCGGTCCTGGCGGGCTGGATGCCTCGCCGCGTGGTGACCCGGCGGGCTTTGTGCAGCTGCAGGACGACAAGACCCTGCTCCTGCCCGAGCGCCGTGGCAACAACCGCGCCGACAGCCTGCGCAACATCGTGGCAGACCCGCGCGTGGCGCTGCTGTTTCTCATCCCCGGCGTGGGCGAAACCCTGCGCGTCAACGGTCACGCGCGCATCAGCGTGGCGCCCGATCTGATGAAGCAGTTCGTGGTCAACGGCCAGCCGCCCAAATGCGTGATCGTCGTTGATGTGCAAGCCGTGTACTTCCAGTGCGCCCGCGCCATCCAGCGCTCGCGCCTGTGGAGCGCTGTACCGGCTGGCACCCCGCGCACGGTGCCGACCCCTGGTGCCATCCTCGCGTCCATCACGCAGGGCCGGTTTGACGGCGCCACCTACGACCGCGAACTGCCCGCGCGCCAGCAAGCCACGTTGTATTGATGGACAAGGTGTGTGCGGGCCAAGGTGCTCCTGTGCCCGAGTGCGCCTGCGAACCAACCTGCACAATGGACACGGCTGGCTCACCAGCCCCTTAAAACGAATTGCGTGTCTGCGACGTACCGAAGCCGTTCAGGCGGAGCTCGTCGAAGCCTTGTGCAGCGCTCCGACAAGCTCAGCGTGAGCGGATTGTTGAACGCAGCCGATAGCAGTGGAGGTGCAATGGATTCCGTGCTGTTGATCGTAGCCCTGGGCGCCGTGGCCGCCGGGTTTGTGCAGGGCCTGTCGGGCTTCGGCTTTGGCATGGTGGCCATGTCGTTCTGGGCCTGGACGCTGGAACCCCGCCTGGCCGCCGTGCTGGCCGTGTGCGGCGCGCTCACGGGCCAATTGGTGGCAGCGGCCACCGTGCGCCGGGGTTTTGACCGGGCGCGCCTGCTGCCCTTTGTGCTCGGCGGCCTGGCGGGCATCCCCATCGGCGTGGCCGTGTTGCCCCGCCTGGACATGGACGCGTTCAAGGTCATCCTGGGCACGCTGCTGGTGCTGTGGTGCCCGGCCATGCTGATGGCCAAACAGCTGCCCCGCATTACCCGGGGCGGCCGCGTGGCCGACGCGGTGGTGGGCCTGGCCGGTGGGGTGATGGGTGGTCTGGGTGGTTTTACCGGCGTGCTGCCCACGCTATGGTGCACGTTGCGCGGCATGGACAAGGATGTGCAGCGCGCCATCATCCAGAACTTCAACCTGGCCATGCTGATGGTGACCTTCATCACCTATCTTGCCACCGGCCTGGTCACCCGCGAAGCTCTGCCGCTGCTGGCCATCGTCATACCTGCCATGCTGGTGCCCACTCTGCTGGGCGCCAAGCTGTACCACGGCATCAGCGAGGCGAGGTTTCGGCAGATTGTGTTGGGGATGCTGACGGCGTCGGGGGTGGCGATGTTGATGGCGGGGGTGCCGAAGGTGCTGGGGCGTTGGTTGTGACAAGCGGGTATCTAAAGAAGCAGGTTCCGGCATGCCGCCTTTTGCTCAGCTTGTCGGTGCGAAGCACGATGGCGGCAATTTTTCTCGAATTCAGCTCAGTCTCATCACCACGCCTTCACCCAAACAACCCATGAGTCCACGCCATCACAGGAGTGGACGCGTGAAGCATAAAGTGCCAAGTTCAAGCCCCGGGGTGCGCGCCGCTCCGCACAACCTGTATCCATCATGATGACTCCAGATCATCTCCTAACCGTCGAGCGAGTTGCTCGGGAGCACCATGATCTCGTGGCAGCGCTGCTCTACAGATACTTGTCGGAGTTGGGCGCCAGTACGGACTACCCGTACTTGCACCTGTACTGGCAGGAGGCGGGGCGAACGCCGTACCTATTTCGAGTGGGCGACAACGTGGCGGGATTTGCTCTCGTCCGAAACATTGAGCGCGGGCTGCATGAGATAGCTGAGTTCTGGGTTGAGCCACGCTATCGGCGCCGCGGCGCAGGGAGGGCGGCCGCCTTGGCGCTCTTCCAAGCGCATCCGGGCGAGTGGTCTGTCGCAAGCTATCCTGGCAATGTTGGAGCCGAGTTGTTTTGGCGTAACGCCACTGCGGGGTTTCGTCCTCACATTGCGCCTTCCCATGATCGTGGCGCATCCGTGTATCGTTTTCGGTCTCCAGCAGATGCTGGTAACACTCTGCTGCCAGAGTCGGCTTCGCCGTCCGCTGAGCGCTAACGTCAAGCGTCACACGATTCAACATCACATCCCATTCGCGATCCTATGCCTCAACTCGAGTACCGTCACAACGTACCGCTAGATCCAGTCGAAGTTGTTCGGGTCTTCGACGCGTCAGGGATCACGCGTCCAACCTCTGACCTTCCCCGAATCGCGCGCATGTTCGCGGCGCCGAGCCTCGTGATCTCGGCCTGGGAGGATGGACGCCTGGTGGGACTGAGTCGATCACTCACCGACTACGCCTACTGCTGCTACCTCTCTGACCTTGCTGTCGACAAGGCTCTTCAGGGTCGAGGCGTGGGCAAGGAACTGATCAGGCGGACGCAGGCGGTCATTGGCGAAGAGGTCGCTCTCATACTGCTGTCAGCGCCGAATGCGATGTCCTATTACCCTGCAATCGGCTTTCAACGTGCTGAGAACGCATTTGTCATCCGGCGAAAGAGGTGACGCCGAGTTGGTAGTCTTTAAGTGGGACCCCCTACGGCGCGCCGCCTGGCCTGCGAGGTGTGCTGGCTATCATCGGCCTCGTGTGCCAGTCGTCATGCCACCATCTTCCGCTGGGCTCGAACGTCTGGCTGCACAAAGCCCACCGCCGGGGAACGCAGGCATCGCCGTCCGAACTCACGAACTTCACTGGGAGTGCAAATTGCAACACTTCTACATGCCACTTCAACTGGCCCCTACAGCGCTCTCCCAGCCCATCCTTCCCAACTGGTCGTTCAATCTCTTTCAGGTCAACTTGGGAGCGACTTCAAACGCCAAGGTAGAGCAAGCTGCGCTGGAGAAGGTTGGTAGTTACGGCAAGCAAATCGGCAGGCTCGCAGAGGCACTGGAAGTTGTGATCCACCAACTCCATCTTCTCGACAGCGCGGACCTGTCTCGCGAAGATAAGGATGCCCTGCAAGTCTTCCTTGGCGACGTTGCCGCGGTTCGCAAGATCAAGTCAGGCCTTCAGTCCTGAACGGCCTGTTCCGGCACAGCTTGTCGAAGCCTTGCGAGTCGCTTCGACAAGCTTGTGGGGCTCGCAGCGTGAAGGGTTTCAAGTCCGGCTGCAGATGGAGGTGTTGATGCGGAGGCATCAACATCTCCATCTCAATCCCCCATCACTACCCCCTCACGCCTGGGGTCGGCCCCACCCATCCACAGCTTCTTCCCATGCGCCTGCCCGCGCGTGATGGCCTGCAGCCCACTCGTCATGTTCATCTCACGCACCTCGGCACCGCGTGCGCGCAGGGACTCCACCGTGGCGGGCGGGAAGCGCTTTTCTTCCAGCAGCGTCGGTCCGTTCATCGAGCCGAAGTTGGGCAGGTTGATGGCCTGCTGGGGCATCAGGCCCCAGTTGAGCACGCCGTAGAGCGTCTTGGCGGTGTAGTGGATGATGGCCGCGCCGCCGGGGCTGCCGCCGCTCATCAGCAGCTCGCCGGAGGCCTTGTCGAACACCAAAGTGGGCGCCATGGAGGAGCGGGGGCGTTTGCCGGGCTGCACGCGGTTGGCAATGGGCTGGCCCTGGGCGTCGGTGGGGGCAAAGCTGAAGTCGGTCAGCTCGTTGTTGAGCAAGAAGCCTTTGACCATTTGCCGTGCGCCGAACTGGTCTTCGATGGTGGTGGTCATGGCCACGGCGTTGCCAAAGGCATCGACGATGCTGATGTGGCTGGTGCCGTATTCGGGCTGGTCGGGCATGGGAGCGTAGCTGGTCTTCACGGCGGCCGGGTTGCCGGGCTGGGCGACCTTCATGCTTTGCGTGCCGATGAGCTTGGCGCGTTCGGCCAGGTAGGCGGGGGCGATCAGGCTGGTCCAGCTGCCGCCGGGGGGCTGCACAAAGTCAGGGTCGGCCACGTACAGCGCACGGTCGGCAAAGGCCAGGCGGGCGGCTTCGGTGTACAGGTGCAGCCAGTCGGCTGAGGGAATACCGTCTTGCAGCGGCTTGGCGGCGGCGTCGGTGTTTTTCAGGATACCCAAGATCTGCCCGATGGCAATGGCGCCCGAGCTGGGTGGCGGGAAGCCGCAGATGCGGAAGTCTTTGGTCTGCACCTGGTAGTCGTGGCACAGCGCTTCGCGCTTTTTGGGCTGGTAGCCGGCCAGGTCGGCCATGCTGAGTTTGCCGGGGTTGGTGGGGTGTTTTTGTACCTTGTCGACGATGGCCTGGGCGATTTCGCCTTCGTGCAGGGCCTTGCTGCCTTCGGCGGCGATACGGCGCAGCACGGCGGCCAGCTCGGGGTTGCGCAGGTTCACACCCACATCGCGCGCGTCGCCGTCGGCCTTGTAGAAATAGGCGGCAGCCACCGGGTCCTTCTTGAGGTGCGGGTCGGCCTTGACCAGGGTGTTGAGCCGTGCGCTGATTTTGAAGCCGCCTTCGGCCAGGGTGATGGCGGGTTGGAACAGGGTGGCCCAGGGCAGCTTGCCGTGCTGCTTGTGCGCCATCTCCAGCATGCGCACGGTGCCGGGCACGCCGACCGAGCGGCCGCCCACCACGCCATCGTAGAACTGCACGGGTTTGCCGTCGGAGCCGAGAAAGAGTTTTTCGTCCGCAGCGGCGGGGGCTGTCTCGCGGCCGTCGTAGGCCTCCACGGTTTTGCCAGTGCTGTGCAGCAGGAAGGCGCCGCCGCCGATGCCGCTCGATTGCGGCTCCACCAGGGTCAGCACCATCTGCACGGCAATGGCTGCGTCGATGGCGGAACCCCCGGCCTTGAGGATCTGGTAGCCCGCATCCGTGGCCAGCGGGTTGGCGGCGGCCACGGCAAATTTCTCGGTGGCCCAGCCGGGCTTTTCGGTGTAGCCGGACGAGCCTTCGGGCTGGGCGGGCACGGTGTAGGCGAACTGTGACGGGGCGCTGGCGCAGCCTGCCAGCAGCACGGCCGAGGCCAGCAGGCTCAGGCTGAAGGTGATGGCACGAGGGGAGGGCAGGGGGTGCGTGGTGGTTTTGGGCATGGACAACTCCTGGGTGGCGAGAAGCGAAGGGGCGAAGAAGTGGCCATGGTACGCGGACCGGCCGGAGCGACGCCGGGGCGTTACATCGCGCTACAGGCTCCGAAAATTTGGGTGTTTTTAGCCTCTAGCGCTTATCCATAAATCGCTAATAGCTATAAATAGAATAGCATTCAAGCACCCGTCATGCTGGCATGGGCCCGGGCCGCCCGTCTTCCACCACAAAGCGGGCGAGCGTGGTGGCGGCACTGTCCGCGCGCAGCGGGTCGTCCAGCACGCGCAGGGTGGTTGTCCAGCGCGTGGGGGTGATGTCTGCCAGCCCATAGCCGCGCTGGTCGCAGCGGGCCAGCAGCACATGCGGGTTGTGCCGGGCAATGGCGTCCACCTTATCTTGTGTGGTGCCCGAGCGCGAGCTGATGGACGTGCCGCAGAACTCGCTGGCCACCACGGGCGACTCTGGGCGATCGGGATTGGCGTGCACCCGGCACACGTAGTTCTGGTGGATGTCGCCGCCCAGCAGCACGGTGTTGCGCGGGGCGTGCTGTGCCACGGCCTGCAGCAGGCGCGCGCGGGCTGCGGGGTAACCGTCCCAGCTGTCGGCGGACGTAACGCCCGACGGGTAGTGCCGCGGCGAAAACAGGGTTTGCTGTGCCAGCACGCTCCAGTGGGTAGCGTCTTTGGTGTGTGCGTCGGCGGCCAGGCCGGTATTCAGCCACTGCTCTTGCGCTGCGCCCAGCAGCGTTCGGGCGGGGCTGGCCAGGTCGGCGCAGTCTGCGGCGCGCACAGCGCCCGCGCTGGTGGACTGGGGCGTGCGGCAGGCCTGCCAAGTGCGGTACTGGCGGCTGTCCAGCAGGTGGATGTGGGCCAGGCGCCCCCAGCGAAGGCGGCGGTAGACCTGCAGGGCGTCCCAGCGGGTGCCGGAGGCGGGGCCGTTCAGGCTGGCGGCGCGCAGCGGCATGTTTTCGTAAAAGGCTTGCCATGCGGCGCCTCGCAGCGTCAGAAAGCTGCCATCGTCGCCCTTACCGGTACCACTGGCGTAGTCGTTCTGCACCTCGTGGTCGTCCCAGGTCACGGCCCAGGGGCAGGCAGCGTGGGCGGCTTGCAGGGCGGGGTCGCTTTTGTGCAGGGCGTAGCGGTCGCGAAAGTCCGCCAGCGTGGTGGCGTGGCGCAGGTTGTGGGTGCGCGTCAGGTCGGTGGTGTTTTTCGGCGTCGCGTATTCGTAGATGTAGTCGCCCAGAAACAGCACCAGGTCGGGCTGGTCGGCCACCAGATGGTGCCAGGCGGCGTAGTGCCCGTGTTCCCAGCGCTGGCAGGAGGCAAAGCCGATGCGCAGCGTGGCGGGCAGGTCACCGGGGGCCGGGGCCGTGCGCGTGCGGCCGGTGGCGCTGATGGCATCGCCCAGCATGAAGCGGTAGTGGTACCAGCGGCCTGGTGCCAGGCCCTGCAGCTCCACATGCACGCTGTGGCCGAGCGCAGGCAGGGCGGTGGCTTCGCCTTTTTGCACGATCTGTGCAAAACGCACATCGTGCGCCACCTCCCACCGCACGGTGTGGGCCGCTTGCATCAGCGCCGAGTCTGCTAGCGCCAGCTGTGTCCACAGCACCACGCCGTCAGGCGCAGGATCTCCACTGGCCACGCCCAGCGCGAAGGGGTTGCTCTGTAGTGCTGGTGCGTTGCTCCATGCCCAGCGGGGCAGTTGGGTGGCAGCGGCGGCCAGGATGGCCTTCCGCAAAAATGCGCGTCTCTGCTCTGGATTCATTGCGGGGCGCTGGATAGGTGCGCTGCGCTTAGAACCGGCGCGGCCCAGGCCAGCGGCCACCGCGCGAGGGCCGCCAAGCTGCGGATGCGGCGCTTCGCTTGCGTGCGCTGGTGGCGTCCCCCTCCCGAAGGAGAGGGGGAAGGCGCCGACGGCGACTCAGGGGGTGCTTCACCCTATGCCGCCATGACCCGGTTCTTGCCCGATCGCTTGGCCAGGTACATCGCCTGGTCGGCGCGGCGGATGGCGTCGGGGCTGCCTTCGCTGTCGTGCAGCTGGGCCACACCAGCGCTGAACGTGATGAGCACCTTCTCGCTGCCCTGCAGGAAGAAGCGTGTGGTCAGCTCGCGCTGCAGCCGCGTCATCGCGGCCACGCCGCTTTCTACCGAAGTGTCGGGCAGCACCAGCACGAACTCTTCGCCGCCATAACGCGCCAGCAGGTCCTGTGGCCGCATGACTTCGCGTGTGACTTGGGCCAGGTGCACCAGGGCCGCGTCCCCGCCCGAGTGGCCCAGGCGGTCGTTGATGGTCTTGAAATTGTCCACGTCCAGCAGCGCCAGGCACAGCGGCGAGCCCAGGCGGCGCGCGCGGGCGATTTCGCGCTCCATGGCTTCGTCCAGGCCCTTGCGGTTGAGCGAGCCGGTGAGCGGGTCGTGCCGGGCCTGGGCGCTGGCGCGGTCCAGCTCCTCCTGCAGCTTGGCGACTTCGGCGCGCTTGGCTTCGGTGCGTTCGCGCAGGTCGTGCAGTTCGTCGTGCGCCACGCGGCTGTCCAGCGCCATCGAGCGGGTTGCGGTCATCACTTCCTGCAGCACGGGGGCGATTTCTTCGAGGGTGTTGGCCTTGCCGATCAGGTCGGCGCAACGGGCCATCGTGCCCTGGTAGGTGGTGCTGGATGCGGTGATCTTGGCCAGGCGTTCGATGAAGGTGGCCAGCATGTCCTTCATCTGCTCCTGCGCTTCCACGGTGCGCGCCTTGGCCTCGGTCTGCTTGAAGATCACGTCCTTGAGCCGGCGCTGCACATCGTCCAGGCGGCGCAAAGTGAGCGGCGGGGTGGATGCTGCCATCAGCGCCTCGGCCTGGCCGTGCAGCCAGCGGTCTTCCACGCTGAGCACGGCGATGTTCTCGAACACCATGTGAAGCAGCTCCAGCAGGCTGGAGCGGATGGCGGCCTGGTCTTCGGTGGCAAAAGACAGCCGGTAAGTGAAGTTCCCCAGCATGAGCTGGACGGTGGAGATGGGCGGAGCGGGCTCTTTCAGAAAGGCGATGAGCTTTTGCGCCATCTCGATCACGCGGGCATCGTCTTCGCCCAGCGCGGGCAGCGTGTTGTCGATCAGGCGGGCGAGCATTTGCGCAAACTCGTCCGGCAGGACGCCGGGGTTGCCGGGGGCGGTGGTGCTTGCAGCCGTCTCTACCGGGGCCGCCGCCGCCGCCGGGCTCAGCCCCAGGTTGGCGTAGCCGACCAGCACACTTTGTAGCGAAGTCCAGTCTTTGTTGTTGACGGCGCGCTCAAATTGCCCCAAGAGCCGCTTCTGGGCCGGTGTCTGCCCTGGCAGCACCCGCAGGATGTGGTGCAGTTGGCCGTCCGGGAACGGCTGGGGGCTGCGGGTTCCTGCGATCTCGTCGTACAGCGCCAGGTAGTTGTCGGGCGTTGGGGGCAGGCGGCGGGTGGCTAGCTGCTTGAGCGTCTCGCGCGCAATTTCGGAAGGTGGTCGGTCGGCCATGTGCGGACACCAGTGTCAGAGGAGAGCAGGAGGTGCGAGTGTGACACAGCGGCCGCTTTCTGAGGGGCTGGCTCTGCCAAGCCTTGTGGCCTGGCAGGCGCAGGCATCAGTTCACCATCACGAGCTTGCCCATCACCCCCCGTGAACCCATGTGCGCGTAGGCGGCGGGCAGCTCGGCCATGGGCATGGTGCGGTCGATCACGGGCTTGATCTTGCCCTGGGCGTACCACTGCGCCAGCTCGCCCATCATGGCGGCGTTGGCCTTGGGCTCGCGCTTGGCGAAGTCGCCCCAGAACACGCCCACGATGGAGGCGCCCTTGAGCAGCGCCAGGTTGAAGGGCAGGGCCGGGATGGGGCCGGAGGCAAAACCCACCACCAGGTAGCGGCCGCGCCAGGCAATGGAGCGGAACGCGGGCTCGGCAAAATCGCCACCCACAGGGTCATAAATCACGTCGGGGCCCTTGCCGTCGGTAAGCGCCTTGATGGCGTCGCGCAGGTTGTCCTTGCTGTAGTTGATGGTGGCATCGGCCCCGATGGAGGCGGACAGCGCACATTTTTCATCGCTGGAGGCCGCTGCAATCACGCGCGCGCCCATGGCCTTGGCGATCTGGATGGCGGCCGTGCCCACGCCCCCGGCGGCGCCCAGCACCAGCACGGTCTCGCCCGCCTTGAGCTGTGCGCGGTCTACGAGGGCATGGTGCGAGGTGGCGTAGATCATGATGAACGCCGCAGCGTCCACGTGCGAAAAGCCATCCGGCAGCGGCATGCACAGGGCTGCCGGGGCGATGGTGTGGGTGCCGAAACCGCCGGTGCCCGACAGGCAGGCCACGTTCTGGCCGACCTTGAGGTGGGTGACGCCTTCGCCCACGGCTGCCACCACGCCTGCGTACTCCGAGCCGGGGACGAAAGGCAGGGGCGGTTTCATCTGGTACTTGTTCTGCACGATCAGCAGATCGGGGAAGTTCAGGCTGGCCGCCTTGATCTCGATCAGCACCTCGCCCGCCTTGGGCGTGGGCGTGGGCAGTTCGGTCCAGGCCAGGGCGTCAACGCCGGTGGGGTTGGTGCAAAGCCAAGCGTGCATGGGAAAAGTCTCCTGTCAATGTGGTCAGCATGATAGGCGGGGCACCCGGGCGCACGATGTCCCACGAGCGACGGAGGGCGGGCCGTTGGGTGTGGGCGGGTGCCCCACCTACAATCCGTTGCAAGCTCTACCGCAACCCATGAAAATTCTGATCTCCAACGACGACGGCTACCAGGCTCCGGGCATCGTGGCGCTGCACGATGCCCTGAAAACCCTCGACGGGGTGGAGGTTGAAGTCGTCGCGCCCGAGCACAACAACAGTGCCAAGTCCAATGCGCTGACCCTGCACTCGCCGCTGTATGTGCACAAGGCCCACAACGGCTTCCGTTATGTGAACGGAACGCCGGCCGACTGTGTGCACATCGCCCTGACGGGGCTGCTGGGCTACCGGCCCGATCTGGTGGTGTCGGGCATCAACAATGGCGCCAACATGGGCGACGACACCATTTATTCAGGCACCGTGGGCGCCGCGATGGAGGGTTATCTGTTTGGCATTCCGGCCATTGCCTTCTCGCAGGTGGACAAGGGCTGGGGCGAGATCGAGGCTGCAGCGGCCAAGGCGCGGGAGATTGTGGAGCAGATGCGCGCCCAGAACCTGGTGACCGATACACCCTGGCTGCTGAATGTGAACATTCCCAACATGCCGCTTGCGGCGCTGCAGCCCATCAAGCTGTGCCGCCTGGGACGCCGCCACGCGGCCGAGCGCGTGATCGTGCAGGAAAGCCCCCGGGGTGAGGCGATGTATTGGATTGGTGGCGCGGGAGCCGCCAAGGACGATGCGGAGGGCACGGATTTCCATGCCACGGCGCAGGGCCATGTGTCCATCACTCCACTGAAGGTGGACCTGACCGACCATGACAACCTTGGCTACTGGGCGCAAACGGCGTCCCGGCTTGCGGCAGGGGCGGCTGGCGCCCCGGAGCTCTGATGCAGCGCCGCCCTGGATTCCCGGCCCGGCTGCCCGGATCGGGTCCTGCGGCAGTCCGGGCCACGCCGGTGGCTCCCGCTGCGCGCAATCCAGTGGCAGCACCCCCTGTGGGCGTTGGGCTGGATTCTGCGGCGGTGCGCGCGCGCATGGTGCAAAAGCTGGCGGCAGGGGGCATCACATCGGCTGCGGTGCTGCAGGCCATGGGCACCGTGGAACGCCACCGTTTTGTGGACAGCGCCCTGGTCAACCAGGCGTATGAGGACACCAGTCTGCCCATTGGTCTGGGGCAGACCATCTCAAAGCCCAATGTCGTCGCCCGCATGTGCGAATTGCTCCTGGGCGCCGAAGGCGCACGCACCGATGGGCTGGGGCGTGTGCTGGAAATCGGTACGGGCTGCGGCTACCAGGCCGCCGTGCTGAGCCACCTGGCGCGCGAGGTCTACACCCTGGAGCGCCTGCGTGGCCTGCACGACAAGGCGCGCAACAACCTGCGCCCATTTCGGCTGGCCAATGTGCACCTGCTGTTTGGTGACGGCATGCTGGGCTATGCCAAGGGTGCGCCTTACGCGGCCATCATTGCCGCAGCCGGTGGTGATGCTGTGCCTCAGGCCTGGTGCGATCAATTGGCCGTGGGCGGCAGGCTGGTTGCGCCCATGGCGCTTGCGGGGGGGCAGCAGATGTTGCTTGTGATCGACAAAACCCCACACGGATTGAAACAAAGCGTGCTGGAGCCTGTGCATTTTGTCCCTCTAAAATCGGGGATTGCCTGAAGGGAATTGCTTATGTTCGTATCGCGTGGTCTTGTGGTTGGGTTTACTGTGGCACTGGCGGGTTTGGCGCTTAGTGGCTGCGGCACCCGGCTGAACAAGGCTCCAGTGGAAGACCGAGGCACATCCTCCTCCTCCGCTCCTTCATCCTCTGCACAGCCAGGTGTGGTGGTTGGCACCTCCATCAAGCCACTGCCGGGTGCTGAAAATGCGGGCAAGCCTGGCTATTACACAGTCAAGCCTGGAGATACCCTGATCCGAATCGGGCTGGAGTCCGGCCAGAGCTGGAAAGACATTGCGCGCTGGAACAACCTTGACAACGCAAATCTGATCGAAGTGGGCCAGGTTCTGCGCGTAGCGCCACCGGTTGCTGCTTCGCAGGCGGTCGCGTCGGACAGCGGCGTGGTCACCCGTCCTGTCACGTCTTCCTCCATCACGCCTGCAGCACCTGCGAGCACGCCAGCCCCTGCGGCCAGTGCCGCGAAACCTGCAACATCGGCGGCTTCTGGCCCTGTGGTGGCCGTTGCCCCCGCCACGCCTGCCGCACCCGCTGCCGCGGCCGAGGATGACATGGCGTTCATCTGGCCTGCGCCTGGCTCGTTGATTGCCGGTTTTGACGAGGCACGCAACAAGGGCTACGACATTGCTGGCAAGGCCGGTGACCCGGTCCTGGCCGCCGCCGATGGCCGCGTGGTGTATGCGGGCGCTGGGCTGCGCGGATACGGCAACCTTGTCATCCTCAAGCATAACAACACGTTTTTGACGGCATATGCCCATAACCAGACCTTGCTCGTCAAGGAAGATCAGGCCGTGCGCAAGGGGCAAAAAATCGCCGAGATGGGCAGCACCGACGCCGATCGCGTCAAGCTGCACTTTGAAATCCGCCGCCAGGGCAAGCCGGTGGATCCATCGCGTTACCTGCCTCCCCGTTGAGCCCGGCTGTGGCTCAACCGCCTCTGGGCGCATCTGGCAGTGCGGATGAACCGGCCGGAGCCGCAGATGACTTGCTGAGCGAGGAGTCTGAAGGACTGGCGGACGAATCCGGGAGCGAGCTTCGCTCCACGCAGATAGGCGCCGGGCAGCACGCGGCCCGGCTGGACAAGGCGCTGGCCGATCTGGTGCCCGAGTTCTCCCGCAGCTATCTGCAGCAATTGCTGGTGCAGGGGTTGGTCAGCCTCAATGGCAAACCGGTCAGGAAGTCGGCGACCCGGGTGAAGGTGGGCGATCAGGTGGTGCTGGAAATGCGGCCCACGCTGCAGAGCCAGGCGTTTCGGCCCGAGCCCATGCACATCGAGGTCGTCCATGAGGATGCGCATCTGCTGGTGGTGAACAAGCCCGCTGGTCTGGTGGTCCATCCCGCGCCGGGGAACTGGAGTGGCACCCTGCTCAACGGCTTGCTCGCCCGCGACGACAAGGCGTTGACCGTGCCACGCGCTGGCATCGTGCACCGGCTCGACAAGGATACGAGTGGCTTGATGGTGGTTGCCCGTGATCGTGCCACCATGGACGCGTTGGTGGCACTGATTGCGGAGCGCAAGGTACAGCGCCAGTATTTGGCCATGGCCCACGGCGCCTGGTCGGGGCCCAAGTCACGAACGGTGGATGCTCCCATCGGCCGAGATCCACGCAACCGCCTGCGCATGGCGGTGGTGGACTTGGCACTCCATGCTGGCAAGTTGGCACGGACCGATATCCGCTGCCTGGCTGGTACGGACGACGGTTGCTGGGTGCAATGCACCCTGCACACGGGGCGCACCCACCAGATCCGGGTGCACATGGCATCTCTGAAGCACCCACTGGTGGGGGACAGCCTCTATGGGGGAGCTCCGCTCGGGGCGATGCAGCGGCAGGCCCTTCATGCCTACCGCCTGGCCTTTGTGCATCCCGTCACGGGCCAGGCGCTGGAATTCCATGCTCCTGTGCCCGAAGACATGCGCCAAGCCCTCTCCCTGTGGGGGCTGGGCTACAATGCGCCCTGACGGCCAGACTGGCCCCAGCCCGAAGACGGAATCCCGCCGGGCTTCTGCGTCGCGCCAGCGCCCTTGCACAGCGCGCCATTGATTGCCCCTGCTGTTGATGTGCCACCCGTTGCAACGCGTGGCACTTTTCCAGGAATCGCTGAACCATGAACACGGTGGATGCCAAACGGGTCCTCGAAACTGCGCTGATCTGCGCGCAGCAGCCTGTGCCCTTGCGCGAGCTGCGGGTGCTTTTCAATGACGCTCTGGGGTCGGACACGCTCAAGTTGCTGTTGCAGGAGTTGCAGCTTGAATGGACGCAGCGGGGTGTAGAGCTGGTGCAGGTGGCCACGGGCTGGCGTTTTCAGAGCCGTCCCGAAATGCGTGAATACCTCGACAGGTTGCACCCCGAAAAGCCTCCGCGCTATTCGAGGGCCACCATGGAGACACTCGCGATCATTGCGTATCGCCAGCCGGTTACGCGCGGCGACATCGAGGACATCCGGGGGGTAACGGTCAATAGCCTGATCGTCAAGCAGTTGGAAGACCGCGGCTGGGTCGAGGTCATTGGTCACCGGGAAACGGTGGGGCGCCCCGCGCTGTTTGCAACCACCCGGCAGTTCTTGGATGACATGGGATTGCAGTCGTTGGACCAATTGCCGGTGCTTGACGACCCCTCAGGCAATGCGAATGTGCTGGAAGCAATGGCCGCTGCAGCGCAAGGAGTGATAGAGCCGGAATCAACGCCTGAGGCCGAGGCTGAACTGCTGGCTGTGGCGATGGATAGTCAGCCATCAGAGTCTTTGGAGGCTGTTGCCGCCAGTGGGCAGTTGCTGCGTGTGGATGATTTTTTTCAGAGTGCGGAGACGGATCTCCGTGATGACGATGCCGATACCCCGGGTGGTATCCAGGGAAATACTTGATGAACGATTCGACCCCCGAAATCCCGGCCGATCTGCCGGATGCTGATCCTTCAGCGACAGCCGCAGCGCCCCAAAAAGCCGCTGTCAAACGTGCCCCGCGCAAGAAAAAAGTCGAGCCAGCGCAAGCCGTGGAAGTGCAGGATGCTGTGGACGTGCGCGTTTTGGATGCTGCTGAGGCACCTGCCCTGGCCGGGGAGTCGCCGCATGGGTTGAGCCAGCAGGATGTACCTGTCGCTGCTGTGGTTGCGCATGGGCCTGCAATTCCCGAGGCAGAGGCGGAGGCGTCTGACGCCACCCCCGAACCTCGCCATGGCGAGCGCCAGAATCGTGGGGACGGGCGGGCTCGGCAGCCGCGCCTCGACGGCGCAGGGCGCGACAAGCGCAAGGCAGGTGCTCCTGCGGTTCAGGGATACCAGTTTGAAGATGTGGTGTCGGGGCGCTTCGATGAGGATGATGCCTCCGCAGAGATGGTTCCCGCTAAGCGGGTGCTTCTGCCCCAGGTGGAAACCCCCAAGCTTCACAAGGTGCTGGCGCAGGCGGGACTTGGCTCGCGCCTGGAGATGGAGCAACTCATTCTGGAAGGGCGCATCTCCGTCAACAACGAGCCAGCCCACATCGGCCAGCGCATCCAGTTCGGCGATCAGGTCAAGGTCAATGGCAAACCCATCCGCTACCGCATAGACCCGCCGCCAGCGCGGGTGATTGCTTACCACAAGCCTGTGGGGGAGGTGGTGACCCATGACGATCCCCAGAACCGGCCCACCGTCTTTCGCAAGCTGCCCCGGCTCATGCAGGGCAAGTGGCAGTCGGTAGGGCGCCTGGATCTGAATACCGAAGGCCTGCTGCTGTTCACCAGCTCGGGAGAGCTGGCCAACAAGCTCATGCATCCTCGTTTTGGGCTGGAGCGTGAATACGCTGTGCGTGTGCTCGGCGCCCTCAGCAATGAGGAAAAGCAGAAGCTGCTCGATGGCGTGCGCCTGGACGATGGCATGGCGTCGTTTGGTTCCATCGAAGATGGTGGAGGCGAAGGTTCCAATTGCTGGTACCGGGTCACCATTTCCGAAGGGCGCAATCGCGAGGTGCGCCGCATGCTCGAATCTGTGGGCCATGCGGTCAGTCGGTTGATCCGCATCCGTTACGGTGCCATGGTGCTGCCACGGGGTCTCAAGCGCGGTGCCTGGCTGGAACTGGATGAGGGCGACATCCGGGCTCTGGTGCAGGCGGCGGGCGCCGGGCGTCCGGAAGCAGCGGAAGCTCGTTCGGATGACGGGTCGGGCGCTGGCGGCGGACGGGGTGGCAACAAGCGCAACCGGGGGCGCAATGGTCCCCGCGTGGGCGACGGGCCGCGTCGCGACATGTCGCAGGGTGCGCCCGGTGGTCCCCGAGGGCAGAAACCCCGCCGTGATGGGGGGCAAGGGTTCGACCGTGGCAACAATGCAGGTGGTGGAGACCGCCCGCGCGGCGCGGCGCAGCCCGATCCGATGAAAACATCGGTGGGCTATATCGGCATGGACAGTCTCTCGCGGCATCGCCAGGACAAACGCCGCCCTGGTGGCGGAGGTCCACGTCGGGGCGGGGGCGGGCGCTAGGCGCTGTGCTGCCCCGGGCTCCCCGGTTAGAATCGAGGGCTTTGTCCGGTGGACAAACGAATCACAGCAACATCAATTCAGGAAATCAATATGGCAATCGAACGCACTCTCTCCATCATCAAGCCCGACGCAGTGGCAAAGAACGTCATCGGTCAGATCTATGCACGCTTCGAAGCGGCTGGTCTCAAGGTCGTGGCTGCACGTATGGCTCACCTATCGCGCCTGGAGGCCGAGCAGTTCTACGCTGTGCACAAAGAGCGTCCTTTCTTCAAGGATCTGGTGGATTTCATGATCTCCGGTCCTGTGATGATCCAGGCCCTGGAAGGTGAAAACGCGATTCTGAAAAACCGCGAACTCATGGGCGCCACGGACCCCAAGAAGGCAGAAGCCGGCACTATCCGCGCCGACTTCGCTGACAGCATCGATGCCAATGCAGTGCATGGCTCCGACGCTGCGGAAACCGCCCAGGCAGAAGTGGCTTTCTTCTTCCCTGGCCTGAACATTTACTCGCGCTGATATGGGTGTCCCCATGCCTGTTCCCGCACACGTGGGATACCTGCGCCATGGGGACGACTGCGTTCGGCCCACCCCGGGGAGGGCGCAGTGACCACCAATCTTTTGGAATTTGATCTCGACGGTCTGGCGGCTTTCTGCCAGCAGTTGGGTGAAAAGCGGTTTCGCGCCACGCAGTTGTTTCGCTGGATTCATCAGCGCGGCGCCAGTGACTTTGACGCCATGAGTGATCTGGCAAAGGCCTTGCGCGACAAGCTCAAGGGCTGTGCTCGCGTCGAGGCCTTGCCCGTCATCTCCGAACATGTCTCCTCAGACGGCACGGTCAAGTGGCTGTTTGACGTGGGGGATGGCAATGCGGTCGAGGCGGTTTTTATTCCCGAAGATGATCGCGGAACCCTGTGTATATCCTCACAGGCTGGCTGCGCTGTGGGTTGCCGCTTCTGTTCCACGGGGCATCAGGGCTTCAGCAGAAATCTCACCACGGGGGAGATCGTTGCACAGCTTTGGTTTGCTGAGCATTCCCTGCGCCAGCGCCTCCAATCTGAGGACCGCGTCATTTCGAACGTGGTGATGATGGGGATGGGGGAGCCGCTGCAGAACTACTCGGCCCTCGTTCCGGCCTTGCGCGTCATGCTGGACGACCATGGGTATGGTTTGTCACGCAGGCGGGTCACCGTTTCAACGTCGGGCGTGGTTCCGATGATGGACCGCTTGTCCGTGGATTGTCCTGTGGCTCTCGCGGTGTCTCTGCATGCGCCGAATGACCCCTTGCGCGACAACCTGGTGCCGCTGAACCGCAAATATCCCATTGAAGAATTGCTGGCTGCCTGCAATCGATATCTGGCGCATGCGCCGCGCGACTTCATTACGTTTGAATACTGCATGCTCGATGGTGTCAATGACCAGGTTGAGCACGCACGGCAGCTGATCGAACTTGTCAAGCCCGCCCGTGGTGTGGGTGTGCGCTGCAAATTCAACCTGATTCCTTTCAATCCGTTTCCCGCGTCAGGGCTGTTGCGTTCGCCACAAAATCAGGTGCTGGCTTTCGCCAAAGTCTTGAGCGAAGCGGGTATCGTCACGACCGTGCGCAAGACCCGCGGAGATGATATCGACGCTGCGTGCGGTCAGCTCGCAGGCGATGTCAAGGACCGCACAAGGGCTGCCGAGCGCATGGCAAAGCAGCGGACAATCGTGCTCAAACCGGTGACTTGATCAACAAGCAATCGGCATACTTCAAGGAGGCTCTACATGGTGAGATTGGTTGGACGCTGGCAGCAATGGGGCCGCTGGACTCTCACGGCATGTGGCGTGGTGGCCTGCGTGGCTGCGCTTCAAGGGTGTGCAACCAATAGCGGCATGCCGACCGCCGACGCCAACGCGGGAATGATCACCCCGTCTGATGAGCCAGAGACGCGGCGCCGCGCCCGTATCCGTCTGGAGCTTGCTTCCAACTATTTTGAGAATGGTCAGACGGCCGTGGCGCTCGATGAAGTCAAGCAGGCGCTTGCAGCTGATCCCACCTACGCCGATGCCTTCAATCTTCGTGGCCTCATCTACATGAGGTTGAGCGATTTTGCCCAGGCGGACGACAGTTTTCGCCGAGCATTGGCGCTGCGGGGCGGGGATCCCAATCTGCTGCACAACTACGGTTGGTTGTTGTGCCAGCAGCAAAAGTACGCCGAGGCGAATCAGCACTTTGGTCGGGCTCTCGCAAATCCTGCATACACAGCACGCAGCAAGACCTTGATGGCCCAAGGCCTGTGCCAATCAGGCGCTGGCCAGTTTGCGGAGGCCGAGCAGTCGCTGCTGAAAGCTTATGAACTGGATGCGGCAAACCCTGTCGTCGGTTATCACCTCGCGGTACTTTTTTTGCGTCGCAATGAATTGACCCGGTCTCAGTTCTATATCCGGCGGCTCAACAACAGCCAGTACGCCAATTCCGAGTCGTTGTGGCTGGGGATCAAGGTTGAGCGCGCTTTGGGTGATTCCGTGGCCATGAAGCAACTGGCTGATCAGTTGCGCAAGCGTTTCCCGGACTCACGGGAGTTGGGTGCATACGAGCGTGGGGCTTTCAATGAGTGAGGTTTTGGAAAGTGGTGGGGTGACAGCGGGTAGTTTGCTGAGGGAGGCGCGACAAGCGTCTGGTATGCACATCGCTGCCTTGGCTGTGGCACTGAAAGTGCCAGTCAGCAAGCTGGAAGCGCTGGAGGCGGATAACTATGAGGCCTTGCCCGATACAGTGTTTGTGCGTGCGCTTGCCTCCAGCATGTGCAGAACGCTCAAGTTGGACCCAGCCCCCATTCTGTCGCTGTTGCCACAAAGTAAAAGCCCTCGCTTGGCTACAGACAGTGCGGGATTGAACGCTCCGGTGAAAGGCAGTATCGGGAAATCGTCTTCCTCATCGGCTTCCTTTTCCTCCGGGTCTACCTCACGGTCCGTAACGGTGGTGGTTTTGGCGCTGCTGGTGGGGGCACTGATTCTGGTCTTTTTCCCCAGGCAGCAGGACGGTGTAACGAGCCCGCTTGTTGCCCCCGCATCGATCCAACCGCCGGCCAATGTGGTCGAGCAGCAGGCCGCCCCTGCTGTCACGGGTGCGTCGGATGCAATCCCCGCTGCTGCCCAGCGCATCCCCGACGTTTCTCTGCCGTCAGTGGCAGGTCGCACAGACGCGGCTCCCGCCGTTGCGGCTGCCGCTACTAACAACGCTGCGTCAGCCCCATTGGAGGCGGCAAGCGCTACAACGCCACCGGCCGGGGCATTGGTGCTGCGCGCGCGCAGCGAATCCTGGGTGCAGGTGCGTGATTCCGCAGGCACCGTGGCGTTGCAAAGGAATCTTGCGGCGGGTGAGTCGGTGTCTGTCGCAGGCCAAATGCCGCTGGCCGTGGTGATTGGTCGTGCCGACGTGACAGAGGTATTTGTGCGCGGAAAGCCTTTTGACTTGACGCCTGTGTCCCGTGAGAACGTAGCTCGCTTCGAGGTGAAATGATGGAACGGTTACCTTGTGAGATGGAGCCCATTGCGGTGGCGTCCCCTTTGCCACGGCGGTCCCGCCAAGCCAGGATTGTGTGGGGATCGCGCGTGGTGACCGTGGGCGGGGATGCTCCGGTGCGAGTGCAGTCCATGACCAACACAGACACCGTGGATGCCATTGGCACGGCCATTCAGGTCAAGGAACTGGCGCAGGCCGGCTCGGAGTTCGTCCGGATTACGGTGAACACCCCTGAGGCCGCAGCGGCAGTACCCTACATTCGTGAACAATTGGACCGTATGGGAGAAAGCGTCCCCTTGGTGGGGGACTTTCACTACAACGGGCACCGGCTTCTTACGGATTTTCCTGAGTGCGCACAGGCGCTCTCCAAGTACCGCATCAATCCCGGCAACGTAGGCAAGGGCGACAAGAGGGATCGGCAGTTCGGCCAGATGATCGATGCAGCCATTCGCTGGAACAAAGCCGTGCGTATTGGTGTGAATTGGGGCAGTCTTGACCAGGACTTGCTGGTTGATTTGATGGATGCCAACAGCCGCCGTGCTACTCCTTGGGAAGCACGCCAGGTGATGTACGAGGCGTTGATTACCTCGGCCATTGAATCTGCGCGCCGGGCCGAAGAAATGGGCCTTGATGGCAACCAAATCATCTTGTCCTGCAAAGTCAGCGGTGTGCAGGACCTGATTTCTGTGTACCGGGAACTGGCACGCCGCTGCGACTACCCTTTGCACCTGGGACTCACGGAAGCAGGCATGGGAACCAAAGGCACAGTAGCGTCGGCTGCTGCGTTGTCTGTGTTGCTGCAGGAGGGTATTGGTGACACCATTCGCGTGTCTCTGACGCCCCAGCCCGGTGAAGCGCGCACACAGGAGGTCGTGGTGGCCTCCGAGATACTGCAGGCTCTGGGCTTGCGTGTATTTGTTCCCAGTGTCACGGCGTGTCCTGGCTGTGGTCGCACTACCAGCACCACCTTCCAGGACCTCGCCAAGCAGATTGATGATTTTCTGCGTGCCCAGATGCCTGTATGGCGCGTTCGCTATCCTGGCGTCGAAAACTTGCGTGTTGCGGTGATGGGATGCATTGTCAATGGGCCTGGTGAGAGCAAGCACGCGGACATCGGCATCAGCCTGCCTGGTACGGGGGAGGCGCCAGCAGCCCCTGTGTTCATTGACGGCGAGAAGGCGATGACGCTGCGGGGTGACAACATCGCCCATGAATTCCACCAAATTGTCGAGCAGTACATCGAAAAGCGTTTTGGCGCCGCTGCTGTGACTTTGGCCTGAGCGTTGCTCGCCTTACCCTGATTGATACTGAGCCGCTATCTTGAGATGGTGGGTGATGTCCTTCGAATAGTTGCCAGATAGAGAAAAGAACAGTTGTGAGTAACGAAAAAAGCGCTTCGTCGACCAAGCCGGAAAAGCTGGTGGCCGTGAAAGGCATGAACGATATCCTGCCTCCTGAATCCGCCCGATGGGAGTGGCTGGAGTCCAAGGTCCGCACCCTTATGGCTCGATATGCCTATCGCAACATCCGTACGCCGATTGTTGAGCCCACGGCGCTGTTTGTTCGTGGCCTCGGTGAGGTCACGGACATCGTCGAAAAAGAGATGTACTCGTTCGAGGATCGTCTCAATGGCGAGCATCTCACTTTGCGTCCCGAAGCGACTGCAGGGGTGGTTCGCGCAGTTGCTGAGCATTCCATGCTGTATGACGGAGGCAAGCGCCTCTACTACATGGGGCCCATGTTCCGCCATGAGCGTCCGCAGCGCGGGCGGTATCGCCAGTTTCACCAGATTGGCGCTGAAGCGCTCGGCTTTCCTGGTGCGGAGGTCGATGCGGAGTTGATTCTTCTGGCCCACTCGCTGTGGCGCGAACTGGGGTTGCAGAACGTGCGCCTGGAACTGAACAGCCTGGGTGAACCGCATGAACGCAAGGCGCACCGAGCGGCGCTGATTTCGTACCTGGAACAGCATGTCGAGGTGCTGGATGAGGAGGCGCGTCGGCGTTTGCATAGCAATCCGTTGCGCATTCTGGATACCAAGAACCCCGCTATGCAGGCCGTGGTGGAGGCTGCGCCTCGATTGATTGATTTTCTGGGGCCAAAGTCGCTCGCGCACTTTGATGCAGTGAAGTCCATTCTGAGCGCCAATGATGTGGCCTGGACCGTGAACCCCCGGCTGGTTCGGGGCATGGACTACTACAACCTTACGGTCTTTGAGTTTGTCACTGATCAGCTGGGGTCGCAGGGCACCATTTGTGGCGGTGGTCGCTACGACTATCTGATAGAGCAGATCGGTGGCAAGGCAGCCCCGGCGGTGGGTTGGGCGCTAGGGGTTGAGCGTGTGCTTGAACTGCTCAAGGAGCAGACCAGCACGGTCTCAGCCCTTGTACCTGATGTCTATGCCGTGATCCCCTCTGTGGCGGCGCTGCCCGTGGCTGTGACCACCATCGAGCGCCTGCGACAGTTGGGCCTCAGTGTGCAGATGCATGCTGCGCCTGCAGGGGGCGAGGGTATGGGCAGCATGAAATCCCAATTCAAGAAGGCAGATGGGAGTGGCGCGCAGCATGCGCTGGTCTTTGGGGAGGATGAGCTGTCCCGGGGGATGGTTGTCGTCAAGTCATTGCGCGATGGTGTGGGTGCGCAGTCTGACCATCCGCTAGATTCCCTGGCCGATTGGGCCTCCAACCTACAATCCAACCGCTAAACAGAACACATTCCATGGCAAATCACCTTGATCTCGAAGAACAAGAGCAGCTTGATCAGCTCAAGCATTTCTGGAACACCTGGGGCACCCTCATCAGCTCCGTGCTGATTTTGGTGGCAGGCTCCTTGGTCGCCTGGAACGGATACCAGTATTGGCAGAACCGGCAGGCAAGCCAGGCCGCAGCGCTCTACGATGCTGTAGACGTGGCTGCCCGAGCGGGTGACCAGGCGCGCATGGCTCAGGCGTTTGCCGACCTCAAGGCCAAGTATGCGGGCACTACCCAGGCCAGTCAGGCGGGGCTTGCATTGGCCAAGACCATGGTTGAGGCAGGCAATGCTGATGGCGCCAAGGAGGCTCTTGCCTGGGTGGCTGCTCAGTCGGGAGATGATGGTCTCAAGGCATTGGCCAAGGTGCGCTTGGCCAGCGTGCTTATGGATCAAAAAAACTACGACGACGCACTCAAGCAGTTGTCTGGCAGCGCTCCTTTGGAGTTTGAAGCGGTCTTTGCAGATCGCAAGGGAGACATTTATCTGTTGCAGGATAAGCGTGCGGAAGCTATTGCGGAGTATGCCAAGGCCTATAAGTCCTTCGAGGAGGGGGTGGAGTACCGTCGTCTTGTGGAGGTAAAGCTCGGTGCTCTGGGTGTTTCTCCACAAGGTGTTGCAGTAGCTGCCGCCGGATCCATTGATGGGGTGAAATAGCCATGGCATTCATTTGTGAAGACGGCGCAAAGGGCAGGGTGTTCGGCCTGCGGTGCATTTCTTCAGCGGTCCTGGTTGTCACATTGGCTGGATGCTCGCTATGGAACAGCGGGAGCTCCAAGCCGATGCCGGCAGATCTGGGGGCCAATGTTGCGGTGCTGGGTGTGCGGCAGGCTTGGACTGCGCGCATTGGCAGCGTTGCTGGATTGCCGCTTGATGTCCATTCCGCAGGCAATGTGGTGACTGTTGCCTCCTCCGATGGGGTTGTGGCGGCCATCGACGCCCGAACCGGTGGCGACGTTTGGCGTGTAGCGCTTTCAGAGCCTTTGTCTGCGGGGGTGGGTAGCGACGGAAAATCGGCTGCGGTTGTTTCCCGCAGCAATACCTTGATCGTTCTGGATGCTGGCCGCGAGCGGTGGCGTCAATCGTTGGCTGCGCAAGTATTCACCCCCCCGCTCGTTGCGGGTGGGCGCGTATTTGTGCTTTCGGCCGATCGTTCTTTGGCGGCATTTGATGCGGTGTCGGGCCGCAAACTCTGGAGTCAGCAGCGCCCCGGTGAGCCTCTGGTTTTGCGCCAGGCGGGCGTTTTGCTGGCTGTTGGAGATACCTTGGTTGCGGGGTTTTCCGGCCGTGTCGTAGGTCTGAATCCAGACAATGGCAGCGTTCGTTGGGAGGCTCCTTTGGCGAGTGCGCGGGGGACCAACGATGTTGAGAGACTGGTGGAGTTGGTTGGGCGTACCAGCAGAGTAGGTGATTCCATCTGTGCACGTGCCTTCCAGGCGGCTGTGGGTTGTGTCAATGCTGCCAGAGGCGCAGTGACTTGGACGCAACCCGCCAGTGGTGCTGATGGCGTGCATGGAGACGGGGAGGCCCTGTTCGGTGCCGAGGGCAATGGCACGGTCATGGCGTGGCGTCGCAGCGATGGTTCGCGTCTGTGGGCCACCGACAGGCTCAAACACCGCAAACTGACGGCGCCCTTGTTGTTGGGTCGTTCCGTCGTAGTCGGGGACGACACAGGCCTCGTTCACCTGCTATCCCGCACGGATGGTTCTCCGCTCAACCGCATCGCCACGGACGGATCTGGCATCGCCGCAGCACCCGCTGTGGCCGCAGATACGTTGGTGGTAGTTACTCGCAATGGTGGTGTCTACGGATTCCGTCCAGATTGATGGATTTTATTTAATGAAGCCAGTTATCGCCCTCGTGGGGCGTCCGAATGTCGGCAAGTCCACGCTCTTCAACCGCCTGACCAAGTCCCGCGACGCCATTGTTGCGGACTTTGCAGGGCTTACGCGTGACCGGCATTACGGCAATGGCAAGCAGGGCAAGCACGAGTACATCGTTATCGATACCGGCGGTTTTGAGCCTGATGCATCGAGCGGAATTTACAAGGAAATGGCCAAGCAGACGCAGCAGGCCGTTGCCGAAGCTGATGTGGTCATTTTTGTGGTGGATGCGCGCGCAGGTGTATCTGCGCAAGACCATGACATCGCCAATTATTTGCGCCGCCTTGGTAAACCTTGTGTACTTGTTGCCAACAAGGCAGAAGGCATGCTGGAAGGCGTGCAACTCGCCGAGTTCTATGAGTTGGGTCTGGGCGAGGTTTACCCTGTGTCTGCTGCCCATGGGCAGGGTATCCGAAGCCTGGTGGAGATTGCGCTGGAGCCGCTTCAGCTTCCTGACCCCGACGACTCTGATGTTGAATCTGAGAAAGGCATCATCAAACTTGCTGTGGCAGGTCGGCCGAATGTTGGCAAATCGACGCTGATCAACACCTGGCTCGGCGAAGAGCGTCTGGTTGCGTTTGATATGCCGGGAACGACCCGTGATGCGATCACGGTACCCTTCGAACGCAATGGGCAGCGCTTTGAATTGGTGGATACGGCGGGATTGCGCCGCAAGGGCAAAGTTTTCGAGGCGATAGAGAAATTCTCGGTCGTCAAGACGCTCCAAGCCATTGAATCGGCCAATGTGGTGCTGCTGTTGCTCGACGCTACCCAGGGTGTCACTGATCAGGATGCGCACATTGCGGGGTACATCTTGGAGAGCGGGAGAGCCGTGGTTGTTGCAGTAAACAAGTGGGATGCCGTTGATGACTACCAGCGTCAGTTGCTGGAGCGGTCTATCGAGACCCGGCTCGCATTTCTGAAATTTGCGTCCTTGCATTTCATTTCTGCAAAAAAACGGCAGGGTTTGGGGCCGGTGTGGGCATCGATTGCCCAAGCCCACAAGGCGGCAACCTGCAAGATGTCAACGCCAGTATTGACGCGCCTGTTGCTAGAAGCTGTTCAATTTCAGAGTCCGAAACGCGCAGGCATGTTCCGACCAAAGATGCGATATGCCCATCAGGGGGGCATGAATCCCCCGGTGATCATCATCCATGGTAATTCGTTGGAACACGTCACAGATGCCTACAAGCGCTTTCTGGAGGGCCGCTTCCGCAAAGAATTCGACTTGGTGGGTACACCGCTCCGGATAGAGATGAAGACATCGCACAACCCTTTCGCTGATAAAGAGGAAGCGTAAGTCAAAGGCTGGGTTTCCAAAGGGCCATGCATCCTGAGGCGGGGTTGTGCTCCGTGCTGTGGTAAGGTGCTGGTTTACAACAACATTTTTGAACACGGAGAATATCGTGAGCAACAAAGGCCAGCTTTTGCAAGACCCCTTCCTCAACGCTTTGCGTCGGGAGCATGTTCCTGTTTCCATCTATCTCGTGAACGGAATCAAACTGCAGGGGCAGATCGAATCGTTTGATCAGTACGTGGTGTTGCTGCGCAATACAGTCACCCAGATGGTCTACAAGCATGCCATTTCCACCATCGTGCCGGGCCGCGCGGTCAACTTCTCTACTGCCGACACCTCTGATGCAGATAGCAACAACGCTTAAGTTGTTGTTTGTGTTGCCGTTTTCGCGTCTTGCCCTGATCGGGCGAGGGGGCAATCCACTTTGCAATCGATGACCGCTTCGTCGGGAGATGGCACCCCGGTGCTTCTGGTTGGGGTTGATTTTGGTCTTCCTCACTTCGACGCCGATCTCGAAGAGTTGGGATTGCTTGCCCAGACAGCTGGTATGAAGCCTGTCGCCCGCTTGACGTGCAAACGCAAGGCACCGGATGCGGCCTTGTTTATTGGTAGTGGCAAGGCGGATGAAATCCGTACGTTGGCACAAATGCATGGCGCGGCGGAAGTCTTGTTCGATCAGTCTCTCAGTCCGGCGCAGCAGCGAAACCTGGAGCGTCACCTTGAGCTTCCAGTCAATGACCGAACGTTGTTGATCTTGGAAATCTTCGCGCAACGTGCCCGCAGCCACGAGGGCAAACTCCAGGTGGAGTTGGCAAGATTGCAGTATCTCAGCACCCGCCTTGTGCGCCGCTGGTCGCATCTCGAGCGCCAGACAGGGGGCATTGGTGCGCGCGGCGGCCCGGGTGAAAAACAGATTGAACTGGATCGTCGGATGATTGGCGACGCTGTCAAGCGCACGCGTGAGCGCCTCGTGAAGGTCAAGCGCCAGCGGACCACCCAGAGAAGGCAGCGTGAGCGACGCGATACGTTCAATATTTCATTGGTGGGGTACACCAACGCTGGTAAGTCCACGCTCTTTAATGCGCTGGTGAAGGCTCGCGCCTACGCTGCAGACCAATTGTTTGCAACACTGGACACCACAACACGGCAACTCTATTTGGGCGATGCTGGGCGATCGGTATCCCTCTCGGATACCGTAGGGTTTATTCGGGACCTTCCTCATGGCTTGGTGGATGCATTCCAGGCAACGTTGCAAGAGGCCATTGATGCGGACCTTTTACTCCACGTAGTGGATGCCTCCAATCCGGGCTTTCCTGAACAAATGGCTCAGGTTCAAAAGGTCTTGAACGAGATTGGTGCAGCTGACATCCCCCAGATACTTGTGTTCAACAAGTTGGATTCTCTACAGGCTGAGCAGCGCCCCCCGCTTCTTGAAGACCAGTACGACGTGGATGGGCATGTCTTCCCGCGCTTGTTCGTGAGTGCTCGTTCTGGTGAGGGGTTGGATGCCCTGCGCCATGCGCTCTCGCTAAGGGTACTTGCCGCTCAAAAATGCATGACCCCTGATGCCGCCATTGAATTGCCAGGGGCCGCGCCCTGATTGGGCACAATGCCAGCATTACCAATGCCATCCAGAGAACCAGAGACTTTGCGCATGAATTTTCAAAATCGCACCCTACGCTGGGCTTCGCTGCCAGAACGTATTCGGGGCATGTTCAATCTGAATGACCCTCGGTGGGGGCGCGGCGACGATAACAAGGCAGACGACGGTTCACGTCCGGAGGAGCGTCCTGCTGCGCCTCCTCCAGCCGGAAATCGGGGCGGCGATCAGCGGCCTAGCAATGGACAGCCGCCCGATCTTGATGAACTTTGGCGCGACCTCAACAAGAAGCTCGGAGGTTTTTTTGGCTCCAAGAACGGCGGTGGCCGTGGTCCGGGCAACGGTGGTAGTTCGGGGGGGGGCTTCCAGCCAGATATGAAGAGCGCTGGTGTGGGCGTGGGGCTGATCGCTGGGATCGTCTTTGTGATCTGGATGGGAACAGGATTTTTTATTGTTCAGGAAGGTCAGCAGGCGGTCATTACCCAGTTCGGCAAGTACAAAAGCACCGTGGGTGCAGGTTTTAATTGGCGTTTGCCTTACCCCATCGAGCGCCACGAACTGGTATTTGTCACCCAGATTCGGTCTGCCGATGTGGGGCGAGACAGCATCATCAAGAGCACCGGTCTGCGTGAGTCGGCCATGCTCACGGAAGATGAGAATATCGTCGAGATCAAGTTCGCGGTCCAGTACCGCTTGAGTGACGCCCGCGCGTGGCTGTTTGAAAGCAAGAACCCTTCGGATGCGGTGGTGCAAGCTGCGGAGACGGCAGTTCGGGAGGTGGTCGGGAAGATGCGCATGGATACGGCATTGGCCGAAGAGCGTGATCAGATCGCTCCCCGTGTCCGCACACTCATGCAAACCATCTTGGATCGCTACAAGGTAGGTGTCGAGGTGGTGGGTATCAATCTGCAGCAAGGTGGTGTCCGTCCACCTGAGCAGGTGCAGGCCTCCTTTGACGATGTCCTCAAAGCGGGGCAGGAGCGTGAGCGGGCCAAGAATGAAGCCCAAGCCTATGCCAACGATGTGATTCCACGTGCAGTGGGGTCCGCATCGCGCTTGAACGAAGAAGCTGCAGCCTACAAAGCTCGGATTGTTGCCCAGGCACAAGGTGATGCCCAGCGGTTTTCTTCGATTCTGGCAGAGTATCAGAAGGCTCCACAGGTGACCCGCGACCGCATGTATCTGGAGGCGATGCAGCAGATTTATGGCAACGTAACCAAGGTGCTGGTTGAATCACGGCAGGGTTCTAACCTGTTGTATTTGCCACTGGACAAGATCATGCAAAGTGTCGCCAGCGGAGGGGGGGCATCGGATGCTCCCGCTGCAAATACGACGGCCCCCGTTGCAGTCCCTGCAGCCCCTTCGACCACTTTTTCGAATGACCCCCGCGCGCGTGACAGCAGTCGCACACGCGATCGTGAATCTCGCTAGGAGCAACTCGTGAACAGAGTCGGATTTATTGCATCTACCCTCTTGGTGGTGCTGGCCCTGATGAGCTCCATGCTTTTTGTGGTGGACCAGCGCCAGTTTGGTGTGCTTTACGCATTGGGGCAGATCAAGGAAGTGATCACAGAGCCAGGCTTGAATTTCAAGCTGCCCCCGCCTTTTCAAAACGTGTCGTACATCGACAAACGCCTTTTGACACTGGATAGCAGTGACACGGAGCCCATGTTGACTGCGGAGAAGCAACGGGTGGTCATCGACTGGTATGTGCGGTGGCGAATCTCCGAGCCAACGGAGTACATCCGCAACGTTGGACTGGATGAGAGTGCCGGAGCGATGCAACTCAATCGCGTGGTGCGCAATGCGTTCCAGGAGGAAATCAACAAGCGCACCGTCAAGGAGCTTCTTTCCCTGAAGCGGGAAGCGCTGATGGCGGATGTGAAGCGTGAAGTGCTGGAGACCGTTCGCGGCGCCAAACCGTGGGGTGTGGATGTTGTCGATGTTCGCATTACCCGCGTCGACTACGTAGAGGCGATTACGGAATCGGTGTATCGGCGCATGGAGGCCGAGCGCAAACGCGTGGCCAATGAACTCCGTTCTACGGGTGCGGCGGAAGGTGAAAAAATTCGTGCTGATGCAGACCGCCAGCGTGAGATCACTATTGCCAATGCCTACAGGGATGCTCAGAAGATCAAAGGCGAAGGTGACGCCGAAGCCGCGCGCATTTATGCCGATGCGTTTGGGCGGGACCCGCAGTTTGCGCAGTTCTACCGGAGCCTGGAAGCCTACAAATCCAGCTTCAACAAGAAGAGCGATGTAATGGTTCTGGACCCCTCGTCATCAGAGTTTTTCAAGACATTCCGAGGTGGAAACTCTGCGGCTATGCCTGCAGCACCCCGGAAGTAGTCCCCTGCTGATTTTCGACATCCTGCCGCTGTGGATTCGGAAAGCCTCTGGGCAGCGCTCGCCTTGGTGCTGGTGATTGAGGGACTGCTGCCATTTCTTTCGCCTCAGAGTTGGCGACGTGCAGTCGCTCAGATTGCGCTGATGCAGGATGGCCAGATTCGGTTTTTCGGTTTGCTGGCAATCGTTGCTGGCGTGTTGATGCTCTGGTTCTGAACAGCGCCAGAGCCGGTAGCGGGTGGAGTCTCTCTGGGCTCTTCGCCGCTCCCAGTAGAATCACGGTTTTAACAGCCTCCCCTTTTTTCCATGTCTGCTTGGGTCCTTCCGGATCACATTGCCGATGTCTTGCCGTCCGAAGCACGGCACATCGAAGAATTGCGTCGCGGGCTGCTTGATACAGCCCGCTGCTACGGCTATGAGCTGGTCATGCCCCCGTTGCTGGAGCATCTTGAATCCCTGCTGACAGGTACGGGAGAGGCCCTCGATCTCCAGACCTTCAAGCTCGTGGACCAGCTCTCAGGGCGATCCATGGGGCTTCGAGCGGACACTACCCCCCAGGTCGCTCGAATTGACGCGCATTTGCTCAATCGCAAGGGCGTGACTCGCCTCTGCTATTGCGGGCCAGTGTTGCATACCCGGCCTGATCGTCCGCATGCCACCCGCGAGCCGCTCCAGTTCGGCGCAGAAATCTTCGGACATGCGGGGCTGGAGGCTGATCTTGAGGCGTTGCAGCTCGCCCGGGAATGCTTGCGCATTGCCAATGTGCCCAGCACCACGATTGATCTGGCGGATGTGCGCATCGTGCGCAATCTTCTGGCGGGCGTGTCCGTGAATGCCCAGGTGTTGAGCGGTATCCATGCGGCACTGGCAGCCAAGGACGCGGCTGAACTCGCGGCATTGACCCGAGATTTCCCTGTGGAGTCGCGCGAGGGTTTGTTGGCGTTGCTTCAGCTCTACGGTGATCAGGGTGTGTTGATTGAAGCTAAAAAAGCCTTCCAGCGCTTTCCTGGTATATCTCAAGTGCTATCAAATTTGAATTGGCTGGCATCCCGCCTTGAGGGGGCTGCTGTCACTTTTGATCTGGCCGATCTGCGTGGCTATGCCTACTACAGCGGTGCGCGTTTTGCGATCTATGCCCCGGGCGCAAGCGATGCGCTCGTTCGAGGTGGCCGCTATGACGAGGTGGGGGCTGTGTTCGGCCGCAATCGTCCCGCAGCTGGGTTTAGTCTGGATATCAAGCAGGTAGTGGGCGTGGTCTCTCCACGGGCATTGAAAGCTGCTATCCGTGCTCCCTGGGGAGAGTCGGATGAAGTGAATGCAGCCATCGCGGAACTCCGCACGTCTGGTGAGACGGTGGTTTGTGTTTTGCCGGGGCATGAGAGCGAAGTGGACGAGTTCCACTGTGATCGGGAACTGGTGCAGATTGCGGGCCGCTGGGTCGTGCAGGCTGTTTAAGCAATTGACAATTGAATTGGGTTTGAGATGAAAGCAACCAAAGGTCGCAACGTAGTGGTGGTCGGAACCCAGTGGGGTGACGAAGGCAAAGGCAAGCTGGTTGATTGGCTGACCGAAAGTGCACAAGGTGTCGTCCGTTTTCAAGGTGGGCACAACGCGGGCCACACACTGGTCATCAATGGCGTCAAGACGGCGCTGCATCTGATCCCTAGTGGCATCATGCGCCCAGGCGTCAAGTGCTACATCGGCAATGGTGTTGTCTTGTCGGCAGCCAAGCTGTTTGAGGAAATCGAAGGCCTTGAAAAAGCGGGCGTCGAAGTGCGTTCACGCTTGCGAATTAGCGAAGCTTGCCCGCTGATTCTTCCGTTCCATGCAGCCATTGATGTGGCGCGTGAAGCTGCACGTGAACAGGGTGGAACGGAAAAAATTGGAACTACTGGTCGCGGTATTGGCCCCGCGTATGAAGACAAGATTGCCCGTCGTGCCCTGCGGGTGCAAGACTTGAAGTACCCCGAGCGGTTTGCTGCCAAGCTTCGTGAATTGCTGGATCTGCATAACCATATCCTTACGACCTATCTGCGCTCGGGCACCTTTGCGTTTGGTGATGCACTCAAGCCTTATATCGAGGACGGCAAAGTTCAGTTCGATGTGGTGTATGCAGAAGCGATGCGGCATGCAGAGTTGCTCAAGCCCATGATGGCTGATGTATCGCGCGAGCTCAACGACGCCCATCGAGATGGTGCCAATCTTCTGTTTG